>NZ_JBDYKM010000008.1:0-139581 GCF_040012495.1 Paraglaciecola sp. 25GB23A
GAGTATCAATAAGACTGATTTGGCTTTGACGTGATTGTGGCATGACAGACCATCCGTGGTTGTTTGAACCTTTAAAGCGTAGTTCAAAACTGACTTTTTGCCAGTTTATGATGGCTGTCTCAATAGCATTTTTTTCACTGTAGCTAGTGTCTATTTACTGGCGACTACTCTTCGATACCTCTCTAAGCTAAAATCTAAGTCCGCTTTTTTAAAATGTCAGACAATCAGCAGTTAACTAGCTTGCCAGACAACATAAGCGATAAAACCCACCCAGCTTAGCGACAACAAAACCCAGGGTAGATATTTTAAACGACTGTCGTTGACTACCTCTTGCACGGATTCAGTACTTTCATTCTCCCGTTGCCTGATTGTTTGCTTCCGTTGTTTGTCTATTTTACGTATTTTTATACCGTGCTGCTTCTTATATTCAGCAACACCTTTTTGAATACCTTGAGCAATTAACTTGGTCTGCTCTTTAGTTTGCCCCTCTTTTTGCCTACCTTTGGCTATTTTTAGCGCTTGAGCTTCAACTTCTGGTGATACTTTATTTTTCATTTTTTGCATAACACTGATTAAAACTGATGGGTAATATTAGCAGCTTCTAGCTATATTTAAGACAAGTACTTTTTCAAACCTTGTCATCTCAAAAATAATTTACCTCACTCTGCAAGACTAATTTATCAACGCCTATTGACCTTACCATCATGGTAAGCTTTACCCTCTTCAACATTGTATGTAGGTATCAACGAGGTTGTTATGAATGACGTCATTCAGTTAAAAATTGAGGGTATGACCTGCGGGTCTTGTGTCGGACGAGTTGAAAAACAACTTAAGCAAGTCAAAGGCGTTGAAAGCGTCAACGTTAACTTAGCGGTTGAAACCGCAAGTATTCAAGGTTCAGCGAAGCTTGAAGCATTAGTGTCAGCGGTTGAGTCCGCCGGATATCATGTTCAAACGACAAACAGAATCTACTCTGTATCTGGCATGACGTGTTCGTCTTGTGCAGGGCGTGTCGAAAACGCACTACTCAAACTACCTCAGGTGTTAAAAGCAGGCGTCAATCTCGCAACTGAGCAAGTCTCAATTAGCCTTATTGCCGAACTTCAAGAATCTAAAGTGGCGACGACGCTAGATGATGCAGGTTACAAACTGCTTAGTCCCAACAAACCCACTGATGCTAAAACGAGCGGCAATCACCATAAGACCCCGTTTTACCATGCCGACTGGTTTGATGCTTTGGCTGCCAGTGTGCTGTCTTTACCCCTTGCCCTACCTATGTTTGGCATGTTGTTGGGTAAAGAATGGATGTTACCTGCGTTGTGGCAATGGCTGTTAGCAACGCCCGTGCAATTTTACTTTGGTGCGCGTTTTTATCGGGCTGCGTGGGGAGCGCTTAAAGCAGGCACTGGCAACATGGATTTGTTAGTGGCTATCGGCACCAGTTCAGCTTATGCCTTGTCACTTTACTTATGGTGGGCCCATAGTGGCCACTCTGGCTCGCCGCACTTATATTTTGAGAGCAGCAGCGTAGTATTAAGCTTGGTGCTGATCGGTAAATACCTTGAACACAAAGCCAAACGCCGCACCACCGACGCATTAAGAGCGCTAGAAAATTTAAAACCGACCACAGCCACGGTATGGCGTGACGATGATTGGCGACAAGTCACCGCCTCTACTGTCCAATCTGGTGAGCGGGTGCAGATTAAACCGGGTGAAAGAGTGGCGGTAGATGGTGAAGTCTTATCTGGGCAAAGCCAACTCGATGAAGCCTTGATTAGTGGTGAAAGTCTGCCTGTCAGCAAAAAAATCGGTGATGCGGTTACCGGTGGTTCTATTAATTTAGACGGCGTATTAGAAATTAAAGCCAGTAGTGTTGGCGCAGAGTCTACTCTAGCCAAAATAATAACACTGGTTGAAGAAGCACAAGGTGCCAAAGCACCGGTACAAGCGCTAGTCGATAAAGTGAGTGCGGTGTTTGTTCCTGTAGTCATGGTGCTAGCACTGCTCACCCTAGTCAGTTGGGGTATGTTTAATGGTAATTGGCAACAAGCCATTCTCAATGCAGTTGCCGTATTGGTAATTGCTTGCCCTTGCGCCCTCGGTTTAGCAACGCCGGCGGCTATCATGGCAGGTACTGGAACGGCTGCTCGCTTTGGTATTTTGATCAAAGATGCCAGTGCCTTAGAACAAGCCACTGCCATTGATATGGTGGTGTTTGATAAAACGGGCACACTGACCGAGGGAAAGCCGTCCTTAAGCCAAACAACGGCCTTAATTGGTAATGAACAAGAACTGATTCAGCTTGCGGTTTCACTGCAACAACATAGTGAACATCCTTTGGCCTTAGCGATTGTTAACAAAGCCAAGGACATGTCGATCTCCGCCCTCGATGTAAGCGATTTTCATGTAATGGCCGGTTTAGGTATAAAGGCCAAATTGGACGATGCCACCTTATTCTTGGGTAGTAGTCATATGATGAAGGACTTGGGTCTCAAGCTGCCCAATGACGCTGTACAAACGAAAGGAGCATCAACCTCGTGGTTAGCCAGACAAAAAGGGGATAAAACAGAGTTACTCGGTCTTTTTTGTTTTACCGATAAGCTTAAAACAAATGCATTATCCGCAGTCAAACAGCTAAAACAACAAGGCATTAAAGTGGCCATGTTGACTGGTGACAGTCAGGCAAGTGCTGATGACGTTGCCCAGCAATTACAACTTGATCAGTATCAGGCACAAGTTATGCCGGCAGATAAATCGACTTTTATTAAACAGGCTCAACAACAAGGCTTGCAAGTGGCGATGGTAGGAGACGGTATCAACGACGCCCCTGCCCTGGCGCAAGCGGATTTAGGCATTGCCATGGCAACCGGCACCGAAGTGGCGGTCAGTGCAGCAGCTATTACCTTAATGCGTGGTGAGCCTAATTTAGTGGCATCGGCTCTTTTAATTTCAAAATTGACCTACCGTAAAATTAAACAAAATTTGTTTTGGGCGTTTATCTTTAACTCTGTTGGTATTCCATTAGCGGCATTTGGTTTTTTAAGCCCTATCATAGCCGGCGCTGCCATGGCATGCAGTAGTTTGTTTGTCATCAGTAATGCTCTATTGTTACAACGTTGGAAAGCAAAGGAATAAGCCCTAATGACTAAACTAGCCACGATCGGCGAAGCAGCAACAATAAGCGGCCTATCGGCTAAAATGATCCGCCACTATGAAACAATAGGTTTGTTAGCTAAAGCTAATCGCACAGATGGGGGTTACCGTCTTTATAACCCTCAGCAATTAAAAGTAATGGGGGTCATTAAGCAGGCCAAAAAATTGGGATTCTCCTTAAACCAAACACATTCACTAGTGGACTTATGGCAAAATCCAAAGCGTGCCAGTCGCGAAGTTAAGCAACTGGCCGAACAACATTTAGTGGAGATAAACGAAAAAATTAACGAACTAGAGCAAATGAAACAAGCCTTACAAACATTGTCAAATAACTGCAATGCGGATGATAATGCCAGCTGTTCCATTCTTGATGGCTTAGCAAACAACCAAAACTAAGGACTGTTTGCCGCCCAAATTATAAGATATTAGTAGGATTGTTATTAACGATTCAAATATAAATTAACGACCTAAAATGCTGCGCGCAATCACTTCTTTCATAATCTCAGAACTGCCGGCATAAATAGTCTGTACACGAGCATCACGATAAAAGCGTGAAATAGGGTATTCATCGGTGTAACCATAGCCGCCAAATAACTGTAGGCATTCATTCACCATTTTAAGTTGCATTTCAGTTGCGGCCAATTTCAACATCGCGGCATCGGTTACCGTCATTTTATCCTGCTTGTACTTGCTCATATGCTTTTCAAGCATGGCTCGGCACAGTTCAAGTTCAGTCAGACATTCGGCAAGTTTAAAACGCGTATTTTGAAATTGCCCAACCGATTGGCCGAAGGCTTTACGTTGTGTCACATAATCAACTGTTAAATCTAAGGCGCCTTGTGCATGGCCAATTGCTTGCACTGCACAACCTAATCGTTCCCGCGGTAATTCTTGCATCAAATAAGTAAAGCCTTTGCCCTCTTCGCCCAGCAAAGCATCGGCGGGCAAACGCATGTCTGCAAAAAAGAGCTCAGCGGTGTCACTGCTGTGTTGACCTATTTTTTCAATGGGCTTACCCCTTGAAAATCCGGGAAGACTGGTATCAACTAAAAATAGCGAGATACCTTTTGCACCAGCTTTTAGATCTGTTTTAGCGCACACCACGATCATATTGGCCATGTTGCCATTGGTTATGAAGGTTTTTGAACCATTAAGAATATAGCTGTCACCGTCTTTTACAGCCTGCGTTCGCATACCCGCTACATCGCTACCTGCACCCGGTTCTGTCATGGCAAGTGCGGTTATCACTTCACCTGAAACCATAGGCGGCAACCAACGATCTTTCTGCTCTTCAGTGGCGATATTAAGGATATAGGGTGCCACAATATTGGCATGAATATTATAGCCAGTCGCTAAGCCATGAAGACCCAAACGACACATTTCTTCTTGGATCATTTGGCAAACATCAAAACTAGCGCCTGCTGCACCATATTTTTCAGGCATATCAACCAACAAAATGCCGGCACTGCCTAGGGTATTCCACACTTCTCGTGGCATATGATGATTTTTTTCCCAACCATCATAGTGGGGTATTATTTCCTGCTCTAAAAAGCGCAACACCATGTCACGAAAAATTTGAATTTCTTCATTATCAATAAGATCATTTGTCATCAGTGTGCCCTTTTACAGCCGGATAATTTGAATATGCTAAAAAGACGATTAACTCGTTTTTCTAAACATAGATTTCTAAAATTGCTTACTTCACTGAACATCAGACTTGCTGAGCCAAAGCCCGCCCACTCATCTATAATCAGCGCAAGTATATCTTTTCATCATAAACAGCATTGATGCGACAAAAAACTTATTAAATCTTATAGTTAAACATAAGTCCCCATGAGCGCTAAACGGAAAGAATAGCCGGGCTCAGTATCTAATTTAACTGTTTCAACAGAAGGGTTATGCAAACAGGTAGGCGGCGTGAAGTTTTATCAAGTTGATAAATTGAAAGTTTAAAAGCCAGGCGCAAAGTCACTGAAAATGGGGTAGCAAACCTTAAATCCTACCTTGGGTTAGTAATATCTTCAGGCAATCAATAAGTTACTATCACAGCTAGATCATGTGGGTAAACACTGCTGAAACGCTATGAAATATTAATAGTCGAATCTTCGGCTTCGTTTTCGGATTCTGACTCTGTTGATGCCTCTAGCTTTGCGCGATCGGCTTTAGAAATATAGGTACCCTTTTTTTTCACATTACCTTTTGCTTTAGCGGCTTTAAGCCGTTTCTGGTGTATTTGATTGATTTTCTTTTTTTTATTCATGACGATATCTTTATTTTTTAAGCGAAGAATTGTGGCTGAGATAAATCAATTTACCCCGTTATTTTGGCCATTATAGCCCATCTGTATTGCGCGGCTATTTTTACTTCAATACAAAGTGAAAAAAACTGGTAGTATGCGCGCAATTATCACTGAACACCGACGATCAACTCTTCGGTAGCCGTGACCGATTGAATCCTTTTTAGCTTTTATAGGTACCAGAATGTCAGAAAAAATCACTAGAAACAGACGCTTAAGAAAAAAATTGCACTTGGAAGAGTTTGCTATCTTAGGCTTTGAATTTAGCTTTACTTTAGCCAGTTTAAACGGTGATGATTACGAGCAGTTTTTTACTAGCTTTGCAGCGTTTGCCGATAGCCAAAACCTATATATTACTCTTGGCAATGATGGCGAGTTGTTTGAAGGTTCAGTTACTTCAGCAGAGCGTTATGGTAATGCTACAGACGAAGACCGAGCAGCGATGGAAGCTCTACTCACTAGTCACGCTATCGTGACTGACGTAAAAGTAGGGACTTTGGTAGATGCCTGTTACGCCATGTAAGGCTTGATTAGCATTACAAAACCAACCCAGCTCTAATGCCAGTGAGTTACGCTGACTGGCATTAAACTTTAAAACCTGTTTTGCGATCCAACAGTCTTAGGTTTCAACCCTCTGCTCGAGTAAATACTCCAAGCCATTCAGTCCTTGAAAAAACCAATACTTTTTAATAACTTGTCAGCGACGTCATAAACTATAAAAGCCCCCATATTTGTGATTAATCAATCGCTACTGACGAGGTAACTATGTTTGCAACCTAGCAAACATAATATCAATCAGTATTTGTCACCTCACCTCAACCATGAATTTTAATATTGTTAACAGGACATCCATGGTAACGAATTGAAGAAATCGCTCTTTGTGCATTTTGTTATGATGGGTGTCTCGGTAAATCCTTTAGGCTTTGAATTTAGCTTTACTTTAGCCAGTTTAAACGGTGATGATTACGAGCAGTTTTTTACTAGCTTTGCAGCGTTTGCCGATAGCCAAAACCTATATATTACTCTTGGTAATGATGGCGAGATGTTTGAAGGTTCAGTTACTTCAGCAGAGCGTTATGGTAATGCTACAGACGAAGACCGAGCTGCGATGGAAGCCCTACTCACTAGTCACGCTATTGTGACTGACGTAAAAGTAGGTATTTTGGTAGATGCCTGTTACGCCATGTAAGGCTTGATAAACCAAACCGAGCTCTAATGCCAGTGAGTTACACTGACTGGCATTAAACTTTAAAACCTGTTTTGAGATCCAACAGTCTTAGGTTTCAACCCTCTGCTCGAGTAAATACTCCAAGCCATTCAGTCCTTGAAAAAACCATTACTTTTTAATAACTTGTCAGCGACGTCATAAACTATAAAAGCCAAAGTAATTGTAACTAATCAATAGCTACTCACGAGGTATTTTTAGCAACCTAGCAAACATCATATCAATCCGTATTTGTAACCTCACTTCAACCATTAATTTCAATATTATTAACGAGACATTCATAATAACGAATCAAAGAAATTACTCTTTGTGCATTTTATTATGATGGGTGTCTCAATAAATCACTTAAATTTCAATATTATTAACTGGACATCCATAATAACAAATCAAAGAAATTACTCTTTGTGCATTTTATTATGATGGGTGTCTCGATAAACACGATAAACACTACCATTGGTCTAAATCAGCAAAGGATTCTGTTAACTTCGGAATGAACCAATCTTCAAATTTGCGTATCTTGGGCCATGAAAAATGTTGTTCCGGCGCGACAAGGAATAAGCAATAAGGGCTGAGAGTGCTGAAATCAAGCAGTTTAATTAGCCTACCTGTGCGCAGATGGTCGATCACAAGACTTTTATTAGTCAGGGTAAAGCCCCTACTGGCAAGGGCATTTTCTATTAGAACTATGGAATTATTCGAGCGGATACTGGCGGTCAGTTTGCCCCTGTCTATATTGAATTTGTCACATGCCTGCTGAATGATGGGCTGGGTGTCTGCGCTGATATCTTCTATCCAAGGCAAGCTAAATACTTTCTGACTATTCTTAGCGTCGGCTTCACTAATCAAATCTGGACTGGCGATAAAAATCAAGGTGTCATTAACTAAGCGCTTTTCCGCAAGCCCTTTATAATTGCCAGCTCCCATTCTAATCGCCAGATCTATTTCACCTTGATCGAAATCAACTAACTCGTTGCTCGGAGCTAACTGCACCATTAGCTCTGGATGCAATGACTGAAACTCAGACAAACGCGGTAGTAACCACAAAGAGGTAAAGGAATTTATCGCTGAAATACGCAGAATATTTGGATTGTTGTCACCCGAAATCAAGCGTATCCCGGTTTCAAATGATTCGAATCCTTGTTCGATAAAGGGCAATAGTCGCCGCCCCTGCTCTGTCAAACAGGTTTTTTGGCTGCTGCGGATAAACAAGCGCATATCAAGCTGTTGTTCTAGGTGTCTGATCTGTTGACTAACCGCTGCTTGAGTAACATGAAGAGTAATAGCTGCCTGCTTAAAACTGCCTGCTCTGGCTGCAACTAAAAAGAACTGAAGGGATTTTAATGGAGGTAAACGTTGTGACAATACTGTGCACCAAATAGAAAGTTAATTAAGTTTTTCTTAATTATAGTTCAGTTTTTATCGTTTGTACGGTGGAATTTCAAGGTCTATTATTTTCACGCTATCAACACACAATGCTCTGGAGAGCGAGATGAAATATTTGCTGCTAATCTTATCTGTTTCAGCTTTTACTGCAACAGCAACAACCAACACCCGACTAACCGAGAAACTTTATGCAGAGGAAAGTTATCCCTATAACTTATTGGTCGAGCGAGCCGATTCAATTAAGATAAACTACATTGAAGATCTAGATAAGAAAGAAGTATCTTGCTCTACCACAGTGCTCATTGATGCCGACACTGCCACTACAACCACCCTAGTGTCTTCTTATAATGCCTTTAAGATGCGACCTTTAGTAAGTTGTCTTAGACACGCAGATGCAAAGCGCTTGCTAGGAAGAACCTTTGCTCAGTAAGACTTTGGCATTATGATAATGGCGTGTGCACTTAAATATTAAGTTGCTTGCGCCATTGCTCATTCAATTCGAATGCATATAGCTATGCAATGAACAGTAAGCAGGACAGCCATAACAAAGAATTCCCCCATCTTGGCTATATTTGTGTAATTGCGTATAACTCAGTAAAAGGTCATGTTTTGTGAGGGTTTATTGTGAGCCCATTGATTTAACTGCAAATACGATTTCTACCTTCTTGTTTACCTTTGTACAAAGCATCATCTGCCCGTTTAAATAGGGTTACAAAGTTATCGCTCTGATTAGCCTGAGCGACTCCGCCTGTCACTGAAACTGTTACGCCAATCGGTTGCCCGATAGGTTGGGCGTTAATGATTTCTCTAAGCTTTTGCCCAATAGCCAATGCCCCATCAAGAGTAGTATCCGGCAGTAAAATAAGAAATTCCTCGCCACCCCATCGAGCCAATTTATCTTGTTCTCGAATTCCGCTTTTTATTAAATCAGCTCCTGTCAACAACACGATATCCCCCACGTCGTGTCCATAATTATCATTAATATCTTTAAAATGATCATAATCGATAAGTACAATGCTAAATGGCTCTTGCGAGCGCCGATATCGCTCAAATGCGGCTTGAACATACTGTTGTAAACCATGTCGATTATAGGTGTTGGTTAAAGGGTCATTGTTAGCTAGGGCTTTTAGTTCTTTATTAGCTAGTTTCAGTTGCCGAGTACGTTGCTCAACTTTAGTTTCTAATAGCTCACTCATCAGTTCTAAATCTGCATTACGCTCCTTAAGCGTTTCAGTCAGCGTCGCGTTTTTATTAATAAAATTATTAAATCGAGTATTGGTCACAAAACTCTGGCACATGATAAAACCGACAACGCCCAAACTAAAAAAACGGCCCGTAGTTATAACGCTATTCATATTTAACAGATCGTTTAGTGCAAAAGCAAAAGCGATCAGCGAGCCAAATAACATGACCCCAGCACCTCTTTGTTTTTTACTCATTGCTACCCAAATTCTCTGCAATATATAAAGCATAACGATCAGCGCAACAACCTGAAATATCGTCACTGAGACGCCAAAATAACGAGTTGGAAACAGCAAAATAAAAGCAGCAAAAACAACACAAACGGTATATACCATTGAACAGAATTTTTGATGAAATTCGCGGGGATAACATGATTGAAAAAAATACAATGCAGCCGGAATACCAGCGTAAAAACTAAAGAAATTCAACTTTGTTATTAATACAAAGCCACCAGCAAAGGTTGATAATGCAAAACTCATGTGTTCAATCGTCAACTCCCGCAGAAACAGAAGTAGGCACAAACAAGCAAATACCAGTGGAATTTTATCTGTCGGTCGCAGGAAGAACTGGATCAACGAATGAATAACAGTAATTAATAGTGCCCCTAAGATGAACATACTTAAAGCAACCTGATCCCTTTGTAATGTATGCAAAAAGTCAGCATCGCCTAAAATGATAGGTGCCCACAAGCCACCCCAGCCTGAGTGATAGTTTGATACTTGAATGGTGATAGAAAATGTTTTGAGCCCATCAGGTATTCTAACAATAGTAGTGTTGTATCCGGGGCTTGCCACTGATTCAGAGTCTGTCACTACACCACCTGAAGCCATGAACTCAGCATCTATGTAGAAACGATAGGCGCTTTCAATTTGCGGAATACGCACAGCAAAATTACGAGTACTTTGTTGCAAAACAACATTTAGATGATAAGTAGCAAAACCAATAGCAGTATAATCTGTATCGTATTGATCCTTTTGCCAGCCGCCGCTACCTTTCATCAAAGTGGACTGCGGCATCGACATAAGAATTTGCTCTGGCTCAAGTAATTGTTGCCAAAAAAAAGACCAATCGCCAGCTAAAGCCAAGGTTTTTCTTTGAGAGAAATCAGAGGATTGGATCGTTATTTGCCCAGCATCTGCTTGTTTTATAGCAGGTTGCAAAGCCACACCGAAATGGTAAATAAGTGGCAAAAATATCAGCATAGTCATAAAGAACAAAGCTATCGACAGCCCCTTTGACCAAATAGCCATGTGATATTTACTTTGCGCTGTAATATTTTCCTTAATTTTTAGCACTACCATATTGTCCTTAAATGGAAGAGAACATTTATCTAAGACTTGTAATTCGGGGATATGTTAGCAATTTCAGCACTTGAGTGCCTATAAAGACAGAGTTAATTTCGATACTTAGTATTTATTACAATACCTTTTTCCTCAACCAAGTAATCTGATAAGCCCATCATTAGAGTGAGTGATTGATAAAAAATAGGCGGGGCCTAGCTCCCCTCAGGCGTAACCTTTTTCTAAGGGACCTTAATTTGCTCTCTTACTTAGCTGTTTTTCCTTGTAATAAATTTCTAAAACCGAGGACAAGCTACTATTCGACTGAATTGTTATATAAAATCACCTCGTCTCCAGAACCATATCCTTTCAATAATGCTGCTCTAGATACCTTCAAAGTGGATTTATAAAGATCTTCTGCAAAATTACCCTCTGATGTCGTCACAATAACGGCTCCTACACCGTGACCAATTTCTGCCACGTGGCTTTTAAACAAAACAAACGAATCAGTGATCAGCCTGCGCCCCAGCCCCTTACGACTATTTACAGTGTCCACAGCAATTTGTTCAAGCTCTAGGATACATGCATCTCTAAAGCCATTTTTAACACACCAAAGAATATAACCGGATATAATATCACCCTCTTCAATGACGTAATAAACTGCGCGAGGAAATGAACTAAATGAAGCACGAACCCACAACAAATGATTTCGTTCATTTGGAAAACACTGTAAATAAATCTGCGCGACCCGATCCAAATCTTGCTCTGTCGCTTTTCGTGTTTGCATAATAAGTCCTTAATAGTGAGAAAGTTTCATCTATCATGGCTATTGCCTTGGGTAGATGAAAAGCCGTGATGACATAAATTAAATATTTATTGAATTAAGGGATTAACTTCCCAACTTACTTTAGCTATATGTGCCGCGCAGTGTTAATCGACCTAAGCTTTTAAACTTGTTGTATGCGACTTAAAAATTGCCGATTAGTGGGCAATGCACCAAGCAATTTTTCAGTACTGTGCAAAGTTTCATTGCGTAGGCGTTTTATTAACAAGTCTTCTTTTTGACTTATCTGGGTAGAGCAGCTTTGATCGACCTTAAAGCCCATACCATAAAGTACATACTGTTTACTGGCCGATGAAAACAGCTCAAAACGTTGATTTGTTTCATAAACACCAGGCGCCTGAGTGCGCCATAACAACAATGACTCTTGCAAACTATCTGGAATACTCTGAACACTTTGGTGCGCTCGCCAATATTCACTGTCACGGCGATTGCTTAGCAAATAATGTAACTTCAAAAAATCAATAATTTCTTGCCATCGTTGTGATGTGAGTAAATTAAATCGTTTCGCCAACACCGTCATGGCACTGCGCTCTCGAGGAAGTTGTTGACTGATCCATTCGGCTGATTTTTCAATTAGGACTAAAGCGGTGGCTTCTAATGGCTCTACAAAACCGGCTGAAACGCCAATGGCGACACAGTTTTTAAACCAGAAGGTTTCCCTATGACCTGGGGTAAACTTAATCGTGCGTGGCAGGATTTTCTTTGACGCGAGATAGGGATCATTTTGCACATAATCGAACAAGGCTTGTTCTGCTTGCTCTACAGTGGAAAAATCACTGCAAAATACATGGCCGATACCCCGGCGGTTTTGTAGGGCTATATCCCAAATCCAACCATTTTCCTGAGCGGTAGCGACAGTACAAGAGGCAATAGGAACCTCATCTGACCCGTGCTCCATCTGCACGGCTAGAGCAGTATCGTTAAATAGAATATGCTGTTTTGATGCAAATGGGATTTGATAGTGCTTGCCAATCAAAATGGCGGCAAAACCACTACAATCAATGAATAAGTCGCCTGCTATCTGCTCGCCACTGGTCAATGCAATTGTGGCAATATCACCGTTCTCGGCCGGAATGATCTGCTCTACATGGCCTTGAATATATTTCACCCCCAGCTTCTCAACACAGTGCTGATGCAGCATCTGTACAAACTTGCCCGCGTCCAGATGGTAGCCATAGTTCTGGCTAAAGGCATATTCAGGCATTTGCGGTAGTTTAGGCGCCAAATTTTGTTGGCAAATTGTACCTTGGGCACACACCCAGCTTTCAAAATCCACATTGTTGTCTTTGGCTGACCAGGCCTGAGCCATACTCACAGCACCGTAGCCTGCAGGAGCGGTAAATGGATGATAATAATACTCATCACTGCCCTCAGACCAAGCGACAAATTTAGAGGCCTGTTTAAAACTAGCCTGACAACAGGACAGAAAAGTGCGCTCAGAGATGCCTATTTGTCGCAGAGTATCGCGCATGGTGGGCCATGTGCCTTCGCCGACCCCAAGGTTTTTAACCTCTGGAGACTCCACTAACACAACCTCGGTTTGCTGAGTTGAGGAGCTATTGGCACAATGTTTAGCCGCAATAATCCCCGCGCTTAACCAGCCTGCCGTGCCGCCACCGACAATCACCACTTTAGTTTTCATTTTTTACTGCCGTCATAGTAGTGCACTTATTTAGGCGACTCATTCCTGCTCCTGAGCTGGGCAATAGCTTTGAATAAAGTCTGCATGTTCGGGTAGTTGCGAGACAGAACGGTCAATCATACTTTTTAGCGCCATCATCTGGCTTTTTAAACCATCAGCGGCTAGAACCCGACCGGCGCCGTGATGCTGTTTGGGCATCAGGCCCTGCCCCATCATTACTTGTACCCAAGAATCCACTCTAAATAATGCGACATCGTCAGGCCATGCATAGGCGTTTTCTCGGAACATTGCCATGCGATGAGTAAGAGAGTCAGGAATCTGCATGCTTTTGTAATGCTGCCAAAACGGGCTGTCATTGCGCTGGGTTAGGTGATAATGCAAAATAATAAAATCACGAATTGTCTCGAGTTCTAGTTGCGTCTCGCGATTAAAGTGTTCAGCCAGCAAACGGCTATTGCCCTCAAAGGGAAACAACTTCATCAAACGTAATATTGCAGTGGTAATAAGGTGAATACTGGTGGACTCTAAAGGCTCTAAAAACCCACTGGATAAGCCAATCGCAATACAGTTTTTGTACCAGGCTTTTTTGCGGCGACCGGTCGTAAAGCGTATTTGGCGGGGCTCGGTAATAGTCGGGCCCGTGAGATTGCCTAGCAAGGTACTACGGGCCTCATCATCCGATAAAAATCGACTGCTATAGACAATGCCATTGCCCACTCGATTTTGCAGCGGAATACGCCATTGCCAGCCAGCGGAATGAGCCATTGCAATGGTATAGGGCCGAGCAGACTCTGTTGCCTGAGTTTGCACGGCAATAGCACTATCAGCCGCCAGTAAGTGACTCCAGTCTTCAAAATCAACCTTCAAATGCTCACCAATCAGCAATCCTCGAAAACCGGTACAATCGATAAACACTTCACCGACGACCTTAGAACCATTGTCTAGGGTCACAGAGGCAATATTACCGATATCATCGTTTTCTATATGGGTGATTCGACCTTCTACCCGTTTAACTCCTGCGGCTTCGCTTTTTTTACGTAAAAAAGCAGCGTAAGCCGTGGCATTTAAATGATAAGCAAAATTAACCGGCTTTTTGCCGCTTGAAGTAGCAAATTTATTTGCTTTAGCGGCTTTGAGTTCAAGGCAATAATCATCCAGACTTCCACCAAAACCTTGGGCTTTAGCCTCTAACCAAAATTCGTGAAACTCAGCCATCCATGAGCGTTGGCCGATTTCGCCAAAAGAGTGAAAATAGCTGTCATTTTGCTGGCCCCAATTATCAAAGCGGATGCCTAATTTAAATGTCGCTTGGGTAGCAGACATAAATTCCTGCTCATCAATACCAACCAAACGATGAAAAGTACGCATAGTAGGAATGGTCGCCTCACCAACGCCAACACTGCCAATCTGATCAGATTCGACTAAAGTAATATCAAGCAAATTGCCCAAACGAGTGACTAAGCTATATGCCGTCAACCAACCGGCCGTGCCGCCACCGGCCACCACAACTTTGGTTTTTGCCTTCCTATCGACTGCCATGTTACCTCTTAAAGTGCGTATTAGCGGTTGAGATTATTACGTATCATTGCACGTAAACGTCTAGTCAGATTATCATCCATGGGGGCAAGTGCACCGTGACTCTGAGGTGGCAGATGTGCCCTTACTTGTTCGCTATCAGCAAAAATGTAATAGTCAAATAAGGCTTTCCACGCTTGTTTTTCTTTTTCTGGCCTGTCTCTGACACTCATCATCGCGTGCATCAGTACATCCATTGGACTGCCTAAATAAGGGGCCGCTGTCATCCACCAAAAATTGATCATGGCATTAAAACGGTCAAAAGCTTGAACTTCATGCCACCACATACTGGGGTAATACAAGGCATCGCCGGGCTCTAGGTCGGCTATATAAGCGTTTTCAAGTGCATTCTTCAAGCGTGGGAACCGCTCAAAATCAGGTTGACTGAGATCTGCCATAGTGACAACTTGGCCACCAGGGGTTGGACTCAAAGGTCCAGGATATAGATTACTCACCTGCTCAGGAGGAAATAAAGTAAAACGACGCTCCCCCAGCACACAACAAGCAATATTTTTGGGTTGGTCAAAATGGGCTGCGGCCACAGACTCTGTGCCTAACCAAATTTTAGCCACTGGCTGGTTATTATTAAATTCAACATGGTCAAAAGTGAGTTGGTGAGTGTCACTTAGCGCAGGAAAACCATCGTCGAGCCTGAGTGAATTAATATACAAATAATCATGAACTTCGTCAGCCAATTGGCTGCGGATCGCGGCAAATACTTCGGCTATGTTGCTACGCTCACTGCTAAAATTAAAACCCGTACAGGATTGATCATAAGCAAAACGGCTTTTGATTGCTGCAGGACCTTTGTAAACCAGCAGTGGCCGCCCACTATCATGCTGCTCTAGCTCTTGCATGACAGTATTTGCAGACTGCTGCCCCGCTTTGACCAAAGGCCAGTCTTTAACCAGACCTTTTAAAATGACCGGCTTATCCAGTAAAAACAATTCATCATAAGGTATGGATTGCGGCGTAATACCTTCGAGTACCAGAACTTTATTTGTCACCTAAATCACCTACGCTCTGTTTTTTAACGAGCTTAACACATTGCTGATTTTGCATTTTTCAGTGCGATTAACTGTTGAAAATTGCCCATTGAAGAGAGCACAAAAAACAGCAAACTCAATACGCCATATTGATGTAACTTGCTGAGGTTTTCACTGTCGAGTTGCGCCAGTTTTTGCTGATTAATCGTATAATAATGGCTGAAATTAACCTCATCTATATTACTGAGTTTGATTTGAATGGATACCGGCTCGAGTAAATCCATGTCATCAACCAAGGTGTAAAGCGTTTTATCAAACTGTAAACCCTGTTCAATGGTTTGTAGGGCTTTTTTGACATAATTAAGGTAGGGCGCTTCGCCGCCGAATTGCAGAAAAATATCTTCACCCTGCTCGGTATTAACACGGGGATCGAGCAGGTCAATACAGATAAGTGGCTCAGATTGTGCGGAGTCATCGACCGCGTTTTTTTTGTAGCCTAAACTAAAGGGGCCTCTAGCGAGCAAAGCCGGCACAAATCGGCTGGTCCAACCCTTGTTGCCAATAAACAGATTTTCATCTTTTTCAAGACCAAGAATGGCATGTAATTGGGTCTGTCCAGTATCTGGGTGTTTATAAAAAACTAAGGGAAACTCTTTATGCAGTTCGCTTATTTCGGTGCTGTGCACCAACGAGCGATTCACTGTTTGGGTTTTACTGCTTTGGGGCCGAGTATCAACCTTCAAATTTTTATGATCAACATTATTTAAGACTGTTGTCTTACTCATAGGCTTACATCACTTCACTGTTTATTTAAAAAATTGCATTGTTTTCATCTTTACCAGCTAAAAATAACTGTGCAATGAAATAAGAGTGAAACATCAATGGCCTGTTTCACTCTCGTTTAATCTCAAGGACTTGCATCCCCTTAGCCAGACTATGTGCTAAGGGGACAACGTGCTTGTTACCTAGAAGTTGTAACTAGCACTTAATACAAAGCGTCTGTCAGCTTCTTGTACAAAGAAGACATTATTATAACTACGACCATACTGACGCTGACCTTCTTCAGTCAAGTTGATAATATCCAAACTAAGGGATAAATCATCATTAACTTGGTAGTTTACGTTAATATCAAGTTGTTCAAAGGTATCAACAAAAACCGGGTTACGGTTACCAAAACCACGGTTTACCTGACTTAAGAACTTGTCACGCCAGTTGTAAGCGATTCGCGTGGAGATATTGTCTTTTTCATAGATTAACACTACGTTAGCGGTATCACTCAAACCTTCCAATGCAAATTGATCCGCACTGATAGAGCCACCAACGTCATAACCAATGTCACCATTAACAGTGGTGTAATTTAACTGGTAACCAAAACCAGTGTCACCAAAGAAATGTTGCCAAGCAAATTCATAACCATCGATTACCGCACTGTTATTGTTAACAGGCAGTGTTACTTGGAAGTTCAATTCAGGGTCGCCTGCTACTGGCAAAACATCATAGGCACTAAATACCGCATCAGCAAAACTTTGAGTATTTTCAAAATCAGCTGCTCCACCAGGGAACGCATCTGGGTTTTGCAACATCGCTGTCATGGTAAATAAGTTACGTTCGTTATTATCAAAACCTAAGTTTGCCAGCTCAACTGCCGCTTGAGCAGATAAGGTACCGGGAGAATTAGATGACGCATCCAACAAGCCAAATAATGGTGTGCTAGTTTGTGCCGTACCCACGAAGTTTTTAACGTCTTTTCTGTAATATCCAAGCGATACCATACTTGAGTCGCTGTAATACCATTCTAACGACAAATCAACGTTAGTTGACTCTAATGGATCTAACTTTGCGTTACCCGAATTACCTGTTGGCGTGCCACCTAATGCAGTAGGACGGGCAGGCGCAGATACAGTAGTCGAGTTAAACAATTGATTATATGAAGGTCGAGCCAGTGTCTTACTGAAAGAAAATCTAGCTTTAACTTCGTCGTTTACATCCAAGGTCAAATCAAGGCTAGGCAATAAGTTAGCGTAGTCATGCTTAGCAGATAAACTTTCTGAACTGGCACTGGGTTGCACCAAAAAGTCGTTATCTGATTCCCAGATTATGGCCTGAGGTACCAATTGAATAGAGGTTGAAGTGACATCAGTTTGCTCGTAGCGCAGACCGGCCACAATACTAAGTGGCATTTCACCAAGTTCATAATCTGTCTCGAACTGCACATAAGCAGACATTATGTCTTCTTCAATTGTATTGTCGTCGAAACTATTAATGGGTAGGGTTGCTAGCGTAAGGCCATAAATTGGACCAATTTGACTTAACAGTTCAACCGGATCACCACCGAATGAAACACTACCCAGGGCAATAGTGGTTGAACCTGCTGGCAATGCAATGGAATCCGCGCCTTCTACACCAGACATATCGTTGTCTTCAAATGCACAAGCAGTGCAGCTCTGCTCAAATAAACCTTCAGGAATATCGCCAGGAAAATCCACACCCCAACCACCTAATGCTTCACTGGAAGATTCACGACTTTGTCGCATTTCTGTTGACAGATAACCTACACCAAAATCTACTGTGTAGTCGTCTTTTACCCAGGTGCCGTCAAGGCGGAACTGGTCTACGTCGGTTTGTTGGTTAGACTTATCAGTTTGGGTTACTTGCGAACCCACATCAGGCTTATCAAAAATACCGTTGTTATTACCTTTGACTAAATCGTCAATAACGATGCTACCTTGAGGAATGGGGCGAGTAAAATCAACCGCTTGCCACCCAGCATTTGAACCTGCCATATTAAAACGGATCGAGTTCTGACCTAGGGGTCCATTACCACCACTTTTAGCTTGTGACGTCGCCGCATCAAAGCTGAGGTTTAATGAATCATTCACCCAATAATCAGCGTTGAAGCCAAAGGACTTTAATTCATCTTTGGTGGCTAGTGCTAGATTTTGGAAAAAGAAGTCTTTACCACCCTCGATGTCCTCAGAAAATTTAACCGGAGTAGATACAACGGGGTTACCATCAAACTCTACACTGTTGAATTGCTGTGAAAACCAAATACCATCAATCAGTGATTTAGAGTTTTGCTCATTCTTTGCGTAAGTGACATCAGCTGTTAAGGTTAAATTATCCATCGGTGCAAATTGCACCGTCAACATGGCGTTAGTACGCTCACGATTATCTTGGTTTGTACCTAAACCAATATTAGACGGAATAGCAACAATTTGTCCTACAGTCGGTGGATTGACGACTTGTACGCCAGGTGCCGTAAAAGTGTCGATATCAGTGGCTGCCCATTCGCGCAGTTGAAATTGTTCAACACTTGCATGGCGGCTGCCAGAGTCACGCTCTTGAAATGAACCAAACAATGCAACACCGAAAGTAGATTCGTCATTTACCCAATTAGTCAAACCACTTATTTCTGGGGTGATACCGTCGCCACTTTCATCTTTGACCGCTTTTACGCCTACAGATGCGCGGTTTTTGCCTGCGGCTAAGGGTTTAAGGGTATTGATATTTATCGTTGCACCTATACCACCTGAAGGAATACCGGCTTGACCGGTTTTATACACTTCGATACCACTAACACCTTCAGACGCTATATTCGAAAAATCAAACGAGCGACTTGAACCTGTTGAACCTTTGTCTTGTGGATTACCAGTAATAGTAGATACGTTAGCAGCCGGCATTTGACGGCCATTTAAGGTGATTAGGTTAAAGTTACCGCCGAAGCCACGAACGGTCACTTCAGAACCTTCACCATTAACACGATTAATTGATACACCGGTAATACGCTGCAGCGACTCGGCAAGGTTAGTATCAGGGAATTTACCCATATCTACCGCAGAAATAGCGTCAACAACACCTGATGACTGGCGTTTAATGTCCATTGACTGTGACAAACTGCCGCGTACGCCTTTGACCTGGATAACCTCAGTGTCATCTGCTGCTTCCTGCGCTATTGCAGGCATTAACACAGCGCTGCCAAGCAATAATGCGATACTCTGAGTGAGTAATGAACGATTAAATTTCTTATGTGTTTTGGTCATATTTATTTATCCTGTGTCCCGTTATGTACTTAAAAATATAAATGCTTATACGCCGTTAATTTATTGTTAACCGACCGTTAACTGCCTTTACATTAAGTCAAACGATTGATAACTATTTTTCCTCTAGTAAATATTTAATTAAAAAATAAATATTTATTTTTTATCTGTTTCAGATCTTGTTTTAAGCGCCGCAAAAAAAGACTATTAGCTCTATACATGGTCGAAATTATGAGTCTTTATATTCGATACTTAACAAAGATCAATATTGATAAAACGACTATGGAAATTTGCAGAATTAAGTTTTGCGTTGCATATTTACAATAAATCCCTCTTAATAATGTGAATGTATTGTAAACAAGATACTGCGATACATTTGCAGTGTCTGACCATGACCTTGGCGAATTTAAGTATCCTCACCATGCGCCAAACTTTAAGTTCGTCTTGTTATTTTTTTGCCGCAAACTAAAAACGCGGTGATGAAAACGAAAACGCGCTAATGAAAAATATTGATGGAGGTGCATATGCAAAAAAACCTAGATAGCGATGTGATTCAAGATCGCACTAAGCGCAGATTTATCCTTGGACTAAGCACATTGGTTGGCGCTGTAAGCGCTTCTCAGTTGCTAGGCGGTAATGCCTTATCAGTTGCTATGGCATACACCCCACAACAAAACAGCATTGCAGCACCCGGCAAATTATTCAGTCAAGCTGACATGCTGATGTTGCGCGACATCTGCGCTTTGGTGATCCCAAAAACACAGACACTTGGCGCGGCTGAAGTAGATGTGCATGGCTTTATTGATAATCAATTATTTCATTGTTTTGCGAAAGAAGAGCAATTGCAGGCTCAAGGGATTTTACTCAGTATAAACACCGAGGCCCAGCAGCGGCACAAAACCACTTTTAGCCTGTGCAGCCCAGCGCAACAATTGCTGCTATTAACCGATTTAGAGAAAACCCGCAGTGGCTTTGATGCTAGGCAACAAAGCCAATTCAAAGCGCTCAAAGCACTGGTGATCTTTGGCTATTACACCTCAGAAGTAGGGGCCACTCAAGAGCTGGCTTATCTGGCTGTTCCTGGCGGATTTAAAGGTTCAGTGCCCTATGGCACTGTCGGAAAAACATGGGCGCCTTTAGGGTTTTAATCAAGAACAGACAGCTTACAGGTTAAGAAGAGGACAGCTTAATGAGTGAAGATTTATACATCAAAGAATCGAGCCAAGTATTTGATGCTATCGTTATTGGTTCGGGTATTACCGGAGGATGGGCGGCCAAGGAGTTTTGTGAGCGCGGCTTTAAGACCTTAATGATTGAGCGCGGTCGGATTGTTGAGCATAGAAAAGACTATATCGGTGAAGGCAAGCCCACATGGGAGCAACCCACTCGTGCGGTGGTTGATAATTTGCTGGTGCAGCAACAATACAAAGTGCAGCAGGAATGTTATGCCTTCACTGACGCGACCAAACATTTTTTTGGTAATGATCGCGACTTACCTTATAACACGGCAAAAGATTCGACTTTTAGCTGGATAAGAGCCAATCAATTAGGTGGCAAGTCCCTATTGTGGCATCGGCAGTCTTATCGCTTAAGCGATCACGATTTACAAGCGAATAAACTTGATGGTTATGGTAACGACTGGCCCATTCGCTATAAAGATTTAGCCTCTTGGTATAGTTACGTTGAAATTCATGCCGGTATCAGTGGTTCAGCCGAAGGTCTAGAACAGTTGCCGGACAGTGAATATTTGCCTCCCTTTGAAATGACAGTACCTGAACTAGCAATTAAAGCGTCGATTGAAAAAAACTTTCCAGGTCGCAAGATGATCATGGGTCGTACGGCTCATCTCACCAAGCCGACTGAATTACATCTCTCTCAGGGACGAGTGCAGTGTCAGGCACGCAATGAATGTCAAAAAGGCTGCTCGTTTGGCGCCTACTTTTCAACCCAAAGCTCAACACTACCTGCGGCGGCTAAAACAGGAAACTTACATATTGCGCCAAATAGTGTGGTGCATAGTCTTATTTATGACGAGAGTAGCCAGCGCGTGAAAGGTGTCCGAGTTATCGACAACGATGATCTCAGTGAGCGTGAATATTATGGCAAGGTTATCTTTTTATGTGCTTCGACCCTTGGCAGCACCCAAATCATGCTTAACTCAAAGTCGAAAAGCTTTCCTGATGGAATCGCCAATAGTTCTGGCGTATTAGGCCATTATTTAATGGATCATAACTATAATGCGGGGGCATCGGGTGATGTTCCGGGTTACGAGGATGAATATTATCGAGGGCGACGTCCCAGTGGCATTTACGTTCCCAATTTTCAATACGAGCCGAAGCGTGCTAGTAAAAAATATTTAAGAGGTTATGCCTTCAGTGGCGGAGCTCATCGAGAGGACTGGATTGATAGAACTCACTTAGATGGTTTTGGTGAAGAGTTTAAACGTACCTTAAGCCAAGCGGGCACGTGGAAATTTGGTCTAAATGCAAATGGTGAGATGCTACCCCGTTATGAAAACCAAGTTGCGCTGCACGCCACGCTTAAAGACAAGTGGGGGATCCCTCAGCTCGACATTAATTGTCGCTGGTCTGACAATGAAAATCTGATGATGGAAGACGCTGCACTAGAAGCTGAAAAAATGCTGAAAAAGGCTGGTTTAGAGAATATTTCAAGCTATGTTACTCAGCGCCCACCCGGTATTGCCATTCATGAAGTAGGTACAGCCCGTATGGGGTCTGATCCTGCTACCTCAGTATTAAACCCCTACAATCAGTGCCACGACATCGACAATTTGTTTGTAACTGACGGTGCCAGTTTTTGTTCAAGTGCCTGGCAAAATCCTTCATTAACCTTTATGGCGCTGACTGTCAGGGCCGTTGATTATGCTGCCCGTGAAATGCAGCAGGGACGCATTTAGTTTGCGTTTAAATCCGACACTGAAAACACCAAAATCAATCTATTAATCGAGACAATAAAATGAAAAATATTAGCCGTGCTGAGCAAAGCACATGCATTGACACCGAATATAAAAGTAGCCGCCGTAACTTCGTCAAACTAAGCGCCGCGACCATGGCTCTAGCCGCTATGCCAGGCTCGATGGCCTTTGCTGCAGACGCCATGAGCAAATCAGCCAAGGTCGGTCTTCAACTATATACGCTCAGAGACATGATGGCGGTTAGTTTGCCTGCCACTCTAAAATTGGTCGCCGCCGTGGGCTATAAGGAATTAGAGTTCGCTGGCTATTTTGAGCATAAACCAAGCGAAATTAAAACCATACTCAACAACGAAGGTTTAAGCGCGCCTTCGGCCCACATCGCGCTCACCACCTTTGACAGCGGCGTAAACGCTGTCATCGATCACGCCTTAGAAGTAGGTCATGACTATATCGTTATTCCTTATTTGACCGAAGAACAACGCGGCACAGGTATCGATGTTTACAAAAAACTGGCGGCGCGCTGCAATGTCATAGGCGAAGCCTGCAATAAAGCCGGATTAAAGTTAGCCTATCATCACCATGATTTTGAATTTGAAATGCGCGACGGCCAATTGCCTTATGACGTGCTACTGAATGAAACCGACCAAGATATAATGGCCATGGAAATGGACTTGTTCTGGATGTATAAAGCCAAACAAGATCCCCTCGCCTACTTCAAACAATACCCAGGTCGCTTTAAATTATGGCACGTTAAAGATATGGACAAAACCGGTAACTTCGCCGATGTTGGGACAGGAACCATTGACTTTGCGCCTATCTTCGCCCAAGCGAAACTTTCAGGCGTTGAACACCGCTTTGTCGAACGAGATATAACCGACGACAAATTAAAAACGATTCAACAAGGCTATAAAGCTGTATCGCAGTTATTAGCCTAATAAACACATAAACGTTTTCTAAACCATTAAAAACAAAAAAGCCGTGAAAACTTAAGTTTCCCACGGTTTTTTTGCCCCCCCCCTTTTTTTTTGTAGGAGTTCCTTTAGGGACGAACAAAAATCTACCACAGATGTGGATTTTTCTACCGCAGATGTGGATTTTTCGCAGCTAATAACATCCGTTACGGCAACTCCGTTGGGAAGCAAACTCCTACAATAGCCCCCTTGTGGGAGTTCCTTTAGGGACGAACCAATCAACCGCAGATGTGGATTTACCATCAATGACGGCTTATCAATCATGGTTGATTGTTCGCAGCTGATAACATCCGTTACGGCAACTCCGTTGGGGAGCAAACTCCCACAAGGGACCAACAAATAAACCGGATTTAAATTTAAAAAAATGAAATTGAAATAGACTTGCACCCTACGCTTTGATGAACAAAGATACATGGTGATATCTAATTCGATTTGAGAGTAATGAATATGCCAGAAATTAAACTGCGTTGTGCTTGCGGACAAGTTAAGGGAACGACTGAGAATGTTAATGCCGATTCAGGTACGCGGATTGATTGCTGTTGCGTTGATTGCCAAAAATTCGCCCAACTTTTAGGCAATAAAAACCAAATACTAGACCAATATGGCGGCACCGATATTTTTCAAATTCCTCTTGCCCATGTGTCGATATATGAGGGGCATGAGCAATTAGCTTGTGTAAGATTAAGCCCAAAAGGTTTATACCGCTGGTATGCAAAATGTTGTAACACTCCCATTGGTAACACTATGAATGGCAAGATGCCTTTTATTGGTATTATTCATAACTTTATGGATAACAAAGCGACTCGCGATGCTGACCTAGGAAAATCGAGAGGCCATATACATGTTGAATCAGCCATAGCAGAAGTACCAGCAGCCTTACGAGTATCCCTATTTAAAATTACCCTCAGAGTGTTGCGAAAATTGATTATATGGAAAATAAAAGGCTTAAATAAACCCTCGGCCTTCTTTTGCCAAGACGGCAAAGTCATAGTCAAACCGAGCATTGCAGCGTTGCAAACAAATAATGCGTGAGCAATTACAAAATAAAATTATCCAGGTCTGTGACAAAAAGATCGCCGCCAAAGGCCCAAAGGTTGGATTATCCTTTTACGCATTTTTTGCCAATAAAAATGATGATCCTGAGTTGTTAATGGAAGCGGCAACGTGGTGGATACAAACCCACCGGTTAGATCATTTTGAAAAAGCGCAAAAAATTAAAGATATGTTACTGCATCATCCTGATGGAGGGTCAGTTTAAACACAATTAAGGGCTAGCAATCGACTTGCACAGCTCCTCCCATTATTCACTGCAACCCTGCAGATCAAAAAAGGGTGTTATGCATTTAGTTTGCTTTGCTGACCTTAAGATAAATACGATTATCACCAATACATGTAACGGGAAAGACTGCCTGTCTCTTGTTTGTATATAACGTCACAATAAGCACAACTCCTCCCCCATAAGGCAGATATTTTTTGCCATTTATTACCTCTTTACAGGAATGGTATCATTCAGCCATCTAACCGTATGGGTAATAACCCGAGCAACATAGGGGCTATCAGGAGCTAACGAATGATAAATGTGGTCAGCCCCACTGATGAGATATGATTCTTCTGGCGAGGCATTGGCGCTAGCAAATATCTTAGACTCTTGTGGTGTGACAAAATCATCAGTGCCACGAATAGACAGCAAAGCGCCCTGATATTTTTCTAATGGCGTAAATATATCGTATCCAAGCATACCGAGCAGATGCTGACGGGTAATGGTCAATTCAACCCATTCTTGTACCTTAGCTTCGCCTTTGTTCAATATCTCATTGACCACATCAGCAGGCATTGAGTTTAACATTTCAGCAGGATCTCCGGCACTCGACCATAATACCAAACTACTTATTTTATCTGGGTTGTTACCCGTCAAGGCCATAGCAGTGGCGCCTCCTAAACTAAAACCCACCACTGCAATCGGTGTATCTGGATATTGCTCACGCAAAAAATTAAGACCAGCTTGTGCGTCTGCAATACGAGAGCCAAAAGTACTATTCATTTTGAAATTAGTTTTTTCACGCTCACTTTCACCCCGAATATTAATACGAAGCGAAGCATAGCCCTGCTCGGCTAGTTGCTCAGCCAAACGTAGATACATGTCACCCACTTCATTCATCTGACTGGCCCAACCATGGATCATCAGAACTGCCGCTTTAGGAGCAGGGCCTTCTTTAGCAATATTACCCATGTTATGAATGGCCATTAGGTCGCTATCAATCATAATATGTTGCTCGTTGGCTAGAGCCCCAGTCGCAACAACTATGGATAAGAAAAAAATGCAGGTTCGACAGATTGGCTGGTTAATAAACATAGTGTCTCGTCTTTATGTTGATTGAATAAAAGGCTTGGATTTAGACTAAATAGTAATTGCACGATATGCCAACTTTTTTGCTGCTCAACTTCGCTTAAACAGTCATTTTTATGATTGATTAAGGGCTAATAAAAAAAGAACTACCATAAAATAGTGATACTGGGCGTACAGTGTCTCTTAATATGCGCTAAGTGATCCTGTCGCGCACAGTGCACGTTTCTATATTGGGTTAATTCGGAGTAACAAATATGAAACTGCATATTGAGTCCATTGAAGGCGGCATTTATCTAGCATCGATTTTTGAAAATGATGAGTATAAATTAGTCAGAAATAAAAGTAATGAGCCGATTTCTTTCCATTGTCTGAATGAAATTAAACAACATTTTAGCAAAACAACATTCGAGCAAGTTTGGTTAAAACAAAATACGCCCTACGATGAAATGTGTGGTTTAAGTGTCGATAACGAGAAGCTTGAGCTGCTGATTGATTGGCATTGAGCCAATAGCTAGGGACAATCATAATGTTCTAAATTAGCCAAGAATTCTGTTAACTACGGAATAAATCAATATTTAAATATTCTTTAGTTTATTTAAAGTTCGGCGATCTAAGGGCTTAATACAGAAGCTGAGCGAGGTATGCTTATAATGAAAAGTATAAAATACCTCTTCATCTTGAATTAATTAACTCGCAAATAAATGCATAATATTGATATCAGGCGTTAACCTAATGGCTTGTTGCAAAGCTTTCATTTTATTTGTTGCAGTAATTTCTAGTACTCGCTCCGAGGGCTGAGTCCCAAACAAACTGACCTGATATTTTAATGGACTGCCAGGTTTAGGTGGCTCAAACCTGCCCATTACGATTAATTGTGACGCCGAGTCTGTTGAGGAGTCATGTGCTGTAACTGGCGAAAGTAACAGGCCTTTCAGGTCAAGTTTGCCATTACCATCTGCTAATACAATCTGGTCTTTCACTGCTAGCACGATGGCTGAGCGATGAAGGTCAAATTCAGCTTTAGACAATCTACCATCGTCATTATCATCAATTCCTGCAAAGGCAGTAATTGGCAGAGACAGCACCATATAAACCCCATCCTCGGCAATATTGAGAGTGCCATGTTGTGCCACCATTACATGGGCGTAAGTAGGGTGAGTAAACAATATACTCATCAATACGAATAAAGCTAATGCAGCATAGTGATTTGTTAATTTCATTGCTTGAGTCCTTTTTATATTGAGATTACTACTGGCTGGAGAAGGCCTTATAAATCAGGATAACTCCCAGCATAAAAGGCGGGGCTATCCTGATTAAGAGTCATAATTCCAATTGATTAAGGAGGACCCGCAGCGTCTACTTCGCCTTTTACACATCGTTGAAAATAAGGATAAGTATCCGTGGCATAATAATGATAGATACCATTAGGAAATTCAGGGCTTACCCCATAGCGGCCGTTACATTCGTCTAAATCACCTGAACCCGCGACATATTGCCAATCTTGAGCAAAGGTACCCAAAGCATAAACACTGGTATCAGGGCGAGAAGCCGACACGCTAGTCACTAGCTGATAACTGCTAGTCATAGCCACTAAAGATGAAGCGGGATTATTAGCTTCGCTGTATCCATAACGGGCATAGATAGGAAAACCATCAGCTGCCCAACCAATAATAGTCATCGTCGAACTGCTACCACCTTGCTTGCTGATAAAACCTTCTGGCATACCATGGTAATGATAGGCCCCAGTGGGTTGCACATGAGCATTATTGTCATCTGTGCCAAAATCAAAACTAGTTTGACCCAAGGCTTCGATACTCCAATTACCGCTATGATTCACCAGACTACAGCTTGAGCCCGAGTCATCGCAACTTCCGGCGGTGCTAGCGTCAATCTTAACCCCGTTTAAAATATAACCAGTTGAGCCCCTTGGGCCACCTAATGTTGTAACGGTGTCTGTTTGCACAGGATCTAAGACGTAGTTTTCAGAAATCGTTTGGGCTGAAATAGTATTTGGATTGCCCGCATTGGGAAAAGTACCCACCTCGTGATCAGGAATACCGTTGGCGACAAGTATGCGGCCACCGCCAGAGCAGCTCCATTGTGCGCTACTTAAATATTGTATCGAGGCTGAATCATTAAATTCACTGTAGTCATAGTCACACAATATACCCTCTGTTGAACCCACTGTTTGTTCAACAGCACTAATCTGCACGCTGTCTATTTCGCTACTATCGGTGCCATCATCGACAACAAGTTGCAAGGTATAACTGCCAGCTATGTCGACTTCAAAGTTCGGAGAAATACTGCTTTCATCTGACAATGAAATGGCGCTGCCGTTGGGAATGTCAACAATACTCCACAGATAGCTTAGCGAGTCACCATCGGCATCGCTGCTTAGCTCACCCGAAAGACTTACCGTTTCTCCAACAAGAACTGATTGGTCGGTACCTGCGTTTGCGATAGGTGGCGTATTAGTGTCAACGCTGTTAGTTACATTAATATTGACCATATCGCTGGCGATATCACCATCATCATCTGTGACAGTAAGGTTAAAAATGAGCGTTTCATCAGCAGTGACGATCGGAGCAATAAAAGTCGCATCTAAGGTTTTTGCGTTTCCAAGGGTAACGGCCGTTCCGCTTGTTTGCAGCCATTGATAGCTAACAAGAGAGCCGTCGCTGTCACTAGCCGAACCGCTCAAAGTCACGGAGCTTTGTTCATCAACAGTCTGTTCACTCCCCGCATCCACTATCGGTGCAAGGTTGCTACTATTGCTGCTCCCACCACAAGCAGTTAGCAGTGCAGTGAGCAGAAGGGTATAAAAACTCGAACATATAAGGTTAAAATTAAAACGTCTGTGTTGCATAAGCAGATTACCTGTTGGGTGAGCGTTAACTTGGACTGCTTATAAATCTACAACTTCAAAGTGCAGAAAATGTGCAGAAAGCATCCAGAAACAGGCTATTTGTGAATAAGTGACTAACATGGGTGTCATGTTAATTCTGCATCACTGCAACTCAAATAAAGCCTATTGCTCATTGCTTAGAGTAGAGGCAGCGTTTACCCTTCTTAGGCTCATACTCCAAATTAAAAATTCTATTCATCCTTAGGTAACCTTCATGTTAAACCCGTTTTATAAAACCCTGCTTATTAGTGCCTGCATATTGGTGACTGGATTGAGTGTGGCTGTACAAAGTCATGCAACTGTTTCCATTATTCATGGCAAGACTATTATTCCCGCCGGCAATGCAAACTCTGACAAAGACTTAACCATCAGAAATGACAAACTGGCTTTTTCCATCGCGTTGGGCTCTGCGCCTCCTTGGGGTGTAGCACGTGGCTGTATCGTTGATATTGCCAATGTTAAAGCAGATGGGTCCTTAAGTAATGACCGTGTTGCCTTCGCTGATTTCATGCCCAATAACTGGTCTAGCTGGCCAAATACTTATCAAAATGTCGACATCATTAAAGACAGTAAAGAGGAGGCAATAGTCCAGGTTACGCGTGATTTTAGCAACGTTGTTATTAGTACTACTTATAGCCTTGCAGCAGGCTCTGACCGCATTCATGTAAAAACCGTTATGACCAACCAAGGTGAAGCCATAGCTGACATGTTATCCGGCTACACATTATGGCCAGATGGTGGTTATAAGTTTGCTGTGCCCAGTTATATAGGCGAAGACGGGGTGGCTAGCGATAATTATATCGCAGACCGTTTTGTTGGCTATGACGCTGATTGGGCCATTGCCTTGCACGCACCCTATATGACAAAAGCCAGATACCAATCACGGGATTTATATACTCAACATAGTCTGAAAAAATCAGAGTCCATGACGTTTGAAGGCGATTATCAAGTGTTAGCCAGTGGCGACCTAGCGCCAGTTATTCGCGCTGAGATTGAGCGTAAAAAACTGCAGGCAGGTACCTTACAGGGCAGTGTTAAAACGCCAGAGGGTAAGCCAGTAAATGAACCCGCGGTTATAGTACTTAAAGACGGCCTGCCCTACATTTGGGTAATAGGTAAGAATGGCCAGTATAATATTGACTTACCAGTGGGCGATTATCAGGTTTATGCCACAAGTAAAGGCTACTCCGATAGTATTAAACACAAGGTAAGTATCAAAAGTAGTGAGTCTCAAACGCTTTCATTCGATGACCTTCTGTCCCCAGGAGAAGTCAGTATTAAGGTCACAGACGCGAAAACCAAGATTGCATTAGACGCTAAAATTTCCATAGAAAAGGGCAATAAACCCCTGATTGAATATTTTGGCGCAAAAACATTCTTCACTGAATTAGACCGCGTCGGACAGGCCTCATTCACCTTAGCCCCTGGTGATTATCAGCTCAAAGTTTCCGCTGGCAGTGACTTTGTGGCTAAACCTGTATTGATTGACGTCAGTATTGTTGCTAATAAAACAAGCAACCTTGTCAGCGCAGTCCCTGTCAGTACCTATCCAAGTCAACACGGTTGGTATGCTGGCGATTTGCATCATCATGCCGACGTATTAGAAGCTTCAACACCTGCTGAATATTTAGTACGTTCCCAGTTAGCGGCGGGTCTTAATGTGATTTTTGTAAGTGATCATGACTCAACAAAAAACCATGAGGCCATTAAAACACTAGCGGATAAGCGTGGAATACCCTTTATCCCGTCGATAGAAATTTCACCATCGTGGGGGCATTTTAATGTATTCCCAGTTGAAATTGGCGCGCAGTTATCGGTAGATCCAGGCGTGGACAATGTTCATGACATCATTAAAGATGCTCGGCATATGGGTGCAACGGTTGTCGCATCTAACCATCCTTTTATACCTTACGGCTACCTGAGCAGTCTGCAGAAAAAGACCGTACCAGGCGGATTTGACCCAAGTTTTGATCTGATCGAAATAAATTCAGAAGTAGACTATAAACAGGCGCTTGAGAAAGCCCGGCAGCTATGGTCTGACGGTTTACCTTATTATTATACTGCCGGCACCGATACCCATGATGTTTGGAATGAAGCAAGCGGTCATATCCGCATGTTTGTTTATACAGCCAGTAAACCTAAGGCAAAAGCGTTTGCCCAAGCCATGAAAAATGGCCGCTCTTATGCCTCTTTTGGGCCAGTGATCTATCCGCAGAATGTAATGTTTGGCGATACATTGAAGCTGGCTAAAAATCAGCCTCAATCAATCAATTTCGAACTTTTATCGGTTAATGGACTTAAGTCAGTTCAGTTGATTGGTAATGATGGGCTTATCAGTGAGCAGCCCCTATCAGGTGACAAGGCATCGGTAGTATTTGAAGTACCACAAAAATCAGGGTGGGTAAGTTTAGTGGTAGAAGATTCCAAGGAACACAAGGCCTACACCAATCCAATATGGCTTAAGATGGTTGATAAAACCCAATTCTAAGCATTCAGTCCCATCACGCCTCGCTTTAAAGGTGCTGATTAGGATATTGATGTTGTTTGGCCATAATAATCGGGGCACAGGATTTAACATGTCCTGTTCTTTCATCCCAAACCATTTATTCTTGTATAGCGTGACTCACACTTTCAACAAACTTCATCTTAAGAAGCCCTTGGCATGGTTGTCCAGTTAATTGCTGCTCTTGTAGGAGGCCCTTTAGAGCCGAAGAAACAACAATAAATGATAATCAGCTGAGCTATTTCAAAGTAAGCTCCACTAACATGCCTGTCCAGTTAATTGCTGCTCTTGTAGGAGGTCCTTTAGGGCCGAAGAAATAACAATAAAGGATAATCAGCTCAGCTATTCCAAATTAAGCTTTACTAACATGCCTGTCCTGTTAATTCATTAAACACAAGGTAAGTATCAAAAGTAGTGAGTCTCAAACGCTTTCATTCGATGACCTTCTGTCCCCAGGAGAAGTCAGTATTAAGGTCACAGACGCGAAAACCAAGATTGCATTAGACGCTAAAATTTCCATAGAAAAGGGCAATAAACCCCTGATTGAATATTTTGGCGCAAAAACATTCTTCACTGAATTAGACCGCGTCGGACAGGCCTCATTCACCTTAGCCCCTGGTGATTATCAGCTCAAAGTTTCCGCTGGCAGTGACTTTGTGGCTAAACCTGTATTGATTGACGTCAGTATTGTTGCTAATAAAACAAGCAACCTTGTCAGCGCAGTCCCTGTCAGTACCTATCCAAGTCAACACGGTTGGTATGCTGGCGATTTGCATCATCATGCCGACGTATTAGAAGCTTCAACACCTGCTGAATATTTAGTACGTTCCCAGTTAGCGGCGGGTCTTAATGTGATTTTTGTAAGTGATCATGACTCAACAAAAAACCATGAGGCCATTAAAACACTAGCGGATAAGCGTGGAATACCCTTTATCCCGTCGATAGAAATTTCACCATCGTGGGGGCATTTTAATGTATTCCCAGTTGAAATTGGCGCGCAGTTATCGGTAGATCCAGGCGTGGACAATGTTCATGACATCATTAAAGATGCTCGGCATATGGGTGCAACGGTTGTCGCATCTAACCATCCTTTTATACCTTACGGCTACCTGAGCAGTCTGCAGAAAAAGACCGTACCAGGCGGATTTGACCCAAGTTTTGATCTGATCGAAATAAATTCAGAAGTAGACTATAAACAGGCGCTTGAGAAAGCCCGGCAGCTATGGTCTGACGGTTTACCTTATTATTATACTGCCGGCACCGATACCCATGATGTTTGGAATGAAGCAAGCGGTCATATCCGCATGTTTGTTTATACAGCCAGTAAACCTAAGGCAAAAGCGTTTGCCCAAGCCATGAAAAATGGCCGCTCTTATGCCTCTTTTGGGCCAGTGATCTATCCGCAGAATGTAATGTTTGGCGATACATTGAAGCTGGCTAAAAATCAGCCTCAATCAATCAATTTCGAACTTTTATCGGTTAATGGACTTAAGTCAGTTCAGTTGATTGGTAATGATGGGCTTATCAGTGAGCAGCCCCTATCAGGTGACAAGGCATCGGTAGTATTTGAAGTACCACAAAAATCAGGGTGGGTAAGTTTAGTGGTAGAAGATTCCAAGGAACACAAGGCCTACACCAATCCAATATGGCTTAAGATGGTTGATAAAACCCAATTCTAAGCATTCAGTCCCATCACGCCTCGCTTTAAAGGTGCTGATTAGGATATTGATGTTGTTTGGCCATAATAATCGGGGCACAGGATTTAACATGTCCTGTTCTTTCATCCCAAACCATTTATTCTTGTATAGCGTGACTCACACTTTCAACAAACTTCATCTTAAGAAGCCCTTGGCATGGTTGTCCAGTTAATTGCTGCTCTTGTAGGAGGCCCTTTAGAGCCGAAGAAACAACAATAAATGATAATCAGCTGAGCTATTTCAAAGTAAGCTCCACTAACATGCCTGTCCAGTTAATTGCTGCTCTTGTAGGAGGTCCTTTAGGGCCGAAGAAATAACAATAAAGGATAATCAGCTCAGCTATTCCAAATTAAGCTTTACTAACATGCCTGTCCTGTTAATTCCCTAACATGCCTGTCCCGTTAATTCATTGTTCGTTGCCGCGAACATAGAATTCCAGCAGGAACCTCGATGTTCATCGATAGCATGCCTTGGAGTATTTAACTATGGTGTATGGGAGTAGTAGCGTGATGAGATGAATTCAAGCACAGCCATCGCTGTGCTTGAATTTGAATACTTAACCGAAGTGATTAAAAGCGATTTTATTGCCATCTAAATCACGGAAGTAAGCACCGTAAAAAACGTTAGGAATACGTTGGCCTGGTTTACCGTCGCACGTTGCGCCTAAGGCTATTGCCTTGTTATATAATTCGTCACACTTCTCTTTTGAACCAGGAGCAATGGCCACCATATTGCCATTACCACAGTGTTGTGGTTCTGCGTTATATGGAATACAAATGGCCAGCATAGGCTCTTGCATACTCTTACCAATAAAGATTATACGGTCCATTTTTATTAGCGTTTTTGCGCCAATGGGAGCCAATAATTCATTATAAAACGCTTCTGATTTTTCTAAATTGCTTACGCCGATGGTTGCATAACTGAGCATGTTTTTTCCTATTTTTATTGTAGTTAATAATAATTAATGACACCTGATATAGCGTCTACCCTTCTTATACACAAATTTCTGATTATGGTTCTATTACCCTTAGAATAATCTTTGAGTTTATTGAGAGGACACTGGATTGGCAATCCTTATTCCAACGGTTACACTGCCCACTACACCCAACAATAAATTATAAATATGAAAAAAATTCTATTAGTCTTATTGAGCCTATCGCTAACGGCCTGTGTTGTCTCGGTTAACGAAAACGGTAGTAAGGCACCACAGTCAACTGTCACGTCATCTTCCTTAGATACTAAACAAGGCTTTTCTGAGCAACGTTTGCTGCGCATTGACAAAAAAATGCAAGAATATATCGATGAGGGCAAACTTGCTGGCATCATGACTTTGGTTTCGCGCAACAATCAAACGGTGCATTTTACTGCACAAGGCATGCAAGACATCGCTGCGGGCAAAGCCATGCAACGGGACAGCATCTTTCGTATTTACTCGATGACTAAACCGATTACCACTGTTGCAGCACTAACACTGTGGGAGCAGGGCAAGTTTCATATGAATGACCCCATCTCATGGTACTTACCTAAACTTAAAAATTTAAAAGTCTATGTTAGTGGCAGCGGCGACAGCATGGTTGTGGAAGACATGAAGTCACCCATTCGTATTATTGATTTGTTTACTCATACTGCAGGTTTCAGCTATGGATTCACTGGCAGTGAAGTGGATAAACTATATCGTGCATCGCCGATGATGCAAGGCAAAACGAAACCAGAAGATACCTTAACTGAACTAGCTAAATTGCCACTTAATCATCAACCAGGTACGCAATGGAACTATGGCATTAGTATCGACGTTATTGGCTACTTGGTTGAGAAACTCACGGGTATGAAACTCGGTGAATATGTTAAACAGGAAATTCTTGATCCCTTAAATATGCAAGACACCGGTTTTTATGTTCCCGCTGATAAAGTGCAGCGCTTTGCCGAGGTCTATCACAATAATAAAGAAGGCAAAACCGCAGTGATGGAAAACGAACCCTTAGGTGATTTCCTAAGTGATCCGGCTATCCATAATGGCGGCGGCGGTATGGTATCGACCCTAGACGATTACCTTACCTTTGCGCGCATGTTGCTCAATAATGGTGAAGTAAACGGCGTAAGAATTTTAGGGCGCAAAACAGTTGAATATATGCGTTCAAACCATCTTCCAGCAAACTTGGTGCCTTTCAGTAGTTGGGCTGACGGCGAAGGATACGGACTAGGCATGTCGGTGGTAACAGATAGCGGCTCGCTCAAATTTATGGGCTCTGAAGGTAACTATGGTTGGGGTGGTATGGCATCAACCTACTTTAGAATAGACCCTGTTGAGAATCTAATCATTATCGGTATGGCGCAGTTTATTCCCAGCGGGACTCATCGTTATGCTGATGACTTACGTAACTTAACTTATCAAGCCTTGGTTGATAAAAAGTAGTTCCAGCAATACCTTGCAAGCTCATAAGGAATAGTGGCAGAAAATTAGCCAAGGATGGTGTTTCTTTTGCTGCTAAGAAGGGTAATTTTGCTTACTTATGGTGCGATGACTAAACACTTTTTTCATTCACATTGATTATTAAGAAGTAGCATGACTGAAATATTATACCCACCATGGCGCCAACGACTGGCCAGAAGTTTACACATCAATCGCAGTCAAGTGCACGCTAAATATTATCAAGTTGCGAGTGTATGCCCGGCTGGCCGACCTAAAAACAGAACGATGGTATTTAGAGGATTCTTGGCCAACTCTCAAAGTCTTTTGTCAGTAACGGATATTAGGAGTGAAAAGGTCGCTCAGTGGCAAAGTAAGCATAAATCGCATTTTGAAATTTGTTGGTATTTTTCTGGCTCTAGAGAGCAATATCGTTTATCGGGTGAGGTTGCTTTGCTATCTCATTCTTTAGATCTAAGCTACACACAGGCGGTTTTAGGCCAACAAACCAAGCAAAGCCTGTTAAATCAGCAATGGTCGAACTTATCAGCCAACGCTAGGCAAGCTTTTTATTCAAGCAGTCCCAAAGCTCCCTTTGATGAAAATACAATACTGGCCAACCCAGCACAGGAGCAGCTTACTCAAGGCAAGCAGCCAGAGGAAATTGATATTGACTCAAGACAAATCAGTGACAATTTTTGTGTCGTTATTTTTATTCCAGACACCGTCGATTATTTAAATCTAAAATCGAAACCGCAAGAAAGATGCCTTTACGACATCCAAGATGACTGGAAAGAAAGATGGGTCAATCCATAAATAGGATGCCCTATATATCAGAATTTTTACGCAAAGAACCAGCCTCTGCAGCCCAATGAATAAACCTTTCGCAACTGAACAACTCCGTTGGGGCAACTCCGTTGGGGCAACTCCGTTGGGGCAACTCCGTTGGGGCCACAACGGAGTTGCAACGCCTACAAAATCCCAATCACCCCTTGTAGGAGTTCCTTCAGGGACGAATCAAAGAACCAACCTATCAACAACCAATGTTAATTCACCAACAATACCCAATTATCAACGGGGGCTGATTGTTCAAGATAAAAACTTCGCAGCTAAACAACTCCTACCAAACCCCAATCCCCCCTTGTAGGAGTTCCTTCAGGGACGAACCAACGAACCAACCAATCAATCAACAACCCATGTTAATTCACAAACAATACCCAATTATCAACGGGGGCTGATTGTTCAAGATAAAAGCTTCGCAGCTAAATAACACCGCTGAGCGGCAGCGCCAACGTCGCCCCTAAATAAAACACATAGCGCAGCCCCAAATTACTCAACGACTAAAACTGCAATTATTAATGAGTATACGTCTTAAAAAAATCATCCACGTCCTGAGGTACAGGCAAATCCGCAGGGTTTGCCCAACTAAAAGCGGCTACTGAAGCAGCATGATCGCCCTTAGCATAGATGATGGTTTTCACCTCTCCCTTGGCTTTTTCAATACCAGCCTTGAGTAATTCTAAGTTTCTAGGATAAACAGTGTCATCTTCAGCGGTATATATCAGCAACATAGGGGGCTCATCGCCAGCTATAAAGTTGGTGACCACCATATTAGGAAAATTTTCGGGTGGGCCAAACATATCCCTTATATCAGTTGCTTTAGGCACAAAATCATAAGGGCCAGACAGGCCAGCGAAAGCATTTACAATATTAGGTTTAAGTCCATAAGCGGCTAAATAGGAGCCGTCAGCAAGTATTAACGCGCCTAGATGGGCACCCGAAGAATGACCGGATATAAACAGATTCTGGTTGCCTTTGTAACGAGAGATATTTTGCTTTACCCAGGCAACAGACTTTGCCGCATCTTCAGCAAAGGTTGGAAACTTCACATCGGGATATAAGCGAGTATTAGGCAATACCACAACATAGCCCATATTGGATAATCTCATGCCGACAAATTTGTACTGGTCTTTAGACCCATCTGTCCAGCGCCCACCATGAAAAAAAACCACAACAGGAAAGGTTTCCTGGTCGATGCTGGGCACATAAATATCTAACTTTTGCCGGGGCAGTTCGCCATAGGATATATCTTCCGATATTTGCCCGTCGTAGGCCAGCGAAGGCGCATTGACTAAGGCAAATTTGACTTGTGTGCAGGCAGTGAGCAAGGTGAATAGAACGAGGGTACAAAATATTTTTTGCAAAAGTTGAGACTCTTTAAACTTTAAATAGTGACATCGGCCCAAAGAGTATAATCATTGGCAAAAAATTACGATGGGAGTTTTATTAAATAGCGTATTAAGACGCCCACTCGATTTTTAATGGCTTGCTCTATCACCCCAAATTTCTTCTAAGCGTTGATCACGTCCGCAGTTCCAGCGATATAAATTATATCGAACCGGGCTCTTTTTATAAAAATCTTGATGATAAATTTCATCACCTTTAATCGGATAGAACGTCTTTGCTTCCAAAATAGGCGTTATCACGTTTTTGTCAGAGAATTCTGCCTGTACAGCTGCTTTTGTTTGTTCTGCAATCGTTCGTTCTTGCTCGTTAGCCACAAAAATAGCACTTAAATAACTCGGACCTTTGTCACAAAATTGCCCTCGAGCATCAAAGGGGTCAATATTAAGCCAATAATGATCCAGAATTTGCTGGTAGCTGACGATACTTGCGTCATAGGTTATTTTGACCGCTTCATAATGTCCGCGATGATCACCATTGTATGTAGGATTAGGGATATCGCCGCCAGTAAAGCCTGATACCACTTCACTTACGCCATCTAATTTTTCGAAATCAGATTCCATGCACCAAAAACAACCACCAGCCAATACGGTTTCATCGGCTATCAAGTTAGTAGAGAAAAACGACACACTGAGTATCAGTGCTGAAAAAACAGATTTCATAAATATCCTTGCAAGCTGCCACTATGCGTCAACAGAAATGTGACGCTCCTAGATAAAAGAACCGAGAAACGACTGTAAACTTTCATTAATGCGCGCCGCCAGTATCCTCGTTTTGAGTCTTGCGGATGAAAAACATGATAGGCAAGACACACACATACATAAGGCCAATCCATACAAATAGATCATTAAAGGCCAATACTTGTGCTTGTTGCATGACCCTGTCAGCAATCTGCTTGATTGCAGCTGCCGCGGGATCGCTCGCCACGCCTGCCACGGACAGCTGAGCTTTAGTCAACTCTTCAATCACCACGGCGCGATTGGTGTCGATAGCAGGTATCAGTTGCGCCCAATGATAATCGACACGAATGTCACGAATGGTATCCATAAAGGCTAAGCCCACTGCCCCGCCTAAGTTGCGCAATACATTAAACAAACCTGCTGCGTTGCTGATTTCGCTGTTAGGCAATCTGCCCATGGCAATGCGTGAGGCCGTAAGTAAGCACATCAGTAAGCCAACCCCGCGCACCATTTGTGGCCACATAAATTGTTGGAAGTCTGCTTGATCTGTTAGATTCGCATTCATCATCGCGCCCATGCCTACCATGGCTAAACCCACGGCCAACATATAACGCGGATCAACCTTGTCAGATAAACGACCGATAATAGGGGCACTGCAAAACATAGAAGCACCGGTAACAAACATCAGCTGGCCGATTTGCAGGCTATTAAAGCCGCGTACCGTACCCAAAAACAGCGGCATCAGGTAGACCATACCGTACAGCGCAATACCGATCATAAACCCGAGCGAGGCACCTAAGGCGAAATTTCGGTCACGAAATACCTTCAAATCAACAATGGGTAAAGTTACACGAAACGCGCGCCAGAAAAAACCTAGCGCGCCTAATACACATACCGAGCTCAGTAACAAAATAAGGGTGCTATCGAACCACTCCTCTCCCGGCCCCTCTTCAAGTATGTATTCAAGAGGTCCTAGAAACAGCGCTAAATAAAGCAAACCGAGGAAGTCGATTTTTTTGAACAAGGCAAAGTCGGGTTTATCGATACGCAAAAAGAACCACACGCCTGCACTGGCCAATATACCTGGCACCACGTTCATTAAAAACAGCCAATGCCAGCTTGCATGTTGCGTAATATAGCCACCTAAAGTTGGCCCAATAGAGGGTGCAGTAGTGGCGATCATGCCGATCACAGCCTGCACTGCGCCCATAACTCGAAGCGGAAATAGTTTAAAACTCAGCGCATAGGCAATGGGGATCATAGCCCCGCCAACAAAACCTTGAATAGCCCGCATTATAATTAACTGATCGATTGTTTGGGCTAATGCGCAACCGATACTAGCGACGGTAAAGGCGAGGCAAGAAATAACAAAAGTTAGGTGGGTTGACAACCAACGAGTGAGCATCCCAGACAGTGGGATCATAATGATTTCGGCAATAAGATAGGCCGTTTGCACCCACGATATTTCATCTGGAGTGGCTAAGACCCCAGCTTGAATTTCATTCAGTGAACTGGCCACTATTTGAATATCAAGAATGGCCATGAACATGCCAAGCATAACGGCCACAAAGGCGATCCGCTGCTTCATAGAAGGCATCTCGGTCACTCTTTTATCACTCATGTCAGGCGCCTTGCTGGTTGACATCAAATAGCCCTTAGATAATTGAGGCTAAAACCATCGCTTCGATTATTGACTCTTTATTGACAGAATCGACTAATGCAAATCTCGTTGCGAGCTTAAAACCTGATCATTTGCCAAATAGGCGCTTTGTTGATTAAAGCCTTGGGTATCAACGTGAGCCACTACCGATAATCCTGGGCGTAATAAATGCACATACTCACTTGGACCCGTGACTTGTATCCGCACTGGTACGCGCTGCACTATTTTATTGAAATTACCGGTGGCATTATCTTTGGGTAACAAACTAAATTCAGTGCCAGTAGCGGGAGAAATCGACTCCACAACGCCGCTGAACTCCACATCTTTCTGAGCATCGACGGTAAGTGTGACCGCTTGTCCTATGCTCATATGGCCGATTTGCGTTTCTTTGAAATTGGCGACAACGTAAACTTCAGGCAGCGGCACCAAGTAGAATAAGGTCATTGTGGGTTGTACCAGACCACCGCTACGCGCACCTAAGTTACCCACAATACCGTCGCTGGGGGCGAGTATATCGGTTTTTGCCAATTGGCTTTGGGCATAGGCAATTTGGGATTCGGCGGAAGTTATATTTGCCTCTGCACTTTGCTGCTGGGCATCGAGTACCGCAAACATCTGCTGAGCCGCAGCATGGGCGGCTTGAGCTTGGGCGAGCTTCGCTTTCGCAATGGCCATATCAGCTTGGGCGTTTTGTAGTTGCTGTTTGGAATCAAATGACTGTTTATCTAAAATTTGAAAACGTTCTAAATTAAGCTCTCCGCGTCTTACTTCGGCTTTTGCTGCGTCAATATTAGCCGTCGTTTCATCGATCTTTTTATATTGTAAATTAATTTGCTGCTGGGCATTAACCAAGGCTGCCAGTGCGACACCGCGTTCAGCATTGGCCTGGGCTAATTTGGCTTGATACTCGCTGGCGTTAATTCGCACCAGCAACTGGCCCTTTTGCACCTGTTGATTCTCTTGAACAGCGAGAGTGTCTAAACGGCCGGAGATCTCTGCACGAATTGCGATACTATCGGATTTAATATAAGCATTGTCAGTTTCTTCAATGAAACGCCCATGCTCATACCATTCAATGCCTTTTGTAACGCCCCAGCCGGCGAGTCCAATCAACAAAATCACAAAAAAACCTTTTTTTAACGACATTTGCTTGCTCAAGTTTGAATGCTTTGCCCATCAAGTGTAATGTATATTACACTACACATTAAAACGATCAATCATAACAAAGCCAAAAGTGTAAATATTTGTTATTGTGCTTTCGTCTCGTTAAAAAAATTGAATCATGACAGCAAATAAACCCACAACAGAAAACGAATCTCCACAATATGCCCCTCGTGAACGTGGCCTGATCAGGCGCGATAAAATCATTCAAGCAGCGACGAAAGTATTTGTAAAGTCGGGATACGAAGCCGCGAGTCTACAAGAAATTGTTGCTTTAGCTGGTGGCTCACTCGCCACACTCTATCGGTTGTTTGGCAATAAAGAAGGTTTGTTTTACGCCGTTATAGAGCGTAAAAGTGATCAATTACTGAGTGACTTGAATTACAGTGAATTGCAGAGTAAAACGCCCCGTGTCGCATTGTTTGAGATAGGTAGGCGTTTTTTTAGTCTCATTATTTCACCAGAGGTAGGGGCGATTCACCGTTTATTGATAAGTGAAGCGGTACGCACACCAAGACTTCGTGAGATATTTCTAACCCTTGCCACAGAGCGCGCCATACGTAATCTCGCTGACTATCTGCAAAGCCAAGTAGATAAACAAAACCTCGACATTAAAAATTGCTTTATTGCCGCCAGTCACTTTATGGGCGCACTCAAAGGCAATTATCATATTCGCAGTATGCTAGGGGAAACCGTCAATTTAAGCACCGCACAACAAGAAGAATTTGTGATCACAGCGGTTGATATGTTCCTCAACGGATATACTCACCGCTAAAGCATTTCTCTTATAGGAGGCCCCTAGGGCCGAAAAAACAACAATAAATGATTACCAACTACCCTATTCCCAATTAAAACCAGGCGGTTGATTGTCCGTAGCTAAATAACACCGTTTACCGACCGCTACACCACCCTTGTAGGAGGCCCTTCAGGGCCGAAAAAACAACAATAAATGATAACCAACTACCCTATTCTTAACTAAAACCAGGCGCTTGATTGTCCGCAGCTAAATAACACCGTTTACCGGCCCCTACACCATCCTTGTAGGAGGCCCTTCGGGCCGAAAAAACAACAATAAATGATAACCAACTACCCTATTCCCAATTAAAACCAGGCGGTTGATTGTTCGCAGCTAAATAACACCGTTTACCGGCCCCTACACCACCCTTGTAGGAGGTCCTTCAGGGCCGAAAAAACAACAATAAATGATAAGCAACCAAGCTATTCTTCATTCAAACTCAGCCTGTGCCTACATTATTACCAGAACTAAAAGAACCTATTCAATTATTTCCCGCTACTCTGCTCTCGATATTAACCTGATATTTATTCTAACTAAAAAATCAGGCGCTACTCATAAGCCAATGGACTTACATTTGCGAATAAGATGTCGGTTGCAGAATAACATCGGTAATACCTGAAACTGTCGTTTTGTATTTTGGGATGTCTTTCATATTTTTCCATCCTTCACTTTTCACAAATGTATCCCAGTTTATATCTCGCTCAGCCATGTTTTCAAAACCAAGTATATAAACCAGATTGGGCATACCATTACCGGCTATTGTTTCGCCAAACATAACAGGATGCAGGCCAGTCTCTCTAAAAAGTGCAATTTCCCCCCCCTCATTAAACATTTCTATCTTCATTTTTGAGTCGTGCCTACTATGACTTTCATAAGTACGCATTTCAAATATACGCCCGCTTTTGCCTTTGATATGAAGAGGTACTTCTGGTTTGGGCATATGACTAAAGGCTTTTAATAATGAGGTGGAATATCTGAAAAAAACCGGCTCTTCTTTGGGGCGATTAATAAAACTAGCACCCACTTTTTGATACTCAGCATCAGCTGCTATTTTACCCCAAGCTAGTGTGTATGATTCAATTGTGTTGTGAGGAATAAGTACAAATAAATCTAATCCGTGGGCACCAAATTGCGGTTTAAACACACCAATGAGTTCGATACCTAAACGATTAAAGGCGGGTATAGCCGCCTCTTTCCAATAAGTTTCTATTTTGTCCATTTGTGAGTTATTCACAACTTGGTATTGAATGAGCTCGTAATATACTTGTTCGCTTTTTTGAGCGAATGCTGTCGTTGCAGACAACATTAAAGAAATAATGACCATTGAACGTGTGATGAGTCGTTTCATTACTGTAGCGCCTTGTTAAAGATTAATTTCAGCAATGTTGAGAAAGTATTCAACATTATATAGCCGTTTAATCATCTCACATTACGGTACAAATACACTTGCCTAAACACTATTCTCTAACACCAAAAGATATTTCATAATAGCCTGCTTATTAAACATTAATTGTTCAAACCCGTTGGCTAATTCTGCCAGAGCCCTTTCTACGAAAACTATCACAATGAAAGCGTTAGCTCTTCGGTTCAATCACAATCATGGCTGTCCTAATAATTTCCTTACATAACTATAGGTAATTTGCGCTCTTGTAGGAGGCCCTTTAGGACCGAAGCAACGACAATAAATGATAATCAGCTCAGCTATGACAATATAAAAACCATGCGATTGATTCACTATCATGGCTGTCCTAATAATTCCAGTTAGCTAATTAGCTCTGCTGTCAAATCTCTTAGTTGAGATTTTTGATTTCATCGGCTCTGAGCCCGCAGGTCAACCCCAGCGGTCAAAGGGGCAAGCTCTACCATCATTTGTTCACCTAATTTCACATTATTTGATGAACCCGAAACAGCATTACGCGTGTCTTCAACAATAAAACCTATATTTTCAAATATTTGTTTTGTGTCTTTTACTTGATTTTTAACTTGCTGGATAACTGCTTCTGCTGCAGTACTGCTTTCCAGTGATAAAGAGTGTAAGCCGCCTAAATTAGCAATGATATCGCTTGTAACGGCTCTGCTTTCTTCAATACTACTGACAACATTATTCTGTTGATGAATTATATTTTCAGAGATATCCATAATTTTAGTCATCTCATTCTGGATCTGCTCAGCAGAGTCATTAGCTGTGCTGGCTAGTGATCTTACTTCATCTGCAACTACGGCAAATCCTCTCCCATGTTCACCTGCACGCGCAGCTTCAATAGCAGCATTAAGTGCAAGTAAATTGGTTTGACTAGCTATGCTTTTGATTGATTCAACCAATTGAGAAATCGTTTTATTATTATGAGTCAGACCTTCAAGAAGCTCAGTGAATTGAGAAATATTATTCTCTGCGGCTAATATTTTTTGCGATAAATCTGTTAACTGCTCAATACTTGTTGCACTTTTCTTAGATGTCTCTTTTGCGGTTGAAACGGATTTTTCAGACAAATTAGCAATCATTGCAGACTGCTCAGCAAGTTTGCCAACAAGCTGATAATTATTTTCAACATTCTCTAATCGTTTTGAAGAAGACTGATTCACCGACTTTGCCGTTTGAGCAATTTGCTGCGCGATTTGTTGAGGTTGACTGGCAACTAATTTATCGAATACAGAGGCTTTAATCATTAACGTTTCAAGGAGGGATTTATTGATTACAGTTTCATCATCAGCAACGGGATTCTTTCTAGCTATAAACATGGTTGATCCTTAGTCTAAATATAAAAATGAATTTGAAAAACTAGTGATTTAGTTTGGACTCCACACTGCTGTAGGTAGAAACTAAATAAGGTACTAAATAGGTTAATACTATTTTTAGTAAATGGTGTACTTCAATATCTCCATACAGAAGAATATCACCATGATTAATTAACATTAGGATAGTGCCAACGATAACGGCAACTTTTATTGAACGTTTTAGCGTCTCAATCTCTATAGCAAGCATAAACCAACGTAGTATTTTATTCACGTAATTAAACCCTTAATGCCTTGCTCTAAAGCCCTTCGACTTTCAGTTTTTGCTCTAGTATAAAGAGAAATTTCAATTTTTATAAAATGCGTTTTCACACATTCAGAAATACTGTCTGACGGGTAAACTGCTTAACATTTAGGCGACAACACTCCTGACATAGCGGGTTCGGTTTAAAGCGATCACCCGTTTCGGTTTTAACGACTATTTTAGCTAATTATTCACAACACAAGTACGCGTAGTAAAAGAATATCCTGAAGAGGCATTTTCGTCTTTTTTAGCCACTAATATGTCATCATCACTGATATAAACGACTCGCTCGTTTGCTTCTTTTTGACAATGTGAGTAACTGAACGTTTCATAGTTATAAACAAAGGAAGCAATGAGATTGTCTAAAAAATAGACTTTAGGTGTTGCTTTATTTGCAGATGGTAATACCTGCTCACTTTGCGGTTCATCTAGAGAGGCATCGTCGGTAACTGCAACTTTTTGCATTGAATCAAGATTAATATCTTTCGCAGTACCGTCTAATAAAGCTTGTTTAGCCGCCTTTAATTCTGCCAACTCTTGCTCACTCAAATTGTTTTTTTGCAGTTCCTTTTCTATTAAATTTAAGCCCATCTTGGTCATATTTTTTTCAAACATCTCATCTGAATTATTTGAAAAACTTAACCATGGAGTATCCGGTAAATTGAGTTGTTCACTGTACCACTCTAGCAAAGTAAGCATAGTCATAGAAACGGGGGCCAATAGAATCAGGCGGATAAGAATAAAAGTTTTGGGGAATGCTTCTTTAGGCTGCGTCTTTTTACCTATGATTCTGATTAAAACCAAAAGTCCACGAAACAAGCGTAGAATCTGCATCAATCCAAAAATGACTATCATGCCAACCACACTGAACACCATAAGCCACAAAGGCAACACCAGCAGCGTGGTTACACCTAGTGTATGATAAAGTTGGGTCGGATCGGCATTGATAATATTGTTGACTTTTTGCGCAGCGACAGCAAGAGTGAAATTTGCAATAGCGGCATAGATTACTAATAAAACGAGTCTACCGAATGTTGATTCCCATACTTTTTTAAAGATTGCCCATAGTTCTCTAGCCATACCAAAAAAAGCCAAAACACCTACATACCAAATTAAAGTGTTTGGCTCTTTTAAATCACCATCCACAGTAAAAAGTAAAAAAAGTGCAATGATGTAGATAATTTGATTGGTATGAAGTTGCGCCCAGCGCGTGCCCAACCCCGCTCGCCAACCCTTTATTTTTTCGACCAAGGTCGGCTTAATGGGAAATTCAGCATCTTGCTGTGCAAACAGTTTGGCTTGTTCCTGCAGTTCTTCTGACATGACTCCAACTTCCAATGTAATCAATTAAATTGACGAATTAACTTAAGTATTACTAAGGATATGACGAACTACAAACTATAATTTTATGAAGTTGATACTTATTAGCATAACGCTATTCATTGTTAATCCCTAAAAACTAATCGCCAGTTAAACTGCTCGTCTGATTCGCCCACTTTAACAAAATGATTTTTTTCTAAAATTTTGTACGAAGCGACATTTATCTTGTCTGTTGCGGCAATAATAGCCTTAACTCTAGCTTGTTTTTTTGCCCAAGCAATCATGGCTTGTACCGCTTCACACATATAACCTTTTCCTCGAAAGTCTTCGTAGGTGCCATATCCAATTTCTATTTCACCCAGTTGATTAGGTTCACCTTGAAAGCAAACATCAGCTACAGCAGTATTTTCAGACTTATCAATAACCGTCCATAAGGTTGAATATAAATAATCTTTCGATTCATCAGCGACACTGGGCAAAATACTTTGCTCCAAGGCATCTTTTAACAATGATGAAATCTTCATCGATGTATTATTTAACTTCAGCTCCGCTTCTAAAGAATTATCATTCTGAATATATTTCAGCATTTGTTGATAGCTTAATGGCTTTAAAACTAATCGAGAGGTTTCTAACATGCTTTTTTCTTCCTTGCAGTACAGCTTATTTAAAAATGCATTCTAACTAATAATGACTTTGATTACTTTGTCATCATGGCGTTATTGTTTGTCAAACAGGCGCTTCAGCTAATTTCGGTTGTCCTAAATACTGGGTAATTGTTCGCGACTAAAGTCGCTCCTACAGTCGTTTTTACAGTTGGCCTTTAAGGGGGGTGTCGTACTTAACGGCACGACTTCGCTTAAACAACATTCTTGGTTTGCGTTTGCCATTTAATATGGCGCCCACAAAGGTAGAGCGGATTAAAGCATCGTACAATACGATTGATAATAAAATAGCAATTGTGCAGATGCTCAACAGTTTAATTGACCAATGCAGTGGTAACTCGGCAAAGGCGATTTGCAAGCAAATTACCACGGGTAAGTGAATAAGGTATAGCCAATACGCGGAGTCTGCGACGTAACGGATAAGTTTGCTAGTTCGGATAAATAAGCGTTTGCATATACCGATAGTGAGCGATATCAATGACCACATAACGATCCCATAACTTAACAAAAAACCGACTTTGATCAGGTCATATTGTGGGTGTGCGAGCTGTCCCTGAAAGCCTGACAGTTTGACTGCAAAAATGCTAGCAACAATACATAGGGCGAGTTTGGTCCAAGTTAGGCGCGCAAAGTGCTCTATCAGACCCGCCTGACGATGAAGTAACCAGCCAAAGAGGAAGAATCCACCGTATATCACTGTAACGGGAACACTCGGGATCAAAGATTTGTCTGGCGTATCCATACCCCAGCCATCCATAAACCATAAACAACTGGCGGTAGGAATCGCCACCACCAGAGTAGCGAATGGATTATTACTCAGCCAAGCCACAACGTGATCCGCCACAGATGCTAAGTTATATTTAAACGACTGAGACAAGCCGATAAAATAACGCAGCAACAGCGCACTGGCTGATATGATTAACAGGTAATACAAAAACCATAAATGAGTGCCAACCAGAAACCCGTTTGGAAATTCACTCAGACTTGTGATGCCTTGAACCAATGCGCCACCAATATTGGCATCGCCACGCATACTTTCTGCGCCCATGATCCAGCCCGATACCAGCATAGGACGAAGTATCAACCAGCCGAGAACAAAGGGAATAGCCAGTTTTACCAATCGTGATTTAACAAAGCTGGGTAGACCTTGCTTATGAAAAGTCATGTGGCTAAAAAAGCCAGCAATGAGAAAAAACAACTCCATTCGAAATGAATGACTGATCAGTGCAAAAACCGGAATGGTCGCACTTGTGGAAATATCCATCACTGCCCAGCCGATAAATATCGGCATAAACGACAAGCTGGCGTGGAAAATGACGCCCAATATCAATGCGTAGCCGCGGACCGCATCTAGATAATCGAGTCTGTTACCGTTTAGTGATGACATGTGCATCTCCTTAATTCACTTTCATCCGAAATAGGTGATTAAGGGCTTGTTCAATAAAGCCCTTTAACCTTGATAGTTACGCTTAGTAAAAACTGACTTCGTCGAGCTCAAAATCAAAACTCGCGGGCTGCAGACTAAAAGCAACAATACTTAGGCTGTTGAGCGTCGCCGTATTGAGTGGTGTTTGTTCCGACCATGCACGCTTCATTGATTCGAATGGTATTTTCACTTCGTGAAATTTGCCATCTGCAGCTACGGCAATAGGGGCGGCATGATAATCATAGTTAGTCACCTCAGTACTGTTGGCAGAAAGAGTCATGTTGCCGCTATGAATTTTAACTAATAGTTTAATACCGCTGAATTGACTGGCATCTTCAGGCTTGCCTTCAGTACTAAGTGGCAATATTGAACTGGCCCAACCGGGTTGACCACGGGGTGGCACAATGTCCCCTTTTACCTGCATAATGCCAGCAGAGATCATGGGCTTAACCTGAGTCTGGCCGCCCGCCACAGCATCACTCATAAACTGCCTTGGTAAGTTTAAGTTGTTGTCTTTTAGATTATTAAAGTCGTCGACTAAAGCGGGTAATGACGCACTAAATACGCCACTTGAAAAAGCCAACAATGAGCTTAAGGCAATTGTTTTCATTAGGTTAAACGCTGTTTTGTTTACGGTTTTCATATTAGGGTCTCTGTAATAATAAGGTTAAGTTGCACACTTGGTAATTGAACTGCCTCGTTGCAGTCTTGATGCTTAAGTGCCTAGCAGCACCAAGAAGGTGACAAAACTTTTGGAAAATATTTCCAATTAATAAAAATTGAAAAAAGTTGTCACCTTATGCCGCAAGGAAGGCACATAGTGGAAAAGCCAGAGAGTGAGAGACATGCCAATCTTTAAAAAGCGAAATCTGATAGCCAATACAAACGACGAAACCTTAGTGATGTATTCATTAGGGGGCGACCGTGATGCATTTTGTGCAATCGTAACTCGCTACCAAAGTTTACTGTGCTCGCTTGCCTATTCCTTTGTTGGCGACTTCAAACATAGTGAAGACATTGCCCAAGAGGCGTTTGTGGAAGCATGGAAAAAACTCGACACGCTGCGCGACCCAGCGAAACTAAAGTCATGGCTGTGCGGCATACTGCGCTTTAAGGCCAGTCATCATCGTCGCAAGGAAGCCAACCAAGCGATTAAAAGTGCTGAAGAAGTAGAAGAGCTTCAGGTTAGCGACACCGAAAACGCGGCTTTAGACGAACAAGCAATCCAGCAACAAGAACAGACACTGTTATGGCAAGCATTGGACGGCATGGAAGACACTTATCGCGAACCACTTATATTATTTTACCGTGAAGAACAATCCATAGAGCGGGTTGCCGCAGCATTAGATTTATCTGAGGATAATGTGAAACAGCGCTTATCACGGGGCCGAAAACTGCTCAAACGGGCGATGTCCAGTGTAGTAGAAAACGCCTTAAGCAAAAGTAAACCTGGTACGGCATTTACGGTTGGTGTGTTGGCCGTCATTAGCGGTATTGCCCCACCAGCAAAAGCGGCCGCACTCGGATTAGGCACAGGAGTGGGAGCCGCAAAAACAGGCAGTGTATTCAAATTAGCGAGTTTACTAACGGTATTGGCAGCTTGTTCAGGGCTGATTAGTGCATTTTTTGGTTTGAGAGCCAGTTTGGATCAATCACGCACACAACGTGAGCGCCAACTCGCCATTAAGAGCGTGACATTGTTTATGTCATTTGCACTAATTTATGTGTTGGGTTCCTTTACATTAAAACATGTTGCATTCAGTCATACTCTTTACGCTAATTACTATGCGTTTGGCGCATTATTGTTAACAGTGGCTTTTGTCGTTAGCTATTTAATCTCAGTTAAACAGATGTTTACCGCAACGCGCAGGCTTAGGGTCGAAGAACGGCTATTTCATCCAAACGCATTTTTAAGTCAAGTCGACCAACAAGGCTCAAAACAAGGTGAATACAAAAGCGCTTTAACCTTGTTAGGCGCGCCATTATTCCATTTTCAATTTGGCATGCATGAAGTCAATGACAAACCAGTCTTTGGCTGGATAGCCGGCGGAAGCCGCGCTCATGGTTTATTGTTTGCGTGGGGGGGAGTGGCAATCGCCCCTATCAGTGTCGGTATCGTAACGGTTGGGGTTATCAGTATTGGTGCAGTAAGTTTTGGACTATTTAGTTTAGGCACCGTGGCGATAGGCATGTTTGGTTTTGGCGTCTCTGCTATTGCCTACAAATCTTATGGGGCGTTCTCAGCATTTGGCTGGGAAAGTGCCTTCAGTAATGGCTTTTCGGTTGCAGCCGATGCGGCTATTGGGCCCTTTGCCTATGCGGCACAGATCAACAATCAGCAAGCGGCTGAGTTGAGCAACTTAGCAATGTTAAATCAGAGCGAACATTGGATATTGGCCATGATAGCTATTTTTGTCATTGTTCCGGCCGCTTGGTACTCACGTAAAGTGAGACAAAAAATGAAAAACAATTAGTATTATTAAGCTGCGAATTAGACCGTTTCGCTTCACTTATTGGCCAACTATCATTCGCGGTTTATTAGAGTGTTGTGTTTCAAGGAGTCATAATGAGTATTCGAGAAGTCACTCAAAATAGCTATCAAGATTTAATCGAAGTTTGGGAAACCTCCGTTAGGGCAAGCCATGATTTTTTTACCTGAGGAAAATATTGCAGAATTGAAGCCATTAATTTTGCAATACTATTTTGATGCAGTGGAATTACGCTGTTATATGGATAGCAAACATAGAGTGCTTGGTTTTATTGGTGTTGAAGATTCAACCATCGAAATGTAATTTGTAAAACCAGACTGTTTTGGCCAAAAAATTGGCAGAAAATTAATGGAGTATGCAATCAAAAACCTAAAGGCAACTAAAGTAGATGTTAATGAACAAAATCCAAATGCAATCCGATTTTATAATCGTTTAGGGTTTGTGCAAACGGGCCGTAGCATGATACCCAAGCCGACATTTAGCGCGACTTCAAAAGTTAACTTGGCAATACCCGTTTCTACGATGCCCCCACCGTCTGCTGGCGAACAATCCAGAGAATCAGTGGTGGCAGAATCAACCACTGCAAAATCGGCAGCAACCCCGTACCTAGTATAGGCAGCTCAGGCATGTTTGCCGCGTACTGCCAGCGGTCCAATACGTCGGTTGCCAGCCACTCCATGAAAGTCGTGACGACCAGCCCAGCAGCCAGATAAGTTATCGCCGGAGTAACGGCCATCGCATGGATCCAATCTCTGGATCGAGCGATCACGACGGCACTCCAGTAAGCCAACACGCTGATCACACCATCGCCTAGACTCGCCTGAGTGCACGTCCGAACGACGCTCATGTAGTCCAGTGTTTTCAGCCCCTCGTAGAACGGCATTTGCCACATCTCCCAAACGAAATTGAAGAGAAAGGAAATGAGCAAGAAATTCGCTTCCGGATTCCGGACCGCGCGACCAATCCAATGTTGACCCATAACCCTACTTTTGCTTCGAACGCAAGTACTTCCAAAGTGCGGCAATTGATAAAACCAAAACGCAAATGATTAATAGCCAAACCAATCCCATGCCCAACATCATCCCATACCCATATCGTTCATCATATTTCTGTCCTCTCCTGTTGATATTCCGTGAGACCACTCAAGCGTGCTCCGAGTTGCTATCGCAAAGACACATGCCTATGTTTGTGTGGAAATTTAGTCGGGATTATTACAAGGTAGTCCGGCAGCCTGCAAATCGGCAAAGCCTGCTTCCGATGCAAGAGCTGCAATGTAGCCCATTTGTCGTAACGTTGCTGCGGCTAGCACGGCACGACCACCGCTGGCACAATAGGTGACTATAAGCCGTTGGTGATCGCTTTCTTCGTCGGAAATTTTCATTTCCAATACACCACGCGGGATAGCGACGGCACCTTCTAGGTGGCCTTCCTGCCACTCATTGGGTTCACGAACATCGAGCACTAGCGCGCCGCTGCCAAACAGAGCCTTTACCTTTTCAACTTCGACGGTGTCAGCCACTTTTTTGGCTTCATCGATCATTTGTTGTGCAGTTAAAAACGTAAGCATTAAAATTTCTCCTGATTGTAGTGTGAATGAATGTTCAAACTGTCAGTTCGCTATGCATCTGCAGCTAAACCGCAGCCAAGGTTTGCCGGAACAGCCACATCCATCATCTTCGGATCAGGCAGATCTAGGTTGTTCATAATGTCGATATATTCCGCACGACTCTTGCCGGCTAACCGCGGGTTATGAGCCTTTTCCTCAGCAACGCTGCTGCGGGTCCAGCCCTTATAATCGTGCGCCGGGTATACCAGCGTTGAATCCGGTAGCGTAAATAGCTTTTTAGTAATGGAATCATAGCTTTGACCAGCGTCGCCGCCTTGAAAGTCGGTTCGGCCACTGCCACGAATCAGCAGCACGTCGCCGGTGAATACTGCTGGCTGCTCGCTATGAAGCAAAAAGCTATAAGACTCATCGGTATGGCCAGGTGTGTACAACGCTTCCAGATCAATACCATCCAACCGGATGTACTGGCCCTCCCGAATGGTTTCAGACACACAGTCGGCTTCTGTCTGTTCGCCCATTACCGTGATGCAACCGGTCTTTTCCCGCAACTTTCCAAGACCGGTGATGTGATCCGCATGGGTATGAGTATCGATGGCTCGCACTAGTCGAACATCGAGTTGTTCGACTAGTTTCAAGTACATATCCACCTTGTCGATTACCGGGTCGATTAGTAACGCTTCGTGGCCAGTACCGCTGGCCAACAGATAACTATAAGTACTAGATTCAGAATCAAAAAATTGGCGAAATAACACGTTTATCTCCCATTCGTATTTAGTGTATCAATAACGGTAGTCAGCCCAATATCGAAAGGTATTTGTAATTGCACACTGAATCCATACATGGGTAACTCCTATATATTGGCTGAACCAATATCGATAATAAAAAGCAGCTTTGTTGGTAAAGGCAGATTAATGGGTACTTTATCGTTGTATTTATAATTGCTCTGTACGCTAACGTACTTAATAAAAGATTTTTGGCGCCTATGTAATAGTCAGAATTAAGTAGTAGTAAGACAAAAGAAGCGTCTCTATACCCAACATCACTCAATATATCGCCCGATATATTGAGTGCCAAAATAACCGGAAGAATGTTCGTTACAAGACAAGCCAACATTGAGTAGAATATATGATTTAAGAGATCTCATCTGTTCGCAGCCGAACATTTATAGAGCTTCTGCCTCTCATAATGAGGGGCTACTTGTAGGGTCAGACCTGCCATACAAATGGTTTCATCGACTGGCGGCTTTCTTGGACAAAGCTGCCGTTCGACTGAGCTAACTCCAATGACCGCAATTCGCTCGAAGTCGTCTGTCGTCTGAGTGCCTGCGCTGTGTGAAAAATATTGTTCACATTTTAGTCTAAGCTCCACTTTCGTAGTGGCAAATCAAGGTGAAAAGCGGTTAAAAAAACCACTACTTTAGCTTTTTACCTACTATTTAATATTGTAAGTAACAATCAAATAAGACTAATTTCAACTCTCACCGCCCCTTTTTATTTTTTAAATAGCGACTTGAAAAACTTAATCTGCTGCTAAAACATGTAAATAAATGACATTAATATAAACGCGGAGTGAGCTTAGTCACGTCATAGCTTTATAAATAAAAACCATATAACCATGACTTTGAAAAAAGTGTATTTTTGCGAGCTTTAGAGGCTCTACTTCAATATCGTAGTAATTCTTTGAGTTTTTCAATTCTGTAATCACTTATCACTTGAATCATATGCCACGCAGCGAGAGTTTCCCTCATTGTTTTGAACAAATAAAGCAAACAAATTCGACTCGAGTAGATAATTGATTTAGGGTGTAAGAGTGATTTTTTCTAAAAATCACATAAACATAATGAGACTTCCATATGTATTCGTTAGTAATATCCAAATGTTAAAACGCTTATTTTTAGTCTTTTTCATTCTTCACAGTCTCACGACAAGTGCGTTAGCTGGGATGGATATGTCTACGGTAAATCAAGCGGAAAAATCTCAAATGCCCATCATGCATCACGTGACGGTCATAAATGCGATGCAAACAATGCTCTCTTCATATGGCTCAAACGCTCAAATACAGACTATGATGAATTGTAGTGAATGTGATCAGGATTCAATTTGTCATGATCTAATTCGTAGCTCTATTCATGCGGCAACGCCATTTTATGCACAAATAGAGATGATTCAACCAGCTATTTTAATGAGCGGCAGCCTAACACCTACCTTAACTATTTCAGTTAAATACTCTAATAGCCAGCCAGAATTACCTCCCCCAGCCGTCTAGCTCTGGCGAAATACGTTCACACTGACAACCGACCTCTTTTTAGAAAAAGTAATCCGTCTTTTAATGAGCGCTATCACCTTCAAAAAAACCTTTTATTTAATATTTTTAAGGAGTTAATGATGACCTCTTCTACTAAAAACACACACTCTATAATGAACCGCCGTCAATTTGTCCGTGGCTTAGCATTAACCTCCGTAGCGGCTGCCGTAGCAACAAACATCCCATCAGCCATGGCCAACAATGAGTTTATCTCGCAAGGCTCGGCTAAGTTCAATCCAAAACAACCCATGTTAACGGGAACAGAGTTTGATTTAACCATCTCCGAAACAACCGTTAATATTACCGGCACTCCGGCTGTAGCAACATTGGTTAACGGCTCTTTACCTGCACCAACACTTATTTGGCACGAAGGTGATGAAATTACATTGCGCGTGACTAACAAATTATCGGTAGATTCCTCTATTCATTGGCATGGGATTGTTTTGCCAGCGAATATGGATGGTGTACCAGGTTTAAGTTATGACGGCATTAAGCCTGGCGAAACTTATGTATATCAATTCACTGTAAAACAAAATGGTACCTATTGGTATCACAGTCACTCCGCGTATCAAGAGCAAACAGGTGTCATCGGTGCAATTGTTATTTTGCCAAAAAAACAAGAACCCGTTCATTCCGACCACGATTATGTAATTCAACTCTCTGACTGGTCAGATACCCCTCCTGAAACCATTTATGCCAACCTTAAAAAGATGAGTAGTTACTATAATTACAACAAAAGAACGGTCGATGATTTTTGGAGTGAATTAAAGAAAAAGGGATTTTCTCAAGCTTGGGAAGATCGTTCAGTGTGGAACAATATGAAAATGTCCGATCGAGATTTGTCGGATGTGACTGGCGCAACCTACACCTATTTAATGAATGGTCTCTCCCCAAATGCACATTGGCGTACCGTGGTGGAATCTGGCAAGAAAGTAAGATTGCGTTTTATTAATAGCTCTTCTATGACGTTCTTTGATGTACAGATTCCTGGTTTAAAAATGACCGTTGTGGCTGCTGATGGAAACTTAATTCAACCGGTCGAGGTGGATGAGTTCCGCATTGGTGTAGCAGAAACCTATGACGTCATTGTGGAACCTGATACAGATAAACAAGCTTATGCGATTTTTGCTCAAGCCATTGACCGTTCCGGTTATGCGATAGGTTCCATTACCTCCGATGCTTCAAAATTGGCGACTACCCCAGCAATGGATCCATTGCCTATTTTAAGCATGACAGACATGGGCATGGAAATGGACGGCATGGATCAGAGTGGTCAGGATATGCTTGGTGGCATGCAAATGAATGGTATGGATCAGAGTGATAATGACATGTCTGGTAGCATGCAAATGGGCCAGGATGTTAGCAATGTTTACGATTCAAGCAATGCACAGACTATGTCTAACATGAATGTTAATTCAGATGACGAGCAAATCCCAATGGATATGAATCCAAAACTGCCTCTCATTGATGTGCCTAAGAAGAAAGGACCACAAATTGCGATGCGTGCCACTGGCGCAAAATATCGACTAGATGATCCAGGCGTTGGCTTGCGCAATAATGGGCGCAAGGTCTTAACCTATGCCGATTTAAAAAACCTTTATCCGACACGCCATGAGCCTAAACCCACTAAACAACTGCTATTGCACTTAACGGGCAATATGGAGCGTTATATGTGGTCAATTAACGGCATTCCCTATGATGAAGCACAACCATTAAAGTTTAACTTCGGTGAGCGCATTCGCGTTACGTTTATTAATGACACCATGATGAATCACCCTATGCACTTGCACGGCGTATGGAGTGATTTAGAAACGGGAGATGAAAATCACATTCCTAGAAAACACACAATCGTTGTACAACCAGGTGCCAAAATCAGTTATCGAGTGACTATGAACGCTCTCGGTGATTGGGCCTACCACTGCCACATGCTATATCACATGATGGGTATGTTTAGACGTGTACAAATCCGATAGTCAAATTCAGTATTCTAGGAGAAATAAAATGAAAACATCATTCAAAGTACTATTACGTACCACATTTATCTCGTCTATATTAATGACATCACAAGTACACGCAGGCGGAGAAACAGACCCTTTATTGACATACTTTCTAATGGATAAGCTGGAAATTAGCGACAAAACTGGCAACCCTACTTCTTGGGGAGTGACAACTTGGATAGGTAAGGATTGGCACAAACTCTACCTTAAATCCGAAGGGGAAACACTTCATGGACAAACCGAATCTGAGAACCAACTGCTCTACAGCCATCCCATTGAAAAATATTGGGATCTTCAAATGGGCTTAGGTTATGACACGACTCCTGAAGAAAAACAAAACTGGGCCGTAATCGGTTTACAAGGCCTTGCCCCCTACTTCTTTGAAACCAATGTAGCATTGATGGTTAACAACAAAAATATTGGTTTTAGATTCGATACGGAATACGAGGCTTTATTTACTCAAAAACTGATATTAACGCCCAGCCTAAAACTGAGCGCCTATTCCTCCGATGATGCATCTATGGGAATTGGATCTGGATTATCATCTGTTGAGCTTGGGTTGCGTTTACGCTATGAATTTTCTCGAGAATTTGCGCCCTATGTCGGGCTTAAGTTTAATCGAGCCTTTGGCAAAACGGCCGACTACCTTGTCGCGGAAGGCGTTAAGAAATCAGACGCCAGCCTGATGGCCGGTTTAAGATTCTGGTTTTAATTCAACGTATTATTCCAATAATTCCGTCAGACTTATTTATAAATAAGCCTAACACCATACAAATAGGCAAAAAACTATGACAGCACTGCTCGCGTCTACTGATTTCAGTAATTAAGTCGTTTACAAACTATCGTTCTTTGCCCGTGTTGTGCCAGAAGCAGATCTATGTGTAACACTTACGCGGCGATCCCTATTGGCACTAACCCGATTATTTAACAATGGCTTAAAGTTTGTGCATGGTGGCATTGGCCCTAATGAGGAAGTTACTAGCAAAGCCCAAAGTTCCAACTTTTCCTCCAATAGCGCTTGCCCCAAGAGCATTTGGATCTATGGCGGTGGGCGTGGTATTGCTAAAAATCCAACTACGTTCGGCTGAAGGCCTGTCAGTATCTGCGCTGACTGCAAAGTCCGTTGATTGAAACCCAACGTAAAACCACTCACCATCAGCAAAAGTAACTGACGAAGGCAATAGGTAATTATTAAAAGTATTGGTATGACTATTTTGAATTGTTCCAAGAAACGTACGAACAACAACCGCTTTGCTCTTTCTTGCCTAACTAGCTTCTAGCGTCTATCTACTAGGCATTGCAAAAACCAAAAACATTTGAAACACGGAGATTTTCGGCCACCGCGTGCTGAGCGTTACACTGCAAAGAAAAAAGCAGTGAATAGTGGCTAGTAAAAAGATACTAGCTAACAGAAAAGCGGATTTGTTCGTTTTCCGGTAACCAGCTTCTAGTATCTATCGACTAGCCACTGGAAAAACATGTAGGAGCTGTCGGTGACCGGCATGCGATGCCCGGCATGCGATGCCCGGCGCGGCCGTAACGGGTGTTATCCCCAACAGAGTTGTTAACTGCGAAGAAACAACAACCAAAGACAAACAATTCAACTCAGAGCTTGCCGGGAACTGGTCATCAAGAAAAATTTCATCCGCTCTGACCCAGAAGATATTCATCGCCACTGCCCCCGCAGTTATTGGCCTGTTTTCAGAGTATCGCTAATTATTTTCCACTTATCTTTTTGGTGGATTTCGATTTTTTCACCATCGATTTCATTGGTTAATACTCGCCCTTTGTCTAATTCCAATTGTTGTACATAAAAAAGTGCCAAGTTAATTTTTGAGTTCGTAACGGTCGACCTTTGAGCATCTTTTTCAGCGTGGACGAGTGCTTCTACGAAATTCAGCTCTGCTAACTCAAGCTGATTTGTTGCTTGATACATACGAGCAACATGGGCATATAAAGTTGAAATTTGTTGTTCATTTCCTAATTCAATGGCGAATTCAAGAGACAGTTTATAATTGGCTAAGGCAGCGTCATAATTTTTTAAATGTCGATGCACATGGCCTAAATTACCGTACAGATCTAACTTTAAATATATATCTCTACTGCTTTCAAAATCAGTTTTAATTTTCTCTAATAAAGTTAAAGATTGAGCATATTGTTCTAAATCTTGCATCAAATTTGCAATTTTTATCATACGCAAGGGGCTATAAAATGATTGATTTAATTGTTGTAAATCTTCTAAGGACAACTGTAAAAGTTTTTTCGCATGACTCTTATTGCCATCAATAAGATCTAATTTTGCCTGATATATTCTCATGTGGACGGAAAACATAGGAGGAAGTTTGCGATTAACTTTTAATGAGTTGAGCTCACGTTTTAATTCATTGAACTCTTTAATTGCAATTAAGGAATCTAGTTGCAAAAGTTTGTAGTTATACCATTGCATTGAGTAGGGCTTAACATTTCCCAACTCTCCATTTACCCATGTCAGGCAATTTTTTGAAGGCACATCACAGACACTAACGTTGTTACTCTGGGCCAATAAAAATGTCGATTGCCAACAAGCCAACATTAGAAATAAACAACGAATTAGCATGGTATAGTTTTGTTCCTATTGTAACGAGCATCAATGAAATTATTGTTGAAATACTAACAAAATATAACTGGGATTATGTCATTTATCCTCGAAATAAAACTAACCTGTTTTATACGAGAAAGCGTTTACCCCAGAGTTATTGGCTTTGAAAAGACAAAGCACAAAGATATCGAACCACAGAGAAAAAGCAGTGAATAGTGGCTAGTAATAAGATACTAGCGAACAAACAAGCTATTTTGTTCGTTTTCCGGTAACTAGCCTCTAGTATCTATCGACTAGCCACTGCAACAACATGTAGGAGCTGCCGGTGACCGGTGTGGCCACAACGGAGTTGTTCAGCTGCGAAGAAACAACAGCCAAAGATAAACAATTCAATACAGAGCTTGCCAGGAACTGGTCATCAAGAAAAGTTTCATCCGCTCTGACCCCGAAGGTACAGATTATTGAGTCCTAGATAGGTTAACCTATCTACTTTAAATCTGATTTTGCTCCAAGAAATCAAGGGAGTTACTATGTAACTGTCGTAAAAGCATGGAAACTGATACTAAATGAAAGTCAAAGAATCGAATGTGCACTATTTAATGCTTTTTAGTGGATTTGCGTGCTTCTTTTTGTTTGCCATTGGCGGCTGGGCGCTAGCAGAACAGTTCTCTTGGTTTGCTCAATATTGGCAGCACAAACCTACTCGCTTTTTCAGTATTTTCGCTAGTATGATAAGCATGATGATATTAGCGGCATATTCCCATTCCTATTTCTGGGGTCGTAAAAAGTTAATAAGGACTTACAAAGAGATCAGCAGAAAGAAGTTAGGTACGTGTAAAGATAATGAGCTGGTTAGAGTGCAAGGCGAGGTTTTGCTGCTAGGCGAGCCACTTATCGCTCCTTTATCGAATAATAAATGTGCAGCATATGAAACTAAAGCTTTAAAAAAGGAAGATGTTACTACTTTAAGTAGCAGTGAAAGCCATGTTGGATCAAATACTATTTGGCAAACTATTAAACTTGTGAAGGAAAGCAGAGACTTTTTGATTCAATGCGAAGAGTCATTTGCCCTTATACGTGTTGATGGGGGAAAACTAAAAATTTGCTTAGACATTACCCATGATCAAGGTTCATATAAAAAAGATCGCGGCGGTTTTCTTACTGAAGAAGAAAATACAACAAGGCAAAGGACTCTAGAGCAAATGGGTTTACCCTACAAATCATATGTTGGCGCTTATTCTAGAGATATAAAATTTGAAGAAGGTGTTTTGGAACAAGGCAAACAAGTGGCTGTCAGGGGTGCTGGAAAGTGGATAAGTACTAATAATTTGGAGGAATTGTTTTTTTTGAACAAACATGGTGTCAAAAAAGTATTTGAAATCGTTAATAGTGCAGACAATCAACTCCATCTGAGTAATCTGCTTGACGTTCTCGAAAAATAAATTTTATTGAAAGCTAACGAGCGACTGTTAAGTAAACTACAATCGCCGCATGAATTTCCCATTATCCGCTAAAGGCGGAAATGGCTATACGCGGAATTTGTATCAACATCTTAATGTTAAAATTAACTCCGCGATCCGGCTCTAGTAACTTATCAAGCCTTAAATATTTTTCGCTATTAAATCAGCCTTCAACAGCCCACCTTTGGTAAACAGCTTTGCTGAAAACTTAGGATTTCGCCTAGATTTAAATGCATCCAATATTTGTTTTAATCCTGAAGCCTCTAACAATGAAATATTTATTTCTGTATCCATTTCAGCTGATTCAACAAAATCAGCTGAAAACGTTGGTGCCACAATTAGCACTTGTGCTACTCTTTTACCAACATTTTCGCAGCGGTTGACATAAGCTTTGACTTGTCTTGAAGTTAAAGAATATTTGGCAAAATCACCATTTTTACAGGTTTTAGCTTCACCGATAATAACGTCATCTTCACTAACAGAAATAAGTATGTCTGCTTTATCTTTAGCCGTATTGATAGACTTACGTAGATCCTCATCTACCGCTAAGCCTAGTTGTTCAAAAATTGCTTTGGTGACTTCTTCAAATTTAACTCCAATTTCAGCCTCAGCAATATCAATTCCTTGGTTCCTTAGCGTGGCTAGGTCTCTGCAAGCAAGAGATGCATAATTTTCAATCAGCTTGTCTGTGGCATCCGCAAAGCTTTCCAATATATTCAAACGATGATTCCCTCGTTTGCTTAAGCCCATACTTTCATTTACCGATTTAACTTCATCATTCGAAAGCATGAAAAGGATATCGTGCGGGGTAATACTCAATGCACGCAATATATCAACGTCAAGCTCTTCATTCTCCTCCAGCTCAAACTCTTGCTTAAGCAGTTTTGGCAGTGTTGAAAAATGTTGTTGGAGTGTGGCAAATAACTCTTTGAATCCTGAAGCACTCAATGCATCAAACTCTTTATCTGAGCAATTGTTAAGTGCATTGATTATCAGCGCTGAACGCTCATCAAGCGTACTCCCCAATTTCTCAAGGCCTAGATCCAAGTCGTTGATAAGATGTTTTAAACGTTCTTTTCTATCATTTATATTTGTGTCTAAATTAAAAAGATCGACTTGAAGTATCTGTGACGCTAATAAGCCCATGTGCAATATGACATCAATTTTTTCTTTACGCTCAACACCACGAATACGTTTTCCATGATTTTTAAGGATGTTAGATAACTCGGCATCGCTAAATGTTCTTAGTATCCTTAGTAGATGTTTGTCGGCAAGCTCTTTACCTTGAATCTTATTGAGCATCGAGACAATTTCGTCAGCAACGTAAACCACCTGATTCTTTCTGCTAATAAACAGTAATCCGATTTCTCTGAGAACATTCAGACTATCCTGAACTCCTGATTTAGGAATTGCGTCAACTAGGTGTTCTATTGCCGCTTTGTCATCAGAAGTGATATCTAACTTTTTAGCAAGTAAGTTTAAAATCCCTCTCTCGTCATCACTAATTTTTGCTTCTCGGTTAATTCTTTCGTCATTTAAATAAGCTTCTTTTAAACATGAATAGTAAATATCTAATCGTCTAGCCTGATCAAAAACATCATCATCAAATTTGGCAAGTTGTATAATCTGTTGTAACTCTTGTGCGCGACTACTGATGAGTTTCCACTCTTTGCTATATAGGGTCTCAATCCATGACTCCCTGGCAATACTATTGCCATCGCGGCTTAAGATATTTACTAACAGAGTCGCTTGCGCGCCATTCATAGCAAGTTGCTCTTTTACTGCTTTTTCGAAATAAGAAAGTACAAGAGAAAATAATTGGGTGATTTCACCACTTGAGGCATTTTTTATCTGACCATCAAGGTTATTAACGCGTTTGGCTAACTCTTTATCGTGGGTGATTGCTTCACTACAAATACGATCAAGAAAATTAATAAATTTTGATTTTTCAACCTGATTAACTGTAGAGAGAATGCTAGTAAGTTTCATATTGAAGCGCCTGTATCCTTGGTCTTTTCAATAAGTTAGCACTAATAATTTAAAAATAACAGTCAATAAGTGCGATGTTTTTTATCCAATATGATTTATGAGTTCCACCTTATTGGTCCCTCTTATATGCAATTGATAAGCTGAGCATAATTTTAAACGCTTCGCAGCTAATAACATCCGTTACGGAGCAGATCCTACAAGGGATTGATGTCAAAACAAAAAAACGAGCCTAAGCTCGTTTTTTTAGTATAACAAAAGTAAAAAGTTACTCTTCTCTATAACTATCAATATCTGGGCACGAACACTGTAAATTACGGTCCCCCCACACATCATCAATACGATTTACTGAAGGCCAAAATTTATTTCTAGCGACAGCAGCTACTGGGTAAGCAGCGAGTTTACGATCATAACTGCGGTTCCAGTTGTTATCGCAGATATCGTCCAAGGTATGCGGTGCATTGTGTAATGGGTTATCAATAGCATCCCATTCGCCTGATTCAACTTTTATGATCTCGCCATGAATACTCAGCATCGCTTCGATAAAACGATCTATCTCGGCTTTAGCTTCTGATTCAGTCGGTTCGATCATCAACGTGCCCGCTACCGGGAAGCTCATGGTTGGTGCATGGAAGCCATAGTCATTTAAGCGCTTAGCTACGTCCATTTCGGTGACACCAGAGGATTCTTTCAGCTGACGTAAGTCGATTATACATTCGTGGGCTACACGTTCGTTACGGCCACGGTATAGCACGGGGTAATGAGCACCGAGTTTTTTGGCTACATAGTTGGCGTTTAAGATAGCTACCGCTGTGGCTTTTCTGAGACCTTCGCTGCCCATCATTTTAATGTACATGTAGCTGATGGGTAAAATTGAGGCACTGCCCCACGGCGCGGCTGAAACGGCACCGTTGCTGCGTACTTGCCCATCACCGACGTTTTCTACGCCAACCACTTTGTGGTTGGGTAAAAACGGTGCTAAGTGAGCCTTAACGCCGATGGGTCCCATACCTGGGCCACCGCCGCCGTGTGGAATACAAAAGGTTTTGTGTAAGTTTAAGTGCGAGACATCTGAGCCAATTAGGCCCGGCGATGTGATCGCCACTTGGGCGTTCATGTTGGCGCCATCCATATACACTTGGCCACCAAATTGATGCACGATATCGCAGGTTTCTTTGATGGTTTCTTCGTATACCCCGTGAGTAGAAGGGTAAGTGATCATCGCACAAGCAAGATTATCGGCTACTTCAGCGGCTTTTTTGCGCAAATCGGCTAAGTCGATATTACCGTGTTTGTCACAGTTAACCACCACCACTTTGTAGCTCACCATCTGCGCCGAAGCGGGGTTGGTGCCGTGTGCAGAGCTTGGGATCAAGCAAATATTGCGATGACCTTCGCCGCGACTTTGGTGATATTTTTGGATAGTGACTAAGCCCGCATACTCACCTTGTGCGCCTGAGTTAGGCTGCATAGATAAGGCGTCATAACCGGTGATGTCGATAAGCCATTCACTGAGCTCATCCATCATTTGTTTGTAACCGAGCGCTTGGTCTATGGGCGCAAAGGGGTGTAATTTGCCAAATTCAGGCCAGGTCACTGGGATCATTTCGGCGGTAGCATTCAATTTCATGGTGCAAGAGCCCAATGAAATCATTGAATGGTTTAAGGCTAAATCTTTGTCTTCTAGTGACTTGATATAACGCAGCATTTCAGTTTCTGACTGATAGCTGTTAAATACTGGGTGAGTCAGTACTTTTGACTCACGTACTAGTTGCGCCGGAATAGACTGGCTGCCGTTGCTCATGATGTCTTTATCAAAAGCGCTGATATCTAATTCAACATTGGCACCGGTAAACACACTATAAACGGCCTGTAGATCGGCGCGTGTAGTGGTTTCATCTAAACTGATGGCCAAAACGCCTTCAATGTCGGTACGTAAGTTTAAACCTGCGGCTAAGGCCTTAGCTACGATGGCGTCTTTTTGTGCGCCAACCTTAATCGCAAAAGTATCAAACCAAGTTGAATTAACTAATTCGAAACCGGCTTTTTTGAGGCTAGCGGCAAGAATGTCGGCAAAGCGATGAATGCGTGACGCTATTGTCAGTAAACCTTGTGGACCATGGTAGACCGCGTAAAACGAGGCCATGTTGGCCAACAATACCTGAGCAGTACAAATGTTGGAGTTGGCTTTTTCGCGGCGAATATGTTGCTCACGGGTTTGTAGCGCCATGCGTAAAGCTGGGCGTCCACGGGTGTCTTTAGACACACCAATAATACGACCTGGTAGTGAGCGTTTATAATCGTCACGGGTAGCAAAAAATGCAGCATGAGGGCCGCCATAACCCATCGGTACACCAAAACGTTGGGCAGAACCGAGAACCACATCTGCACCCATTTCACCGGGAGGCTTAAGTAACATTAAACTGAGTAAATCTGTGGCAACCGCTACTATGCCTTTTTTGGCATGTACGGCTGCAATGATGTCGCTAATGTCGCTAACAGCGCCAGTGGTACCTGGGTATTGCAGTAAGGCACCAAAAATATCGTGTTGGCTGGCTTCAACGGCCTTGCCTACAATGATGTCAAAACCAAACATCTCAGCACGAGTAGCCACAACATCTAATGTTTGTGGATGCACGTCATCTGCGACAAAAAACGCATTGGCTTTGCTATTTTTTGATACGCGTTTGGCTAAGCCCATGGCTTCTGCAGCGGCGGTAGCTTCATCTAACAATGAGGCAGAGGCCAGTTCCATACCGGTTAAATCAATAGTGACTTGTTGAAAATTCAATAGGGCTTGTAAACGGCCTTGGGCAATCTCTGGTTGGTAAGGCGTATAGGCGGTATACCAACCGGGATTTTCGAGTACGTTACGCAAGATCACATTGGGCGTTAGAGTGTCGTAATAACCCATACCAATAAACGACTTATTTAGCTTATTTTTACCTGCCACTTGTTTCAAATAAGCCAGCGCTTGCACCTCAGTTTTGGCTTCGCCAACCTTAAGGGGTGACTGCAACAGTATGCTGCCTGGCACCGTTTGCTGAATTAAATCTTCAAGACTAGTGGCGCCAATCGATTCTAACATTGAGGCAATTTCTGACTCACTGGGACCAATGTGACGACGAATAAAATCTTGGTTTTGCTCAAGTTGTGATAGTGAAAAATTTGCTAATGACATAACGGACTACAATTTCCTAATGAGATGCCTAAGAGGTAAATGCACTATTTACCCCCAAGCTATTGAATTAAAAACCGTGCACTTAGCAAAGCGCGAATACGCTTTGCCCTGTCTGCATTTATTCTTCGTCGATACTGTTTTCGTAACCTTCAGCGTCGAATAAACCCTCTACTTCTTCAGGATCTTCCGCTTTGATCTTAAACATCCAACCTTCACCATAGGGATCATTGTTAACGAGTTCGGGGGAATGCTCAAGGGCGTCATTCACTTCGATAATTTCGCCACCGATTGGCGCATAAACATCAGACGCGGCTTTAACAGACTCGGCCACTGCAATATCATCACCCGCGCCGACTACAGCGCCAACATCGGGTAATTCAACAAAAACCATATCACCCAACAATTCTTGAGCGTGGTCACTGATGCCTATAGTAAAGATATTGTTGCCTTCTGGGCGAACCCATTCGTGAGTAGAAGCAAAGCGTAAATCGGTTGGTATATTGCTCATAACGTTTCCTAATTAATAGTTGGTGATTTGCTAGTTAAGTTTGTGTTGTTATAAAGTACTTTTGCCATTTCTGACAAAACTGGGTTTAACCACATTGACTGTAACCCACTTTTTGCGCATTTCCACTTCCACTGTTGAACCGACAGTAGCAGGGACTCTGGCCATGGCAATACTATGGCCTAAAGTAGGTGAAAAAGTTCCAGAAGTAATCACCCCCTCTACCCCATCAGCTACCACTTTTTGCCCAGAGCGTAATACGCCTTTTTCGGTCATAACCAGACCCACTAGTTTTTCTGTGCCAGCCGCTTTTTGCTGCTCAAGTGCACTACGACCAATAAAATCGCGGCTTTGCGGCTCCCAAGTAATCGTCCAGCCCATGTTAGCGGCAAGAGGCGACACGGTTTCGTCCATATCTTGGCCGTATAAATTCATACCGGCTTCTAAACGCAAAGTGTCGCGGGCGCCTAAACCACAAGGCGTTACACCAGCATCTAACAATGATTGCCATAATGTGGCAGCATCATCGTTAGGTACAATAATTTCGTAACCTGCTTCACCAGTGTAACCAGTAGTGGCAATAAATAAGTCTTCAGCTTGCACACCATAAAATACTTTCATACCGCTAACTGCTTCAATTTGCGCAGCTGAAAAAACGCTGTGGGCTTTTTGCTTAGCATTAGGGCCTTGCACCGCAATCATGGAAAACTCGGGGCGCTCAACGACTCTGACATCAAAGCCTTGAGTATTTAAGCTTAGCCATGCCATGTCTTTTTCACGAGTTGCCGAATTAACCACTAAACGGTAATTAGTTGCGTCAAAGTAGTAAACAATAAGGTCGTCTACCACGCCACCAGTTTCATTTAACATACCGCTGTACAGGGCTTTACCTTTGTCCTGCAGTTTTTCAACATCGTTAGCTAGCAAATAGCGTAAGTAGTCTTTGGCCTGCGAGCCCACAACATCAACAATGGTCATATGGGATACGTCAAACATACCTGCGTCTTTACGCACGGCATGATGTTCTTCAATTTGTGAACCATAATTAATCGGCATTTCCCAACCGTGGAAATCCACCATTTTGGCGCCTGATTCGATGTGTTTTGTATATAAGACAGTTTTATTAGACATGATAATTACGACAGTTAAGTGAATTAAGTGAATCGAGTATAGGCAGCACACCGCAACACAACAAATTGAAAATGTTAATATATACATTTACAAATCTTATGTATTTACCGATAATCATCAGCTTACCTTATTGAATGGGGCCTGAAGACAAGACGATGAAACAACTGTCACTGGATAATTTACGTACATTTGTCACGGTCATTGATTTGGGCGGCTATGCCAAAGCGGGCGAAAAAATCGGTCGCTCTCAACCCGCGATTAGTTTGCAGATTAAAAAATTAGAAGAACAATTAGCCACTCGCCTGTTTGATAAGGTAGGGCAGCGTCACCAAGTGAATCACGAGGGTTTAAAATTATATAAAAGCGCCCAACAGTTGCTGGCCCTCAACGATGAGATATTTAACCAGTTTCAACCTGCCCCCTTAAAAGGCCGTTTACGTCTAGGTATTCCCAGTGAATTTGCCACGACCTTATTGCCCAGCATTATTGGCGAATTCAGCCAGCTCTATCCGAATGTATCCCTTGAGGTCACATCTGCGCTGAGCAAATCATTACTTAGCAAAGACAATAATAGTGGATTTGATTTAGTCATGGCCTTATTAGATCCGGAAAAAAGCACCGAAGGCCAATTGATACTCAACGATGATTTGGTGTGGGTGGGAGATAAAAATCGCCCCTTCAGTCAAGATAGTTTGTCATTGGTGCTAGCGCCCGACGGTTGTGTGTATCGTAGTCGGGTGATCAGTAAATTAAAGATGCAAACCTTGAAGTGGCGTATTAGTTACACCAATGCGGATTTAACCGGTATTACTGCGGCAATTAAACAAGGCATGGGGATCAGTGCGCTGGCAAAAAGCAGTGTGCCGCCGCAATTAGATATAGTTGAGCATCCTAATCTGCCTGCCTTAGGCCGAATTAAGATTTGTTTGTTTCATAAAGAATCACAACATCCGCAAGCACGGGCCAAACTGGCTGAGTTTATTCAGTCGCGGTTAGCTGGCTAATACAGCTTACTGTTACCCATAAAAAAACACCGCGGCTACCCTTTTCGGTAATCGCGGTGTTTATGTTGCTATCTAATTCGAGTGTTGGGTTTAAACGCCTTGGCGCACAATGAAGGTCGCTACGCCGGCAGCAAGGACTAAGATTGAAAAGACTTCTTTGTTGTACTTTCCATGATAATACGCTTTACGACGGTCTTTCATAGCTTGAAAACCCGCTACATTCCCGTAATCCGTTTTATCCAATCTTGCCCGTTTCATAACTCCCCCAAAAAAACACATGTTAATGACTTATATTGTTAGAAAAGATATTAACCAAATAGTTCAATAAGTACATCAATTTATTAACAATTTCCTTGCTTTACTTGTCCTTTGCTTATTTTATCGGCAGAAATAAACAATTCATGACCTAATCGTCCGATTTTAAGCGAATATAGGTTTTATATTTCTTCTTGAGCAAGCGATCAATATAGCGTGTTAGTTTGATCTTTTGACTAATAGCGTTGTCTAGCGCATCCACTAATTCGGTCAACATGGTTTTATAATATTCAACATCTTTGATCTGCCCTTGTTCGACTGGGGCATCTAAAATACTGGCAGGCTCTGCAGCTGCTTGGGATTTTTGTTCCGGATGAAACATTTCTTCAGAGACTTCTTTAATGACATTTTCGACGGCATCTTCGTCTAAGGTCTCTAACTCTTCTAAAAATCCGTAGAGTAAAATTCGGTCCATCAAGGTATTTATTTTACGTGGTACACCATGGGTAAACTGAAATATTCTGTCGTAAGCGCCTTCAGAGAATAACTTTTTTTCACCTTTCCAACCGGCATGCTGCATACGATATTCAATATAAGCTTGGCATTCGCTATCAGTTAATGGCGCCAGATGACATGAGGCCACAATACGTTGGCGAAACTGCTCCATATTAGGGGCACGAAGTATTGGTTGTAATTCTTCTTGGCCCAGTAAAAAGCTTTGTAAAAGCGGCTTACCTGCGGCCTGAAAGTTTGACAACATCCGCAGCTCTTCAATGGTTTCTAAGGGTAAATTTTGCGCTTCATCTACCAGCAATAAAGCGCGTTTACCTTGTTTATGCAAACTCATTAAAAACGCTTCAAGATCGTTCAAAATATCAGATTTGGTACTGCCCTGCACATTGATATGAAACTTACTGGCCACCATTTTAACCAATTCATCGGGGCTAAGTTTGGGCGTGACAATTTGTGCGGCGACAATGTCGTCCTGCATTTGGTCAAGCAAACTGTTGGCAATGGTTGTTTTACCGGTGCCAATATCACCCGTAATAACAATAAACCCTTCTGCCTGCGACAAGCCATACTGCAAGTAAGACATGGCGCGCTTGTGCCATTTACTGCCAAAGAAAAAACTGGGGTCTGGCGTTAATTGAAATGGCTTCGAAGTTAGTCCGTAATAATTCTCATACATAAATAATGATCGCTTGATCCAAATATCTTACAAAAAATGAAGGCTTAGCTTATGCCAATAAGCAAAAGGTTAGCAATAAATAACAACGCTCAATTTGACTGTTTGTAGCAAGTATTGTGTTTGTTCTAAGCCTTTATACCATAGCTTTATAAACTGTTTATGCTGGATTATACAACGTAATGATAAATCGCCAAAAAATGGCACATGCAACCCGCGACCACAAATGCATGCCATATCGCGTGGGTAAACTGCACATTTTTAGCGATATAAAACAACACCCCAATGGTGTAACACAATCCCCCCACGACTAACAACCACATTCCACCAGCGGGTAAGGCTTGGTACAAAGGATAAATGAAAAACAGAGCTAACCAGCCCATTACAATATACAGGATGACTGATAATTTCTGGAATCCGCCTTTAACAAAACACTTAAATACAATACCGCTTAAGGCAATAGTCCAAATCATGATGGTGGCACCTATGCCTAACCAGCCACCAACACTGAGCAGCATAAAAGGTGTGTAAGTACCCGCTATCAACAAATATATCGCACTGTGGTCGATTACTTTTAAAAGTAGTTTTAAATTGGGCTGAGAGACTGAATGGTAGAGGGTAGAAGACAAAAACATCATCAGCATTGAAACAGCATAAATAGTCACAACAGTTTGCGCATAGGCACCTTGCGCTTTGACTAAGAGTGCCACTAAACCCACTATGGCGGCGACAAATCCCAGACCATGTGTGCTGGCGTTTAACCATTCTTCAATAACAGAATAAGGTCGTTTGCTGTGGCTTTGTTGAGTCATTGGAGCTTCTTAAATAGAGTGGGAATCTAATCATATATTTTGAGCGTACACTTGTACACGTTTGAATAAATAAGGCTGCAAAAATTGAGACCCCTAAGTTTCCTACACTTTGCTCACTAAACATCATTAAATTTCGTGATCCCTAACTTGTGGATCTTAGAGCGCAAGGTATTGGGGTTAAGATCCAGGCGTTTAGCTGCGCCAAAGGGACCTTCGATTCTGCCGTGACAGTAAATCAATGTTTTGGTGATATGTTGACGAATGACATCATCTAAACTGATAGGGCTAGCTTCTTGTTGGACGATATCCGTAAGCTGACTGCGTGCCACTGATGACAGCAGTTCTGGTTTTATAATTAAGGATTCTTCAATGGCCAAATGTGAGCCTTGTCCCAGTATCGCGGCTCGCTCAATAATAACCTGTAATTCTCTGACGTTTCCCGGCCAGTGATATTGCATCAGGTAGTTGATTTGACTTTGGCTGGGTAAGGTAAGGGGCAGACCCAGCTTTACCGAGGCCTTTTGGGCAAAGTATTCAGTCAATTCTCTAATATCTTCAGGACGATGGCGTAAGGAAGGTAAGGTAATAGGAAAGACATTGATACGAAACCATAAGTCTTCACGGAAACCGCCATTTTTCGCAGCTTCTTCTAAATTTCTGTGGGTTGCCGCAACAATACGCACATCAACGTTTATTTCTTTTTCGCCCCCCACTCGACACAGGGTCCCTTCTTGTAAAACCCTCAGTAGTCTGACTTGCGCCGCCAAACTTAGCTCACCCACTTCATCCAAAAACAAGGTGCCGCCATGAGCACGCTCAAACCAGCCTTTTTTTAATGAGGTCGCACCGGTAAAACTGCCTTTTTCATGGCCAAACAACTCAGAGTCAATCAGATCGGATGGGATAGCGCCGCAGTTAACTCGGATAAAACTATTGTTAGCACGGGCTGAGTTCATATGGATATGTCGCGCAATAATCTCCTTACCCGCGCCCGTCTCGCCTAAAATTAATGCCGTTGAATCAGTTTGTGCAACAAGTTCAACTTGTCGCATGGTCTTTTTTAATCCCTTGTTGTATCCAATGATCATGGGTCACCCTCTTTTCAACCTATACACACCAGTCAAGCGCCTTGCTTAGTCATTAATGACAAACGACCGCTGTATTATTTGCTATCGGCTACTTAATACAACATAAATTCCACTAAATATCATAGATTTTCAGTTAAATATCACCAAAAAATAAATGAGCATTCAAAAATAGCATATAAATTAATAACTTAACTATAGGCATGTTTGTTGCGTTAGCTTACTGCTACAGCAGATATCATTAACTCAAACAATTAGCACAAGGAAAAAACATGTTGGAATGGCAAGGATGGTTGTCTCTTGGCTTAACATTAGCCGTGTTGGTGGTGTTGGTGGTCAGCAAAATAGCCCCTCACTTTGTAATGATGGGTGCGCTGGTTGTGCTCAGTGCTACAGGCATTCTAAGCCCAGTAGAATCATTAGCGGGATTTAGTAATAGTGGTTTGATCACCGTAGCGGCTATGTTTGTGGTGGCTGCTGGCATACAAGCCTCTGGCGGGGTAGACATGCTAGTCAATAAACTCATGGGCACCCCTACCAACGAGCGCTCTGCCTTACTACGAGTGTTTTTTCCAGTGGCTGTGCTGAGTGCTTTTTTGAATAATACGCCCGTTGTCGCGACGATGATCCCCGCTCTCAAGTCTTGGTGTAAAAAAATCAATATAGCCCCCTCAAAACTGATGATCCCACTCAGTTACACCGCTATTTTAGGGGGCACTATTACTCTCATTGGCACCAGTACTAACTTGGTAGTCAATGGTCAGTATCAGGTGCTTACCGGTAATCCAGGATTCTCACTTTTCGACATAAGCTTAATAGGTTTGCCCACTGCCTTGGCAGGCATGTTGTTTATGTATCTATTTTTTCCTCGTTGGCTACCTGATTACAAAGATGAAAGTCCTTTTCTCAATGTGCGTGAATTTACCATCGAAGTGCAAGTAATCGCTGGAGGCTCTTTAAGCGGAAAGAGCATCATCAGTGCTGGTTTACGCAACTTAGGTCGTTTGTATTTGGTTGAAATTGTGCGCGGCGATCACATTATCACCGCCGTTTCATCAGAAGAAATATTGCACGACAACGACAGACTGGTATTTGCCGGTGACACCGAAGCCATTACTGATTTACTAAAAATAAAGGGCTTGAGCACTGCATCGACTGATCACCAAGCAAAATCTGCAGTTGCACTGAACGGCTTAGTCGAAGTGGTGGTATCACCTCATTGTGCTGCCTTAGGTTATGCCATTAAAGAAGCGAATTTTCGTCAACAATATGGAGCATCTGTGGTAGCGGTTGCCAGAAACGGGGAGCGTATTAAACAGAATTTAGGTACTACAATATTGCAAGTCGGCGATACCTTGTTACTTGAAGCCAATGCCGAATTTATTAAGCGCCAAAAATATAATAGGGATTTTTTACTGGTGAACCAAATTGACTATGAAAAACCACGTCATGAAAAAGCGGGTTTAGCTTGGTCAATTTTAATCGCCGTGGTGGTGATGGCGGGTTTTAATTTCCTATCTATGTTAGATGCCGCGTTACTGGGGGCAGCACTGATGTTATTGACTGGCTGTTTAAAACCCCATCAAGCTGAGCGCAGTCTTGACTTGTCTGTGATTATTACCATTGCGGCATCGTTTGCACTGGGCATGGCATTACAAAAAACCGGTGTAGCAAGGTTTTTAGCTGAACAAATTGTTGCGTGGAGCATGGGTAATGCCATTATTTTACTGATACTGACCTATTTGTTTGTATCTTTGCTCACTGAAGTTATCTCTAATAATGCTGCGGCCTTACTTATGATGCCGATTGTAATTGAAATCACCAACGCCGCATCACTCAACCCCATCCCCTTTACCTTGGCCATTATGATGGCTGCTTCAGCTAGTTTTGCCACACCTCTGGGCTACCAAACCAACTTAATGGTCTATGGTCCGGGTAACTATCGCTTTGTCGATTTTCTCAAAGTAGGCTTACCAATGAATATCTTAGTTGCTTGTGTCGTTTTGCCCCTATTGATCTATTTTTATCCACTGAGATAAGTCAATTTGAGTAAAGTACGGTGCGAGCTAAAATTGCACTTAACATCAACTAGCAATCTGGTAACGTAGCGTATTTAGGCGAAACAACTTTAGTCTCTATGTGGTTTGTATATATCATCGAAAACAAATTTGGCCATTTTTACACTGGTATTTGTAAAGACATGGCCCGTCGCTTTAATGAGCACAATTCTAATGGCCTAAAGTGCGCTAAAGCACTTAAAGGTAAAGGTCCGTTAAAATTACTGTATTGTTGCCAGATTAGCGACCATTCTGCTGCGCTAAAAATGGAAATTTGGATAAAAAAATTGAGTAAAGCAGACAAATTTAAACTGGTTGCCAATACCTTAACGTACCCTAACGCCCACGAGCGCCAATCGCCGTCTTTTATTCGTGAACTAGCTTGAGGAAGTAGCCATGTCAACGCCATTAGCATTACCCGCTAGTCTGCAAATTTTAGCGCAACAACGCTGGGATGAATTCAGACAAATGCCAGAATTTGAGTCCAATTTGCATGAGCACCAACTTAGCATTCAACAGGCTTTTGCTTTAAGTGATTTTATTTTTCAACAAAGTATACAGTCACCAAACTTTATTAATGAATTACTGCATCAACAAGCGGGCCCTGTATCAGAAGATATTTATCAGCCTTTGCTGCGCGAAAAAATTCAGCAAATCACTAATGAATCTGAGTTGAACCGTTGTTTGCGCCAGTTTCGCAATCAGCATATGGCCGCGATTGCTTGGCGAGACTTACTCAATTTACAAAGTATTGAGCAATCTTTACTGCAAGTCTCTGAGTTAGCCAATCAATTAATCATCCAAGCCAATGACTGGTTATATCATAAATTATCTGAACGTTATGGTGTGCCTCAGGGTGAGTTTGGTCCTCAACCTCTGCTCATTATTGGTATGGGTAAATTAGGTGGCAGAGAGCTAAATTTTTCTTCTGATATTGATTTGATTTTCACCTATCCGGAGCAAGGTGAAACCTCGGGCGGGCGGCAGAACATCGAGCACCAACAATTTTTTACTAAATTAGCCCAGGGCTTAATTAATTCCCTACACAATATGACGGCTGACGGTCAGGTGTACCGAGTTGATATGCGCCTGCGTCCCTTAGGTGACAGTGGCCCCTTAGTCATGCAATTTGGCGCATTTGAAGATTATTACCAAGAGCAGGGGCGAGATTGGGAACGTTATGCCTTACTCAAAGGGCGTATTCTTAATCCCAGTAGCGCTTATACCGAAGAAGTACAACAGATACTAAAACCGTTTATCTATCGGCGTTACCTCGACTTTAGTACCATAGAGTCATTGCGCAATATGAAAGCCTTGATTCAACAAGAAGTGAGAAGACGAGGTTTAGTCGACAATATTAAGCTTGGACAAGGGGGTATTCGTGAAGCAGAGTTTATTGTGCAAAGTCTGCAACTTATTCGCGGCGGACGTGAATTAAGCTTACAACTACATAGCCTGTTGGCCGCCGTAAAAGAATTAATTAATCTAGATATGCTGCCACAAGATGACGGCACTAAACTGGTATCCAGCTATTTATGGCTGCGTAAGGTTGAACACTGTTTACAACAATTCAACGATAAACAAACCCAAGTCTTGCCCGACAACGAACAAGACAAACTGCGTTTGCAACATGTTATGCACTGCAGCAGCTATGCAGAATTTTTAGCCCAATTAGGGGATTACTGCCACTTTATACATAGTCAGTTTTTATTACTTATTGGCGAAGATAAAACCAGCGAAGCAGAGTCAATAAGCCCTGCACAACAAGCCGCTTTTGACCTTTGGCAACTCGATTTAGACGAGCCTGAGTGCCAAGAACTATTAGCGCCATGGTTAGAGCCCGCTGAAGCCGATAAATTTCGCGAACAACTTATTGATTTTAGTCAGCGCTTGAAGAGCAGTAGAATTGGCCAACGAGGCTATAACACCCTTAACAGTCTGATGCCTTTGTTGATTGTCAATGTACTGCACTGTGAAGAGTTACCCACCTTAGAGCGTCTAGAAAGAGTGTTGTTAGTTTTTAAAGCCATACTGGGCCGTACTGCTTATTTAGAATTGTTACTCGCCAACCAAGGTGCATTAACACAGCTGGTTAATTTATGCAGTGCCAGCCCTTGGGTGACTGAGCAGCTATCCCGTTTTCCATTGCTGCTGGATGAGTTAATTAACCCTACTACCTTATATAACCCAACCGAACTGCATGAGTATCCCAGTGAATTGCGCAGAGCTTTATTGCGGGTTGAAGCCGATGATCTTGAATTACAAATGGAAACCTTGCGCCAATTTAAATTGAGTCAACAACTTACAATCGCCGCCGCAGATATCGCTAATGCACTGCCTATAATGAAGATAAGTGATCATCTGACATTTTTAGCCGAAGCAGTGATTGCCCATGTTATTGATATCGCCTGGCAACAACTGGCAGAAAAACACGGTGAACCCCATTGCCAACAAGCAGGACCACGTGACTTGCAGAATAAAAGCTTTGCAGTATTAGCTTTTGGTAAATTAGGTGGTTGGGAGCTGGGTTATGGCTCAGATTTAGATTTAGTTTTTGTGCATAGCTGCGAAGGTAATGAACTTACCCAGGGCTTAAAACCGATTGAAAGCAGTCAATTCTATTTCAAACTAGCCCAACGCATTTTGCATATATTTACCACCAAAACCGGCTTAGGCATACTGTACGATATTGACATGCGTTTACGTCCTGCTGGGCAATCTGGCTTACTAGTTTGTCATTTCAATGGCTTTGCCACTTACCAGCAAGATGAAGCGTGGACCTGGGAACACCAAGCCCTGTGCCGCGCTCGCTATATTTACGGTGATAATGGCTTATTAAAAGACTTTAATCAATTAAGGCTTGCTGTCCTTGCCCGTCAACGCGATGTCAGCGAATTGCGCACCCAAGTAGTCGAGATGCGCGAAAAAATGCGCCTTCATTTAGCCAAAGGCACTGAAGAACTGTTTGATCTTAAACAAGATCAAGGTGGCATCGCTGACATCGAGTTTATTGTACAGTTTCTGACCTTGGCACATTGTCATGCTGCGCATTCAGTGGCTAAGTGGACCGATAATGTCAGGGTGCTTGAGTCTTTAGTAGAAAGTGATTTTATTAGTGCCGCAGATGCCCAGAGTTTAAAAGATGCCTATTTAACCTATCGTAATCAAAATCATCGCTTAAGCTTACAGAATAAAACGTTCACCCTTTACACCGCTGAGTTACGCGCTCATAAAGCGCAAGTGATGAGGATTTGGCAGACTATTATGCAGTAGGCTACATGCGCGCTTCGACGCATTGTTTGCTAAGGTAGTCGGATACTTTATCGGTTATGACTAATGAGCGTTGTTTGGGGCAAACATAGGCTTTTACATCGCCATCAAAATTTGCATCGATAGCGCTTGAGATAGTTTTTAAGCTCCCTAGTATGGTGTTTTCCATTTGGAATTGATTTTTTACGATAAAGTCCTGATCGAGTTCCCAAATAACTTGCATGCCCTCTGCTTGGGCATAATCAGTAATCGCACTGCGCAAGGTGGTGCCGGCTTTGAAAGTGCGGTGTTTGTATTCGCCTACCCAGCGACCCGAAATCGGTTTCTGCAGACTTTCCATTTTCTGTAGTCGCTCATTCAATGGCGTATCGGATTCTTTGACTTCTAATACAAAGTCGCCCAAACCATCATCTCTTGGGTGACGGGAAGACAGGCGATATTCAGAATAGAACTTACTCATGTTTTCAGACAGTGATCTCGATTTTACTTCGCCTTCTGGTTTAGGCATCGATTCATTGCGTTGTTGCAAAAATATAACGATCCCACCGACCACAATAATCAGTAAGGCAAGAGCCACATGGCGCATCCAAAATAGAGATTCTGACGAGCCCTTAACCTTAGGTTTTGACCTATTTGCGCCAGCCAACTTAGCTCTATTGGCTTTAATTTTGTTCTGTTGATTAGCGTTAGCCATACAAAGAAGGCCCATTTGGATCAGGGCGGGTTTTAAAGCGTTTGTGCATCCACAAATATTGTTCTGGGGCAATGAGTATCATTTCTTCTATCTTGCGATTCATTCTGGCTACATCATAGTTATCGTCACCACTTGGGAAATTCTCCAGTCCGGGAAAGATCTTTATTTTATAACCTGTCTTGGTGCGAATCGACGCAAGAAACAAGGTTTCACAATTGGCTTGACTAGCAAATAACAATGAACCGGTGGTGGTGGCTACCTCAGGAACGGCAAAAAATGGGGTAAACTCACATTTATTGCGACCATAATCTTGATCTGGTAAATAAAAACACACTTCTTTTTCGTTTAAAGCCGACATTAAACCGCGAATATCTCGTTTGTGTACCATGTATTTGTTGGAACGATTGCGCCCATGGTATTGCATATAATCCATTAATTTATTGTTGTGTTTTCGGTAAAATGCGACTGAGGGTATTTTTAAACCGGCGACACGACAAGAAAACTCTAAATTCATATTGTGTATGGCATAAACCAGTACCCCCTTACCTTTTGCTAGAATGGCATCTACCTGCTCGTAGCCCTCAAATTCAGCTTTTCTGGCCACACGCCACGTTGGCCACCACCAGCCCATACTGGTTTCTAATAAAGCCATGCCTGCATTGGCGACGTTAGCTTCTAGGATTTGACTACGCTGCTGGGGACTATAATCAGGAAAACACAACTCTAAATTGCGTTTTGCAATTTGGTAGCGCTTGGCTGCGAGTAATTTAATCAACTGGCCCAATCCTCTACCCAACCATAGTTGCAGGCGATAAGGTAACCAAGATATGGTGTACAACAAAATAATGCTCAACCATGTCAACCAGTAATTTGGTAATAAAAACGACCAACTAAATTTAGGTGCCCTGACCTTTTTATCTCGCAAACTACGTCCTCTTAATCAATTTTTGTTTATTCTAACCTAGTGGGCCTGCAAAACCACACTGACCAGCCAATCTAGCTGTTAAGTGTTTTTTATCTCAGCAATCGCTTTGAGTTTACGAATGAATTGCTCTGCATGCTCTTCTTTTTCATAATTGAAATGATATTGATTGTGAAAGCCAAAACTAAGTTCCACTAAGGCATCTTTTAAAAACAAGGTGTAACCATCAAAATCGGTGCTCGCCTCTACCCCTTCAAGAAAGTAATGTTGGTCTGTTTTGCTGCCTTTTAAGCGAATGGTTTCAAATACTTTGAGAATAAATTTACTATCAATGTCATTTTTCATGTCTTAAACCTCAATATTAATCAAACAAGTTGGAACGATTATTTGTTATAGAACTTTCGGTATTGGTGATCTAATTCATCCCAGTAACAGAATAGTAGTATCTAAGCTAAGCCAAGTTGAACGTACTTTATGCCAAAACTCTGCCTGATATTGGGTGACCAATTGAGCCTTTCGCTGTCTGCCTTGCAGATGTTAGACAAGGACAGCGATCATATCATGCTGGCCGAACTCTATACAGAAAGCCATTATGTAAAACATAACAAATTAAAAATTGCCCTTATTTTTTCGGCTATGCGCCATTTTGCGCAGCAATTACGTGAAGCCGGTTATCACGTTGAATATTACGCATATGAAAATACAAAAGACCAGTTCTCAAGTTTTACTGATGCGGTCAAGCATCAACTCACTCAGCATTCATACACGCAGTTAATATGCACCGAGCCGGGTGAATATCGCGTCAACAAGGAAATGCAATCTTGGCATCACGACTTGGCCTTAGACATCCTTATCGAGCCCGATAACCGTTTTTTCTTCAGTCTTACGCAGATGCACAGCTGGTTTGCTGAGCGCAAAGTGCCACGTATGGAACATTTTTATCAATTTGCCCGCAAACAAACGGGTTTGTTGATGGAAGATAACAAACCATTAGGCGGCCGTTTTAATTTTGATAAAGAGAATCGCCACGCTTGGCAAGCAAACACGCCTTTGCCACCTACTCTTGAGCACCAACAAGATAAGATCACCCAAGAGGTTCTTAATCTTGTTGAGCAAGAGTTTAGCGACTTCCCTGGCAAACTAGAACGCTTTAATTTTGCTGTGACAAGGCAACAAGCCTTAGCGGCATTAGCGCATTTCATCAGCCATAAACTGCCGCAGTTTGGCCAGTTTCAAGACGCCTTATCAGATAAAAATAACACTCTATTTCATAGCTTAATTGCCAGTTATATCAACATTGGTTTGTTGTTACCTCAAGAGGTTTGCCAAGCCGCGATCGAGGCTTATCAAGATGAAAAGGCTCCCCTGAATGCAGTCGAAGGCTTTGTAAGACAAATTCTCGGCTGGCGTGAATATGTGCGCGGCTTGTATTGGTATGCAGGTGAGAGCTACAAAGAAAAAAACGCCTTAAATGCCACCACACCGCTACCTAGCTGGTTTTGGACCAGTAAGACGCAAATGCGCTGTGTCAGTCAGGCAATCAGTCATTCGCTAGATGATGCCTATGCCCACCATATTCAGCGACTAATGATTATTGGTAATTTCTCTTTATTGGCAGGTCTAGACGTTAAGCAAGTGTGTGATTGGTACTTAGCGGTTTACATTGATGCATTTGAATGGGTAGAGCTCCCCAATACCCTAGGTATGGCGCTGTATGCAGATGACGGTCTATTAGCCAGTAAACCCTACGCGGCGAGTGCCAACTACATTAACAAAATGGGCGATCACTGTGCTTCATGTCGTTATAACCCTAAATTAGTGACCGGGGCTAAAGCCTGTCCATTTAATGCCCTTTACTGGGATTTCATTCAACGTCATGAGAGCAAGTTTGCGCATAATCCCCGCATGGCATTAATGGTCAAACAGTGGCAGAAAAAGGATGTTAGCGACCAAAAAGCCATTGTTCAGTGGGCAACAAGTTTAATCGAGAAACTGGATCAAGTGTGATCAATCTAGTCTGGTTAAAACGAGATTTGCGGCTGTCAGACCATAAGCCCCTGTGGCAAGCTGTTGGGCAAGATATTCCCTTTGTCCTTGTCTATGTGTTTGAGAGCGATTATTGGCAGTTGCCTGATACCAGTGCCCGCCAATGGCAATTCATTTATGACAGCCTGCTAGAATTAAAACAGCAAGCCCAACGCTTAGGGGGGGATCTGTGGTTATTACAAGGTAATACCATTAAGTGTTTTGAACAGTTGCACCAACGTTTTAGCATAAAAAACATTTTCAGCCATGAGGAGACCGGCAATGATTGGACTTATCAACGCGACAAGCAACTTGGCCAGTGGTGTATTGCTCACAATATAAACTGGCAGCAATACCCACAATTTGCTGTCACCAGAGGCAAGCTCAATCGAGACAGTTGGGACAAGTTATGGCAGCAATTTATGTCGCAGCCTACTTTACCGGTACCTGATCTGCATCAGGCATTGGTGCAAGAGCCTTTATTCGGCTGCAGCGAAAACACCGCTTTAACCACTACCTCAAATACAGTAAATACATTGAATGAGCCATTGGATAAACTCACTTATCTAGGTAACGACACCCTTACTTGCGCTCAACCGCAGCGAGCGGGCAGTTTAGCCGCTAAGCGGGTACTTAATAGTTTTATTGAAAAACGCCATAAAGCGTATCTGATGTCGGTATCGAGTCCAATTAAAGGCCAACAAAATAGCAGTCGATTAAGTTGTTATCTGGCCTATGGCAACATTAGCTTGCGTGAAGTGGTGCATACAACTATTGCAGCCCTGCCTCACACAAATCAGCAACGGGCATTGACGGCCTTTAAATCGCGCTTGCACTGGCATTGCCATTTTATCCAAAAAATGGAAACCGAACCGCAATTAGAAAAACATGCCTTACACCAAAGTCTGCGTCTTTTACGTTCAGAAAGCTTTCAACAAGATGCATTTGACGCGTGGAAGAAAGGTTTAACCGGCGTGCCCTTTGTTGATGCCTGTATGCGCATGTTGCAGCACTATGGCTGGATTAATTTTCGCATGCGGGCCATGTTAATTTCTTTTTCGAGCTATCAACTTTGGCTACCATGGCAACAACCTGCGCAGCATCTTGCCCAGCAATTTACCGATTACGAACCGGGTATTCACTATCCGCAGATCCAAATGCAATCAGGTACAACGGGCATTAATCCTTTTCGTATTTATAACCCGGTCAAGCAAGGTGAACGCTTTGACCCCAAAGGCGAGTTTATTCGCCGCTGGGTGCCTGAGTTAGACACAATCAGTAGTGCCTATATTCATCAGCCGTGGTTAGCATCTGAGGCGCAACGAGGACACTACCCCAAACCAGCAATGGAGCCATTGCAGGGCGCACGTTTGGCCCGCAATACACTGTTTGAATACTATAAAAACCATGTTGAAAAAGAAGAAACGGCGCGGGTTATTCAAGTACATGCCAGTCGAGCCTTTCGAAAACGCATGCCCGCTAAACGCAAAACCACTTTAAACCATAAACAAATGAGCTTGTTTTGAACCCTATGATAAATACTGATGCTACTGCTGTACTATTGTTTCAACACAACTTAAGACTGCACGATAACCCAGCCTTAGTTGCCGCAGCCAAACATAAGCGTTTAATTTGTTTATATTGTTATGACGATTGGCAGTTCGACACTCAGTTTGGACTGAGTCATTGTGGCCCTCACCGAGCTGGGTTTATTTGGCAGAGTTTACAAGATTTAAGGGAAAAACTGCATAAACTCGGACAACACTTGTATATTGTTAAAGGTGCACTCAACGCTATCATGGCGCAAATTGAGCAACAAATACCCGAGTTGAACATTTATGTGCAAGCTCACGCTAGTCTTCAACAACATCAGCAGTTATGTCAGCTTACACAGCGCTTTAAATGTCATCTCATGCCCGGAAATACCCTACTTGATGCAGACCAGTTGCCCTTTGACTTATACTCACTGCCAAGTGTTTTCACGCGCTTTAGAAACAAAGTAGAAAAAAGTTGGCCTAAGTTGTCACCACTCGCCAGTCCCCTAGCCTTGCCTTTTGCACCCAAACTACATCTACCTTCACTGGATAGCTCGCCAACGCGCCAGATGGACAAACGTGATCCAAGACGGGCGCTGGATTTTGTGGGCGGAGAATCTGCAGCTTTAAGTCGACTTGACCACTACATTTGGCAAACAAAAGCGCTTCAGACTTATAAAGAAACCCGCAATCAGCTGCTTGGTAGTGACTATTCAAGTAAGTTTTCTCCTTGGCTAGCCACTGGATGTTTATCGGCTAAACACATTTATCAACAGGTCAAACTATTCGAAGCCAAACATGGCGCAAATGAATCCACCTACTGGTTGATTTTTGAATTACTGTGGCGCGATTATTTTGCTTTTAGTGCACAAAAAGACTTAGCGAGTGAGTCAGTCTTAGCAACAGAACAGCCCAAGAATAAACTGGGTTCGGTACAACAAAGGGCCTTTGAATCTTGGTGTCAGGGCAACACCGGCAATGATTTTGTCGACGCTAATATGCGCGAACTACTCCACAGCGGTTTTATGAGTAATCGGGGTCGGCAGAATGTGGCATCATATTTACTTAATGAACTTAATCTAGATTGGCGTTGGGGGGCGGCTTGGTTTGAACAACAATTAATCGATTTTGACCAAGCCAGCAACGTGGGTAATTGGCAATATATTGCGGGAATAAAGTCCCCCAATGGTGCGCGACGTTTTAACATTGCCTTGCAAACCGAGCAATACGATGGACAAGGTGCTTATCGGCGTCATTGGTTAAAGTCAGATTCAGCCGAGGAGGAATAGCGATAACGGCTGAAAACTGCGTAAATTGTGGTATCGCATCTATAGACATGCAGATAAAATTGTATCTAGAGCAAGAAGCAGTATGCCGATAGTTTGACCTAGGTGATTACTTAACAAAACTGCTAGCTTAATTAATAAATATGGTTACAATTTGAGACGAATCCGAACTGTTAGTCAGTCCGCCTTTGTCTCATTAAGTATTACAACTCTGTTAAGTTAAGGTAGTGAGAGATCAAAACCGCGCATAACCTCAAACAATTACTCGACTTTGATTCAGCTAAGTTGCTTTACAGCAATGGCTTTATCAGCATGTTGGCGACCCTGTTAACTGCTAGCATTCTGAATTTCGGTTTTCAAAATGAGCTAATCACGCAGAGCAAAACGATCTGGTGGATTTGCATGCTGGTGATCGTCTTTATTCGACTCATCGATATTGCTGAATGGACTTTTCGCAGCAGTAAATCTCAGTTTGTCAGTGGTAAGGTCGGTATAGTACGATTTTCTGCAGGAAGTATTGTGACTGCCCTAGGCTGGGCAAGTTTCTGTGTTTTATTTATTGAAGATCTGATCATGGTCGAATATGCGACCACTGTAATGATTATTTCCTCAATCGCCGGTGGTTCGCCTACTGTGTTAGCTGCCAGTCGAAATTTATCTATTATTTTTTCAACCTTATTGATGATTCCCCTCTCGACAGTTAGTCTTCTAGCCACCGAACAATATCAAAATTATTTGGGACTTTTAGGCTTTGTGTTTTATACCATTATGGTAGCGTCGAGCTTAAAAGTATCGAGTTTTACCCGCGAAGCCCTGCGTGTAAAAAATCAAAACATACAACTTCGCAACGAAGTGGCTAACAAAGGCAATTTAGTTTCTACGGTCAATGTGGAGTTAGAAAATGCCACCACTAAACTCAACGATATTAACCAAGATTTAGAATTAGAAGTCAAAAAACGCACAGAGAAAATATTTCAACTGAGTAATGTTGACAGCTTAACTGGGCTAAAAAATCGCAAGGCCTTTACTGCTCAATTAGATGTATTAATTGAAAAGGCTGTATCTAACGGCTCACCCGTTGCTTTGTTGTTTATCGACTTGGATGGTTTTAAGAAAATTAACGATACGATGGGCCATCAAATAGGTGACCGCACTTTAATCGAAGTGGCTAATCGTTTGGCCGCATTTTCTGATCTCGAACGAACCGGACGCTGGGGAGGTGATGAGTTTTTAGTTGCCCTGCCTTATAGCGATCAAACTACGGCCATGTCTATCGCCAGTGCGATGATGACCAGTGTAGCGCAACCTATCCATGTTAGCGGCAATGAACTTTATCTAACCGCCTCAATCGGCATAGCCTTGGCTCCAGTGCATAGTTTAAATGCTGAAGATTTGATTCAATTGGCTGATTTGACCATGTGTGAACAAAAGCAGTCCGCCCAGCGTAAACCGCGGATATTTTCAACCGAGTTAAAAAGTAAGATTGAAGCGTCACAAATGATCCTTGAAGGCCTACAACACGCCTTAGAAAGAAAAGAATTGTATTTATGTTATCAACCCATTCAATGTGCCAAAGAGAATACATCTTGGGCCTTTGAAGCTCTGTTACGCTGGAATTTTAATGGTAAATTTATCGGACCAGATGTGTTTATTCCTCTGGCTGAAAAATCAGGTTTAATCAAGGAAATAGGCACATGGGTGCTTAATCGCGCCTGTATGGATGCCAAACATTGGCAATTCAATCAAACCGCAGCGGTGTCGGTGAACGTATCAGTCATCCAATTAATGGATGATGGTTTTATTCGCACACTCGACAATATTCTGCGCAGTAGTGGCCTGCCTCCTGAGCGTTTGCATTTAGAAATCACGGAATCAACCTTTGTTGATAACGAAAAGAAAATTCGCGCACAATTAGAACAAATTCAGAACCGTAATATTCATGTTTCTATTGATGACTTTGGCACCGGCTATTCTTCACTATCACAACTACAGACCTTGCCAGTTAATTACGTGAAAATTGATAAAGCCTTTGTGGATAATATTGAAGGTAAGGGTGAGGCTATTATTCGTGCAACCCTGTTTATTGCCCGCGAGCTACACTGTAAAACAGTGGCTGAAGGCGTTGAGACCAAAGAACAAGCTATGGCACTGTCTGCTATGGGCGTAGATTTTTTGCAAGGTTATTATTTTGCCAAACCCATGAAAAACGAAGATTTAATCGTATGGCAAAATCCTATCTCTAGCTTTTCTGACTAAGTAAGCTGAGTTTTGATTAAGTAAACAACCCCGCTTTCACATTTTAATTTGCCTGCAAGATTGGCAAACTAACATTTTTGTATTTTGGATATCCTATGGCCCAACTGTACTTTTATTATTCAGCAATGAATGCAGGTAAATCCACATCACTGCTGCAATCTGCTTACAACTACGCAGAACGAGGCATGAATGCCGAGATTTATACCGCTGCCTTAGATAACCGTTTTGGAGAGGGCCAAGTGGCGTCACGCATTGGTTTAAAAGCAACAGCGCATTTATTTAACTCCCAGTCGCAACTTTGGAATGAAATAAGTCAACTACACGCTAAAAAACCCATTCATTGTCTATTTATTGATGAAGCGCAATTTCTAAACAAACAGCAAGTGCAGCAGTTAATCGCGGTGGTGGATGAATTAGATGTGCCTGTTTTAGCTTATGGCCTGCGCACTGACTTTTTGGGTGAAACCTTTGAAGGCAGTCGGTATTTACTGGCTTGGGCAGACAAACTGATTGAGCTAAAAACCGTTTGTCACTGTGGCCGCAAAGCCAATTTTGTGGTGCGTATTGACCAAAATGGCCAAGCGGCAAAAGAAGGTGAACAAGTAGAAGTGGGTGGTAATGATCGTTATGAGTCTATGTGCCGCAAACACTTTAGAGAGCTAGTTTGGTAAAGTAAATTCAGCATCAAAAAAGGCGCCGTAATTCGGCGCCTTTTTGTATTTTGTATCTCGGTGAATTATGGACGTAAGGCCTTTTCACCTCGAGCTAAACCACAAATACCTGTGCGTGAAGCTTCAATAATCTCAGTGCTTTGACTCATCGTATGAGAAAATGCGTCTAGCTTGTCGCTGGTACCCGTCACTTGAATGGTGTAGTTGTTACTATCTACATCGACAATTTGGGCACGATAGATATCCACGTTACGGTGAATTTCAGAGCGCACTACTTCACTGCGTGTTGCCACTTTAATTAGCATTAATTCGCGTTCAACATGACTACCATCAGTTAACTCAACCACTTTGAGCACGTCGATAAGCTTATTCACCTGTTTAGTGATTTGCTCAATGACTTTGTCATCGGCTTGGGTGGTTATGGTTAAACGTGACAAGCTCTTGTCATCAGTTGGTGCTACACATAAAGAATCAACGTTGTAGCCGCGCTGGGAAAACACGCCCACTATACGTGACAAAGCTCCAGGAGCGTTTTCCATTAAAACTGATAAAATACGTTTCATTAGGTGCGCTCCGTTTTGCTTAATCTCATATCATCCATAGCACCGAACTTAATTTGCATGGGGTAAACATGTTCATTTTGATCGATTTCAATGTCCATAAACACCAATCTATCTTTCATCGCAAAACAACGCGCCATTGCTTCGTCTAAGTCAGCTGGGTCGGTTACACGAATACCCACATGACCATAGGCTTCTGCCAACTTAACAAAGTCAGGCATTGAATCCATGTATGAATGAGAATGGCGACCTTTATAATTCATGTCTTGCCACTGCCTAACCATGCCCAAAGCGCGGTTATTCAATGAAATAATTTTGATAGGCAAATTGTATTGCATACAAGTAGCCAATTCTTGAATATTCATTTGAATACTACCATCGCCGGTAATGACAAGAGAAGTTGCATCAGGATGCGCCATCTGTACGCCCATGGCGGCAGGTAGACCAAAGCCCATAGTGCCTAGGCCGCCAGAGTTAATCCAACGACGAGGTTTGGCAAAGGGATAATATAAAGCTGCAAACATTTGATGCTGGCCTACGTCGGAGCTAACATAGGCATCGCCTTTGGTATGTTTATATACCGACTCAATGACTTCTTGTGGTTTGATTAGTTTACTGTCTTTTTGATAGGCCAAACAATCTCGAGCACGCCATTGATCAATTTGTTGCCACCAGTCGGCTAACTTTGCTTTTTGCGCTTTGCTGTCAACTTTGCCCATAGTGTCGAGTAACTGTTCAGCGACTTTATCAATGCTACCAACGACAGGAACATGCACTGCAACAGTTTTAGAAATTGAAGCGGGATCAATATCTACATGGATGATCGTGGCATGAGGACAAAATTTTGCCACATTATTGGTTACACGATCATCAAAACGAGCGCCCAAGGCCAAAATACAATCGGCGTTATGCATCGCTTTATTTGCTTCCAAACGGCCGTGCATACCTAACATGCCCACAAACTGCTCGTGCACACTTGAAAACGCACCTAAGCCCATCAAGGTCGAGGTCACAGGTGCTTGTAATTTTTCAGCTATCTGAGTAACGAGTTCACAAGCTTCCGCAATGATTGTTCCGCCGCCAACATAAATTACCGGACGTTTTGCTTCAAGTAAGGTGGCAACGGCTTTCTTAATTTGTTTATTGTGACCTTTTAGCGTCGGATTATACGAGCGCATGGTGACATCTGTCGGGAACACATAAGGATGTTCATCTTGTACGTTAACGATGTCTTTGGGTAGGTCAACCACCACGGGACCTGGACGACCCGTACTGGCAATATAATAGGCTTTGGCAATCGCTTCAGGAATATCAACCGCACGTTTAACTAAAAAACTGTGCTTAACGATAGGGCGAGAACACCCCACCATATCGGTTTCTTGAAACGCATCTTCACCAATATGCATTGATGGTACTTGCCCCGATAGGATAACCATAGGAATGGAATCCATGTAAGCAGTTGCAATGCCCGTCAAGGTATTGGTTGCGCCTGGGCCTGAGGTTACCAAGACTGTGCCGGTTAAACCGGTTGAACGTGCGTAACCATCAGCCATATGTGCTGCAGCTTGTTCATGACGGACGAGTACATGTTCGACATCTGTTTGTGCATATAATGCATCATAGATATCAAGTACGGCACCACCTGGGTAACCGAAAACATGTTTAACCCCTATATCTTTTAGCGTTCGCACAACCATGGCGGCGCCTGACATCATTTCCATCAAAAACTCTCCCAAATTTCAAAACTAATAACAATATAACTCAACGAACGAAAACTATACTTGAGCGAAGAGGAAGATAAAACAGTAAAAACAAGAAAAGCGAGATATATATCCCAATATTGCAATATATTAGGATATATATTCTAAAATGAAGGTAATTTAGTCAACTAATAGGATGAAACATCAAGTTTTGCTAAACCTGTATTAATCATCCATTTCGATTTCTAAATCACTGTCTTCGACTACGGTATCTTCATCATCACTTAAGGAAGTACGATGCGATCCATAAATACTGCCCATTTTAGGACGGTTAATTCGCTTCTGATATTTAACCCACGCTTTTTCAGCCGCAGTCTCAGGCGCTTTTTGTCCGTGAATGGCAGCTAAATACCCTTCATCTTCTGCATTTTCAGGACCAATTTTAGCATCTGCTAAGGCAGCAATTAAACAGCCATATTGGCTTAACGCTTTGCTTTCACTAATTGAAAAATCTCCAGAACGCGAAAAACCATAAGGATAATTTTTTGTGTCACTGAAGGCACGAGCAAGCAAAGATTCTCTAGTAAGTTTTGTCATCACAACACCCACAAAATAAAGTTAAAATAACGAAGTTAAAGATCATTGATCTTTGGTTTGCTTTATAATTTAAAACGAGATTCTGTCAACGTTTAATTCAGTTTATTTAGTGCTAATGAATATGTTTTTTGACATAAGTCTTTTAGGGAGCAAACCTAAAGCCCCTCTATCGCTAGCCCGCCGCCAAAAACTCGATAAATCGAGACTAAATGAGCAAAGCTTTGCAGTTGCACTTGGGCTTGTTGATCGCGGCTGCGCAGCCAATCTCGCTCAGCATCGAGTAAGTCATAAAACTCACCATTGCCCGCCTCGTATCGTACCCGCGAAATGATCATGGCTTGCGTGCTTGAAGTATACTGTTGGTTTTTGATTAACTGCTGTTCTCGGCTCAAATTATAGGTATCAACTGCTGATTGAATTTCGTTGACCGCTTTTATTACCTGTTGTTCAAAATGGGCGAGTGATATCTGTGCACTAGCATTGGCGGCTTTTAATTGTGCTTTAACCGAGCCCAAATCAACGCCCACCCAAGAAAGTTGCGGCGCCACTGACCAAGCTTGTGAATGACCAACAAGAGATAACCCTGGGGCTGATACAAATCCCAAAAAGCCTGAAACTGACAAATTAGGATACAAATCTGCAGTAACGATACCAATATTGGCGGTACTTGCTGCTAAATTACGCTCTGCACTGGCGACATCAGCGCGATAGCGCAAGTAATTTTTACTATCGTCAATCGCTACGGGTTGGCTTAACTGTGGTAGCCCCGCATGCTCGCTTATGTTGAGTTGGCCAGGACCATAAGCTAACAGTGCAGATAAGGCGCTCTGAGCTTCGCTTAATACACTTTGGAAAAACGGTAACGAGGCCTTTATTTCATCATATTGAGTATCAATACGAGCTAATTCATAATCAGACGCTAATCCGGCCTTTACCCTAAGGTTGACGATGTCACGAGTCTGCTGCAAATTTTGTAAATTCTGCTCAGCAATAACTAAGCGTTTTTGCGCGCTACGGTATTGTCCGTAAGACGACGCCACCTGACTAATAATATCGACCTGAGCGTCATGCCATAATAAGTGCGCATCTTCTGCATTTGCTGCAGCAGCTTGGCTAGCTCGCTCAATTTTGCCATATAAATCTGCATCCCACGATAGATTGCCGCCCAGCGTCCATCCTCGACTTACGGTATTATCGTCAATACTGGAGACACTTTTGTTTTTACTGACTTGAAAACCGCCCTCTCCTTTGACTATGGGTAATTTATCGTTAGAAGCATCGGTAAAAATTGCCGCGGCTCTGAGTACATTTGCCTTAGCTTTGACTAAATTGCGGTTTTGCGCCAGCGCAATAGTTATTAAGCGATTAAGCTGTGTATCGTCAAATGCCTGCCACCACGTGTTTGCGTGTATTGCTTGTTGATAAGGCGCATCAATTTCAATACTGCCCACCTGCTGCGGTGCAACATAGTCAGGGCCAACTACGCATCCCGCCACTAAACTCAATGTTGCCGCCAAAGTCGTCAAACGCTTGAATTTAATCACGTTGTAGAGCCTCCACTGCTGAAGTTGTTGTCGGCGTATGTAGCCGCTTATTATCATCACGCTTGGCCAACACATAATAAAATAAAGGAGTAAGGACTAGACCAAATAAAGTTACGCCAATCATGCCTGAGAACACTGCAACGCCCATCGCATGGCGCATCTCTGCACCAGCGCCACTGGAGAACACCATAGGCACCACCCCCATAATAAAAGCAATTGAGGTCATCAGTATGGGCCGCAGACGCAAGCGGCCCGCCTCTAAAATCGCTTGTTTGGCCTGCATACCCTGATCTTGCAGTTCCTTAGCAAATTCGACGATCAATATGGCATTTTTGGTCGCTAGCCCCACCAGCACAATCAGCCCTATTTGGGTAAAGATGTTATTATCGCCTCCGGTTATAAGTACGCCACTTAGTGCAGATAGTAAGGTCATCGGAATAATCAAAATGATGGCCAATGGTAAGGTTAAACTCTCGTACTGCGCTGCTAACACCATAAATACCAGTAAGATAATCAAGGGAAAAATAAACATGCCCGCATTGCCTGCTAGAATTTGCTGATAAGTAAGTTCAGTCCACTCATACGTCATGCCATTAGGTAATGTCTCGGCCAAAATTTTCTCAATAGCCGCCTGGGCCTCGCCACTACTAAAACCCACAGCAGCCCCGCCGTTGAGTTCAGCAGTAGTAAAACCGTTATAGTGCATAACGCGATCGGGGCCGGCGCTATCGGTCACTTTAATAAATGAACCTAGCGGTATCATTTGGCCTTGCTCACTGCGCACCTTTAGCTGACTAATCTGCTCAGCTGTTTGGCGGAACTGTTCATCAGCCTGCATATTGACCTGATAGGTGCGACCGAATTGATTAAAGTCATTCACATAGACCGAGCCCATGTAGGCCTGCAGAGTTTGAAATACTTCATCAAGTGAAACCGATTGTTGCTTGGCTTTGGTTCGGTCGATGTCTAAGTCCAATTGCGGTACATTGACTTGGTAACTGGAAAAAACACCGCTCAGTTCGGGCGTCGCCCAAGCTTTTTGCATAACTTGCATCGTGACCTTATACAACTCTTCATAACCATAATTTGCACGGTCTTGAATTTGTAATCTGAAACCACCGATGGTTCCCAATCCTTGCACCGGTGGTGGTGGGAAGATGGCAATAAACGCACCTTCAATAGCGGCAAATTTTTGATTTAACTCGGCTGCAATCGCAGTCGCTGATAATGAAGGGTCTTGTCTGAGACTAAAATCATCTAATGGGGTAAATACAATTCCGCTATTGGGACTATTAGTAAAACCGTTGATACTTAAGCCTGGAAAAGCTACTGAATGAGCTACGCCCGGCTGGGCTAGGGCAATATCTGACATCTGTTTAACCACCGCTTCAGTGCGCTCTAATGAAGAAGCATCAGGTAGTTGAGCAAAAGCCACCAGATATTGTTTGTCTTGACCCGGCACATAACCCGTTGGTGTATTGGCAAATTGCAAACCCGTTAAGGCTAATAAAGCGACGTATACCACAGCAACAATAGCGCCAAAACGGATGACTTTACGTACCAGCCAACCGTATCCATCTGACAGACGACTGAAAAAGCGATTAAAGGGGGCAAAGACCCACCGACCCAATATGTTATCCATAATACGCGTTAGTCGGTCTTTTTTCTCATTTGGGCCTTTGAGCAATAAAGCTGATAAGGCTGGGCTTAGGGTCAAGGAATTTAAGGCCGATATAAAAGTAGAGATGGTGATGGTTAAGGCAAACTGCTTGTAAAATTGGCCAGTCAAACCCGACATAAAGGCCGTTGGGATAAATACTGCAGCCAGAACTAAGGTAGTCGCTACAATAGGCCCTGTGACTTCTTTCATGGCTTTTTGCGTGGCGGCAACAGGTGATAGGCCATCAGCAATATTACGCTCTACGTTTTCTACCACCACAATGGCATCGTCCACTACGATACCAATGGCGAGGACTAAACCAAATAACGATAGGGCATTAAGCGAAAAGCCAAGCAAGTGCATAAAAGCAAAGGTACCGACCAACGAGACCGGAACGGCCACCAAAGGAATAATAGACGCGCGCCATGTTTGTAAAAACAACACCACAACCAAGACCACCAGCAAAATAGCTTCAAACAAGGTTTTAATAACCGCATCAATTGAACCGCGCACAAATACGGTTGGATCGTAAACAATGTCGTAACTTAAACCATCGGGAAAGGACCTCGCCAGTTCAGCCATTTTAACTCTTACATCGTCGGATATTTGAATCGCATTCGACCCAGAAGCCTGAAAAACCGGTAAAGCTACCGCATATTGATTATCTAACATTGAACGTAAAGCGTAAGTAGACGCCCCTAACTCAACTCGCGAAACCTCTTTTAAGCGGGTAATTTCTCCGCGCTCGCCGACTTTTATAATGATATTTTCAAATTCTTCGACGCTATTAAGGCGACCTTTCACATTGATGAGTAATTGAAAATCGGACTCACCACTTGGCTGGGCGCCTAGACTACCAGCGGCGGCTTGCTGATTTTGCTCACGAATGGCCGCGGTGATTTGGCTAGGAGATAACCCCAAGGCCGCAACTTTATTTGGGTCAAGCCAAACACGCATACTGTATTCGCCGGCGCCAAACAGTCTGACCGCGCCAACACCTTCGATTCGAGCCAGCTCGTCTTTTACATTCAAGGCGGCATAATTTGACAAATATAATCGGTCGTAACGCTCATCGGGCGAGGTCAAATGCACCACCATAGTTAAATCTGGCGATGACTTTGCGGTGACTATGCCTAAACGTTGAACTTCTTGGGGTAAGCGTGGCTTGGCACGATCAACTCGGCTTTGTACCTGTGACTGTGCGCGATCGACATCAGTGCCTATGGCAAAGGTAACAGTTAAGGTCATTCGACCGTCAGAGGTTGCTTGTGAAGACATATACAGCATATCTTCAACCCCATTGATTTCTTGCTCTAATGGCGATGCAACTGTTTCAGCTATGACCTTAGGATTGGCGCCAGGATAGTTGGCAGTTACTACCACAGTCGGTGGCACGACTTCTGGATATTCAGTAATTGGCAATTGCCAAACCGCAAGTGCCCCGGCAATAAAAAACAACAGTGAAAGGACAGCTGCAAAAATAGGCCGCCTAATAAAAAATTGAGATAACATGATGTTTCCTATTAACTACGAGTGACAGAATCATCAGTCTTAGCTGTGAGCTCTGTTTGTGTTTGGTCAAGCAGCAGTTGTGCGTTACGAATATTACTGAGGGTTTCTTGATCGCTCATTTCAACTAGGTTTGGCTGAATTTGCATATTAGGCCTGACTCGCTGCAGACCGTTGACCACTATTTTATCGTTCGCAGTGAGCCCATCAGTAACAATACGCAGGCCATTGAGTTTGTCTCCCAATGTAATGGCTCGATATTCTAGCGTTTGCTCATTAAGTACCAATACATATTTATTACTTAAGTCTGTACCAATCGCTTTTTCATCAATCAAAATACCTTGATAAGACTTACTACCCACCAGCTTTAAGTGAGCAAACAACCCTGGGATCAATTGATTATTTTCATTTGAAAAAATAGCTCTGACTCGGATAGTGCCAGTTTGTTGATTGACGCGATTATCGACAAAATCTACTTGGCCAATGTGCTTATATTGCGTTTCATTCGCTAAGGCCATGTAAACTGGGTTGGCTTTGTCATCACGGGCATCCGCACGCTGTCCAGTATTGGCTAATTGTGCATATTTCAAATAGGTTTGCTCATCAATATCAAAATAAGCATACATCTGTTCAGTTGAAACAATCTGAGTGAGCTTACTTTGCCCAGCAGTAACAAAATTACCGGCAGTGATTTGCGCATACGAGACCCGACCACTAATGGGTGACTTAATTTTTGTATAGGATAGGTCGAGTTCTGCACGCGTTAAGGCCGCCTGTACTGAGGCCACCGCAGCTTTTGATTGCTGCTGCGCGGCACGACGACTATCCACTAACTCTGCTGACATGGCTTTTTGCACCGCTAACTGCTGTGCACGACTAAAGTTAGCGGTGGCTAAGTCAACGGCAGTTTGAGCACTTTGCAACTCTGCTTTTAAACGCGCTACTTCAGCAGCGAATGCGCGATCATCAATTACAAACAACAATTGACCTTCTTTGACCAACGCACCTTCACTAAAGGTTACTGTATCAATATAACCAGAAACTCGAGGCACAAGTTCTACCGTTTGTGGGGCTTGAAGGCGACCGGTAAATTCATCCCATTCTGTTACGCGCTCATTTAATACTTGAGCGACAGACACTTGAGGAAGGCTTTGGGTTTGTACTTGCGATTGGCTTTGGTCGTCGCCACAGGCCGTCAACACTATTGACACAATACTTCCCAGTGCAATTGCCTTTAGTGTTTTGCTAATCCTCATTGTATTTCTCTCCGCTCTTAGCTTACTTTTTAGATGAATAAATATTTGCTAGCACAAGTTATGTACCATACGGTACAATATATATTGAAATGCAAAACAGTCAATCTGATTTTGTACTGATTGGTAAGTAATTATAAATCTATGCTAGAAATAAATGAAATGACGAAAGCATAAGTTGAAAACAAGCTGAACTATTGCGCTAAATAAGAGACCAATTATTGTACTGCTCAGTATATTAGTCTTACTGGACAAGTGCTGAAGCAATATTTACAATGCTTTAACAATCTTTAGAGAGGTAAAGTGGGCATGACAAGTGCGTGTGCAAATTCGGTAGGAAGACCAAGAGCCTTTGACAGTGAATTAGCCTTAGAAAAGGCGCTAAATGTATTTTGGCGCAAGGGCTATGATGGTACTTCCTTATCTGATTTAACTGAAGCGATGGGCATTAACAAACCCAGCTTGTATGCGACCTATGGCAATAAGGAACAACTCTTTTTAAAAGCTATTGAGTTTTATGAGAATCGTCCCTGTTCATTTTTCTTACCGGCCTTAGAAAAAAACAGCGCTTATGAAGTAGCCGAATATATGTTACTCAGCGCAGCAGAAAGTTTAGCTGATGATAGCCATCCGCAAGGATGTGTTATTGTGCAAGGCGCTTTGTCTTGTAGTGAGGCAGCTGAATCGATTAAAGAAGCTTTGATTGCCAAACGCTTAGACAGTGAAGCAAAAATAACGGCTCGTTTTATTAAGGCACAAAAAGAAGGCGACTTGCCTAATGATGCTGATCCAGCCGCACTATCCCGCTATCTGGGCACAGTGATGCAAGGAATGACCATTCAAGCAACCAATGGCTCTTGTGCACAAGGATTACGTGAAGTGGCTGAGCTCGCTTTGTTAGCCTTTCCAAAACCAGTGGCTTCTGTGAGCCAAGCTAGCTAGTAAACTGGCGATTAAATAAGCTCAGTGCGGGTAGCGGCAAAAAGTTACTACCCCCAAATAAGCTGAGCTATGCAAAAATAGTAAGGCTCAACACCGTTATTTTTTTGGCACCCACGCCCAGATCATTTCGCACTTCACCGGTTCAATACCTGTTTCATCGGTCACTATGACCTGCACATTGATATCGCCTTTCTCTGTGGTTTGCATCAGTCCAATCTGTTCGTCGGTTAAGGTCGCCACAGCAGTCATATCGCCAGTTGCTCTTTTAACGTAATTTAAATTCATGGTTTTAATCAACGGTAACTTATCACCAGGCAGGTTTATGCCCACAATAAAACCCGTGCAAGACTCAGCTAATAAGGCACTGGCCGCAGCATGCACACTGCCAATATGATTTTGCGCTTTACGATAGTTTTTCTGTCGGTAGGTTGCCGTTTTGCCATCAGTGAATAGCACTTCAATTCCCGTGGTGCCTGCAAGCTTGACCTTAAAGCGAAAAACTTTAGTCATTAGAAAGGCACTAAGCCACTGCGGATACTGATTCACTTTATTGACAAAATCGCGTAAGGGGTTTCTTTTACTCATATAAACACCATCTGGTTTGACCAGTATAGAGTGTGCACTGAGCCTGTCATACTTACAAATAAATTTTTATCATAAACCCTAATAAGGAATATTTTGCTCGTCGAAAAACTGCTGCAAAGCCAAAGTTGCATCACCGTATTTGCGCCAGCGACCAATAGACGAGGTATTGATAGGTTCGCGCACTTGCACTTTGCTGGCCGTAGAGACGGGCGCTTTATTGGTTTCAACGTGCATACATTGTGCTTGCCAATCAAGCTCACAGAACTGTAATAGCTGCTGAATTTGGCTCTGCGGATGTTGAACTAAGTGCTCATAGTTCAATAATAAAAAATTGTCAGTTTGTTTTGCCTGCCAATATTGCCCAAGACGGTAAAACTCGGCGTAAAAACGCCCTATATTCAGCAAATCGTAAGCGTAGGCATAGTAGGGGCTGTTGATGGAAAAAAGTTGTCGAAAATTACCGATACAGGTGTCCATGGGGTTACGTTGTACCAAAATGATTTTGGCGTTAGGCAAAGCTTGTTTGATTAGTCCAATGTAGAAAAAATTAAAAGGAAGTTTGTCAATAAAACGCCCCGCTTTGCCACGCACCGCCGCAGTAGTTTGAAGGTAACGTTGCCCCAGCGTTTTCATATCTAATTTTTTAGCGGCGGCGAGAGTCGCCAAATCTAATACTTTGCTTGAAGAAGTTTGACTGAGTTCTTTTACCGCCACACCAAAATCTTGTAACTCACCACATGAATCAACATCACTATGATTACTTAAGATACGCTCAACTAAGGTCGTTCCAGAACGTGGCATACCCATCACAAATATTGGGGCATTATCTTCATAACCAGATACCTGACTTGTCACATTGGCGAACAGTTTTAATGACGCAGAAAATAACGCGGCATCTTGAGAACATTGATACTGAATAGTGCTTAACTTAGTCGATTTCACTGTTTTTAACTTGTTAAACGCTAATTTGTACTGTCCCAAGGCTTCATATTCTTTTGCCAATGCATGACCAATGTGCAGTGCAGCATCGGTTGAAATAGGCTGAATAGCGAGCTCTTCTAAACGTTCTATATGATTATTATCTTTGGATATCTGTCCCAAATCAGATAAGGCAAAATGCGCTTGATAGTAATCTGGTTTTAATTTTATTGCTTGCTCAAAAGCAATGCGTGCCTGCTCAAATAAGCCAGCAAATTTACTTGAAACACCATAGTTGTAATAGAATGTAGGATGACTGGCGTCGAGATTGAGTGCTTTTTTAAAATATTCCAAGGCTCGTTGATGGTCACCTACACGACTTAATGCGACGCCTAAGGTGTCTAAGGTGAGTGGTTTATTTAGCTGCTCTAATGATACTTTATTTACACAATCTAGCGCTTCAGTCATTTTCCCTTGCAAGGCATAACATTTGCACAGATACGCATAATATTCGCTATTTTGGCCATGTTCTAAGGCTTTATGTATGAGCTGCACAGCCTTGTTAATTTGACCCACTTCAACATTTATCATGGCCAACAAAAAGTAACTATCTGCGTGTTTTGGGTCCTGTTGAATGATCTCGAGACAATATCGATGACCTTTAACATAATCTCGATGATTAATGGCTTGTTGAGCTAAGTGATGCAGTTGGCTAATAGTATTCATGTTTTCCAAACAAAAAAGGGGCACTTGGTGCGCCCCTATAGAAGCTATTTATATTTACATTTCAAAATTATAAGTAAACTTAAGTCCCACAGTTCGTGGCGTCAATAAGTAATGCCCGTAGTTACGTGAAATGTCATAGCCATTTGAATTTTGGTCAGCAAATGTTGCTAAACCAATATCGCTGGTGTCACGACGTGTTGAAACAAACGAGTAGTTATCAAACAAGTTATCAACATACAAAGTCACTGCCCAATTATCTTCTGATAAAATTGCACTGATATTGCTGAGAGTATAACCTGGCAAAGATTCACCATCAGCACGTAAACCTACTTTGGTAATCACGTCACTTTGTGCAGTTAATCCGTACAAAAGATCTAACAATTTACCGTCCCAAACTTCTGTTGAATATTTCACACCAAAAGAAAATTGATGCTCTGCAGATCCGGGTAGTCTGTCACCGTCTTTACCTTCGTAATAACTTTGAATAGGTTCGATTGGCACACCATTATCATCCACAAAGATATCGAATAAAAACGGGGCATCAGCAGTTAGTTGCGCTTTGGTATATGCGTAGGTTGCATAGGCTGTGAGTTCATTAGAAATAATCGCACGAGTCATTATCTCTAAACCTTTACTATTGGCCCCAGCTGCATTAGCTGTAATTGGTTGTTGACCATTGACTGTTGCACCAGATACCTGTGCGTCGTCCCAGTCAACATTAAATAAGGCGGCATTAAAGTGAAATTTATTTTTAAACCACGTACTCTTAAAGCCTAATTCATAATTGGTTGTCGTGTCTGCGGTATAAATAACTTCATTTGGTAAAGCACAGACGATCTGATTCTCAATTTGATCAATATCAGAAGGACAAGCAGCGACACCATTTGCACCACCAATTCTAAAACCTTCACTTACTGTAAAATAAGCAAGCAAGTCTTTATCAATTTTATAACTTGTGTTGAATTTAAATAGATTACCCGATTGGTCTGCCTTTTCAGTGGAGAAATCTAATTCAATTGAATCCGAGTCTCTTCCATCAAATACAGAATAATAAAGCGGTAGGTCTACTGCTGAAGTAGATGAAACCTTGTATTTATATCGACGCAAACCAAAGGTAACATCCCAATCTTCCGTAATAGCATAAGTTAGTTCGCCAAACAGCGCACTTTCAGTAACGTCTGACATATCAACAGAAAAATATTCTAATGAATCTGGACGGTAATTTCCGCCTGTTTCCCAAACATCGACCGCATAAACATCAAAACCGGGAGTAAACTCTTTACTGCTGCCGTTTCTTTCTAGCTTGTTGTAGTAACCACCGACAATCCAAGAGAGCGGAGATTCACCTTTAGATACCAAACGTACTTCTTGAGTAAAGATATCAGCTTCATCTAATTCTCGAGTATAGGCAGAAAATGCTGGGAATTCTTCGTAGCTGTAATCTAAACGAATAAGTAAATCAGTTTGGTCACGTTGGCCGTCTGCATCATATTTTGACTTACCTGTTGCAGACACCAATTCTGCAAAACCTAAATCTGCCGTCATTTCCAAGCTTAATAAAGAATCTTTTTTTACTCTTGGCTCTTCATAACGATAAGCAGACTCATACTTTCCGACCAGTTGATTTAAAGGGTTTTCAGTTGATAAACCGTCATAATGGACTATAGAGCGCCCTTCAACATCTTGTTTTTGATAAAAATAGGTTAGGGTGGCATTAAACTTGTCATTGGGTTGCCATCGCAGTGCGGCTCGACCAGTTAAAGTATCTTCACCGTTAGCATCTTTTACTTTGCGTAAATTGTTGTCTACGTCTGCCTGATTTGACCAATCAGGATCGGGCAAAGATACGCCACCTTGTTTAACTACATAGTTGTAATCAATAAAGCCAGGGTCGTTAAACTTGTTCAAAGACATCCTAAAACCAAGTTCGCCTTCAATTATCGGCGTATTAAATACAAAACCACCTTCACCACCCAAACTGTCACTTTCATTTACAGAAAACACATCACCATAGATTTGCGCTTCCATTAAGTCCAAATCAACTTTATTAGGAATATAACGAATCGCCCCACCCAGAGTTCCTGCACCGTACAATGTTCCTTGTGGCCCGATAAGTACTTCAACACGTTCAACATCATTTAAGCGCATATTGATAAACAAAGGAATTTCGCCGAAATAGGTAGCAACTGTCCCCCCATCAGAACCAGGACCAGATGAATTGGTATTGAGCCCGCGCACTATGATGGGAGAATCGCTTCGACCACCTTGATCAGTCACAGTTAAACCAGGCACCCAACGCGCTACATCTTCAAGATTACCAATATTTTGTTCGGACAATAAATCCGCATTTAACGCCGTAATGTTTAAAGGCGCATCTTGCACTGTGCCTGCGCGACGCGTCGCGGTAATTTCGATTTTTTCAATTTCCTTATCAACTACCTGTGCTTGTACCGTTGCAACCGGTAACAAACTTGTAGTAACGGCTAAGGCAATCAGCGAATAATTGAAAAGTAAGGTGTTTTTAACTGTCATTTGTATTCTCTTAAAGTTGGAACATAGTATGTGTATCTGAGCTGTTAAAGCATGATTTATGCCGCATTCAAAGCCACTATGTGGGCTGATAAAGAGCGTTAGTGGCATAGGAATGGATATTTATCTAAAAAAAACAATGAGTTTGTACAACTACGGTGGGATATTAATAGTTCCAACTCACTAAAAAGGTGCATGCCAAATAAATTATTTTATATTAAAATCAAAAGTATACGTAAAAAAAAACCAACAGCAATTGGATTGCCCTATATTAGAGCGCTTAGTAAAAAGCATAAATATGCAAAAGCCTAATAGGCTTACGACAATCTTGATGGTTTGTGCCCCTTTGGAATTGACTCAGCCATACTTTCTAAATTTACATAACTGGGGACGTAAATTTGGAACGGGAAACGAGATTCGATACCGACAACCGCGTTGTCGCGCACCCCTTGGGGTAGCCACAAACATATTCAACAAACTTAAAACTACTGGGGATGTAAATTTGGAGCGGGAAACGAGATTCGATACCGACAACCGCGTTGTCGCGCACCCCTTGGGGTAGCCACAAACATATTCAACAAATTTAAAACTACTGATGATGTAAATTTGGAGCGGGAAACGAGATTCGATACCGACAACCGCGTTGTCGCGCCCCCCTTGGGGTAGCCACAAACATATTCAACAAATTTAAAACTACCGGGGATGTAAATTTGGAGCGGGAAACGAGATTCGAACTCGCGACCCCAACCTTGGCAAGGTTGTGCTCTACCACTGAGCTATTCCCGCATAATATGGCTTGTCTTGCTGTGGTTTGAAAGATTGTCACCTCAAACCGGACGCGCATTTTACAAAAATATATTATTGATGCAAGTGCTAATTGAATTTTTTATCTAAAAGGCCTGCTTTTTTAATTTAACTGCCTAATTATCAAACGAACTGACCATTTAAAACTAGGCTTAAGACTCGACACTTAACGCCACAAACTCAAGCAAAGGAAAATCAGATACAAAAAACATGCTGACGGTAATACACCATCTCGGCAATTGACTCTCTAATATCATCTAATGCCAGGTGAATACCTTTCTTTTTGAAGCCATCTAAGACTTCAGGCTTCCAACGTTTAGCCAATTCTTTAACGGTGCTCACATCGATATTGCGATAATGAAAATAAGCCTCAAGTTGTGGCATATATTTCACCATAAAACGTCTATCTTGGCCGATGGTATTGCCGCACATCGGTGATACACCTTTGTCCACATATTTTTTTAGAAATTCAATGGTAAGTAATGTGGCTTGTTCTATATCTACCTTAGTGGAACGGCAACGTGCAGTTAAACCAGATTTACCATGAGTGTCGATACACCACTGGTCCATATTATTTAATACAGAGTCGGGTTGATGAATAGCTAAAACCGGGCCTTCGGCTAATATATTCAGATTTTTGTCTGTGACTATGGTGGCGATTTCTAGCACTACGTCAGTTTCAGGATGTAAACCTGTCATTTCCATATCTACCCACACCAAATTGTCATTATTTATTGTCATACAGGCTCCTGAAACCAGTTTTAAACTAAAAGGTAAAAACTATCGGTATGCAGATAGTTCGGCAAACGGTAACATGTAAGCTGAATTTGCGCCAAATAAAGTAAAGCTAATCGTGGCAAAAAAACCAAAACTTACACTCCAACAAAAACGTCAAGTTTCGAGCAATCGCACTCGTAGAATGGCCAGTAAAAGACCCACCAGTGAATTAGATGACAATCAATTAGGTGAGCAACAAGCTGGTAAAGTGATTGGCCGGTTTGGCAAACATGCTGATGTAGAAGATCAACTGGGCGTTGTGCATCGCTGTCATATGCGCCGCACTATAGGCAGTGTGGTGTGCGGCGACAATGTTTTGTTCAGACCAGGCAAAGATCTAACGCTTAATGTCGCTGGAGTTATTGTGGCTGTTGAAGACAGGAAGTCTGTACTGACTCGTCCTGACTACTATGATGGGGTAAAACCCGTTGCTGCTAATATTGACCAAATTATAATTGTTAGCTCGGTGATACCGAGTCTTTCTTTGAATCTTATAGACCGTTATTTAGTTGCCTCAGAAGATGTCGAAATTACCCCTGTCATATTACTCAATAAAGTAGAACTATTGAGTGATGAAGAATTCAAAGATGTGGATAAGCAACTCGATATTTATCGAAAAATTGGTTACCAAATCGTTTACACCAGTTGTAAGACCTTAACCGGGCTTGAGCAACTTTCAAGTTGTTTAAAAGATAAAACCAGCGTATTTGTTGGTCAGTCAGGTGTGGGAAAGTCTAGTTTAATCAATGCTTTACTACCCGATGCTAATGAAACAATTGGTGATATATCCGATATCTCTGGTCTAGGCCAACACACGACTACTTCAGCTAAGTTATTACGCTTTGAACTGGGCGGCGAATTGATTGATTCCCCTGGAGTACGAGAATTTGCATTGTGGCACCTGCCTATCGACCGCCTTACCTATAATTTTAAGGAATTTAGAGATTATCTTGGTGGTTGTAAATTTAGAGACTGCAAACACGGTAATGATCCCGGTTGCATCATTCGAAAAGCAGTAGAGGACGGAGAGATCAGCGCCCAACGTTTTGACAACTATCATAAGATACTCAGTAATATGGATGAGTTACGTCCAGCCCATATAAAAGTCTAAGAGGTAGACCAGACTGTATTAAACAAGACTAGCATATAGCCTAATTGACTTAGTGACTGTGCGATATTTTTGTTTATTGGGTTACAATCTGTCGTGGTTAGGTTTTATTCTAAGGTGTTATTTTGTTGGATTCGTTGAAAATTGGTTTGCAGTACATTTTGCCAAAACATTTAATTTCTCGTTTTGTGGGTTATTTAGCTGCCGCTGAGGCGGGCGCGCTCACGACCGGTTTAATTAAACTTTTTATCAAGCAGTATCATGTCAACATGGCTGAAGCTCTGCATCCAGAGCCTGAACACTATCGTTGTTTTAACGAGTTTTTCACTCGTGAGTTAAAAGCAGATGCTCGGACTATTTGTGAAGGTGATGACACGCTGGCTATACCGGTTGACGGCGCAGTAAGCCAGTTAGGTGACATCAAACACGACAGCATTTTTCAAGCCAAAGGTCATGATTACAGTTTAACCACTTTACTTGGCGGCAAACCAGACATTGCCGCGCCATTTAAAAACGGAAAATTTGCGACCATTTATTTAGCCCCCAAAGACTATCATCGTATTCATATGCCTGTAGATGGCACGTTAACCGACATGATTTATGTGCCTGGTGAGTTATTTTCTGTCAGCCCACTCACAGCCCAGAGAGTGCCGGGGTTATTTGCACGTAATGAACGTGTTATAGCCATCTTTGATACTAAAATCGGTAAATTTGCCATGGTGCTGGTAGGTGCAACCATTGTCGCCAGTATTGAAACGGTGTGGGCGGGTACAGTAACACCACCAGCCGGAAAAAATGTGCAACATTGGCAGTATCCCCTTGCAGGTGAACATGCTGTTGAGTTGAAAAAAGGTCAAGAAATGGGGCGTTTTAAATTAGGCTCAACTATCGTTGCTTGCTTTGAAGAAGGCAGTCTTGAATTTGCTGCCTTGGCCGAAGGAGACCCAACTCGCTTGGGTGAATTGTTCGCAACAATAACGAAGTAGGTCGTGGACCCCATCAAGAAGAGCTTGTGGTCACTGCACATCACGGTAGTGCTGCTAGGTGCCACAGCTCTGTTTTCAAAAATAATCCCTTTATCTGCCGTTGACATTACCTTTGGTCGTGCAGTTGTAGCCTGCTTGATGCTGTTTAGTATTGTTAAATTAACCGGTGGTAAAATACGTTTAGCCAGTGCTAAAGACTATTTGGTTGCAATGGCTCTAGGCCTATTGATGGCCTTACATTGGGTGAGTTATTTTGCTGCAATGCAGTATTCTACTGTGTCCGTAGGCATGATCGCCCTGTTTACTTTTCCGGTTATTACCGTACTGCTTGAACCCTTTTTTGAGGGCATACGCTTAGTTTGGCAAGATTTACTGAGTGCTGCAGTGGTGTTTTTTGGTATCTACTTAATTGTGCCAGAAGTGAGTATTGAAAACGATATAACCCTCGGCATACTTATCGGTATTGCTTCGGCCTTTCTTTATGCAATCCGAAACTTAACCATGCGTAAGTATTTTTCGCACTATTCAGGCGCACATTCGATGGCCTATCAAACCCTCGTCATTGTTTTGTGCTTGAGCTTTTTTGTGAGTCCTAATATCGTTGCTGCCAGTCAGCAGACCTATATCTGGTTAGCCGTACTTGGTACCCTACTGACTGCCCTACCACATACCTTAATTGCTACAAGTCTTAAACATCTGCGCGCTAAAACCTTCTCTTTGGTCGCTTGTATGCAACCCCTGTATGGAGTAATTTTGGCGATACTTATTCTTGATGAGCAACCCACTTGGCAAACATTTTGTGGCGGTCTACTGGTTATTTCGGCTGCAATATACGAAACTATTAACGCCCAGAAACTTCATAAAAAGTCGTAATAATATGCAAATTTTTGCACATCGTGGTGCCAGCGCACACGCCCCTGAAAACACCCTTTTAGCCATCAAAATAGCCCTTGAACAAGGCGTTGATGGAATTGAAATTGATGTACATCAAATTGAACAAGAACTGGTGGTGATCCATGACAGATGGGTACATCGCACCACAAATGGTCATGGACAATTAGCGAATCTGAGCTTTGCGCAGATTCGCACCTTTGATGCCGGACAGGGAGAACAAGTACCAACTCTTTGGGAAGTCATGGCTTTGATAGGCGGTAAATGCAGGTTAAATATAGAGGTTAAAGGCCTTAAAGATAAGACATTGCTTATTACGCAGCTACTTAAAGCTGAAGCTGAGTTGGGTTTTGACCTTGAGCAATTTATCGTTTCTTCCTTTGACCATCATCTCATCAGTCAAATAAAGACGCTTAATACCAACATAAAAATTGGTGCCTTAACCGCCAGTAAGCCTATAAATTATGCTGCATTTGCGGCCCAGCTAGACGCTTTTTCAGTTAACGCAGACATTGCTTTTTTAGACGAAGCTTTCGTGCAAGACGCACATCAACGCGGCTTGCAAGTATATGTTTATACGGTAGATGAACCTGAAGATCTAAAAATGCTATATTCTTGGAAAGTTGATGGGGTATTTTGTAATAAGCCTGGGGCAGCTAAAACGTACATTAAATCTCTTAACTCTCAGCTCCGCTAGCGCCAGAGCAAGTTGATTCACAGCTGCGACAACTTTTGCATAATTTCAAATTAGCAACGTGAGCAGCTACTATCAAAAAGGCACCAATTGCAACAGTAAATGGCTCATATGCATCGCCAAACATTCCCTTATTCCAATAAATAAGCCCACCAAGCATTAAACTATAAAGTGGATAAAGTTGACGGTGATAACGATAAAAACCCGACAATAGTGCCCAAAATCCAACAATCATTGATATTGACAAGATAGTTCTTTCGAACCAATTTTGCGCAAAAAAACTGGCACTAACTAACGGAAGAAGTGGAATAAGAATAGGCAAAGACAAACAATGCACAGCACACAAGCTTGAAGCCCAAATGCCTAGTTTGTCTAATAACGTTTTATCGGTATTAATTTGCATAATCTGTCGTCCCACCCAAAGATAACGTTATAATATAACATTACTTAATAAAAGCAAGTCTAAGGTTTAAAAATTTACGCTCTACTAAAATTATTTTTTACCCCCCATGGTAGACCATAATTTCTGTGTCATCGATACAACAATTAATGTAATGATTCCGGCAAATATGCCTATTAATCCTTCGCTAAGAACAGGCACAAGCGTAGATAAAATACTGATGTTTTCGACACTCTTGCTAATGGGGTCCATGATGTGATGAAAATAGCTAATGCTGTGGACTAGTATCCCTCCTCCAACCAAAAACATGGCCGCAGTACCGACATAGGACAGTGTTTTCATCAGCAAAGGGGCAATGATCAATAAGCTTCTGCCTAACCAACGTTGCAGAGCACTAAATGAACCTGAAAGCGAGCGTCTTAAAAGATAAAGACCTAGATCGTCAAGCTTTACAATTCCAGCAACAATGCCGTATACCCCAACTGTAATAGCTATGGCCAGTAGTGACAGCACCGTTAACTGTGTAGTAAATGTTGCCTCTTGCACTATTCCCAGTACGATAACCACGATCTCTGCAGATAAAATAAAATCGGTACGAATAGCCCCTTTAATTTTGTCTTTTTCCAATTCAACCAGATCGACATTAGGGTCAGCGATGGCTTGTAATTTTTGTAGGTGTTCAGCTTCAAGTTCCTGTTTGTTATGACTTAAATAATGATAAATCTTCTCGACGCCTTCAAAACACAGATAAAGACCACCAAGCACTAGTAATACTGTTATTAGCCAAGGCACCAAGGCGCTAATTAATAAGGCTGAAGGTACCAAAATTAGTTTATTGAGAAAGGAGCCCTTTGCAACAGCCCAGACAACGGGCAATTCCCGATCCGCTTTTACCCCTGACACTTGCTCAGCGTTTAGGGCTAAATCATCTCCCAATACCCCTGCAGTTTTGCTGGCTGCAGTTTTTGATAACACAGCAACGTCATCGAGTAATGTCGCAATATCATCAATCAGAGCTAGAAGATTGGCAGCAGGCATGGGTATTCCTTAATTATTGGGTAGTGGTGACGACGTCCAGAATCTGGGCTTCACTTTTAGCAATACGGTTTGTTTCCAGCACTATATCGCTTAATTTAACTAATCGAATACCTTGCTCTTCAATAACTGGCAAATATTCTTGCAAAAATTGTAGTGTTTGTGGGTAAGGATGTGCAATAGCGACTGCTTTACCCTGCTTTTTCGCTATCGCAATTAAGCGATTAAATTGTCTTAATATGCTAGGTAAATCAGCCTGATGGTCTAAGAACACATCCCGCTTGGTAGTTAAAACCCCTGTTTTATAAGCAATTTTCTCGGCTAAAGTATACTTAGTGGTGCGACTGTCGACAAAAAACAAACCATGCTCTAATAAAAACGCCATTGTCACTGCCATAGGCTCGTCTAATTGCGTTAGGCGACTACCCATATGATTATTTAAACCGGTCGCAAAGGGCACTGACTTTAGGGCATCAACTAAGGTGGAGCGCATATTATCAGCTGACATCCCCACTAGCAGTGAACCTTCTTCCTGTTTAATACCAGCCAAAGATTCCATAGGCATATGCAGAATAACTTCACGGTTTTGTTGGTCAGCTCGCTCAGAAAATGTTTTAGACAGAGGCTTATTAGGTAAGATTGCAAATGTCACATTAGTCGGCAAATTAAAAGCTAAGGCATCTTGTTTTTTATTACCCATGTCATCGATGATTAACGCAATTTCAGCCGCCTGACCATCAGAAGCAGAGGACAAACAAGACAGAAAAATAAAAAATAAGGTAAGGTAAATTTGCATTTTTAATTATTATTCTTAGCCTAATGCTGGATTAACATGGCGGATTTTGGCTCATTAAACGAAAAGCGGCAAGCGAGATTCCTAGGGGCTATCCACCGCAACATGTATACGCCTTAACAGCGTGCAAAATATAGTTTGTACTATTTTAGCCAACTACTTGGATTAACAGGTTGACCTTTGTGTCTGATTTCAAAATACAAATTAGGATAATTTTGGCCGCCACTTTGCCCTAGTAGCGCAATAGTTTCACCGGCATCGACGCTATCGCCAGCTTGTTTCAACAAGGCTTGATTATGCCCATACAAGCTCATATAACCATCCCCATGATCCACGACAGTAACTAAACCGAAGCCACGTAACCAATCAGCGTATAAGACTTTTCCTTGATGCACGGCAATAATCGGGCTGCCTATTTGACCTTTTATTATGATACCTTTCCATTTTATTTGGCCTTGTCTGATCCGGCCAAACATACTCAACATTTCACCTTGTGCTGGCCTTAATAATCGCCCTTTTTCCTTGCTTAGGCCGGAAAATGTTTGTTTTTGTTTCTCCGCTTCTCTTTGCGCTTTTGTTAAGGCTTCTTGCAGACTTTTTTCATTTTGTTGCAGAATTTCAATTTTTGCTTCTTCTGATTCTATGGCATTTCTTATGTTGACTAAGGTTGCTTCACGCGCAACTTTTTGCTCATTAAGCTGCACTTGTTGCGCTGTTTGTTCACCTTGCAAAGTGCGTAATTCAGTTTGCTTTTTTTCTAATTCAATATTGAGTAACTCTAGCTCAGAGACAAGCTGCCTAAATGCATCAATCTTTGCGCGTCGCTCATTGTTTAAATATTGGTAGTAAGTAATAGTTCTTTCAAAATTTGCTGCATCCTCTTGATTTAAAAGCATTTTAGCGAAATCATAGTTCCCCGTCATATAAGCACTTTTAATCAGTTTAGCCAAACCTTCTTGCTGCTGACCTATTTGCGATTGCACATTCTGTCGTTTAGCATTGAGCTCTTTACTTTGACTCGCGTTAGCACCTAAGGCTGCCAATGTTTTATTCAGGGCTTTTACAGCAATGGCAATATTGACTTCTGAACGTTCTAATTTACTTTGGAGCTTCTTAGCTTCTTTGAGTTGCTCAGCGACTTGCTCTTTTTTAGCTTTAATTTGATTTTGGATGACTTCAAGATCTTCACGCTGCTGTGCCCAACTCTCTGAACTAAGCGCCAACGCAAGCAACACCACACAAAAGCAACTTGCAAGGGTTGCTTTTGTGGCTATTTTTTTCGCTAAACTAATAGGCTGCTGACTAGTCCAAGGTAACAATCGGTGTTCCTGTCATTTCCTTGGGCTGCTCCAATCCCATCAAATGCAACATAGTTGGAGCAACATCGCTCAATGTCCCACCTTGGCGCGCGGTGGTATGACGACTTCCGACATGTATAAAGGGCACCAACTCACTGGTATGAGCCGTGTGAGCTTGACCGGTAGATTCGTCTTGCATTTTTTCAGCATTACCATGATCAGCTGTAATCAAACAATCACCACCATTACGCTCTATGGCACTAACCACCCTACCGATACATGCATCAACCGCTTCACATGCTTTAACCGCAGCATCAAAATTACCCGTATGGCCTACCATATCGCCATTGGGATAATTACAAATAATCGCATCAAATTTGCCTGAGTCAATGGCATCAACTAACTTATCAGTCAGTTCTGTTGAGCTCATTTCAGGTTGTAAATCATAGGTAGCGACCTTTGGCGATGGTATTAATATCCGCTCTTCACCGCGATATAACTCTTCACGACCCCCACTGTAAAAAAACGTTACATGGGCATATTTTTCAGTTTCAGAGATGCGTAATTGGGTAAGGTTGTGTTGCGCCAACCAGTCACCCATCACATTAACTAAGGGCACTGGTGGGTAAGCACTTGGTGCATCAATACTATCGGCATATTGAGTTAACATGACAAATGCACTCAATTTGATATGTTTTGTTTTAGCAAAGTCAGAAAAGTCAGCCTCTACAAAGGGACGGGTTATTTCTCGAGCACGATCAGCTCTAAAATTCATAAAAAATAAAGCATCTCCATCTTCTAAGGGTGCAGCATCACCAATAACGGTTGCTTGCACAAATTCATCATTTTGCTCTCTTGCATATGAGGATTCTAAGCCTTCGAGTGCAGAATTTACCTGATGGAGTCCTTCGCCATTAGCAATAAGATTATATGCCGCTTCTACTCTATCCCAGCGCTCATCTCGGTCCATTGCATAATAGCGACCCACTATTGTGGCTATTTTACCTGTCCCTAATTCAGCGAACAGTGTATCCATTGCTAATAATGAGGCCTTAGCACTTCTGGGAGGGGTATCTCTGCCATCTAAAAACGCATGTAAATAAAGTTTTTTAGCCCCACGCTGTACTGCCATTTTTAGGATCGCTGCAATGTGTTCTTCGTGGCTATGAACTCCACCTGGAGAGAGCAAGCCCATTATGTGAACCGCTTTTCCCTGGCTAATCGCTTTATCCATATTGTCAGTCAGTACGGTATTTTCAAAAAAATCTCCGTCTGCAATCGCCTTGGTGATGCGCGTAAAGTCTTGATATACCACTCGTCCTGCGCCTAAATTAACGTGGCCCACTTCAGAGTTGCCCATTTGGCCAGGTGGCAAGCCAACATCCATGCCAGAACCAGAAATTAAGGTATTGGCGTATTTTTCCTTTAATCCGTTTAACACTGGTGTTTTGGCATGTGCAATGGCATTGCTGGTTTTATCTTCTCGGTATCCCCAACCATCTAGGATGATTAATGCTGTCGTTTTTTTAACTTGACTCATTTCGTATATTCCCAAAAGTGATGCGATACCTAATATTAACCTTTTGCGGCTCTTGCCGTCACGGTCAAATCTAATTAAAAACCAAATGCTTATCCATAACTTATTCTAGTATGTTGAATTGAGACCCACTCAGGGCTGGTTTCCCCCTGTAAAATCTATATACTTTGCACTCTTTTTTTCCTTGTTACTCTTCTGTGAGGCTAAGCTGTTATGGATCAAGCGATTGAATTTGCTACTAATCATTACGTACTATCGGGCGTGTTTGTCGCTCTTATCGTTGCGTTAATCTACTCATTTTTTGCTAGTGCCTTATCTGCATTAAAAGAAATTACTACACATGAAGCTACATTATTGATGAACAAAGAAGATGCCTTTGTTTTAGATATACGCGCAGCGGCTGAATACAAAAAAGGCCATATATTAGGCGCCAAGCAGGTAAAAAGCGAATTGTTGAATAAAGGTGACTTTAGTAGCCTTGAAAAACACAAAGCGACACCCATTATTGTTGTATGCAACATGGGTTCTAGCGCCAAAGGAACAGCATCTAAGCTACTCAAAGCAGGATTTGAAAAAGTCACTGTGCTAAAAGGTGGCATGAATGCTTGGCAAGGCGCTAACTTACCAACATCTAAATAAATAAGGTATTTTTGTGAGTAAAGTTGAAATTTATACCAAGGGTCATTGCCCTTATTGTCATCGTGCAAAAGCACTGTTGACCCAAAAAGGGGTTGAATTCGAAGAATTTGCGATTGATAAACACCCTGAGTTAAGACCTAAGATGATCGAAAGGGCGAATGGTGGTTCAACCGTGCCGCAAATTTTCATCAATGATCAGCATATTGGCGGTTGTGACGACATGTTTATTTTGGAATCACAGAATAAACTCGATAGCCTACTTACCAAATAATCATTTAAATTACTAATAGGAACCGCCACATGGCTGACGAACAGAACATCAACGAAGCACCAGCACAAAACGCAGTTGCCAACCCGCAATTCTCTATTCAGCGGATTTACACTAAAGATATTTCTTTTGAAACACCTAATTCACCTGAGATATTCAAAAAAGAATGGAAGCCAGAAGTTCAATTAGACCTTGATACTCGAAGCAATAAAATTGACGAAGATCTTTATGAAGTTGTGTTAGCTGTTACCGTAACCGCTAAAATTGGTGAAGAGACTGCGTTTCTTTGTGAAGTTCAACAAGCAGGTATTTTTACCATCGGTGAAATGCCAGAAGCGAATAAAGCACATATGATGGGCTCGTTTTGTCCCAATACCTTATTCCCTTATGCACGTGAAACCATTTCAAATCTAGTCAATCGTGGTACTTTCCCAGCACTAAATTTGGCTCCGGTTAACTTTGATGCCATTTTTGCAGCTTATTTACAGAAGCGTGCTCAACAGGCTCAAGAAGGCCAGCCTGCTAAGTTAGACGCGTAACAAGATAACAACAGTGAAACAATCCGTTTCAGTATTAGGGGCAGGCTCGTATGGCACTGCCCTTGCTTTCTGTCTCGCCCGCAATGGTATAGTCACTTATTTATGGGGCCGAGATACGCTGCAGATGCAAGCTATGGCTGAGGCACGCTGTAATGTGCGCTATTTGCCTGATGCAAAGTTTCCCGAAGCCTTGCACATTATCACCGACCTTAAAGAAGCAGTAAATCTAAGTCACGATTTGTTGGTAGTGACCCCAAGTCATGCCTTTTCTTCACTATTAAAACAGATAAAACCCTTACTTAATCATAATCATCGACTTATTTGGGCCACTAAGGGTTTGGAACCAGAAACAGGCCGTTTATTACAAGATGTTGCTTTGGACATTCTTGGCGACAATATTCCTTTAGCCGCGATTTCTGGGCCCACTTTTGCCAAAGAGATGGTAGCGGGCTTACCTACTGCCATTTCACTTTCATCTACCGATGATCAACTGGCTGAAGACTTTGCTAATAAATTGCATTGTGCAAAGACTTTTCGGGTTTATCGCAACAATGACTTTATTGGAATTCAACTAGGCGGAGCAGTTAAAAACGTTATTGCTATTGGTGCTGGTTTAGCTGACGGTTTAGGCTTTGGTTCAAATGCTCGAACGGCATTGATAACTCGAGGTCTAGCAGAACTGACTCGCTTAGGTATTAAGCTTGGCGCGCAACCACAAACCTTTATGGGAATGGCAGGTTTAGGTGATTTAGTGCTAACGTGTACCGATAATCAATCTCGCAATAGACGATTCGGTTTAGCGTTGGGAAGGGGCTCGAGCATCGAACAAGCTATGGCAGAAATCGGCCAAGTTGTTGAGGGCTATCAAAATACTAAAGAAGTCAAAATCCTATCAGCCAGAGTCGGGGTTGAACTGCCGATATGCGAACAGATATATCAAGTGCTCTATCAGAACAAATCCCCCAAAGAGGCAGCCTTGGCCTTACTAGGTCGAGATCAAACTTTCGAATAATGTTATTTAACCTCAACTCGTGCTAAGCAGCGCCTCCCTTTAGCGCTATTTTTAGCGCCTATAGTCCTTGTATTTCCTAACAACAACCCACTATTACGCACGGAAAACGGCCTTGCCAACCACAAAAATTTCACTAGTGGGCAATGTTTAAGATCTATAATTCTAGGATGAAATATCTATCCAATAATATTGTTATTTTTTTGAAAAACTTCGACACTCATTAACCCGAGCTGAGCTTATTTAGTGGCAAAGTTATCAGAAGCCTCAACTTTTTCACGGATTGGGATTTGCAAAAAAGCGCGCGCCAAATCAGTAATCGGTAAGGGCTGATATTCGTCTTGCAAGGCCCATTTGGCGTAACGCGTATTGAGTTTCCTATAGCGTACTTGGGCAGTGATAGAAATAGGCCCTTTTACCCAATAGGGAACTGAAAATTGATATTTTACTATGTCAGATTCACCTGCCTTGATCACATTTACTGATGCCTTGCCAACCATATTGAAAAGATCATGTTTCCACACTATCCCCCCCGTCCTGTCGGTAGGTAAGGAACGGTATTGATAAGCTGATTGATCCAAATAGTCTTCTTCATCAATTTCACCGCTACTGAACACTAAAGCACCATCAGAGTCGACCACTTGAATGGCCACCCAGACTTCATTTATATCGATTGTTCCACCGGGGAAATTATGTCCTACACCAGAATTAGTGACTATTAAGCTTACCTCCGCCTTTTCTCCCTTATAAAAATAAAAAGGTTTAATTGCCAATTGACGTAGTTGCTGAGAAATGGGCATCTGATTAGTGGTCGCATCTTTACGATGGGGAGGTTCGATACTTAAGCGTACTTTATTAGACTGAAGGTACCTCTGGGTCTGTTCAAGAAATGCGGTATCACCATTCAATGTGGGTAACATTGTATTGGCCGCTAGAAAACGATGATCTCTAATCATCCCTTCCTGATTAGCTGACGGATCATTACTGGAGACATGCGGCATATGGCAATCCTGACAGCGCATTTGCCGGTTATGAGAAAATTGTTGGTCTTGTTTGCCTGAGTAGGGGCTATCTAGCCACGCACTAAACTCATCCTGCATTTTAACCCATCCCCAGCCATTTAACTCCTTATCAATAAATTGTGCATGACAAGTAGCACAATACTCAGAAGTGGACAGAACATCTGGGGCCATATCCAGCTTGTGCTGTCTGGGATTAAGGTGAATAGCAAGTTTATTTAAACTTTGTAACCAAGATGAATCAGCGGTTTCAAATAGATAGGCAGTATTAATTGCAAAACGATAGCTCGCTACGCCTTTGGTATTTACCACCTCTGAAATACCGTGACAGGATTGGCAGTTGACGCCTTGCAGATTGGCATCACTATTATCGATTCCTCCATGCAAACCGCCTTCAGAAAGTTGGCCGCTCAACAGTGCTAAAGGTGCATGACAGCCCTCACAATAACGTGTGGCATCGATGCCTTTGTTGTTTGCCAACAGAGTAACGTTAGTTTCATAACTTTTATCCGAAGCGGCTTGTCGATGAGTTGAAGCAAACCACTGTTGGGCAATATCCTGATGACAGTCAGCACATTTATTAGTTGTTAGCAAAGCACGCTTATCAATAAACTGGTTATTGGCGGTTTCGGTTTGACTGGGCCGAAATGGGTGTTGACCGTAATTATACTGATAGTTAGCCACTGCAGGTTCGGTGGAGTAAGGAATACTAGTGAAATAATGGCCAAGCCAAAGTACAAAACCTGCGACCAATGTGGTAGAAAATGACAGCAGCGTAGTGATTTTTATTTTACTCAGCGATTTAAATTTTCCACCATCTATTTTACGTTGTTTGGGATAAAAGCTGGCGTGAGTTATGACGTGTAAAAGCAAAATGATCACTAATGTGCTGCAGGTCAAAACATGTAACCACTGTATCAGGGTATTATCTTCACGACTGCCTTGCCATAATAAGAGCCAACCGCTAACCACAACTACGCCAATTAATCCGATTGACAACAAGCCACTGATGAAGAGCCCCAAGCGACGAATGCCAAATATACGAATAAAATGTACGACAGTATAAAGAAGACTAATGACAGTGAGCGCAATGCCTAATAACGGATGCAGAATACTGCTAATTTGGGCTACCAGACCAGATTCAAGTAAGTTACTCAGAGCCCCACTCAAGGCAAGTAGTCCAACTAAACTTATAAACCAGCCGAGTAACCAGCTTTCTAATTTTGTACTGATGGTTTTCATATTAGCGCTTGTAGATTGTGGCAAACCAACATTAGCTGCCTACCTTGGTTAAGTTGTGATCCGCCATCTGCACGAAACTTCGTAGGCGATTTTTTGTGCCTAAGGTATAACTAACATTGCTTAACAGGCTTGCCACATCGACTTTGCTTATTAACCAATCAAAACCGTTTGCGGATAGACAAGCATTCAAACTGGCCTCGTCACCATCGTTAATCTTAGTCAATAACCAAGTTTTACTGTAGTTATCCATAGCAAAATATTTTATAGCCCAATTTAATTTTAATTCATCATCCAAATTACTGTGAAACAACAAGGCTGCAGACACTCTTTTTGGCGTAATAAATTGCCATTCAAAAGAATTTATTTTTAGCCAGTTAAGTAAAAAGAATGGTTTTCTGTTTGCAAAAGCTTGATCGATAAGTTTTCCTAACTGACCTATAGATGTATCGTCAGACTGAGCAAAAATAAGCCATTCCAGCCAGCCCAAGTTGTTTATTTTGCCCCTGCTTTGCAAGGTTAGTTTATTTCCATAACGTAATAAAACCGATAAAAAAGTATTGTTTTGTTGAGGGGTAAAATGCAGCGTTTGACTGTTAGCTGCTTGGCGCAGAATTTGCGATTGTTGTTCAGCAGAAAATAATGGTAAAAAAACCAAAAGATTAGATAACTGAAGCACATTAACGTTCTCAAGGTTAACGCTGGCTGGCAGAGTTAATAACTTTTTCTCTAATATTTTTAACGAGGCTTCATTCAAGTTTTGTGCGCTGATTGAAAGTAAATTTGACCGATCAAGTACCCGCATTAGTCGCTGTTTTAATATTAATGTTGCCAATCTTGGCGACTCGGACCGAGTTAATATATTTAAAGTTTCAAAGGGAATCTCTTGGTTATCTGTAGTGTCCATATAAAACTCACGCAAATAATCAGATTCAAGTTGAGACACAGTGGGCTGCACCGGCCAACTTTGTAGCCATTCTTTACGTTTTTCACTATCAATTACTACATTGTCAATCGCATTTGATAATGCGTATAAAGCCACGAATACATAAGTACTTTGCTGACTTAGCGCTGCCGAAGTTTGAACTAAACGGTCTAAGCGCAAATCATTGAGACGCACAAGAGCAATAATGCTTTGCTGGATCACCGCTATATTTTTTGAGATTTGCACTTGTTGATGCAAATAGGAAATGGCTTCTTTTTGTCTTATTTTACCCAGAGCATTAATTAAATCGGCCTTAGCGTTTGCCGGAGCATTTTCAATAATAGCAAGGATCGCGCTAGTGGAATTTTGATGCTCAGCATAACCTAAAGCTTTAGCGGTACAGCTTACAATTTCACTTGATTGGCTAGCTAAACGCCGCATCAAATGTGGAATAGCTAGATATTTAGCCCGTGTTACCGCCTCTTCTTGTTCAAACCATTGAGCAAAAACATCTGCAACTAGGCAATAAAGAACACTATCATCGCTTGCTAAGTGAGGTAACAGATATCGAACGCTCATCTCACTTTCGAGCTGCAAAATGGCATCAGCTGCGGCAGTTTGCAGAATAGGAGATGTTGCCGATAGCCAGTGTAAATATAAGGCAAGATGCGGATTATAAGGGTATTGTGATATCAAATTTGCAAGCTCTGTAATCTGCTCTGAACTGGCCTGTTGTAATATTTTACTTAAGACTTCATATTGTAATTCCGTTATTGATTGACCCATCAGCATTCGCACTTGACTGGCAGTATCCCCTTGGGCCAGCTCTATCCGATTTAGTGGAGTAGGAAAGGTATCCTTAATTGCCCAGGTATCACCTTCTAGTCGATAAAAGTGGTTTACGCTTAATTCCTGCTGCAAAGCATTTTTAGCCTTGGATAATGCCACCGTCGTATTTTGCATACTCGCCAATCCAAAATGTTGTCGCGGATCATGATTGCCGAATAAAGCCGTGCGGTTAGCAGGCGGCATTATGTGCATTATCCCATTACCACCAATAGATAGTTGGGCGCCGTACCATTTTGAGTCGGACGGCATATCTAATGAAATCCAATTGCCAGCATCGCTGCTGCGATTCACCATGAGTTGGGGGAAATCATTATTATTGACAAATAATAGGTCCATTTTTCCATCATTATTATAGTCAAGCCGCACAACCGAGCGCGAAGAGGTAATCGCACTACTACACGAATGTGTGGTGAACACAGGTGATGCTGTATTGGTAGAAATTTGAGTTGCACACACATTTGGGCTTGCTTGGGTCATTTGCTGACTAAACGAGTCTGCCATTAATCCGCCTGTGGCCATGACCAAATCCACCCGACTGTCATTGTTAAAGTCTGCAAATACGGAGCCCCAATAATTCAAAAATATGTTGTTGTGTTGCATAAGTTGAGTAGGCCAAATAATATCTTGGCCTGTTTTGATATCAGCATTGGCAATTAGAGCAATATTAGCCAAGCCCGCACCGCGGCTAAAAAAAAGTAAAGGATTGGCATCGCCGAGTTGTTGACCACTATCGACATAATGCGTGTTATTTATGGTTAATGGCCAACTGTTACGCTCTATCAAATGAAGTTTATTGTCATTGATAAAATAGCTTCTTACCGATTGATCGGAGCTGTTGAGTTCAAGTAATTCAACTTTACCATCGCCATCAATATCCAAAGCGGTAGCCGAAACTGTGCGCTCTTGGCGGCTTGCAAGGCCGTATTCTTGTGTTTTATCAATAAAATTTAACTTGCCTTGATTTAACAACAGCACGTTATCCATCCCATCAAATGATTGAGGATCAAACTGGTGTTGATGCTGTTCGGAAAACCCCGTTGCTAATTCAAGGCTTTTGATGTTTTTTTGATATCGAATAAATCGGGATAGATGAATGTCTGGTAAGCCGTCTTGATTAATGTCGGCGACAGTGATGTGGCTAACCCAAGCTGGTTTGACTAATTGTGAAAAATTTTCTTGCCGCTCAAATTTTAAATTCCCCGCATTGCGGAACAAGACGATGCCCTCGGTACTGGCTAAAAGCACATCAGTTAAACCATCTTTGTCCAAATCATAGGCTGCACAAGCAGTAATTGATGATGAAACTTCAATCGTGGCGTTAGGCAGTCGCTTAAAAAATCCACTTTGATTATGATACATAATCGCCGGGTAGTGGTTGTTCCACCAAGACTGCCGCCCGTAATAGCGAGTTTGACCGCCTCCTGCAGCAAATAACAAGTCAATCCAACCATCTCCATCAAAATCAGCTGCACACGCACCTGCATTTAGGCCATCACGGATATCATTTATTGTGCCGCTGTGCTGTATGTGACTGTGGTTAATTCCTGAAGTTAGGGTCACGTCTTCGAATAGAACCGGCTGAGGTTCTATTTGAATTTTGGGTTCTTTAGTGACACCTGGATTTGTAGGCGGGATAGTAAAATCGCGATTGGGGATTATTTGTAAAACAGCTAAGAGTAAGACAAACAGCAGACAAAATAATGACACTAACTTAAGTAGGTGGCGTATCACGGGTTGAATTTTACTCAATTGCCGATTTTGCATCTTTTGACCTAAATAAAGAATTTTTTAATCTGGTAATAATAATTCTCAAAGATATTTCTATAGTTGAATTTAATTGATTAAAAATCAAGCACTACCCATCTTTTACTTATTCATAACATAAAAATCAGTAAAATATAATTTGATTCTTGCTCTTGTATATCTGTTTTTCTTACGCTAATACTTAAGAGCTTTTGTTTGGTTTTGTTTGTTTATTGCTTTATTTTTTACTCTAATCAACAGACAAAGGCTACTTACGACTGGTTGTACTATGGGTTTGGTTTCACTCGTTGTCACAGAAATCAACTCAGTTGAACCTTAATGATGGTTCGGAAAATTAACCATTTCAGCGCAGTATGCTGGTCTTACTTGGTATGAATAGGTCAGGGAACAGATTTTAATTAAGCCCGTAATATCGGGTAACACCTTAAAAACCTTTTTTTTGGTTATTCTGGTGGATTGATTAAAAAGCTTATTTATTGCTTGTATTGTTTTTTGCAGCTAACTGTTTAAAGACGCACTCTATTCAAAATTAGGTCAATTGTTGACCTTGCTAAATATTTTTCCGTTTCCGTTCTACCAAAAGTCACCGTGACTCTTTTTAGAATTGGAGAAAGTAATGCTCAATGGAAAGCATAACTTCTGCTGGTATCGAACTAGTTTTGTACTTGTTGCCTTGCTATTGCATGGCTGTGGTAAAAACAATGATGACAAAAAAAATCCTCCCCCAGTAAATAGCGGCCCGACGGTTAGCATTAGCGGAGATAATACCGTTATTGAGAAAGAAAGTTTGTCACTTTCAGCAGTGGCAAGTGACTCAGACGGCCAAATAAGTAGTTACCAATGGACGATAACAAGTGGTCCCTCTGCGACTTTAAGTGGAGACACTACTGCCAATATAATTATCGACACCCCAGATATAAACACAGATACCGAGATGGTTTTACAAGTACTGGTGTCGGATAATGACGGTGCCACTGCGACGGCTAGTTACAAGATCACTATTACTCGGATAAGCACAGCCCTAACTCTGATAGGTAAAGTAGTAGACGCTCCCATTCCTGATGCAACAGTAGCGATAGTGATTGGAACTGATTCTTTCAGTGGACAATCGGATGCCAATGGTGACTATAGCCTTGATTTAGATGTTGACGAGTCAAATTTAGCCAAATTAGTAAAAATTACTGCAAGTGGAAACCCATCGACTCATCCGGATATATTATTTGTTTCTCAATTAAATACGTTTGCAAAACTGGTTGAGCTAGCCGGTAGTGAAAGTCAATTGACCTCAACCAATTTGTTTGGCCTGAACGTGACTAACGTATCTACCGCTGAAAGTGTTTTATTAGAAAAAGCCAATGAGGGCTTGCCGCCGGAAACACCGGAAAAGTTACAACAATTATTAGCTTTATTAGATCCGCAGAAAAAGCTTGAAATGGCAGCGTTGATCAAACTCGTCGTTGATGATGCAAATTATAGTTTGCCTGATGGGGTCAGTAATACATTTGAACTCGTCAACGATGAGACTAACCTGCAAAACTTCAAAGAATTCGTGAACAGTCAGGATTCGGCACTGATTGCTGCCACCATACAAACAATGATTGAGGATGAAGAGCTCATTAGTTGGGGAGGTGATAATCAGGACTTTGACAATGATGGGGTAAGTGACTCTGCAGATGCCTTTCCATTCAATCCGGCTGAATGGCTTGATACCGATGCAGATGGAATCGGCAACAACACAGATACTGATGACGACAACGATACCTTTGCCGACAATGTCGATGCATTCCCCTTGGATAATGCTGAATGGCTAGATACTGATAGCGATGGTACCGGCAACAACGCAGATACTGATGACGACAACGATACCTTTGCAGACAATGTCGATGCATTCCCCTTGGATAATACTGAATGGCTGGACACCGATAGCGATGGTACCGGCAATAATGCTGATATTGACGATGACAATGATACCTTTGCCGATACTGTGGATGCATTTCCCCTAGACAATACAGAATGGTTAGATACTGATAGCGATGGTACCGGCAATAACGCTGATACTGATGATGACAATGACACTTTTGCCGACAACAGTGATGCATTTCCCCTAGATAGAACAGAATGGCTAGATTCTGATGGTGATGGTACAGGTAACAATGCTGACACTGATGATGACAATGATACCTTTGCCGACACGATAGATGCTTTCCCTTTAGACAGTGCAGAATGGCTCGACACCGATTCCGATGGCACTGGTAATAACGCTGATACTGATGACGACAATGATACCTTTGCCGACAATATAGATGCATTTCCCTTAGACAAAACGGAATGGCTGGACACCGATGCCGATGGCACTGGCAATAACGCTGATACTGATGACGACAATGATACCTTTGCCGACAATATAGATGCATTTCCCTTAGACAAAACGGAATGGCTTGACACCGATGCCGATGGCACTGGCAATAACGCTGATATGGACGATGACAATGATACCTTTGCCGATTCGGTGGATGCATTTCCCTTAGACAAAATGGAATGGCTTGACACCGACGCCGATGGTATTGGCAATAACGCTGATACGGATGACGACAATGATACCTTTGCTGATTCTGTCGATGCATTTCCGCTGAATAATGCGGAATGGCTCGACACCGATGCAGATGGCACTGGCAATAACGCTGATACGGATGATGACAACGATACCTTTGCTGATTCTGTCGATGCATTTCCGCTGGATAATGCGGAATGGCTCGACACCGATGCAGATGGCACTGGCAATAATGCTGATACGGATGATGACAATGACATGATTGCTGATGTGGACGATGGATTTCCATTAATTCCGATTGGCGATTATCCTGATATGGACGGTGACGGCATCCCTGATGACTGTGACGAGAGTTGCATAACATTAGGAATGACAGCTGATGATGATGACAATGGCAATGGCATTCCAGACGATGAAGAGAATCAATTAGCGGTAGTTATCACTACACCTGAATCACTTTTGACAGTAGGAACCTCACCTATAACGGTGACAGGTACTGTTTTTCCTGATAACGCGCAAATTATTGTTAATGGTGTTGAAGTCACCAACAGTGCTGGCAGTTTTAGTGTTGATGTAGCGCTCACAGAGGGCAATAACACGATTGAAGCTCGAGCACTATTAAATGAACTTATTCAAACTGACTCTATCACTATTTCATTAGATAAAACCCCACCCTATCTAACTATTGAGTCACACCAAGATCAGCAAACTGTGTATACAGATAAGATTACCGTTACGGGTTTAGTCAACGATATTGTGCGCGGCACAATAGAAGATAGTCAGGCAAATGTGAGTATTAATGGAGTTGATGCGGCAATTCAAAATCGCAGTTATGCCGCGCAAAACATTTCATTGGTTGAGGGCATTAATACCATTACTGTCACGGGGTCGGATCAAGTAGGCAATACTGACAGTATTAATATTACCCTAAATTATGAGGTTTTAACTGGCAAGCGCATTGAACTTGTATCTGGCCAATCACAACAAGCAACTATTAGAAAAGAGTTGTCTGAACCTCTGGTAGTAAAGGTGGTTGATGATAACTCAGAGCCTGTTGAAAACGCAGCAGTAGTGTTTAGGGTAGCCCAAGGCTCAGGTTCAGTAGGGCTTGGGACTGACAATGAAGGTCGTGCAGTTGTGGTTGAAACAGACACATTAGGTATGGCTTCAACGCGATTTTTACTGGGTGCTCGCACCGGAGTGCAAAATCAAAAAGTAACAGCAGCTGTTGTTGGTTATGTGAGTCAGGTGTCATTTAGCGCTTCAGCCTCTGGAGAAATCGGTAACAAGTTGAGTGTTAATTCAGGTAATAATCAACGCGGTTCAGTGGGCAAGTCCTTACCTGAAGCCTTCGTGGTAGTCGTAACAGATGCAGGTGCCAATGTTGTACCTAATGCTCGCGTCAAATTTAATGTCACTGTGGGGGGAGGACACTTTGCCAATATGCAAACTGAGGTTGAAAAAGTCACTGATTCAGATGGCCGAGCCTCCGCTATATATACTTTGGGCAATGTTACCGGATTAGATAAACAAAGAATTGTCGCCACACTGATTGATGCAAAGGAGGGTCAAGTCATTACTGCGGGCTTTACTGCCAGTGGGTTTGTTCCAGCAGATGCTGGGAATACTAAGATTAGTGGGGTTGTATTAGATAATCAGGAAAGCCCAATTCCCAAGGTAACAATAAGAATTAAAGATACCACGCGGGAAGCTATTTCAGATCAACAAGGTCGGTTCACTATTACTCAAGCTCCTGTCGGCCCAGTGCATCTTATTGCTGATGGTTCTACGGCATCTGAAATGGGGGAATTTCCGTCACTAGGTTACAACGTGGTCACTATTTCAGGCATTGACAATCCCCTATCATCGCCAATTTATATGGTTAAATTGGATACTCAGAATGCTGTATATGCAGGCCCTGAAAATGTAGTACTGGAACTTGATGACTACCCTGGATTTAAACTAGAAATAGCCAAGAACTCTGTGACTTTCCCTGACGGGGCTCGAGAGGGCTATATTTCCGTTACACCAGTTAATGCAGGTACTGTCCCTATGGCACCGCCTAATGGCATGCAACCTCAGTTTATTGTCACGATTCAACCCACTGGCACAAAATTTTTTCCTCCTGCCAAACTCACCCTACCCAATGTAGACGCTCATGCGCCTGGTGCTCAGGTTGAAATGTATTCCTTTGACCATGACTTAGAGGAGTTTGTGGCTATTGGATTGGGCACTGTCAGTGAAGACGGCACACTGGTGGCCTCTAATCCTGGGATAGGTGTTATTAAAGCCGGCTGGCACTGCGGATCGCAACCAGGCGGTCAAAGCTGCGCGCATAATTGCCCCATCTGTCAAGACTGTGATGGTGAATGTAATTGTATTGCGGCAGATGGAGATCCCAGATTGGCGGGTTTGGATCAGATAGGGGACTGTAAAGAGGCTGATTGCGACAATGGTAGTTTAGTAACAATAAATGACGATGCCGATATTCCTGACGATGAAATAGAAGGTGATTGCATTGGATATGCCTGTGTAGACGGGGTAGTTAAAGAAGTACCAGACGAGTTAGATGGGTCAAAATGTACTGAATGTGGCCCTGATGGCCCTCAGCCCAAGCCAGATGGCACGGTGCCTGACGACGACAAATGTATTATTTGTCAGGGTGGTCAAGAAACTAAAAAACCAGACAATGAACTAGGCGGTACAACCATAACATTTAATGGTGTAAAAAACTTTATCGGCTTTGTAAATGAAGTTCTCACATTTGTTGGCTCAGATAAGTCTATTCCAGAAGTTGCCTTAGAATACAGCAATGCCAAAAAAGAAGTCTGTTGCACCCAGAAAAATGGCGCTTACACCTTAGAGGAAACCGACACGGGGTCAGTCGTATTTTCCCCATGGAGTGCCAGTTGGACACCCACAATACCGCCATATTCTGGAGATTATACCTTTAGCGTATTGGGCAGAAGTATTGGCATAGCATATGGAATAAGATTTACAGCTGAGTTTGGCGGTAAAGTATCAATCAATCGTACAAAACGCGAATGCACTAATGACAATTGTTGGGGAGGCGGCGTTAGCGCCGAACTAGGCTTAGCCGGAGGACCCTTTGGCAGTGTGCCAGATCCTGCGTCTTCCCCAGCAGAATGCGGACCTCCAGGCGATAAGCGCCCATGTGATCTTATTCGTCTGGAAGGCACGGTTAAAACTGGCGTCAACATACAGGCAGGGATCGATTGTGAAAAAATCTCTGGAAGCATCGGTCATAACGGTATTACAGCCAATGTCAACGTTATCGTCAAGGAAGGTTCATGGCTTGAGGTGGGTGGATCTGCGTCATGGGTATTGGTCAACTCAGGCCCTATAGTTCCCCTATTTAATATTCCATTACCCAATTAATGAGAAGGTGAGTTTTAGTGAATAGATTAGTAAAGCTGGTCGTAGTGGGCTTTTTAGTTGTTACCTGTGCAGCAAAGAGTGATGAGCCAGTGCCTTATGTGTGGGTTAAACCTACATTTGCCGCCAGTATTCCATTGCAAAAAAACCTGAAAATTCAAAGTAACTTTGAATATCATTTATACAAGCCAAATAAGACTACGGAAAAAGTTCGCTTAGTCAGGAGGAAATACGCTTCCAATGACAATGCAGAACTTGCTCTGACCTCGCGCATGTCGGCGATTGCCTCATTGGATTATTCTTGGTGGCTGGATACTTGGACAACTGACTCAAAGACTTTAGCCTTGGATTATTACGCCAGCAAAGGCTTAGATAAGGCCTACTGGCTAGCTGAATGGAAGGAGCAATTTGTTGGCCGCAATATAACCCTTAAGTACAAAGTAGAATACGGTGATTACGTTGTTATGATTTATAACGTTGCTCAACCTAATGGCAAACCCTCTTATTTGGATTTACCTCTAGTATTTACTAAAGAACAAGGAGATTGGTTAGTTAGCCTAGAGCTGAGGGCAAATCCCTTGATACATTTTAGTCCTTGGATTTCAGGCAAAGATAAGGAGTTGGTCAGTTATGAGTAAACATAAATCCTTAATCACAAGGGCCACAATTGTTTTCTTATTTATATCACCCGTTTGTCTGGCGCAACAAAGTGCAGGTCAATATGAGGATTTGGGACAGAAGACTTTTACCCTCGAACAAGAGTTTAAATATTTCCATCAGAAATATGACAATGCCGTAATCGAGCATTACTACGATGAACAAGTAGAAGCAAGCGATGGACCAGATCGAGAGTTAGTCCGATTTCTCTCATCCATTTTATTTGACGATTTTGATTGGTGGCAAAGTATTTGGGATCAAGCAACCCGCGATGATTGGGCAGCTAAAGCGTCTCTGAATAAGGCTGAGCGTTCGTACAATTTCTGGAAGGCTCGCTTTAACAAAAACTCTAAGGTCGAATTATTGGATTTTATTGTTATGCGTGAATACGTGTGTATTGGTTTCAAAATAAGCAATGAAAGTGCCAATTACTACTTTATGCCTTTTGTTCAAGAACATGGATTGTGGCGCTTAGATGAAGCTTTTATGAGTACTGAGCTCTATCAAAAATTAAGTTTACAAGTGAGTAAAAGTGACAGTGCGGACTTTAACAAATCAGACTCAAGTGCCGAATAGATGGCTCACATAGCACAAAAGTCAAATCGTTTGTTAATGGTAAAGGCCTTTCCTAAGTGCATATTTGGTTTGCCTTTAATATTGTTGATAATTTTAATCATAGTAAGTTTTAAACCATCCCAGACTTCTGGGTGGCAGGATTACGCAATATTTGCTTTGGTATGTTTAGTATTCATGGTTATACAGAAGCAACGAATTACGAGCTTTGACAAGGGACTTGGAATAGTCACTTGGCGGTCAGTATCGGTATTTGGGGTAAAAGAATTAGAATTTAAGCTGAACGCAATTAGAAGTATCGAGATGGTATATGGCAAGGGGCAATATGCCCGGGGGGGGGCAATTTATTTGCATGTAGGTGCTGATAGATATGCTCTCGCAGATTCAGATATTTGTATTGGAAATCGAAAACGCAACATTGGAATAACAGAAGAGATTGTGCAGTGGTTGTATTCGTAGGCAGCTCCCATTCTGGTAAGCGTTTATTCAAATGGTAATTGAACGATGAAAAACTTAAGCCGAACCAGGGGTTGGTTAAAACTAGCAATGCTATCCAGCGTTGTTATGACCAACTTGACAATGGCACAGGAATTAGATGAAAAATGTGTTATCAACATTCTTAATCGAACGATTCAGGTGGCTGAAAATGGTGGGTGGTCACTACCCAATGTGCCATCCAATCAAGGTTCTGTGCGTGCTCGAGCCACTTGCCTTAACGAACAGGGCGCAACTGTATCGGGTCAGTCTGGTTATTTCAATTTATTGACGAATGGCATTACTCGAGTAGGCGATATTTATTTCGCCGAACAAGAGCCCGTTCCTGACCAAATCAGTTTTGCTTCGACCAGTCAAATCAGTTTGACGTCAATTGGTCAAAATTATCAATTGACGGTTACCGCAACATACCCGGGTGGCATTGAAGATAATGTTACTACTGCCCTATCTGGTACTAACTATACCAGCTCGAATTCTGCTGTTGTATCGGTCAGTGCCAATGGACTATTAACAGCAATCAAAAGCGGTAATTCGTTGATTACAGCTGCAAAAGACGGCGAAGTTGCAACTCGTTTAGTCCGAGTCAGTTTTACTGGTGATCAAGATGGCGACGGCTTACCTGATGACTATGAAGCAGCCAATGGACTTGATCCAACGGACCCTGCTGATGCCTTTGAAGATAGAGATAACGATGGTTTAAGTGCTCTGGATGAATATAACTCAGGTACCGATGTTAATAAAAAGGACAGTGATAATGACGGTATCTTAGACGGCGAAGAGCTGATCTTGGGCGCAGACGGGTATATTACCAATCCTTTGTTAGCTGATAGTGATGCTGATGGTTTATCCGATTCGGTAGAAATAACTGTTGGTTCTGACCCAAGCGATGGTAACGATACAAATTTTGCGGATGCTGTGACCGCCATTACCTCAATACCCTCCAATATAATCATGACCTTTAATGGAATTGATAGTGAAGTCAGTACACAGTTACGAATTAATGCAACGATTCTGGATGGCAGCCGGGTTGACGTTACCGCTAAGTCAAACGGGACTACCTATAGCTCAAGTGATTTAACCATTGTTAGTTTTGGGCTTGAAGACGGTGAAATATTCGGTGGACTTGTTGGCCAAGCAACTATCTCAGTTGAATTATTTGGCAAATCTGTATCGATACCGGTAAAAGTAGAAAGTTTTCAACCTGCTGGAATATCATCATTAAGCTATACAGGGCAAGGCAAGGATGTAGACGTACAAGGCGACTTTGTCTACATAGCGGCTGGTACTGAAGGCCTGCTAATTGTTGACGCCAGTGATAAAGCGAATCCTTCAGTAGTCAAAACTGTGGCGACATCAGGCACTGCAGTTGATGTAAAAGTAGTTGGAAATATAGCTTATGTTGCGGTATCAGGAAGTGGCTTAGATATTATTAATATTGCGCAAATTGAATCTGCTAGCCTAGTGACTAACTTTGCTACATCAGGCACGGCGATTGACTTATCGGTGCAAAATGGTCATGTTTTTGTTGCCAATGGTGTAGGTGGCTTTGAAATTGTAAATGTCGACGATCCCGCCGCACCTTACAGTGCCAGTAAGCTTGAAAATCTTGGTAATTTAATTGGTGTAGACGCACAAAATGACCGTGCGGTAGTTGTCAACAGCAATGCAATGATGGTTATCGATATTAGTGACTACAGTTCACCTGTGCGTTTAGGTAGTATCAATATAGGAAATTTGCGTGCTGTTGTGATGGACGGCGACTATGCTTATGTCGCCTGTTACACCTGTGGTTATAAGGTGATAAAAATTAGCGATGCGATGTCACCCAGAATTGTGGGCGGAGATACACGTTTTTATCCCTCAGACGTAGAGTTAACTAACGGTTTTGCCTTTTTCTCGGATGTTCTGTTTGTCAATTCAGTCCCCTTTGTCAATATCGCCGATCCAGAAAACTCATTATTTCAGGGTGTAATCGACATTCGTCAGTTTGGTGATCGAGATGCAGACGCATTAGCGCTTGATGCAGGCTTCGTTTATTCAGTAGGTTCAAACAGACTTTATATTTCGCAATACAGAGTGTTAAATGATAGTCAGGGGATAGCCCCCACCGTAAATATTGTATCACCACCAGATGGCGACATTGTAGTTGAAGGCAGTCGTATTCTAGTTAGAGCCACTGCAACAGATGACGTTGCAGTGGCTTCGGTCGATTTATTGATAAACGGAACACGAGTTGCAACCGACACAACACGTCCTTATGAGTTTCCATATCGCGTCAACGGCACAGCAGATTCAATTGATATCACCGTACAAGCCATTGATTTTGGTAATAATATTGGAGGTGATGCTGCGAGAGTAACAGTTGAGCCCGATGAAGATGGTGATGGTTTAGGTGATAATGAAGAGGTATTTACTTGGGGCACTGACCCAGAAGACGCAGATACTGATGATGACATGCTATCTGATGGTCAAGAAATCAGTATTGGTTCAAATCCATTAAATGTCGATAGCGATAGTGATGGGCGCAATGATGGTGATGAGGTAAATGCTGGAACAGACCCCCTAAATCCAGATATTACGCCACCACAAGTTAGCATGGTAGAGCCGATGGACGTCAGTATTGATGTTTGTGAGAATCAATCCGTAGTTGTTACTTTTAATGAGACCTTACAGCGAAATTCAGTTGTTCAAACAAATTTTCAATTGTTATTAAATGATGTCACAGAAGTCGCGGGAAGTTTGACATTAACCTCTGCAAACACATCTATGACCTTTAATCCTAGCGGTCTATTAGCTGATAATAGTAACTATACAATCCGAGTGAACAATGTTCGTGATAGTGCCGGAAATCCTATGACGGCCGAATTCACTTCAAGCTTTACTACAGGTAATTGTGTTGATCTTGAAAGGCCATTTTTAGCTTCGATGAGTCCGGTAAATGGCACCAATAATATTCCGGTAAATGCCAGGATAGCACTGGTTTTCAACGAACCTGTTGAACCTGAGACGGTAACAGAATCGTCAATTTTTGTGCGCGATGATCAAGGTACTAACATTCCAGGTATTATCCAGCTTACTGAGGATAATTCAGGTGTGTCCTTTACATCCAATGTGCCTTTTTTAGTAGGTCGTCGTCACTACATATACATTACTTCCACAATTCTCGATTTATTCGGCAATCCGTTTATTGCGACAACACCTTCGTTTGTAACTTCTTTTGATCAAGATGGTGACGGGCCATTAATAGTAGGCACCAGTGTAGCCGATGGAGCGCAAGATATACCCTTAAATGTTAAACTGGGAGTATTGTTTGACGAAGCGATCAGTGCCTTATTTATCGATGATATAAACCTCCTAGATAGCAACGGCGTTGAAGTAGAGGTAAGTCGTTCACTTAGTCAGGATCGTTCTAGAGTGTTGCTCTCACCGCTGGCTAATTTAAACCCGAATGAAAACTACGAACTTGTTGTTGATGGTGTACAAGATTTAAGTGGTAATTTACTTGCCAATCTAAAGCGCTATCAGTTTACTACTAATGCAGAGCTAGACACCGCCACTGGAGCCGTTACTGCTATTAGTATTGTTAGTAATAACAGCCAAAACGTACCCACTAATCCCCTATTACAAGTCACTTTCTCTGAACCTGTTGACCCAAGTACCGTAAATGCGAATAGTTTCTGGTTGCAGGACAATGCCACTGCCCGCCGGATACCTGGTCAAACCGTATTGTCAAACGATAACAAAACGCTCACCTATGTTCTTAGCGAACCACTCGATAAACAGCGTTATTATTATTGGTGGATCGGTTATCAAGCCTTTCATACTGATATTTCAGGCAATTTTATTGCACAATATTTTTATCGGTATTTTAAGACCGGTGACGATGTTGATGAATCTTTACCAACAATAACGGCTTCCAATTTCGGTATCAATGCGACTGACATTCCGGTCAATGGTAAATTGATTTTCACCTTGGATCAGCCTATTAGTGATGCCTGCTCATTATTATCGGCAGTACAACTTTTCAGTGGAGAGACCCTTATTAGTGCGCAGGTAAGTCTGGCCAGTGACAGGTCTACTGTGACGATAAGTCCTGACGAAAACTTTGTAGTTGACACTGCCTATGAAGCTCGGATTTCTGGACTCTGTGATTATGCTGGCAATGTACTGGCCCCAACATCGATTGGTTTTACCACCTCATCAACTGATACTGCCGACACGTCAGCTCCGAACTTGGTTAGTATTTCTCCGGCGCATACCAGCACAGATATTGCGGTTGATAGCAATATTGTTATTGAATTCGACGAACCGATTAGTCAATTGACTGCGCCGCTTATTTCGGGTGGAGGCATAACAGTAAGTGGTAGCTATGTAATAGAGGGCTCGACACTTACTTTCACACCGGATTACAATTTTATTGGAAGTACCCGCTATTCCATTAGTCTGGTTAATAACATTTATGATTTGGCAGGCAACCGACGCAATTTAGGTAACAAATATTTCGATACTATTATTTCTGAAGATAATGTAGCACCAACGGTTTTAGCTATTACGCCGATTGCTGACAGTAGTGATATCCATCCATCACAAACTATTGTACTAACATTTAGTGAACCGATGAATATCAATACTATTAATAGTTCGACTATCAGTTTGTTTACCAACGGCGGTTTAATTACGCCTAGCGTAAACCGTTCAGCGGATGGACGCACTGTTACTTTATCGGCAAATATGCCAGCTGGCGGCTTAATCAGTGTCATTGTATCAGCTGGCGTTGAGGACTTATCAGCTAATCCAGTTGCGCCTTATGTAAGTTCATTCACAACGAGTACCAGTGATGACGATACAACGAGACCAAGAGTCATCAGTCAAATTCCTGCAAACGGCAGTCGTAATTGGTTACAAGTGGATGACATTTACTTTTACATGAGTGAGGCAATGGATGAAGGCTCACTTGTTGATGGCATGCATTTAGCAATAGATGGCGTATTGCTTGAAGCTGACATTAGCCTAATTGGTGATGGCAGAACGGTTAAAGTTAGTCCTGATACGCCTATTGTAGGCGCAGGTTACGTACAAATTTTCTGGTCAGATGAGGCTACTGACATAAATGGTAACGCTTTAAACAACTATACAGGCTATTTCTATACTTCTTCCGCTGACGACAATATAGGTGTTAAACCTACGGTTGAAGCTATCTACCCAACCAATAGTGAAGGTGAAGAACTTATTCCATTAAACGCGGTGTTCTATGCACGCTTCAACGAGGAAATGGACGCTGCGACAATTAACACTGACAACGTCCATCTCAGACTGAGAACAAATGGTGGCTTTAATGATTGGCCTGAAATTGCTATTGAAGTTACCTTGCAAGAAAACAATAGAATAATGGTAGTCAAAACAATCGAAGCATTGGCCGCTGACGCCAGTTACTACTTCTATTTTGGTGATAATAGCCAGATTCTAGATTCAGATGGCGATTCACTTTATTCCTATGGCTATTACTTATACACGCAAACTGGTTCTGTGATCGACGATCGCTCACCTATAGTCGAAATATTTAGCCCACCGAATGGTCAACAAGGAGTCGGAATTAATCCTAGATTTGCCTTACGTTTTGATGAACCAGTTAATCCAGTCTCCATGTTAAATGAGGATTTACAAAACGTGCTCTTTGGTGAGAGTAATAGGACAATGCAATATGCACTTTTAGCACCATTAACAGCCCTTTCAGAACACACGGAAATATCGCCTATTATAGTAGACTGGGCTGGGAACCAAGTCACCAGTGCCAGTACAACTTTCACCACAGCTAATGGACCAGATACTAATCAACCGAGTGTAGTGGATATTTCCATTGACCAAAGTCAAACCAATGTTCCAGTAGATTTCAGTGCAGTTTTCCGCTTTGATGAACCTATTGATCCTGTTTCTGTAACGGAGTCTGGCGTATATATGCGGGATGTTGTGTTGGGTGAAAACATCCCGATAACTACAGAATTATCAGCTGACGGCCTAGTTTTAACTTTAACACCACAACAAGCACTGCTATCTGGCCGTCAATATTATGTTTATGCATACTATCTGCGTGATTTAAGCGGTAATAATGCAGCCAACAACTATCGCTACTTTACTACTGGCTTTGCTGGCGATACTCAAGTACCAGTGATCACCGCTACCACTATTGATGATGGTGAAATAGATGTACCGATAAATGCGCGCTTTAATCTGCGTTTCGATGAATCTTTAAGACCATTCAGCGATGATAGTTTTGTTAGCTTGAAAGACAGCAATGGCAATACTATTGCTGTTAGGGTATCCCTTAGTCGAAGCCGCACATTATTGTCAATTGTGCCTTTGCAACTGCTGACACCGATGAGTAACTACATTTTAAATGTTGAAGGCATGCAAGATCTAAGTGGCAATACTCAGACAATCCCTTGGACTGCAAACTTTAGTACCGGCAGTGATGCTGACTTGACCAAAGGCACAATTACTTCTTGGAGTTTGCCAGCAAGTGCGAATGTAGCAACTAACCCACTGTTACAAGTTACGTTAAGTGAAGCAATAGACAGAGCTGGGTTAGAAAGCGATACCATTTTTGTCATTGATAACAATACAGGTATTAGAGCAGCTGGAGAGTGGCAACTTAGTAATGATCGCAGAACGCTGACCTTTGTTTTGGATAATGCACTGAGCCAAAATCATAGTCATTATTTCCAAATAAGCTACAGCCCTTACCTGACTGATTTAGCCGGTAATTTACTTGCACAAAACAGCTATCGTTATTTCACCACTACTTTTGAGAATGATGAAGCTGCACCTATCATTGACAATTCTAGTGTTCAAGATGGTAATATTGTGATGCCAACCAACGGTCAAATAATACTGATTTTTAGTGAGTCAGTGAGTGTTGCATGTAATATAAATGAAGGCATCTCTCTGACAACTGCGGCGCAACTGCAAGAAGTATTTACGGCCTTGTCCTCCGATGGTAAGACCTTAACAATTTCACCTACACAGAGCTTGGCGCCGAATGCAAATTATAGTCTGACTGTCTCTGATTTATGTGATTATTCAGGTAATAGACTTGCTGAACAGCAAATCTCTTTTACCACTACCTCAGATATTGATTCTGTTGCACCAAGTTTTGTTAGTATCTCACCTGCTCATCAAGCTGTTGATGTTACTTTGGACTTGGCTCAGATTGTGATTGAATTCGATGAGCCGATTAATGCTTTAGTGGCTCCGACAGTTACAGGAGGTGGTATTACCGTTCCAGGTACATATCAAGTATCAGCTAATTCTGTAACATTTTTACCAGCTATTGATCTGATTGGTGATACTCGCTACACAATTAGTTTTTCAAATAGGGTTTACGACTTGGCTGGAAACTCTAGAAGTATCGGTAATAAATACTTTAATACAGCTGTGGCAACGGATACAACAGCTCCAACCATTGTATCGATTACGCCAACTTCAGATGCAACCGATGTTAACCCTGGACAAACTGTTAATCTGACCTTTAGTGAACCTATTGCAAGCAGTAGCTTAACTCGTGACAATATTGGCTTATATAGTAATGGTAGTTATATATCGCCCAATATTACACGCTCTGCCGATGGCATTCAGGTGACTATCACCGCTAACATTCCGACTTTATCGTTAGTCAGTGTGATATTAAATGACGGGGTAACTGACTTATCTGGTAATCCAATAGCCCCCTTTGTTAGTTCATTTACCACATCACTAGGAACCACTGATACCGGACGTCCCACTGTGACAGCGCAGATCCCAGCTAACAATATATCTGACGTTAAATCAATAAACACTATTCATGTTTATTTTAGTGAGGCTCTCGATCCGCTTAGTCTTGAAGGAAGTTTTGCGATAACTGAGGACGGTGTTGCAATTAACACTGATATTGAATTAGTTGGTGACAATCGCACAATAAAGATTACTAAAACATCTGAATTTACTGCAGGTGCATTAGTTGCCTTATATCTGGATCAAGGCATTAGCGACCTATCTGGCAATCGAATGAATTATTACTCTAGTAGTTTTAGAATGTTCAATCCAACTGATGCTATTGGGGTGCGCCCAAGAGTCACAGCTTACTATCCAACGTCCAGTATTGATGTACTAAATCCGGTATTTACCGCTAAGTTTGATGAACCACTTGATGCAGCATCGCTAAATGCCGATTCAGTAATTCTATTCGACACTTCAGAAAACCCTTGGCTGCCTATATCTAAAACCATCGTTATCGATGACAGTTTGACTTTAGTCAGCGTCATACCTGACAGTAACCTCGAAGCGGGCAAACAATATTATGTACAATATTTGACCGGTATATTGGATACTGATGGAGACATGCTGGCAAGCAACTATGGTACTTATGTATTTATATCTGCTGATGCGGCCGAGGATGACAGACAGCCCATGATCACAGCGTTTAATCCGCCAGACGGACAGACTAACGTTGGCACCAATGCGATGTTTAGTGTTCGCTTTGATGAAAGTATGAATCCTTTATTGTTTGATGATAAAGCAGGGCAGCGAGTAGCGGTGCAATTTAGTGAGGATAACAAGGTCCTGCGCTATACCAATGTAGTACCCATGTTACCCAGTAACGATATTACAGAGACTATTGATTCAATGACAGATGTTGCAGGTAATCAAGTGGTGGCTGATTCGGTTACTATTACTACCGGTATCGGTGCTGATTTTGTCCGTCCCAGCATAGTCGATCAATCATTCACTAATAATCAACAAGACGTACCTTTGAACGCTGTTGTTGAGTGGGTGTTTGATGAGCCTTTAGATTTAGCTAGTCTCACAGATAGTGGTGTATATCTGTATAACAATACAACCCGCGCTAATGTAGCTTCTAGCTGGGAATTGTCACCAGATGGTATGCAACTCAGTATTATGCCCGATGAAGTATTAACAGAAGCGAGTCAATACTATGCCTATGCTTATGGTATTCGCGATGTCAGTGGCAACGGTACAGTAAATAATTACATTTATTTCACTACAGCATTTACCGAAGACAGTGAAGCGCCACTTGTTACTGACACCACTGTTTTTGACGGCCAAACAGATGTACCTACCAACGTGCGCTTGAACGTGCGGTTTAATGAAGTATTAAATCCACTATTAAGTGGCACGGTAGAGCTTCGTGACATTGGGAACAACATTATTCCGACGAATATTAGTTTATCACGTGGGCGTACATTGCTTACCATTGTACCCAGATCTGTTCTCTTACCATTGTCGAGCTATACATTAACAGTCAGTGGCATTAAGGACTTAGCTAATAATCAATTGGCTAGTGAACTTAGTACCAGTTTCACTACCGGTGAAACTGTCGACTTTGCTGACAGTAGCTTTAATATCTGGCCGCTACCAGCCAACTTAACGGGCACGCCTCTTAATCCATGGCTAGAGCTTAGCTTCTATGAAAGAATCGATCCGACAACCGTGGACAATGATTCCTTTTATTTATACAACAACACTATTAATGCAAAAGTCCTTGGTGATTGGAATTTAAGCAACGATGGTTTACGTTTGCAATTTATTCCAGATGACCTCTTAGCATCAAATAATCAACATTATCTCTACATAACAAGTCCTTATATAACCGACCTTTCTGGTAATAGAGTAGCTGCAGGTGCTTTCCGCTATTTTACGACAGGTACAGCTCAAGACGATACAAGCCCTAGTATCGAAGAACTTAGTGTGGCAGATGGACTTACTGAGATGCCAGTTAATGGTCGAGTTGTAATATATATGAGTGAACCAATCAGTGACACATGTTGGTTTGCGGATAATATTGAAATATCAGCCGGTGGTAATCCGATCGCTACCCAAGTGGACCTAAACTCAGACCGTCGAACTTTATTCGTCAAAGCTAGTAACAATCTAGAACCTGATACTGATTACTCTGTTGTTATTAAAACTCTTTGTGACTACGCTCATAATCAATTAAGCAATGTCAATGTCGTGAACTTCACCACCAACAGTGAAGCTGCTAATGACACTGCGGGCCCAGTGCTTAATTCAATTACACCTGCTCATCAATCGATCGATGTTGCTTTGGATAGCACAATTATTATTGAATATGATGAAATAGTAGACTTACGCGCTAAACCACCTATTACATTAAATAATGTACAAGTTTCAGGGATTTATTCTGTAGTTGGCAATGTTATCACTTTTACCCCAACGGAAGAGCTACAAGAAGGTAGTACTTATTCAATCAGATTAGTTAACACCGTATCTGACTTGGTAGGAAATCTGCGTAACAATAGTACCAAGACATTTACCACAGTGACGCCATAACAGGAGAGAAACATGCAAAAATTAATCCTTTTTCTGGGTACATTGATGTTATTGGGTCTACTTTGGCTTTGGGCCACATTGCCATCGACAGAGAGTCTAACGCCAGATCTTGATGTTATAAATTCAGAAAAATTAGCTGAATCACCCGTCAAACTTAAGTTAGCCAAACCCAAAGGTAAAATGAATGATCCATCATTTATGGTTATAAAATCGCAAGCGAAAATTCAAAATAATGAGGTTTCAAACCGTATCCCACCATTAGAAGCTCGCAAACAATTGTTGCAACAGCAACGTGAAAGTAATAAGACTACATTGAATGAAGAAATCAGGACTGAATTACAATTAAAAGCGAATGACAAACAAAAGCAGATTGAGACTCTTGTTGCTGAACTAGAACAGAATATGGGCGATAAAGAGACTCGTATTAAGCTAAAAACAAAGATTGAAGTTTTAATGCAAGAATACAACAAAGCGATTTTACCACTTGCTTTACAAGCTATGGCAGAGAAATCTAATAGTTAATATGCGTATTCTAATAATTTTCTTATTTCTTTCCATTGCTACATTCTTTGTTCAGGCCGCCCCGTCCAATACAAAAGAAGTAAGATTTATTCCAACCGAGTCAGACTACTTTCCATTTTTGGTTAATGGTTGGGATCCTACTCGTCCTACGGTTACGGTATTTAAAGATCCTTATTGTCCTTATTGTATTAGAGCGATTCCTAAACTGTCAGAACTAGGTGGCTACAATGTCTTTTTGTTCTGGGCACCGATACTTGGTCAAGCTAGCCTTAAGCGGGTAGATGATATCTTTCACTGTGATTCACCTAGTAGTAATCTAGTACTTCAAGCTGTTTTTGAGCGTAAAAATCCATTTTGTAAAATGCCACTTAATCATCAATTACTAGAACTAAATCAACAAGTAGTTGATAATTATCAAATTAATTCTGTACCTCGATTCTATCTCCAAGGGCAATCCATATCATTTGCTATGTTGAAGCAGATGCAGAAGAAACGTCCACCTATTTATGGTGTAAACGTTAATTGGCAACGTTTTAATTTAATGCAATATTCGCCACGTCAGAAATCCCATGTATTAAGTCTTATCGTGCCACTAGACCGCCAGCAAGACCTTATATCCTTAATAAATAAATACCAGCCTGAATTTCTATTTTTGGCGCCAGACTTACTTGAAAGCTATCCACAATTCATTGCTTGCGTGAATCAACCACAGACTTGCCTGAACCAGAGTCGTGGGGAATATACTCAACGAATAGCAGAATTTAGAATGTTGTTTGGTGGCTCTTTACCGACAGATAAACTAATCATAGTTGATCATAATGGTCGTATTTCGGAAATTTAGCTGAGGCTAATGGGGCAAGTTACTTGTCTCGTGCTAATTCAGCTGCGTCTTTTGGCAGTGAATTAGCGCAAGTTGAGTCGAACTGTTTACATGCGTGTCGTACCTAACCTATCTTTTGCTGTTGCTGTTGCTGTTGCTCTTGCTCTTGCTGTTGCTCGAAACTCGCTGCTCGCAGCTCGCAACTCAAAACTATCTGCCTCTAAAACGAAAAAAGCCCAACTCATCGAGTCGGGCTTGTTTCTTAATGGGAGCCTGCGGGGCTGGCCTTCCACGGGGCTGGCCTTCCAGCGGTGTGCGGGGCACGCCGCGCTATTGAGTCCTAAATGCAAAAAAGGGCTACCCTTGCGGATAGCCCTTCTTCTTAATGGGAGCCTGGCGGTGTGCTACTCTCACATGGGGAGACCCCACACTACCATCGCCGCTAATGCGTTTCAC
>NZ_JBDYKM010000009.1:0-133859 GCF_040012495.1 Paraglaciecola sp. 25GB23A
GAGCCCGTATATAAGCAAGCATCTAACTTAGTTTAATTAAAACAACGATTGACAGTATTGAGGGAGTCCATATAAGGACACAGAGTGCACGGAGGTAAAGCTAATTGTTAAGAATAAAAGATAAAACATTTGAACCATAGGGGGCACAGAGAAATAAGAAATTAAGATTAAAAGATAATTTGAACCACAGAGGTCACGGAGGGCACGGAGGGCACGGAGGAAAGATAAAGCAGGAGTTTTGGTAAGATTAAATCAATTTCAGGTAATTGCAGTTAGACAGAATTGCAAATCAGCGAGCTTTTAACAGATTTTGTGTAACTTTGTGGTGAATATATTCGCCGCATAGCCCGGTGGCGAATTATGCTTTTCTGTACTAGATAATCTAGGATTAAATATTAGTTTTAAAAGCAAATGGGTATTAGATCATGGATGAAAACAACTTAACTCAAACCATTATTGGACTCGCGATTAATGTACATAAAGAACTTGGGCCAGGCCTATTGGAATCGAGCTATGAAGCATGCCTAATATACGAACTACTAGAACACGGCATTGCAGCAGAGCAACAATCTGTGCTTCCAATCAATTACAAAGGTAAGCAAATAGACAACGGCTATCGGGTCGATATATTAATACCAACAAAGTTAATTATTGAGCTTAAAGCCGTCGATAAAATATTGCCTATACATATTGCTCAAACCCTCACCTACATGAAATTAAGTAACATACAAACAGGCTTAATTATCAATTTCAATGCATCAAGACTTACCAATGGCATAAAACGATTAAGGCTTTAACACTGAAGGTTAAGAATAAAAGATAAAGCCCTTGAACCACAGAGGTCACTGAGAAATAAGAAGTTAAGATTGAAAGATAATTTGAACCACAGAGGGCACCGGGTGCCGCGCACAGAGGACACAGAGGAAAGAAAAAGCAGGGATTTTGGTTAAGACTTAAGTTATTTCAGTTTATAGGTAATTATAGTTGAACAGAATTCCAAACTAGCATTTGTTGTTTTTTAACATCTGATATTTGTTGCTGTCCTCTGTGAGCGTAGCGCTCTGTGACCTCTGTGGTGAAATGCTTTGGGTTTTGCTTTAGCTTTCAAAAGATAAAGAGTTTGAACCACGGAGGGCACAGTGAAATAAGAAGTTGAGATTAAAAGATAATTTGAACCACAGAGGGCACAGAGGTCACGGAGGAAAGAAAAAGCAGGGATTTTGGTTAAGACTAAAGCGATTGCAGACCAGCATTTATTGTTTTTAACAACTAATGTTTTTTGCTGTCCTCTGTGAGCGTAGCACTCTGTGACCTCTGTGGTTCAATTGCTTTGGCTTTGGTTTTGGTTTTGGTTTTGGCTTTATGTTCGGCCCTAAAGGACCTCCTACACAAGAAACCTCTGTGAGCGGAGCGCTCTGAGAACTCTGTGGTTCAGATGTTTTGGCTTTGGCTTTCAAAACATAAAAAGGCTGAACCACAGAGTACCCATATCAGAAGCTGAATTAGGCGTTTTTCTTAAATCTGCGTGATACTAAGCCTAGTAAACCTAATGCAAAAATAGCTAGGGCAGATGGTTCTGGCACTGGCTGGGCGCCATTAGCATCAACATAACTAATAGAAACAATCACTTCATCATTATCGTTAAAGGCGTTTACCGCATCACTAAAATTGACCCCTATCGACAACATTCCATCGGCTAATAACGACAACAACGACGCACCATCAATTGCTATATCTAAAGAAAAATCACACTCAATACCACCTGTGTTGCCAGGAATATTAGTTACTCCTGCGCCTGAGTTACATCCAAATCTTCCCAAATTTGTAGTTTCAAAGATAACATCAAAGAATTCGTTAGCAGCATCTAAGTCCAGACCACTGAAGCTAGGATTAGTGGCGGTTCCTGAAGCAATTGTTAATACACCGTCAGTGCCATCTGATAAACCTAAGCCGTTGAAATCGAAGATAAAGTTTTGGCCATCGGAAACGAGTATTTGTGTCTGGGTAATAAGTGTGGCGGATGCTGGAAGCACACAGCCCAATGTTAGTGCTAAAGCCACTGAATATTTAGTAAGACTACTTCTGATTGCTTTCATTTTTGTTATTCTCAGTTTAATTTAATTTAACTAAATCTTTTTAATGCGTAAACTATGCCAACAAATTAAAAACTATAATTATCAGATACTTAAAAAATAATGAGCCGAATTAAATTATTTTTTTAGAAAGAACGTAAACAAACCTGACAGTGAGATGGTTAATAGTAAGATAAAAAACTTACCACAGAGGGCACAGTGAAATAAGAAGTTAAGATTAAAAGATAATTTGAACCACAGAGGACACCGGGTGCCGCGCACAGAGGGCACGGAGGAAAGAAAAAGCAGGGATTTTGGTTAAGACTTAAGTGATTGCATATAATCGGTAATTGCAGTTACACAGAATCTGTTACAGGCTCAATTGCAAACCAGCATTTGTTTTTTTTAACATCTGATATTTGTTGCTGTCCTCTGTGAGCGCAGCGCTCTGTGAACTCTGTGGTTCAGATGCTTTGGCTTTGGCTTTGGATTTCAAAAGATAAAGAGTTTGAACCACGGAGGGCACAGTGAAATAAGAAGTTAAGATTAAAAGATAATTTGAACCACAGAGGTCACAGAGGACACGGAGGAAAGAAAAAGCAGGGATTTTGGTTAAGAGTAAAGCGATTGCAGATACACAGAATTGCAAACCAGCACTTGTTGTTTTTTTACATCTAAAATTTGTTGCAGTCCTCTGTGAGCGGAGCGCTCTGTGAACTCTGTGGTTCAGATGCTGTTGCTTTGGCTTTGGCTTTATGTTCGGCCCTAAAGGACCTCCTACAAAAGAAACCTCTGTGAGCGGAGCGCTCTGTGACCTCTGTGGTTCAAATGCTTTAGCTTTGGCATTAGGTGTTGGATTTTTTAAAGCCCACCAAGTGTTTTACTTGGTGGGCTTTTTGGTCGGTGTTGATTTATGACTCTTTGGGGTCTACGCCGTAGTAGCCTTCTTGGTAGTAGTGTTCGCCGTAGTAGCTCATTTTTTGGGGTGAGGCTTGGGTTAGTACTACGCCGGTTATGTTGGCGTTGACTTTGCGTAGGCGGGCTACGGTTTCTTTGGCCATGTTGATTTTGGTGCCTTCGGCTTTAACCGCGATGATGGTGGCATCGGCCAGTTTAGATAGCACGGCAGCGTCGCTCACCGGTAAGGTGGGTGGGCTGTCTATTACTATGTGGGCAAAGCGTTCTTTTAAGCTGTCGAGCAGCTTGGCGAAGCGTTTAGACGACAATAGCTCCATGGGGTTGGGCGGGATCGTACCGCAGGTGATCACGCTTAAGTTGGGTGCGCCTTCTATTTGGCTGACCATGCTGCTGTCTATTTGGGCTCCGGCTAGTATGTCGCTTAAACCTACTTTACCGGTTAAACCTAAATCTTTGGCGATGGCAGGTTTGCGCAAATCAAGCTCAATTAACAAGGTTTTGTCGAGTTGGCTAAAGGCCACGGCTAAGTTGATGGCTAAGGTGGTTTTACCTTCTGAGCCCACGGTAGAGGTAATTAATACGGTTTTGGGTGGGTTATCAATATCGCTGAATAACAAACCGGTACGAATGGTATTAATCGCCTCGGCAAAAGTAGAGCGTTGGTCGGCAATATACTGTTTTTCGGGTGCCACTGACTTTTTGCTGTTTTTCACCAAGGGGGTAATACCTAATGATGGTATTTGCAACTCGCTTTCAATTTGGTCAGGGGTATTAAATACATTGCCCAAAGCCTCACGTAAAAAGGCTAATACCACACCAAAAAACAAACCGGCCATCAAGGCGGCGACAACAATTAAAGCAACTTGCGGTTTAATGGGGAAGATTGGTACGGTGGCACGGTCAATAATACGTACGTTAGAGGCATCGTAATCGCCACTTACATCGGCCTCCATCAAACGACCTAAAAATGATTCGTAAACCCGGCGGTTGTTTTCAACTTCTCGTTCTAGGCGGGTAATTTCGAAACTGCTGCCTTGATAGCTTTGCAATTCGGCTTTGGTTTTATTAGTGAGTTCTTTTACGTTTTCAAGTTGCACTTGGGCCAAGCGGTATTCTTTGGCGATATTCTCGACTATTTTGTCTACTTCGCGGTTTAGATTGCTTTTGGCACCAGCTAGGTCAGAGCGGGCGGCAATGAGTTTGGGGTGTTTTTCGCCATAACGTTCGGCGAGTTCTTCAACCGCTCGGCTTTGGTTCGACTCTTCGCGCACTAAATCACGTATGGTTTGGTTTTGTAATACTGGCCCGAGGGATAAATAGTCGCCCTTACTACGGTCAAGCTTTTGCACTTGGGTATACATTTCTTGCGCTTGCGATAATAAGGTTTGCGCGCGCACTAATTCGTTGTTGAGGTTAGACAATTGGGTATTGGCAATGCGGGCTTGCTGCTCGCTGTCCATTAAGCCTGACTGAGTGCGCACCGCAGCTAACTTATCTTCAGATGCTTGTAAGGTGGCTTTTAAGTCGTCGAGTTGGTCACCCAACCATTTAGCAGTATCTTTTAGGGTACTCAAACGGGCTTCTAGGCCAAATTCAATATAGGCATCGGCCACCGCGTTAATGACTTCCGCGGCTTCTACTGGGTCGTCAGACTGATAAGCAATATTAATAATTTGGCTTTGGGTACCGCCCTCAACACTCAACATGGCTTGAATGCCATAGGCCAACATAATGCGCAGTTGTTCGTCGCTTAGTGGTACAGCATCTTGCTCGGGCTCATCACTGGCAAACCAGCCTTTGACTTGCTTTTTAAGGTCGCTTAATACATTGCTGTCGTCACCTAATAACTTGGCTGCAGCTTGTTCTTGCTTGTAGCGTTCAACAAGTCCAAGTTTATCCACCACGGTTTCAGCTATTTTGCGTGATTGAATAATTTCGTATTGAGTTTCGTAAAACAAAAACACCATGGAATTCATGATGTATTGATCGCTAGCGGTGGCATTAGGCTGAATTGGGTCGGCTTGTATCTTTGCCGTAGCCTGATAAATAGGTGTTGACTTAATCGCGACAAAAAGCCCCAGCACTAAAAACAACAAGGCAACTAATGCGATGCTCCATTTACGGCGTTTTAGTATGCGCCAATATTGGCCTAAGTCGATAGTGTCATCGTCTTGTTGGTTGGCAAGTGAATTACTGAGTTCCGTGTTGGCCATATTGGTCCCTTGTTAAAAAAAGCTTTCTTCAACGGTGATAACATCACCCGGTAAGACTGGAGTATTTAAGTCGACATTAATCACATTATTAGGGTTATTTTCACGCATTAGCCTTATTTTACTGCGCGAGGCTCGCTCGGTAAAACCGCCAGCTAAGGATATAGCCCGTTGTATGGTCATGCCGTCGCGGTAACTGTAGCCACCGGGTTTGTCGACTTCGCCATTCACATAAAACTGGCGGTACTCAACAATAGCCACCGATACATCGGGTTTTTTAAGGTAATCGCCCAGATATAACTTGGTTATTTTAAGTTCGACCTCGTCAATGGTTAAACCCTTAACCACTACCTGCCCAATGAGTGGCATAGAGATGGTGCCATTGGCGGCCACCCGGGTTTTGGCTAGGCTTAAATCAGGCTCGTTAAATACGTTAACGGATATTTCGTCATCAGCCCCTAGGCGGTATTGGTTTAACTCTTGCGCTTGGCTGGCAAACGCCATGCTTAACAAGACTAAACTTAGCACTAACAAAAAGCTGTAGCTTATTACCTTGTACATGCTTTGCTCACTTAATTTATGGTGAAGGTACATGGGCTCTCCTAATTAAAACTAAGCTTAGCAGTAAGATTAATGCTATTGGCCTTGTAATCGGCTGCGTCCTGAGTTGAGTCACGTTTTTCGTAGCTGTAATTGGCCCCCACTTCAACCCAAGTCAACAAGCTATAAGTTATACCCAGCTTACCCCCAGTACGTTTATCTTGACGATTTGAGCTAAAGACCAACTCATCTTTAGCATAAGTAAGCTCTGCTTCTAATTTGGTTAACTGGGTTAAGCTATGTTCAACTCCTGCACCATAGCTGGTGCGCAAAAATCCACCGGCTGTTTCGAGGGACGAATCAATACTTTCACGCCTTGCGGCTAAATTGATAGTGGTGTAAGTATTGGGGGTGAAATCAATGCTGGCTTCATAGGCTAGGCCATTAATGTCACGCAATGTATCAAGGCTATAGTTACGGTCTTGATAACCCACTTTAACTGTACCTTCTAATTGATTAGTAAAAGCCCACTCTATTCCTGCCTGATACACTTTATATTTATTATCTAGGTCTAAAAAGCCCACTTCTGGGTTGTAGTTAAAATCTTGATAAACCAACTCAGCCAATAAACGAGTGCGCGGTGCTATGCGGTAATAAAAGGCGAATGAGGCTAAATCACGTTCATTACTACGAAATTCCTGATTATTGTTATCATAATCGCGTTTATTATGCGCTAAACGCAGTACTAATTGGCCAAAGCTGTCTTGTCTGCCGTAAATTAGCCGCCCTGTCAGACCTTTGTCGGTAAAATGGTTAAATTCATTTAAGTTAACAAAAATCGTATTTAAATCACCAAAATCTTCGTGTTTGTCTTGGTACTGCACATCAAAGCGTGAGGTAAGGCGGTTTGAGTGGTCAAAATCAGCTCGCAGGCGAATATCATGGTCGGTGTAATTAACATCACTAAAGTCAAAATAGTTGGCGTATTCGCCTTTGTAGACTGCTGAAAAACGTTGTTTACCAAGAATGCCGGCAATGGTGAGTTCTGGTGCTACCACCACACTGGTATCGCTATCGGCATTGGCATCTGATTCACGGAGAATGTTGTCTTCGTAACTTAAACGTGAATCAACTACGGCAAAAAAACCGGCTTCTTGGGCCATTATTTGGCTGCTTGCAAAACTTGCCAATAGAGTGAGTGCAATTCTTGTAAGCTTATTATTTTTATTTAATTTTCTCATTTCCATAACCCTTTAAACCAATCCCAAATTCCAAAAGAAAAATCTTTAAATATATTAATGCCTAGTGCTGATTTAATTAAATACAACACTAATAAACCAAGCAAAACTGAAAAGGTAATAAACAACGCCGTAAACAACGCGATGCTAAAAGCAGATACCAACTGCTCTTTGCGTGACAGTTCGCGAAAGTTGCGCCCCATCAAAAATACGTAATAAATGCGTGTGCGCACGAAGGGCAAGGGAAAGGTGCCTCTAAAGTCGATTTTGTGCTTTCCCCATTCCCGTGAACCAATCGCTGACTTTAAGTGCACTAATTGTTTGTCTGTAAAGGTATTAGCCACATCAGTGGGCATACGGTTTAACAGATTTTTAATCGCTATTTCGTCTTTGATATTGGTGTTTTTAGATTCCAACTTATTCACCTTTTTTATCAGTCACTGTTATTTGTTTTAGTTAATTTAAAGACTGATGTATTTCTAGACGTAATTTGTGCGTTTTATAGTACATGACATTTACAGAGTCGAAAACGACTTTAAATTAAAAAAATGACAACTTAGTGATGTTTTTTGTATGAAACGGTGAAAAGTGGATAGATGTGAGTGGATAGCAACAGCAAAAGCAAGAGCGATTTTACCACAGAGGGCACAGAGGACATGGAGGTTAAGAAAAGGGCAACAGCAAGAGCGTTTGAACCACAGAGATCACAGAGGTTTCTGTTGTAGGAGCTGCTTTAGCTGCGAAAGCGATGTATAAGTAGATAGCAAGAGCCAAAGACACAAGCAAAAGCATTTAAACCACAGAGGTCACAGAGGGCACGGAGGTTAAGAAAAGGGCAACTGCAAGAGCCAAAGACACAAGCAAAAGCATTTGAACCACAGAGGTCACAGAGGGCACTGAGGTTAAGAAAAAGCAACGGCAAGAGCAAGAGCGATCTCACCACAGAGCCTGTCGGGAACCGAGCACAGAGGTTTTTGTAGGAGCTGCCGGTGACCGGCTCAGTTCAGCTGCGAAGGCGATGTAAAAGTAGATAGCAAAGATAAATCAACAGCAAAAGCATTTGAACCACAGAGGGCACAGAGGGCACAGAGGGCACGGAGGTTAAGAAAAGGGCAACTGCAAGAGCAAAAGCGATCTCACCACAGAGCTTGGCGGGAACCGAGCACAGAGGTTTCTTTTTTGTAGGAGCTGCTTTAGCTGCGAAGGCGATGGCAATTGTAAATTAGATAGATGCTAGTAAATAGTAGATAGCAAGAGCCAAAGACACAAGCAAAAGCATTTAAACCACAGAGGTCACAGAGGTTAAGAAAAAGCAACGGCAAGAGCAAGAGTGATCTCACCACAGAGCTTGGCGGGAACCGAGCACAGAGGGTTGTTTTGGACCAGACTGATAGGCATTTTCGAGCAAATTTTAGTCATTTTGTGATTCTTCGGGCATAAATCCATGTAATTGCATACACAACCTTTGTGCGTATAATAATTTAGACATTATGAGGAGGGCTCATGCAAACACCAAAAGATAATGTAAAAAAACGTACTAACCTTTCGATTCAATTGCATTTGATCTCGGAAGCAAAAGAGTTGGGCATTAACCTATCAGCGTCTGCAGAACATGGTATAGCACAAGCCATCGCGAGTGAGAAAAAGAGACGCTGGTTACAGGAAAATAACTCAGCACTTTCGAGCTCAAATTTGTACGTAGAAGAAAATGGCTTACCACTTTCCAAATATAGATTATTTTGATGGCTCGATTTTCTGTATATAAAAACAACGACAGTTTGGGGTACTTACTTGACGTGCAGTCAGACATACTCAGCGGATTGAACACAAGAACTGTAGTGCCACTAGAACGCATCGATGATTCACCAAAACCAGCGGCCTATCTTAACCCTATATTTGTAATTGAAAATGAGTCTTACGTAATGTTAACGCAATTTATTGCCGCAATACCTGAGAGCGAACTAAACAAACGCGTTACCAATCTTACAGAGTTTCATTCTGAAATTATGACCGCGCTAGACATGTTAATCACAGGTTTCTAGATCTCACCACAGAGGTCACAGAGGTTTCTTTTTGTAGGAGCTGCTTCAGCTGCGAATGCTATGACGATGACGATGACGATGGCAAAGTAGATAGTTGCTAGTAGATAGCAAGAGCAACGGCAAAGACAAATCAACAGCAAAAGCATTTCACCACAGAGATCACAGAGGGCACGGAGGTTAAGAAAAGGACAAGAGCAAAAGCGATTTCAACATAGAGGGCACCGGGTGCCGCGCACAGAGGTTTCTTTTGTAGGATGTCCCGGTAACCGGTGTTGCCCCAACGGTGTTGCCCCAACGGAGTTGTTTAGGGGTGAATGATAAGTAGATAGAAAAAGCTACAGGAAAAGCGAGCGAATTACTGAGGTTAGCAGTTTTTTGTCAGAATATTTTACATTTGGATTATTTTCATTTTCAATAAAACACTCAAGATATTGATATTTATAGTTAATATAAATTGGCCCAATTAATGCTTAATACAATTTGAATGACAAACAACAACAATACTCTCCTTTCTTTGATGAAAGCAGTACAAGGAAAATATGATGAATATAAAAATGTTGAAAATGGCTTTTGCCGGTGTGGTTTTATCTGTTACTGGTTTTGCTAATGCTGGTGTAATTTCAACACTGTATGGCGCTAATAATGGCGGCAGTTTCGGTGGTGCTGTTTACTTTGACCTAATGGTTGGCAGTCAGGATTTGTCGATTACCGGATTTGATTTAAATACTAATGAGCAAGATGCGTTTAGCGATTTTCAGGTGTGGCTGTTAAATGGTACAACGTCAGAAACAAACCAAACTTCTTCAAGTTGGTTGCAAGCTGCTACTGGCAGCGGAACAGGTGCAGGTCTAAATAATGTGACCATGGTCACTCTTTCCAATAATTTTTCATTAAATTCAAACACACTTTATGGTTTTGCATTAGTTGCTGGTTCGACTTTTGGTCATGATTATACTAATGGGGATGGGAGCAACCAAAACTTCTCGAATACAGACCTTAGCTTAACACTTGGTACTGCAACAAACAGCCCGTTCACCGGTTCGGTTTTTAATCCTCGTATTTGGAACGGTACAATTCGATATGATGTGGTGACGTCTGATGTTCCAGCACCTACTAGTATTGCACTACTTGCTCTTGGCTTAGTTGGTCTTGGTTTATCTCGGAAAAAGAAAACTGCATAAGCATATTTCAACGCAATGTGTAGAGGCCTCGATATATATCGGGGCTTTTTTTTATTACTTTTTCACATAGATACAAATGCTAAAAGATAGAAAATGCAAGAGCAAGAGCAAAGACACAAGCAAAAGCGTTTGAACCACAGAGGTCACCGGGTGCCGCGCACAGAGGGCGCGGAGGTTAAGAAAAGGGCAAGAGCAAGAGCATTTGAACTACAGTGATCACAAAGGGCACGGAGGTTAAGAAAAAGGCAACTGCAAGAGCGATTTCAACATAGATGGCACCGGGGCCGAACACAGAGGTTTCTTTTGTAGGAGGTCCCGGTAACCGGCGTTGCCCCAATGGAGTTGTTTAGGGGCGAATGAAAAGTGAATAGTTGCTAGTAAATAGCAGATAGCAAGGGCAAAGACAACAGCAAAAGCGTTTGAACCACAGAGTTCACCGGGTGCCGCGCACAGAGGGCACTGAGGTTAAGAGTAAGGCTACAGCAAAAGCGAGCAAACCACAGAAAAAGCACTTCACCACAGAGAACCTATCGATGGGCATGTCATCTGTTATTGACCGAGTGGTTCTGTTGCATTATCGGGGTATATTAAAAGGCGCCGTAGAGCATTAATGTGGTCATACGTGTGCCGTTGGCTTGTTCGGCACTATAGGCGCTGCCTGAGTATTCGGTATGATTGAGCTGAAACTGCAAGTTGTCGAGCAGAGAATAGGTGCCTCCTATCATCCAAGCGTCATCTCGGTAATTGTTGATTTGGCCATTCTCACCATGCCGATAGCTCATCAACACGGTCACTTTGCTTGGTATTACTCCCAGTTGCCCAAGTATGGCTGCAGCTTTTCGATCATGTGGATTTTTGTTGAACAAATTTTGCTGTATCGACCCCGCTGGTGTTCCAGCAGATTCTGCATAGCTCAGGTACAATCCCAATGGCATGTCCATAAAGAGCCCTTGCGCCTGTGCGTCAAATGCCCACGCATCGGTATCAACTAACCGTTGTAAAACTGGCTCGGTGGCACTGCCACTCCACGACTGAATGCCTAAGCCGACATCCCATCCGCTAATCTGTGGGGTTGCAGCCAAACGCACATAAGTTGCCGAAAGAGAGCCTGAATTATCGCCAGTTGTGCTTGGCGACCATTTGCTGATGTTGGCAAAGTACTGGTTATTGCTGGCAACAGCAGCGATGCCTTGTGCCTTGGTTGCCGTGCCAACATACTGTTGAGCCGACACAGCACTGCGATCTTCTGCAACACGAGAAAATCGCACTGCCCCTGTATTTAACAGTTCAAATCCATAGGCTGCGCCCTGTGATGAGGTGCTAAACGGAATGCCGCCAATGGCATGGCCACTGACATTGTATATGATTGGCAGCTTGAACCCACTCATTAGAGGATCACCATCATTTAAGTTAAGTTCTATCACAGCGCCAATGTTGTTGCTGATGCGCGTCGCAATGTGCAACAAAAGTTCGTCTGGAAACTGGAATTCGCCATCGTTGGTTTGGCTTGGGCCAGCGCCATTAGATTGCTGATAACGTATCTTGGTTACAATGCCTGCGTTCAGTGAGTCCTTTAAGGATAGTACTGAGTCTTGGCTACCAAATGGAGCTACGCTAATAGCATAACCATTGGCCTTAAACACACGTCCAAACTGATTCAGTGCTGGATAGGTTTGCGCGTGGCAAGCTGCGCAGGGCAAGCCAGTTTGTCGAGCAAACGTGGTCACAGCCAAGGCCTGCATTGAAGTAGTGATCATCAACAAGGCAGTCAATGCAACAAAATACCTAACAATAGTTGGATTCATAGGAGGTTCCTTAGACAAGAACAGGAATGGGGTGCAACAAGGGTTAGGTTTATAATGCATTCTATGTGCCCCAAGAGTCTGTTCGATAGCGCACTTAGCTTGGGATATTATGAACTCACTCCTAAAACTGCATCTGCTCTTCTCACCAAACGGCAGACTGGTAAAGAAAGCAACGGCAACGGCAAAAGAAAGAGCGTTTGATCCACAGAGGGCACAGAGGTTTTATTGTAGGAGGTCCCGGTAACCGGTGTGGCCCCAACGGAGTTGTTTAGGGGCGAAGAATAAGTTGATAGCAGCTAGTAAATAGCAAGAGCAAAGACAACAGCGACAGTAGCTACGATAACGGGTAGTAAGCATTTGTATTACGCCGAAAACGTATATTCATTGCAGCCACCACTCCCTCTTGTTTTTATAGTATCTAGTTGATTTAGTGTAGTTTTTTATACATTTCGGGGAATCAGCGGTTTTGACAGCGCAGATTGGAAAAGAGCTCGTTGAAATAGGTATTTTTACTTATTGCGTAGATGTTAATAAATATTAGTCTTCTAAATCAGTGTTTCCTATCTAGCAAATAGAAGGCATTTTAAAGAGTGCTTTGTCCCACCTGTAAATTTATGAGTTAAAGATCTACAAAGAGTAGCTAAATGCGAGAACTGGGGTGATCCGGCGATAGGTTGGGCGTCAGTTCTTTACGTACATTAATAAAAGGCTGTTATATGCTCAATAATAAAAAATCCCTAACTAAATCAAGTTATAACCTTACTACAATATCAATTTTGACCACGCTTATGCTTGGTTGTGGAGGAAGTAATGATCCTCAAACTCCAGTATCCGAAGAACCTCAACTAGAAGTAAGCGTATCAGAAGCGAGCAAAGTGAGAACCGCTATAGAGGGCTTAAATTTAGTCGGCGACCCCTCGTTAGGTCGCACGTTGCCCGATATAAACTCACCCAAAGCGCAGCTAGGCATGAAGTTATTTTTTACTAAGGGCTTAGGGGGTGATTTTGATTCCGCCTGTGTCACTTGTCATCATCCGGTTCTAGGTGGTGGTGACGATTTATCTTTATCAGTCGGCGTTGATGCCGATACCCCAGATTTACTTGGTCCAGGCCGTCTTCATAATACCAGTGGCACTCATTTTGATGGTGGACCAACTGTGCCTAGAAATGCGCCAAGCACATTCAATCTTGCCATGTGGGACAAGTATTTATTTCATGATGGTCGCGTAGAAAGTTTAGGCGCAACCGCCGGACGCTCAGGCGATGACGGGTTAGGCATAAGAACCCCTGATAGTCCATTTGGCCAAGCAGATCCGAATGCTGGAACAACACTGGCGATTGCTCAGGCAAGGTTTCCGGTGACATCACCAGAAGAAATGAAGAGTTTCACCAATTTTAATGGGCTAAATAACACTCAAGTTCGCAGTAATTTAGAACAACGTATTGGTGATTATGGCAACCCCTTAGGTGGTTTATTACCCCTCAATCGATGGTTAGCTGAATTTCAAATAGGTTTTGATAATGCTCAAGGTTCTGCGGAAGAGCTTGTTACTTTTGCTAACATTACTGACGCGATTGCTGATTACGAAAACTCTCAAGTTTTTGTTAATACGCCTTGGAAAGCCTTTGTTGAAGGTGATGATGAAGCCTTATCACTGGAAGCTAAACGCGGTGCCCAACTGTTTTATAATTCAGTAGAAAAGGGCGGGGCTAATTGTGCTTCGTGTCACAGTGGCGACTTTTTTACTGACGAAGACTTCCACGTTGTTGCTATACCTCAAATAGGCAGAGGTAAAGGTAATGGTCCTTCGGGAAATGATGATTTTGGACGATTTAGAGAAACAGGGTTGGATATTGATAAATATGCCTTTAGGACCCCTACTCTTTTAAATACTGCGGCTACCGGGCCATGGGGCCATGATGGTGCTTATACTTCTTTGATTGAGGTAATTAAGCATCACTTAAATCCGCAGCAAGCAGTAGATAACTACGACTATTCACAAATTGCCCCGAATGTGCAAGCGTTTGATATGTTGAAAAACACTCAACTTGCCCTAGACCAATTAGCCGCGAATAGAACAGCCGGTATTGTTAGCCTTGAAGAGGTATCGTTAAGCGAAACTCAAATTAATGATTTAGCCGAATTTTTAAAGGCTTTGACTGACCCTTGTGTTGAAAATAGAGCATGCCTCGGTAAATGGATCCCCGATGCCAGCGACTCTAACCCTGATACTATGCGAGTTAATGCCATTGATGAGAACGGCAACTTCCTATAATTAGCCTCACAAAGCACAAGCAAAGCAGCTTGTGCTTTTTTATGTAATGTTAAAACGATGTTTTTTGTCGAGCCCCTAAAAAAGCGCAGCTCTCTGCGCTTTTCATAATTCAATTTATTGATCAAGTATCCCACCTCAGCAAAACCGCTTAGATTGCTCATTCCGCACATTAAGCGAGTATTTATCAATTGATGGCTAAATTATCTTGGCGACTGCAGGTAGATAGTTGCTAGTAAATGGCAAGAGCAAAGACAACAGCAACAGCAAAAGCAAAAGCATTTTAACCACAGAGTACACCGGGTGCCGCGCACAGAGGGCATGGAGGTTAAGAATAAGGCTACAGCAAAAGCGATTTCACCACAGAGCCTGACGGGAACCGAACACGGAGGTTTCTGTTGTAGGAGCTGCTTTAGCTGCGAAAAATCAACCTCGTTGATTAACGGGTAATCGATGTCAAATCAACATTTTTTGTTGATTGGTTCGTCCCTAAAGGAACTCCTACAAGGGGCGGCTGGTGACCGGCGCGGCGGTAAGGGATGTTATTAGCTGCGAACTGCGGTGGTAAATCAACCTCGGTGATTAATGGGTAATCGATGTCAAATCAACATTTTTTGTTGATTGGTTCGTCCCTAAAGGAACTCCTACAAGGGGGCGGCTGCGTAACGGATGTTTTTAGCTGCGAAAAATCAACTTGGTTGATAAATGGAAATTGTCGGTGAAATCAACATTTTTTGTTGATTGATCTCTTGTAGGATCTGCTTTAGCTGCGAACAATCGACCTCGTTGATTAACGGGTAATCGATGTCAAATCAACATTTTTTGTTGATATGTTCGTCCCTAAAGGAACTCCTACAAGGGGCGGCTGGTGACCGGCGCGGCCGTAAGGGATGTTATTAGCTGTGAACCGTGGTGGTAAATCAACCTCGGTGATTAATGGGTAATCGATGAGGAATCAACATTTGTGGTTGATATGTTCGTCCCTGAAGGAACTCCTACAAGGGGCTGCTAGGTAACGGATGTTATTAGCTGCGAACAATCAATCTCGGTGATGTATGGACATTGGTTGTGGAATTAACATCTTTTGTTGTTTTGTTCGTCCCTGAACAACTCCGTTGGGGCAACACCGGTTACCGGGAACTCCTACAAGGGTATTTGGTATTTGTAGGGGTTGACGGTTGCTGGGGATTGATACAAAAAATGGGGTGGGAAAGATAGGGCCGACTTGATGTCGGCCCTATTGCTTTACTTGTGACTCGCTGCTGGGAGCTTGGGGCTCGTGGCTGGCTTGTCTATTCTTCGTCTTCGACCAAGGTCATCAGGGAGGTGTTGCCGCCTGATGCGGTGGTGTCGGTGCTGACGCTTTTTTCTGTTACTAGGCGTTGGATTAGGTTGTCGTTATACTCGGCACTGATGACGGGTAGTATGGCGCCTTCTCTTTGGGCTAGCTTTTGCGTGATGAATGCGCTTCTTTCACTTTTACTGTCGATAACTACACCGGCGAGTTTGGGTTCGGCGAGTAGTGACTCTAGTTGGTTCAATTTCGCTACTTGCAATACACCTTCTGGTGAACCGGTGGCGATAAATTGATTGCGAAAGGCGATCGCTTCATCGTAAAACACTTCTGATACCACTGAGATAACCACGTTGCCGGTTGCTAGGGCTGTGACGATGGATAAGGCCCAGTATTCGAAGGTAACGTTTTTATCAGCAAAACAGACCAAAATGCCGCGAGGCTCTAAAAACAGGAGGTTTGATTCGCCCGTTGGCCCTGGCAATACCTTGGGTTTACGTAGGCGTTTTTCGATACTGATTAACTGACTGCGCGCCGTGGACAATGTACGGTTTAAATCTTCTGCTAGCTCTTCGACGATATCTAATCCGGCGAGTTTGGCTAGTAGTTGTCTAACCGCAGAGATACGGGTGTTAAGCACTGTCATGCGCCATTGATTTTCTGCTGCTACCGCATTTTGCATAATAATCTGTGCTTGTTTACGCCCGGCATCATCACTTAACAAGGCTAAATCTTGTTCAGGCTCATAGTCGCTATCGCTTAACTTGGGTGTGGCTTTTTCGATCATTAAGCGGCTAAGGTAGTGTGGACCGCCCGCTTTAGGGCCGGTGCCTGATAGGCCTCGTCCACCAAAGGGTTGCACACCTACAATGGCACCAATCATATTGCGGTTAATATAAACATTACCTGCTCTTGATAAGCGTGCTAGCTCGAGGGCACGTTCTTCAATGCGCGAGTGAACGCCCATGGTTAAACCGAAACCGGTTGAGTTAATTTGCTCAATCACCTGGGGCAACTCTTTTGCCTTAAAGCGAATGATATGCACACAAGGGCCAAACACTTCGCGTTGTAATACATTAATGTTATCGAGCTGATACAAACGCGGTGCAAAAAATGTTGCGTCTGCGGGCACGTTTTCAACTTTGCATTCATACAGCAACTTGGCTTTACCTTGCATGTCTTCAACGTGTTTATTTAGGGTTTTAAGGGCTTTTTGGTCAATAACTGGGCCGATATCAGTAGATAATAATGCCGGATCGCCTATGTGTAATTCGCTTAGGGCGCCAATCAGCATTTCAGTGATATCGTCAGCAACATCTTCTTGCAAGAATAAGATACGTAAGGCTGAACAACGTTGACCCGCGCTTTGGAAGCCAGAGGCAATGACGTCATCAATCACTTGCTCTGGCAAGGCAGTTGAGTCAACAATCATGCAATTTTGACCACCGGTTTCGGCAATTAAGGGCACTTGATCACCACCACGGCTGGCCAGAATTTGCGAAATTAAGGTACCGGTTTGCGTTGAGCCAGTAAACATAACCGCTTTGATTCGCTCATCAGGTAAAAGTACTTCACCTACTTGCGCACCGGGGCTTATAACTAATTGTAGAATATCTTCTGGCATGCCCACTGAGTGCATTAACTCTAAGGTACGCACCGCAATTAAGCTGGTTTGCTCGGCAGGTTTAGCCAATACGGTATTACCCGTTACCAAGGCTGCTGCTACCTGACCTAGGAAGATTGCTAAAGGGAAGTTCCACGGACTGATACACACTACAACACCACGAGATGCTAAACGTTCATCAGTATCAAGTTCTTGAGCTCGTGCGGCATAATAGCGGCAAAAATCCACAGCTTCGCGTACTTCATCGATGCCATCTTGGGTGGTCTTACCGGCTTCTTTAATACAGATACCGATGAGTTCATCCATATGACGCTCAAGAATGTCACTGGTGCGCAATAATAAATTAGCGCGCTCGGTGATGGATGTTTGCGACCAAGAGGCAAAGGCAGTGTGAGCTTTGTCTAACTTAGCCAACATGGCATCTTTGTCGTCGTAGTGATGAAAACCGATGATTTCGCTGGGTTTAGCTGGGTTTCGCACTGCGTGAGCACCAGCAGGTACTTGCTCTTCAGTTAGGCTGACTTTATTAAACCAACGTTCAAGATTATTTTTTAGAGGCTCAACGATATTAATATCATTAATGTCCATGCCTTTAGAGTTGAAACGCTCTGTACCATATAGATTAATCGGTTTAGAAATTTGCTCGTTGTACTTGTGTTTTAGACGTTGGGTTTTTTCAACCGGATCTTCTAACAAGGCTTCAACTGGACGACTTTCATCAACAATAGCGTTAACAAACGATGAGTTTGCGCCGTTTTCTAATAAACGTCTTACCAGGTAGGCCAACAAGTCTTCATGCACCCCAACTGGGGCGTAAACGCGGCACTGGATCTTATCGGTGAGTACGATTTGGTCGTACAATGTGTCGCCCATGCCGTGCAAACATTGAAATTCAAAGCCTTCTTTGTCATTACCCGCTAACTCAATAATAACCGACGCGGTATAAGCATTGTGCGTGGCAAATTGCGGGTAGATAGTATCGCGATAGTCTAATAATCGATTGGCGCAAGCATGATAAGACACATCAGTGGATGACTTACGGGTAAACACCGGAAAATGCGACAAACCGTCTTTTTGTGCATTTTTGATTTCGGTATCCCAATACGCACCTTTTACCAAACGCACCATCATTTTACGGCCCACACGTTGGGTTAAATCGCGTAACCAATCAATCACAAATAACGCACGTTTTTGATAGGCTTGCACGGCTAGACCAAAACCTGTCCAACCCTCAAGGTCGGGATCACTGAATACTATTTCAATAATATCTAAGGAAATATCTAAACGTTCTGATTCTTCGGCATCAACGGTTAAGCCAATGTCATATTTTTTGGCAAGTAAACACAGCTCTTTTAATTTAGCCGGGATTTCTTTGAGTACCCGCTCGCGATGGGTGAATTCGTAACGCGGATGGATAGCTGATAGTTTAACTGATATACCTGGGCTCAAACGCGGCCCACGGCCTGCTCCAGCCTTACCAATCACTTCGATTGCTTTGGCGTAAGAGTCATAATAACGCTGCGCATCTTTACTGGTACGTGCCCCCTCGCCTAGCATGTCGTAGGAATACACGTAGCCATTTTTTTCTTTTTCTTGGGCGCGTTTAACCGCATCTTTGATATTTTCGCCCATAACAAACTGTTTGCCCATGATTTTCATGGCGATGTTCATGGCACGGCGAATAACTGGCTCACCCAAACGGCCGACCAGTTTTTTCAAAGTACCAAAATTTTCTTTTTGTCTATGATCGGCGTAATTGACCATGCTGCCGGTCATCAACAAACCCCAAGATGAGGCATTAACAAATAAAGAATCACTGGCGCCTAAATGAGGCGTCCACTGACCTTTGGATAATTTATCGCGGATCAATTCGTCTTGTGTGTCTTTGTCTGGAACCCGCAGTAAGGCTTCAGCCAAACACATTAATATTACGCCTTCGGCGGTGGACAAGGAATATTCACTTAATAAGGCATCGATACCACCGTGGCCTTCTTGTTCTTTTCTGATACGGGTTACGGTTGTGCGCGCACGCTCCCAGGCACGACTGCGCGCCAACATACTGATTTCAGCATCAGGCAAAATATGGTCGACGGCGAGGTTTTCTTCAATTCGATAAAAGTCTCTGATTTTTTGACGAAGGGGACTTGCGGTAATCAATGTACCGTTAAATAGCATAGCTGACCTCAGAAAATAAGTTTGAAAAAGCGCAGAAGTGCACCTATCCGTAGAATACTGCTAGGTTAACATAAGGCCTATTAGCACACAAAGGGCAGTCGCTGATCCCACGTAAACAGAAGTTGACTGCGGTCTAGCTTAAAGGAGTTGATGCTTGATACCAGCGCTCGCCCAGCCTTATATCAATCTAAAGGGCCAAACGAGCAACAGGTTGAGAACGGTTTTACACTCGGTTATTTGGTGATGCCGTGTGCCACTAGGGTAAAGGCCATTTCTTGTGCACTGTCTTCTAAGCGGCCATAACGCCCACTGTTAGCAAAGTGCCCTGCCCCCATATTAATGCGCATTGCTAATAAGTTTGTATCGGTTTTAGTGGCGCGCATTTTAGCCGTCCACTTGGCTGGCTCCCAATAGGTTACACGAGGGTCGTTGAGTCCACCGGTGACTAACATTGGCGGATATTCGCGCGCCTCTATATTGTCGTACGGCGAGTAAGATTGCAGTAATTCGAACACTGTCTTACTCTCAAGTGGATTGCCCCACTCACTCCATTCTGGTGGTGTTAAGGGCAGTTCGGCATCTAACATGGTGTTTAATACATCAACAAAGGGCACGCCTAAGATTGCCGAGCGCCACAGTTCAGGGGCTTGGATAACGGCAGCGCCAACAAGCTCACCACCGGCACTGCGCCCGCTGATAGAGATATTCCCTTTGCTGGTATAGTTTTGTTGAATTAAAAATTGCGCCACGTCGATAAAATCATTAAAAGTATTAGGGCGTTTTTCGAGTTTTCCATCTAAATACCACTGTTGACCAAGTTCATCTCCGCCTCTGACATGGGCTAATGCAAAAACAAAACCTCTGTCGAGTAAACTCAAACGAGAGCTCGAGAAATAAGGCGACATACCCATGCCGTAGGCACCATAACCATATAAGTACAGCGGTGCTAAGCCATTTTGTTTAGTGCCTTTTTTGTAGACTAGGGTGACCGGAACTTGCAGACCATCGCGCGATGGGGCCATGAGCCGCTTTGTTTCATATTGCGCAGCATCGTAACCTGAAGGAATTTGTTTGACCTTGCGCAACAGCAACGTATTGGTGTTGAGGTCATAGTCATAGACACTGCTTGGGGTAATCATTGAGCCATAATTGATGCGCACAAATGATTGCGCAAATTCTGTACTCGCCCCCAAACTGACTGATGCAACATCTTCAGGCAGGCTGATTAGGTAGGGCTCTCCCTCGTTAGGTAGGATCTGAATAGACTCTAATCCGTTAACATTTTGATTAATCGCAATGAAGTCTTTAAAGGTTTGAAAATCGATAAAATAACGTTGTTCACTGCCGGCATAAACCGTTTGCCAATTGGCATACTGTGGTGCGCTATCGGCGACTTTGGCTAAGCGAAAATTAACGTGCGTATCGTTGGCCAAGATGTAGAAATTGTCATTCGCATGGTCAAACTTAGCGAGCAGACCTTGTTGTTTGTCGACGATAGGAAGTGCCTTACCCCTTAGGTCTGCCATAAGCAAAGCACTTGCTTGTGTCACCTTAGAGTTTTCACTGGTAATGATTAAAAACTTGTCACTGCTGGTCACTTCAAAGCCCAGAGAATATTCATCATCGGCTTCTTGGGCGAGTAAAATATCCTGTTGTTGGCTTTGCCCCAATGTATGCAAATTGACACTGACTGTGCGCCACTTTTCTGGGTCTAGTTTATTGTAAATTAACGAAAGACTGTCTGCGGCGAACACTAATTGCCCATCGGCATCAGAGAGTATGTCGTCTAGATAGGTATTAGTTTGCAAGTCTTTAATTTTTATTTGTGTGCGCTCACTACCATCGATATCCACTGAATAAGCTAGATAGCGATTGTCTGGGCTGATATCCCAGTCGCTTAGATCAAAGTATTCAGATTGCTCTGCCAGTTGCGCTTCATCTAAAAACACCTCTTCTTGTTGGCTATCGAGTTTACGCCTTACCCAAGTTCGGTATTCTTCACCCGCGCGGAAAAACCAACGATATTCATAACCATGATGTTGCCAAGGTACGCTGCTGTCTGAGTCATCTTCTCTCGCTTTAAATTCAGCAAAGAGGGTTTTAACTAGCGTTTCATGGGGCGTCAAAAATTGCTCAAAATAGTCGTTTTCTTGCTCGAGATAGGTCAAGATTTGCGGGTCACTCACCTCGGGATAACTAGCATCTTTGAGCCAATGATAATTGTCTTCTAAGGTTAGGCCGTGATATTGCGCGGTGTATTTTTTTTGTGGTGCTAAGGGTGCGGGGCTATCGAGTTGTTGAAGGCGCGGAAAAACCGTGACTTCTGGTTTGCTACAAGCACTTAAAAACGACAATATAAAAATTCCTGTGATTGACACGAGACACAATTTAATGCGCACGGTGATATCCTTTAAGTTGAAAAAACGACAATACACGCGGTATTTACGGTAAGGTCGTTTGACTGAAATGTTGACTAATAGCACGGAACATTGCCAAGTGCTTGGCGGGCCACTGCTGACTTTTATCAGTATACCTTGAGTTAGCAGAGTTCTTCACGATGACAAGATCATTACTCGGATCAATATAAATAAACTGACCATATATGCCTTGGGCCATAAACTCATCTTCGGCGCCAAGCGGGATCCACCACTGATAACCATAACCATAGGACGAACCTGATTGGGGATTGTTTTCACCTGGCATAAGGTGAGGTGCATCTGGCGTTACCGAATCAATAACCCATTGTTGTGGCACTATTTGTAACAACTGCCCTCGTTGATTTAGCCACTGCCCTTGGTGTAAATACAGCCAAGCAAATTTAGCGTAATCGCGTAAGGTGATATTTAAGCCACCTAGTGCGAGTTCCATACCATTGCCATCAATCATCCAATAAGCTGGATCTTGCATGCCCATGGGTTGCCAAATTTTTTGACCGAGATATTCACTTAAACTCATGCCGGTGGCGCGCACTAAAATCATGCCCAAGACTTGGGTATCAATGCTGACATAGTGATGATAAGTGCCGGGTTCACGTTCGCGCTGAAGAGATGCGGTAAAATTATCTAAGGACGTGCCAAAGGCGATGGCCCGTGAGAATCGATTAATATCAGAATTAAAATCGGCATAATCTTCGTTAAATTTCACACCTGATGACATTTGTAAGACATCTTTAATGCGCACCCCGTCATAACCACTGCCCACTAGCTCTGGCACATAGTCAGTGACCGATTGTTCAATACTTTGGATATGACCTTCAGCAATGGCAATACCAAATAAGGCAGAAACAAAAGACTTGGCGACCGAAAATGAAATATGTTGTTTGTCTTGGCTGTCGTCTAAGAAGTATTGCTCGTAGACTATTTCACCCTCTTTGATCACCATCATGCCGTGGGTGGCACTTTGGGATAAAAAATCTGGGATGGCGATAGTTTCATCGTTAAGGGTAAAGTCATCAGGCAGGGCTTGATAATCAACTGGGAAGTAATAAGCAGTGGTGCTTGCGTCAATTTTGCTGACATCAAACATCTTGTACATGTTTAAAAAATTGTGTGAGATTTTATCAGCGTCATACAGCGTAATCGCTTGGTATAAACGCCAAACATTGTTTTGAAAAACGGCCAACAAAGCCAACAATGTCAGTAAAAAACCTATACCTACCCCTTTATAACTTAAATTTTTTATCATGCACGCCTATATCTTTAGTTTCTGCAAGGTAAGACAACATAATTCAGAGTGCAGAAAAAGGCCAGCAGATAGTTAAGTAGCGAAGGTGATCTGTGTTTTGAGTGGGGGGGAATACAAAAGGTAAATCAACAATATGCGATTAATCAGCATGGTTGATTTTTCGCAGCTGAACTGAGCCGGTAACCGGCGTTGCCACAACGGAGTTGTTTAGGGACGAACCAATCTACCGCAGGTGTTGATTTACCAACAATATCCATTCATTAACAAGGATGATTTTTCGCAGCTAATAACATCCGTTACGGCCGCGCCGGTCACCGGCAGCTCCTACAAATGCAAGAATCGTCCCCTTGTAGGAGTTCCTTTAGGGACGAACCAATTAACCACAGATGTTGGATTTACAACTAATGGCCATTTATCAATGTATGGTTGATTTTTCTAATTAAAAGCTTCGCAGCTAAAGCAGCTCCTACGAGAATAAAATCGTGCTCCCTTGTAGGAGTTCCCGGTAACCGGCGTTGCCCCAACGGAGTTGTTTAGGGACGAAAAAATCAACCACAGGTGTCGAATTTATAACCAATGGCCATTCATTAACAAGGATGATTTTTCGCAGCTGATAACATCCGTTACGGAGCAGCTCCTACAAATGCAAGAATCGTCCCCTTGTAGGAGTTCCTTTAGGGACGAACAAATCTACCGCAGGTGTTGAATTTATAACCAATGGCCATTTATTAATGTATGGTTGATTTTTCTAATTAAAAGCTTCGCAGCTAAAGCAGCTCCTACAAGAGCTTTCCTTGTAGGAGTTCCTTTAGGGACGAAAAAATCAACCACAAATGACAATTTCACAACCAATACAATTCATCAACAAGGATGAATTTTCGCATCTAATAACATCCGTTACGGAGCAGCTCCTACAAGGGTTTCCTCCTAGGGCGGGGGGCTTTGTGTTTTGAACTCTAGTGTTTTTGCCTGTGGCTGGTTTCTCTTGTATACGCAACTTCTACATTTGTTCCTGTAATAATTGCACTTGAATTTGCGAGCCTGCTATTTAGATCTTCAGCGAAAAATTAAAATACCTATAAATATCATGTATTTAATTAATAAAAATCATTTGGCACAAAAAGCGCATTAGTAAATTCGAAATCAATAATGTAACAACGAAAAGGAGTGCACATCATGTTGGGTTGGGCGTTAACTTTCTTAATCATCGCTATTGTTGCCGCAGTTTTTGGATTTGGTGGCATCGCTGGCGCAGCGGCAGGTATCGCGAAAATTATATTTTTCATTTTTATCGTTTTGTTGGTGATTTCATTGATTGCCAGCGCATTACGCGGTAAAGCACCTAGAATGTAAACCACTGATTTTTATCATATAACGGAGAAACACCATGAAAAACTTTAAATATTTAAGCATCTTGACGATCTTACTTGCTTCAATGACTTTGCTAGCCGGTTGCGGCGATGACAAGGCAGAAGAAACGGGCAAAAAAATTGATGAAATGGTCACTGACGCTGGTAATGCTATTGAAGATGCCTGTGAAGATGTGAAAGAAGGTGTAAAAGCTGAAGATACTGATTGTTAATCATCGTCTGTTTAAAGAATGGGGGCTTGGCCCCCTTTTTTTTATGTTCAGGCTTAAAACGTTTCACTGGGTTAACATATTAGGAGTAAAGCGATGAAATTTTCAATGTTGAACATTGTAATAGTCATTACTGTTAGCTTTGTGTTTTCATTCATGAATACTGAAAACCTCGGGTTTTTAGTTCAGTTTTTAGTTGCACTCGGACTGTTTGTGCTTATCGGTTTATTTGCTACTGTAGCCTTAATGAAAAAAACCAAGCTGAAAAAGTAAAATACCTCACTGTGGTTTGTCACCTACTGTAATTGCAAAGCTGGCAGCTACTCTTTTTATGCATTTGCTTTGAGAATAAAAGATGAACAACAGAATCCTGAGCCTGATTGAAACTTTTCGCACCAGCTTTTGGTTTATCCCGTCGACAATGGTGGCAAGTTCTTCGGTATTGGCTAGCTTATTTTTGGCTTATGACCGTTCTTATCAAGACTTCACTCCTGATTTTTTCCAGTTTATTTATCAAGCTTCGCCAGAATCAATTCGCTCTTTGTTGACGACTATCGCGGGATCGATGATAACGGTTACCAGTATCGCCTTTTCAATTACCGTGGTGGCCTTGAGTCTTGCATCATCGCAGTTTGGCCCCCGTTTAATTCGCAATTTTATGTCTGACAAAGGTACTCAGTCTGTATTGGGTGTATTTGTTGCGATTTTTACCTATTGTTTGTTGGTGCTACAGGCCACAACATCGGTAGAGACACACCATTTCATTCCTGGTTTGGCCACCTATTTTGCGCTAATTTTAGCTTTTGCGGGTGTGGGTGTATTAATTTATTTTATTCACCACGTTGCTCATTCTATTCAGGCCGATAATGTAATAGATAAGGTTTATTGCCAACTTAAGTTAGATATTGAGCGTTTATTTCCGACTCAAAAAGCGCAAATTAAGGACGTTGACAATGGGCCTCTTAGTTACAGTGAAACACACTATAGTCAGTCGCTTAAGAGCCAACAAGATGGCTATATACAGGCCATTGATATTAAAAAATTGACTCAGTTAGCCGCCGAGAATGAAATCAAAGTAAAAGTCTTAGTTAAGGCTGGCGATGCAGTTGTAACTGGTTTTACTTTGATGAAATTGGGGGTCGACGATGCGAACCAACGGCCCGACGAAAAAACCTTATTGGCGTGTATTATGGTGGGGGCTAAACGCACCCCTATTCAAGATCCAGAATTTGCCATAAACCAGTTAGTTGAAATTGCAGTAAGAGCCTTATCGCCGGGTATTAATGACCCTTTTACGGCCATCACCTGCACCGATAAACTGTGTGCCATCTTATGTACCTTAACTCAACGTACATTTCCCCCCAGCAAACACAAAGATCAACAGGGCACCGTTAGGGTAAACACCCATGCGTTTCAATTTTCACAATTAGCCCATGCCGCTTTTAATCAGATTAGACAGCATGCCGAAGGCAGCGTCGCGGTGACCATCAGGTTACTCGAAAGCTTGCAACTGATTGCTGACCTTGTTAGCGACCAAGACCAACGGGAATTTGTTGAACAACAGCGCGATATGATTGCACAGGCCTGCGAGCATCAATCATTGTGTAGGCAAGATAAACAAGATATCGAGCAACGATTACAGCAAATTAGTGAGCGTTTGTAGGAGCTGCCGGTGACGGGCGCGGGCGTAACGGATTTTATCAGCTGCGAACAATCAACCTTGTTGATGAATTTGCATTGGTTGTGAAATTATCATTTGTGGTTGATTTTTCGTCCCAGAACCATGCCGGTTACCGGGAACTCCTACAAGGGAGGCTGCACTTGTAGGAGTTCCTTTAGGGACGAAAAAATCAACCACAGGTGTCGAATTTATAACCAATGGCCATTTATTAATGTATGGTTGATTTTTCTAATTAAAAGCTTCGCAGCTAAAGCAGCTCCTACAAGAGCTTTCCTCCCTTGTAGGAGTTCCTTTAGGGACGAACAACTCCGTTGTGGCCATGCCGGTTACCGGGAACTCCTACATGGGGGGCATATTACACAGGATGTTTAACGAACTGGGTTGGATGTGTATTTGCAATTCTTTGGCTTGGGCATTTTCACCGTCTATGACGTAGTGAAGGGGGCTGTCGGCGCGGATTTTTATTTTTCTGGCCTTGGTGTATTCGACATTTTGCGACTTGAAGTCTTGCATTAAGCCGCTTATGGCTAATTCTGTCATGGTGACTAGTTGGTCGTTGGCGCTTTCTTGTTTGGGCATCCACGTGATGTCGAGTAAGCCGTCTTGGTAGTCTGGGTTGCCTCCGCCTTGTGCTAATACGGTGGCAAAAGGGGCGGCGTTGGCGACAATAAAACTGCTTGCGTCGATCGTTATTTCGTCTTTGTCATCAAAGGTAACGTGCAATTGTTGACTCTCATTTAACTGCACCGCGTCCCACAGCGCTTTGACATAGGCTAATTGACCACCTTCATTTTTTTGTGTGCGGTCGGCATTTTTAATCATTTTTTGTTCAAAACCCAGACCTATAACCAATAGCACTAGATTTTCATTACACATAGCGGTATCAATAGTTTGTATTTGGCGTTCGATAATATGTTCACAGGCCGTTTCAATGGGAATGAGTTTGCTTTTAGCGCCAAATAGGACATGGGCTAAGGTATTGGCCGTGCCGAGGGGAATAATTCCCATAGTGCAATCGGTACCAACAATTTGTGCTGCGACTTCTGACAATGTGCCATCACCACCACAAGCAATTATAGTCTTAGCACCCTGTTTTAGCGCTTTTTTGGTTAAACTTGCTGCACTTATTTGCTCGGTAGTTTCAGCAATATGCAGTTGAAAATGAGCAGCTAAACTTTGCTCAATTTGGCTTTTGTATTCTTGCCATTTACCGCCGCCTGAAACAGGATTGGCAATAATCCACACTGGGCGACTTAACTTTAGAATGCCTGCGGCATGATATTTTTTTAGGGCCTTAAGCTGACTAGGATTTAAGGCGGCCGTTTGCCTAATATCATTAATGGCGCTTAACGCTTGCTCGACACTCCAATCTTGATTTTTTGCTAACAAATAGGCTGCCACTACCAGAACAGAACGCCCACGCCCTAGAGCACAGTGCACGGTGACTGCGCGCTGGGCAATAATTTGATTGTGGATCCAATGGATAGCGTGGACAAGTTCATCTTGTTGCGGGCTTTGATGATCGAGCACGGGCACATTGAGATAAGCGAGGTCTTGATTTTGTGCCGACCAATCTAAGCCACCAAATTCGGCGGTAACATCTAATATGGCTTTTACACCCCGACTTTGGAGGTCGAGCACATCATCTGAAAACAATCGACAAGCCAAAAACAGATTCTCTTCGACTTTCTGAATGGCCGGTACTCTATCGTTTTTTCTGGCCCACACATTGTAGAGCTGCACGCCGAATAAAAAGGGAACAAAAATCCATCGAATATACAGTGGGATCGAGCCATTTTGTTTTTTACGAAAAACATTTGGTTTTTGAAAAATATAGGCCGAACTGACCAAGGTCATCGACAACGCAACCCAGCCAAACAATAGTTTAGCGATTAAATAAGGACTTATGATGGCTAACAGCAATGCTAGTAAAGCACCTGCTATATAATATTTGATGATAAACATAATTCCGTCAGCTCTTGGCAAAATTCTACTGTTATTAACCCATAAAAAAGACCTGGCATAAACTGTTAATTAGCTCTATGTCAGGCCAAAGCTTACCAGCAGGGGTAAATCGTTTATTACATTGGCCTTAACTTTAACTAGCTTGCACACGCATTTCATGTTGATAGGCGTCTGCTAGATTGGTATTTTGCTTGGCGCTGAGAACTTTGCGCGCTTGTTGAAAAAACTCACGCTCTTCTTCAGCTAAATGATGCAGCACTTTGTGTTGGAGGTTTTTCATGTGTGCCATCCAGGCAGATGAGCTCATATCAGCTTGTTCTACCTTGTCGATCAATTCGTCGATTTCGTGATGCTCTGCTACGGCGTGGCGCGACGTTTCGATCGTGTCATCAAATTCCATCAAAGGTGCGTAAAAGTGGCGTTCTTCGGCTAATGCGTGATTAGCGAGCTCTGTTTTTAATTCAGCAAAGTAACTAACTCTACTTTGGCTGCTACCAGAGGTCTTTGTTAATATATTCATTAATAGACGTTGTTTTTCATGATCTTGGCGCAGTGCTTCAAAAATTTTCATATTGGCTCCTCAGTATTATTATAAGAATACTTTAGCGAAGACTGTGCCAATACCAAAAAACAGAATTAAGCCATTGTTTTTTATAAGTTAATTTTAGTAAAATTTAATTAACTGGGGGTTTTTAATAGATAGTTTGAGAAAAAGTTACACAGCAATTGAAACAATTACGGCCTAACTTGTGGTGAGATTTAGCGGCTTAAAGCCTTAAAATTTAATCTAACAGCGATTTTAAACTGGCTAAGTTGAGGGGCTTTAATAAGCTTTTGTGGATATTAACGGCAGCAAGTTGGGCAACATCGACTTGGGCTCCGCTGACTAAAACAAGCTCAATGTTAGGTTTTATGATGTGGATTTGTGCAGCAAGACTTAATCCATCAGTATCAGGTAGATTGAGGTCGAGTAATATAATGTCAAATGACGTATTTGATTGCAGGGCGGCCCAACATTCCCGACCGCTAAGGGCCAATTGCACCTTTGCGCCCAAACTTTCTAGCAGCAACTGACTCACTTGAGCAGCATCTGGGTCGTCTTCAACGATTAATATGCTTTGCTGCCGGGGCTTCTTGTGGGGCGGCGCTAGGTTGGTTTGTTTAGGTAAATAAACACTTAAACTTTGATATAAAGCCACTTTATTGATGGGTTTGTGCAGTACCTCAGAAAAACCAATTTCAATCAGAGACTGTTTCACCCCTTTTAATGCTGCTGCCGTTAGGGCGATAACCGGTGATAAAAAATCTGCTTGACGTATTTCTGTAATGGCTTGTCGACCACCCAGTACCGGCATATGAATGTCCATCAAAACTAAATCAAAAGGCGAGGAGTCTGCCAAGGACTGACTACACATTTCCACCGCCTGTAAGCCATTTTCAGCGGTCACCACCTCTAAACCAAAGCTTTGACAAATTTGTTGCACCAACTTGCGAATGTCAGGCGCATCATCCACCACCAGCACTTTACCGGTCAGTGGTACAAACACCTGATCAGCTTGGTTATCATCCATTTTTTTAAAACGTAACTTCGTGCGCGTGATAGCGCTGATATCTCCCGGATCAATGGAAAACTGAAAACGGGTGCCCTTGCCTAATTCTGACTCAACGCTTATTGTGCCGCCCATGCGTTTAACTAGTTCAGTGCAAATGGCGAGGCCTAGACCCGCACCACTTTCTTTGCGTGTGACAATATCTTCGATTTGTTCAAAGGGTTTAAATATGGATGACAGACGTTCGGCGGGTATGCCCATGCCGCTGTCGGCCACTTCAAAATGGAGTAACTCTTTGTTGTGCACAAATTGAGTCCACAACTGGATAGAAACTCGACCATGTTGAGTGAACTTAATTGCGTTATGGCTGAGATTAATCAGTATTTGTCGCAGACGTGTACCGTCGGCATAAATAGTAAGAGGCAAGGGGCTACGGGCCTTGATCTGTAAATTAAGGCCTTTATCGTGGGCGTTTATTTGTAGTAAAAAAAATACATCAGCAATAAAACTATCGAGCTCAATAGCGGCGGAATTTATTTCAAGTTTGTCGGCGGCGATTTTAGATAGGTCGAGCACATCATTCAGCAGGCTCAATAAATGTTTGCCATTACTTAAAATAATATTCAGCTCTGAGCGTGATTGAGCTGACTTATCACTGTTTAACAATAGCTCTGCATAACCCAAAATAGAGGTGAGAGGAGTACGTAATTCGTGACTCAAGTGGGCTAAAAATCGATCTTTTGAGCGGTTTTGGGTTTCCGCTTTTAGTCGCTCTAAGCGTTCTGTTGTGACTTCGTTACGGGCCAATGCATAGCGAATAGCACGGGCAAATCGCGGTGTAGTAATTTCTTCTTTATTTAAATAATCTACCGCTCCGGCGTCTTGTGCCAGCTTATCTAGGCTATCGTCAGTTTGCCCCGTGAGCATGATAATAGGCGTCATACAGCCGAGTAAGGCAGCTTGTTTCAAGACATCAAGACCACTTTGTCCACCCAGTTGGTAATCTAATAGACAAATGTCAAAGTCTTCTGCCATCAATTTTTCAAGGGCACTTTGGGGGTTAGTCACCCAGTGAATTTCAAAATGATAAGAGTCGAGTTGAGTCAAGGACTCACTGGTCAGAATGTAATCATCTTCATCATCTTCAACCAATAACAAGCGGGCTACTTTACTCATGGAATAACCTTAGACGTCATTTTCACTCGTTGTCAGTATTGGGTAGTTCAACAAACTCAACCCAGTAATTGCCTATGGCTCTCATTAGCTCAACCAAACCAGCAAAATCGACCGGTTTGGTAATGAAAGAGGCGGCCCCTAAGCCGTAGCCCTTGACCATATCTTCTTCTTGTTTGGAGGTGGTCAGAATGACTACCGGAATACTGCGTAATTCTGGATCTTGTTTTAATTGTTGCAGCGCCTCAAGTCCATCCATGCGTGGCATATTGAGATCCAGCAAAATAAGACCGGGCCACGGATAGCGCTCTTTATCAGTATACTGACCTTCTCTGCGCAAATATTGCAGCAAGGCGACGCCGTCTTCAACACAGAACATGCGATTAAGGACTTTGCTTTCTTTGAGTGCATCTTGAGTTAGCAAACGATCATCTGCGTCGTCGTCTGCCATTAAAATGGTAATACTGCGAGCTTTGCTAAAGTGCATTACGTTGGTCTCTATCTAAGGTTAATGGACTAAGTTGCTCGGGCAAGCGAATACTAAATTGAGCTCCTAGGCCTTCAGCACTTTGCGCACTTATTTGACCGTGATGACGTTCTACAATGCGACGACATACCGCTAAACCAATGCCGGTACCTTTATATTCATCACGAGAATGCAAACGCTGAAAGGGAGAAAAAATCTTATCTGCATATTCTTGGGCAAAGCCGATTCCGTTATCAGTGATGGTAATCAAGTGCCACTTTTCACTGATATGATGTTGCCCTGCAGTCGCATCAACAAGTTGATAACTAAAGCTAATTTGTACCGCACCACCCGCTTTTTTAAATTTAACGGCATTAGAAATTAAGTTGAGCAACAGTTGATACATTTGACTGGGATCGGCATCAATGATGGGCAGCGTGCACAGCGAAATTTGTGCGTCAGATTCTTTAATGGCAATTTCTAGATCATCAATGATGGTGGCCACTGTGTCATTCAGGTCAACTTTGACAAAGTCTTTACCCCGCGTATTAATACGGGAAAACTCTAATAGGTCGTTGATCAAATCAGACATACGTTCGGCCGCATTGTGCATGCGATTGATGTAGTCGTCGCCCTTTTCATCAAGCCTTTGTGCATAGTTTGAACGCAGACGGTCACCAAATGCACGGATTTTGCGCAGGGGTTCTTGTAAGTCGTGGGAAGCGACAAAGGCAAAGTCTTCTAACTCTCGATTACTGCGTTTAAGTTCTTCAGAGTATAATTTCAACTCAGTGGTGCGGGCCTGAACTTTATCCGCCAATACTTCATTTTGGTATTCGAGTCTTTCGCGGTTTTGCCGCTCAATGCGGATATTAATAATGGCTAAAAAGACCATGCCTACCAACAGTAATGAACTGGTGATGGCAGATATAATAAAGGTTACCCGCGCTTCACTCTGTGCACTGGCAAGATTAGCAAACAAGCTTAAGCTAAAAAGCTCCTCTGCTTTTTGTATGGCTGCGAATTGTTGATCAATGCTTTGATAAATGTTGTGACCGCGGCCGGTCAGCATTCGTTTAAGTGCCTGTTTTTCTTCATCATCGAGAGCTAAATCGACAGTAGCGGTCAAGTCTTGCATTTTTTCACGGGTGAGATTCAACAAGGTATCGATACGCGCCTTTTGCGCTGGCAATTCAGACTTGATACGGGCAACGGTGTCTAGTTGTTCAGACAAGTCATCTAGCGCTTCGGTATAGGGAGCGAGATACTGCACATCTTCAGTTAGCAGGTAACCCCGTTGTCCGGTTTCTGCTGATAAAATCAAAACATGTAAATTATTTAATGCATTAAGTACGTTACCAGCATTCAGTAAACTATTTTGAGTGGCAGATAATTTATTAATGATATTACTGGCTAAAACCGCATTACCGACGATCACACTGAAGGTGATCACTGAAATCAACACCCACGTTATAGTGGTATTTTCTAACCATTTAATCCGTTGCATTGCGCTTACGTTACCTTTTGGCTGACTTAATTACACACAGCTCAGTGTTTATTTTGTTTCAGCTATTTGTTGCAGATGCTGACTGCATACTTGGCAATCTTGAATAATTTTATCCAAGGCTGCTAAGGCTTTTTCTCGCGGCAGATCATTTTCGATAACTAACTTAACTAATTCAGCGTTCATGGATATTTTGTTTAATGGCCCACGCACATCATGAATTAACTGCTTTAAGTCGCTCTCTTGCTCAGCCATCAAACTCACCATAGGCGTGTAAACGGTTATACAAGGTTTTGGTACTAATACCGAGCATTTCAGCGGCCATTGTTTTGTTGCCATCGACCTTATCCAAAGTAGCGCTGATCAATAATCGCTCTACATCTTCAATGGTTTGTCCGGCTTTGATCCCCGCAGACTTCGACTCTTGACGAGCAAATGGCGACTCAAAACGTGCAGGTAATTCTACCTTTTTGCCCTGCATATCAGACATAATAAAAGCGCGGTGCACTGCATGGCGTAATTCACGCACATTGCCTGGCCACGAATATTCAGACAGCCTGATTAGCTGCTCTGGAGCCCAAGCTAAGTTAGCGTCATATTCTTCATTCAGCTCGCTTAAAAATACCTCTGCAAGCGAGGGAATATCTTCGCTACGCTCACGCAAGGGTGGGATTTCCATAGGAAAAACCGCTAATCTAAAATAAATATCTTCGCGCAATGCTTTACTCTGCGCCAAATCAGCTAGGTTACGATTGGTCGCTGATACAACGCGGCAATTAACATTAATTTCAGTAGTACCGCCGACCCGAACCACTTTCTTAGTTTCTAATACACGCAATAAAGACGCCTGCATGTCGAGTGGCATTTCAGTTATCTCGTCTAAAAACAAACTGCCATTTTCGGCTCGTTCAAACACACCTATTTTGCGCCCTACTGCACCAGTAAACGAACCTTTCTCGTGGCCAAATAACTCGCTACCGATTAATTCTTTGGTGATTGCGCCACAGTTTGTTGCCACTAAAGGCCCACTGACTTTACTCGCCTGGTGAATTGCTTTGGCCACCAGTTCTTTACCCACGCCACTTTCGCCCATCAACATCACATTAGCCGATGTATTGGCGACGCGTTCAATCATGCTGTACAAGGCCTGCATAGTCTTCGACTCACCAATTAAACAGCCAAAATGTAAGGTAGGCCCTTTGGTTACTGGGGGTTTCTTTTTCAATGATTTGCGTGACAACGCAGATTCTAAATCTTCGCGTTGCAAAGGTTTAAGTAGATAATCAACCTTAGGTCCGCAGAGTCCAGCCAACATGGTTTTGACCGATGGATGACCCGTGATCATTGTAATATAAGGTGTAGTATTGAGCTTTTTAATATGATCGATTAAATGTAAACCACTGCCGTCTGGCAACATAAAATCAAGAAAAATATGATCGAAAACAGTAAATTCGAGCACCTGATAAGCTTCAGCCAAATTTTGCACAGAGGTAACATCGTGCCCTAAAAACTCAATTATTTGACTGGCAACATCAGTAAAGTCCTTATCATCATCAACCAATAACACATTTAGCACACGGTCTCCCTACACATCTATTATTACGCAAAGTAGAAGATACCAAATTTCAAGCGAACTTGCCCAGTAATGATTACGTGATCGTTCAGTAAACCCCAAATAGAGGCAGGTCCCCCCCCTTGTAGGAGTTCCTTCAGGGACGAACAAAACAACAACAAATGATGATTTCACAAACAATGCCAATTCATCACCGGTGGTTGATTTTTCGCAGCTAAAGCAGCTCCTACAATAGCCCTCCTTGTAGGAGTTCCTTTAGGGACGAACAAAACAACAACAGATGATAATTTCACAAACAATACCAATTCATCAAACAGGTTGATTGTTCGCAGCTAATAACATCCGTTACGGCAACTCCTACAAAAGCCCTCCTTGTAGGAGTTCCCGGTAACCGGCATGGTTCAGGGACGAACCAATCAACATCAAATGATAATTTCACAAACAATGCCAATTCATCAAACAGGTTGATTGTTCGCAGCTAAAGCAGCTCCTACAAGAGCCACCCTAGTTCCAACGATTTATTACTTTTCCTCTGTGCGCTCTGTGGTATGAACTTTTTTGTCTTTATCTGTATTTCGTATATCTCGCATCTGCATTTTTTTCCCTTAGCGTGCCGTTTGGAAAGCGACAATGACGGGCACTCTTGCTGCGCGCCAGGCGGGGAAGAAGCCGCTGATAAAGCCGATAATGAGTGCCATGCTAATGCCTTTGATAAACAGATCTGGGCTTAGCTGGAAGCTAAATACCACTTGGGTAAAACTGCCGCCTAAAGTTGAAGCGCTGAGCCCGTCAAAAAAGATAAAAGCAGCCAGGGAGCCAACGATACTGCCTATGGCAGCCAAGGTCATGGCCTCGGCCATGGTGCCGATAAAGGCCGAGAAGTGGCTAAAACCGATGGCTCTTAAGGTGGCGATTTCCATTGCTCTGTCGGATACCGAGGTATACATGGTATTTAAAGCGCCAGCCAATGCGCCGAGAGCCATGATTGAGCTGATGACCCAACCAAACATAGCCATATAACCTAGGCTTTTTCCTTGCTCGGCAAAATAGCTTGATTCGGCTTGTACTTCATGGGTTAAACGCGGTTCATTTTTTAAGTATTCAGCGATGAGTGGCAAACTGTCGGGTGAAGTCATCCGGGCCCGAATGGACTGATAAGAACTACCTCGATTATACAAATTTTGAATAACCTTGGCATCGGCCCACAATTCACTTTCAAACACGTTACCCCCGGTAGAAAACACGCCAACGACTTTCCATTTGTATTTGCCAAAACGAATTTCTTGGCCTAATTCAAAGCCGTCAAACTCGCGTAAAATGCCCGCACCAACAATTAATTCGTCGGTACCTGGGTTAAACATACGCCCTGCGACTAAGGTGAAACCTTTGCGCATTGCAACGCCTCGTTGGTCAAGTCCTCTAAGGGGGATATTAGCTTCATTTTGAGTGGATTTTTTAACGCCATCAACGATGACATATAACTCAGGCGATACCATTGGCCCTTGCTCATCGCGAGCAATACCTGGGGCATTTTCAATTAAATTAACTTGCTCTCTTGATGCTGAGCTATTTAGTTCAGCCGCTGAGCCGGTACGCATGAAAAAGGCAATATCCTCTGAGCCGGCACTTTTCATGGTGGCATCAAAGCCTTTGGCCATGGCTAAAAAGGCTAAGAGTATGGCGACCACCACCGCACTGGCAAACACCATGGCCAACGACATCCATAAACGTCGGGGCAAACTTTGTATATTCATTTTTATAACGGCGGCACTTTGTGACATTAAGGTACTCATGTTTATCCCCTGCTAAATGCGGTAACAATATTTAAACGTAAGGCACTGATGGCAGGTGCAATACCGGTAATTAAACCCAGCACTAGCATATAAGCCAGCGCTTGTAACAATACGTCTGAGCCAAGTACTAAGTTAGGTAAAAAGCGCGCCATTTGTTCTGAAGCCCCTTTGATAATGATGAAAGCGCCACCGATACCTAAGAGGCCGCCTAAAAAGGCTAATAGACACGACTCAACCAGCACCATTTTAAAGATTCGGGACGATGCAAAACCTAGGGTTTTAAGCACAGCAATTTCATTAGTACGCTCTCGAATGGCCAGTACCATAGTATTGCCGACCACGATTAATATGGTAAAAAAGGCCATAAACACCACGCCAAAAATAATCAAACCAATATTACCAATTTGATCGATAAAGGCTTTGTTAAAGGCTTGTTCGGTGCTGGTATCGGTTTCGTTGTTGGAGTTGGCAAACTCGCTATCAATGACCTTGGCGACTTGCTCATTTAAGCTCGCATCCAGTGTGGTTAAAATGAGCCAGCCTATGCTGTCTCCGCCCCAAGATTGGGTCTCATTAAAATATTTGTAATGAATAAGAACATAGCTGGTATCAATTTTTTCTTCATTACCTTTGAAGATGCCATCAATTTCAAATTCCCAGGTTTGCCCTCCGGTTTTTTGTGAGAAGATATTAGATGAGAGCGGAATACGGTCACCCACCTTCCAGTTATTGGCGATGGCAATGCGCTCACCCACCAATATGCCTGTTTGATTTTTATACCAACGACTTAACTGTTCTGGCTCAACCACCAGCTCGGGATAAACGGTCATATAGCTTTGAGGATCAACCGCAAAACTGACAACCTGATTACGCGGTTCTTTATAATAACCGCCAAACCAATTGGCATGCGTCACATCTTTGACGCCTTCTATCGCTTTAACTTTATTGACATAAGCATAGGGCAAAGGATTGGTAAAACTGGTTTTATGCACGACCACCAAGCGATTATCTGCCGACATTTCAACGCCTGCATTGAGTGCACTGCGTAAAGACATGATCGCGCCAAAGATCAAAAAGGCGATAAAAATGGCAAAGGTGGTTAAAAACAAGCGCATTTTTTTGCGGGTGAGATTTTTATAGATCAGATAGAAATCTTTCATAGCAAGAGTTCCTCTGCTTTAACAAATTTACCTTTGTTCAGATGCACGGTATGGGTGGCAAATTTAGCGGCTGAGGGGTCATGAGTCACCATGACGATGGTTTTACCAAATTCTTTGTTCAGCAGTTGCAGCATCTCAAGAATTTCATCGGCGGTTTGACGGTCTAAATCGCCGGTGGGCTCATCACATAATAAAAACTTGGGATCAGATACGATCGCGCGCGCAATGGCGACCCTCTGCTGTTGACCACCGGACATTTCGCTTGGCATATGTTTGGCTCTGTCACTTAAACCAACGAGTTTAAGAGCTGTTTCTACTTGGGCTTTACGCTGACTGCTACTTAAATTAGTTAATAACAGGGGTAATTCAACATTTTTTGCCGCGTTTAACATGGGCATTAAATTATAAAATTGGAATATAAACCCGATGTTGTTAGCTCGCCATTTGGCCAGTTGGCTTTCACTCAAATTATCGATACGTTGACCGTCAAAGGTAATTTCACCGGTGGTCGGCTGGTCGACACCACCGAGCAGATTTAATAAGGTGGTTTTACCTGAACCTGATGGCCCCATAATGGCCATAAAATCACCTGTTTTAATGTGCATATTTAAGTCTTCAAATATGCTTATGGTCTCTTTTCCTTTGGTGAACCGCTTAGCTACATTGTTCAGTTCAAATAGATTTTCGCTTGTCATCATCATTTCCTTGTTGAGGCGTCGTTGCACGCCGTTATTCTTTTAAAAACCCGACTTTGACGCCCATGTCGGGCAGAATACGGGGATCGCTTGACTCAATTTTTATTCTTACTTGTACAGTTGCTTTAGCTCGGTCTGCAGTGGGTATAGTGGCAATCACTGAGGCCGGTATAAGCCAATCGGGATAGGCATCTAAGGTTGCTTCTACTTTTTGTCCGGGATACACCCGGCCAATAAATGCTTCATTTACATCCACTTCAATTTCTAAAGAACTCATATCAACAATGGTGCAAATACCGGTGCGGGTAAATCCGCCGCCCGCTGAAGACGGTGCGACGATCTCGCCGGGTTGGGCATTTTTCTGCGTTACCACCCCACTAAAAGGAGCTCGAATAGTGTGGTCATCTAAACGCTCTTGTTGACGACGTACTTCGATTTTGGCTAATAGCAGATCAGCATCAGCGCTTTCTAAATTGGCGAGTAAACTTTGTTGTGTGGCAAAAGCGCGAGTGCGCTCGGCATCACTTGAATAGGTATTTTTTAGTACACGTTGATAAGCCGATTTTGCTTCATCTAAATTGGCTATAGTGCTTTTGCGCCTTGCCTCTAATACAGCAATTTGCGCGACTGCATAATCAAAATTCACCTGAGCAATGGCGTCATCTAAACGAGCCAGTATTTGACCTTGTTCAACATTCATGCCCTCTTCAACGTTGACCTCTGTGATCAAACCCATGACTTCAGATGAAACAGTCGCCATGCGTCTGGCGGTAATATAACCGGAGGAATTCAGGATACTTTTGTTTTCAAGTACTTTAGCAGGCTGGTTGGCTTGCTCAACATTTGCGGGGTTTTGATTGACAGAAGTCGATGCGACGACCCCGCTACTAGCGGTGACTGAATTGCTTGGTACCAAAAACTCCAGAGTTAACCAGATGGCTAAGGCTACACAAACAATCACTGCCAAAATTAGCTGCCAAATTTTAATACCAGTGGATTCTGGGGGTGAATTTCTATCAATTTTAAGCTGCTGCAATAACTCACTTTTGTCGTTCACAATGATCCCTTAGATGACGGTTTTTTGCCTAAATTTTACACATCCTAATCATGGCACAAAAGAACGATGAACAAATAGGTCAAAAGTCACAACTTTGTTATGACAATTGTCACAATAAGCAAAATAGCGGAGATAAGATTTTAGGTAGTAGTTATTAGATTGGAGATGCCCCCCTTGTAGGAGTTCCCGGTAACCGGTGTTGCCCCAACGGAGTTGTTTAGGGACGAACCAAACAACCGAAAATGTCGATTTTTTCGCAGCTAATAACATCCGTTACGGAGCAGCTCCTACAACAGATCTCCCCCCTTGTAGGAGTTCCTTCAGGGACGAACCAATCAACAACAAATTTTGATTTAACAACCAATGCCAATTCATCAAAGAGGTTGATTTTTCGCAGCTAAAGCAGCTCCTACAACAGATCTCTCCCCTTGTAGGAGTTCCTTCAGGGACGAACCAATCAACAACAAATGTTGATTTAACAACCAATGCCAATTCATCAACAAGGTTGATTTTTCGCAGCTGAAGCAGCTCCTACAACCCCCCTCCCTTGTAGGAGTTCCTTCAGGGACGAACAAATCAACATCAAATGTTGATATGCTGGGAATGTGTATTTATCAACTTTTAATAAAAAAAAACCGCGTTGCCGGTGGGCGAACGCGGTGAAAACACACATTTAGGATTGGAGAATTTACGCAGCTTTGTTTTGTTTACCTGGTACCGTTTGGCGAATGAGGTAATCAAATGCGCCTAGCGCGGCATTGGCACCATCGCCCATGGCGATGATGATTTGTTTATAGGGAGATGTGGTCACATCACCTGCGGCAAATACACCGGGAATAGAGGTTTCGCCTTTATTGTTTACCACCACTTCACCCCTTGGGGTTAATTCTATATCGCCTTTTAACCATTCTGAGTTGGGCACTAAACCAATTTGTACAAAGATACCGGCTATCTCAACTTTTTTAGTACTGCCATCGGTTCTGTCGGTATAACTTAAGCTGTTTACCCGCTCACCATCACCATGCACTTCTGTGGTTTGTGCATTTAAGATAACGCTGATGTTACCCATAGAGATGGCTTTATCTTGTAATACTTTGTCGGCGCGTAATTTACTGTCAAATTCTAATACCGTGACATGTTCAACGATATTGGCTAAATCAATCGCAGCTTCGATACCTGAATTACCTCCGCCAATAACGGCGACCCGTTTGCCTTTAAACAGTGGGCCATCACAATGTGGGCAATAAGCGACGCCTTTACTGCGATATTCTTTTTCTCCCGGTACATTCATTTCACGCCATCTGGCGCCAGTAGCAAGGATAACCGCTTGACTGCTTAAGGTGGCGCCATTGGCTAATTCAACATGAATGACGTTACCTAACTCACTGGTCACACGGCTTAATTTAACCGCTTGATTATCCGCCATGATGTCAACCGGATAGTCGCGTACATGTTCTTCTAAACCTGAAACTAATTTTGGACCTTCGGTAGCTTTGACAGAAATAAAGTTTTCAATGCCTACCGTTTCTGCCACTTGGCCACCAAACTTGTCAGCCACAATACCTGTGCGCAGGCCTTTGCGTGCGGTATAAATTGCTGCAGCAGCACCTGCTGGCCCGCCACCAATTATCAGCATCTCAAAGGGGGCTTTTTGTTGTAGTTGTGCCGCTTGTTTTTTGCCGGCACTTGGGTCGATTTTTTTCAATACCTGCTCAATGGTCACACCGCCTTGACTGAAGGCCTCGCCATTAAGGAAAACACTGGGCACAGCCATAATGTTGCGTTTGGTCACTTCGTCTTGAAACAAGCTACCGTCTATCATGGTGTGTTGAATATTAGGATTAAGTGCGGCCATCATGTTGAGGGCTTGCACTACACCAGGACAGGTTTGACAACTGAGCGAAACAAAGGTCTCAAACTCAAATGTTCCTTCCAGACCTTGAATAAATTCAATTTGCTCTGGTAATAATTTTAATGGATGGCCACCACTGTGCAGCAGCGCTAGCACTAGAGAAGTAAATTCGTGTCCTAGCGGAACCCCAGCAAAGGTTATGCTGGTATTTTTGCTTGGAGATACCACTTGCATTGAAGGCACGCGTACGCTGCTATCTTGTTGTTGAACAACCTTAACTAAATCAGAAAGCTGCGCAATTTCATTAGCCAATTCACTGATTTCATTTGATTTCTTTGGATGCGCCGTGGCATCAAGGGCAATATGTAATTGCACTTCTGTTTTTAAATTCTGTAAATAGGCTTTGAGTTGCGTACTTAATTTAGCATCTAACACCTTGGATCTCCTTTGCTTAGGTTTGCTGTCAATCTAAGTGCGAACCCGATGACTCAAGCGCCATCGAATTCGACTTGAGGCTAGCGGTTTAGATTTTACCGACTAGATCTAGTGACGGTGCTAATGTGGCTTCACCTGGCTGCCATTTAGCTGGACATACTTCACCATCGTGGCTCGCTACGTATTGAGCAGCTTGCACTTTACGCAATAACTCAGAAGCAGAGCGACCAATGCCTAAGTCATGAATTTCAGCGATTTTGATTACGCCTTCAGGATTGATAACGAAAGTTCCACGCAACGCTAAACCATCTTCTTCAATCATTACACCAAAGTTGCGAGTAATTTTACCAGTTGGATCGCCAATCATTGGAAACGTGATCTTACCAATAGTCTCAGAGGTGTCGTGCCACGCTTTGTGAGTAAAGTGAGTATCAGTAGACACTGAATAAACCTCAACGCCCATCTCTTGCAATTTAGCGTAATAATCAGCCAAGTCGCCTAACTCTGTGGGGCAAACAAAGGTAAAGTCGGCAGGATAAAACATGAAAATAGCCCACTTGCCTAATACATCTTTTTCAGTGACTTCAACAAACTCACCGTTTTTAAAGGCAGTCGCTTTGAAAGGTAATATGCTGGTATTGATAATGGTTTGATACATGATAATTCCTTGTTGAAAAGTGTGTTTGGAGTAAATCTCAGACAGGATAGTAAGTGTTAGTGCCACACTATTAAAATTGATGTAATAGATTGATTTAATCGATTTATTGAATGAGACATTAAAGGCAAATTTAGCCCTTATTAAACACGCCTGTTGCCAAACAAATCCCAATGTTATGTACCTCGCCGGACTACAGTGTCATTTTAACCAAGCAAGTGGTTAAATTAGCCAAATTTTAGCCAGCACAATGCAACTTCTTTTTTTTTACTGATAAACCTACTCTTCTTAACGCTGCAAAAACACATAAAACACTGATTTAATTGATAATTTTAAACATGGCATTGTCGTTGCTATATCTGGTTCAGGTAACACCAAAAACACAACATCTACTTTAAAAAGGAAATATCATGAAAAACTTAACTCAATCTATCGCTATCATCGCTCTTACTGTTGGTTCAATTGGCTTGGCTAATGCTCAGAGTGACTTTGTTGCAGGCAACAATAGTGCTGACACTGAAATATGTATCACTGCTGCCGAAGGCAATCGTTTAAAACTGTTAAAAACCTTGCAAGACACAGGCATGAGCAAACGTTATGTGGCTGAAAAAATTCAGTGTAATGAATTAAGCTTTGTTGACTTTGTTGAACAATACGGCAAAAACGTTGATAAAATTAATAACTTCATTACCAACGGTAAATACAGTGAAAATATTATTGTAGCCAATGTGGCAGCACGATAAATCGAACGGTATTTATGTTGAAGCGCAAATCTGCTACCCCATTATTGTGTAGACTTGCGCTCCACTTTGGCTTCAATCTTATTTAACAATGTCTTGGTTTAAGGCGCTGGCAGCTTGTTCTAAGCTACCCAAGTTAATCACCTTGGTATAACCCGCCTCGTTTAGCAAAGCCATTGCCTTACCAGCCCGATTACCACTGCGACAAAATACCGCGATGGTTTGGTCTTTATCTAAATTTAATTTATCCGTTTCAAGCACAATGGTTTCCCATGGGATCAGCTTTACGTCAGGCAAATGCCCAGCTTGCCACTCTTCATTGGTTCTGACATCAATAATCACCGCTTCTGATAAACCAGCAATAGGCTCTTGGGCCTGCCCACAGCCACTTAATAAAAAGAAACTCAATATGAGTGCAAATATCTGTCTCAACATATATAACCTCGTGAAATAAAAATTAATGAATATTGCGATTCAAGCCTGCGCGAAGTTTAGATAAGCATAAAGCCCGCGGCAACAGCAGTCATGCCAATGACTAACCAACGGTAGTAGCGCTCAGGTATGCGTTTTACCACACCAATACCCGCCCATGCCCCTACCGCAATAGCGGGCAAACATAGCAGGTTAAGTAGAAATGAATCAACACTTATGCTCTGCCAACTAACAATATGGAAAGGTACTTTAAACAGGTTAATTGCTAAGAAAAACCACGCCGAAGTGCCAATATACTCATTTTTCGGCAAGCGCATACTGAGTAAATACAAGGCCATCACAGAGCCAGCCAGGTTGCCGATCATGGTGGTGATACCACCTAAGGTACCCATTAAAATCGCAAACCATAAGTAATCAGGAATGTGCTCTTTATTGGCTTTTTCCATCCACAACATAATACCTAGGCTGATAAAGATAATCACACTCATAACAGTGCGAAAAACGTCATCATCTATAACGTTGCCCAACCAAGTACCGATGACAACGCCCACTGCCGCAGAAGGAAAAAGTTTGAGCAAATAATTCCAGTTTGCATGGCGATGGTAATATTTAACCGCAAATAAGTCGGCCATGATGAGCATGGGTAACATCAAACCTGCTGACATCTTGCCGCCAAAAATAATCGCCAGTAAAGGCACGGCAAACATTGAACTACCATGCACACCGGTTTTTGCCATGCCAATAAAAAAAGCCGCAACAAAAAGCAGGATTAGGGTGGCGTAATCAAGAGAATATCCAAATAGCTCTAACATAAAAATGATTTCTTTAATCGTTGAACATGACGGGAAAAGTGTATTTTGGCTTAACGAATCCAGATAAACTGAAATTTCATAATAAAGCGTATTTGCCTTATACTGACCTATCGCCAAATTTAGTCAAATTAAACGCCGAAGAAGAGCATTCTATTCATGTTTTTTTACCAAACTTCACTTACCTCTGCTGGTTATAAGTTTTCAATACCCTACTTAAACCCACTGATTCGCCCTTTGTTAGTTGTTTTACTGAGCGTGGTTGCAAGCTTTTCATTCAGTAAGACCCCTGGCCTAGTGGTTTATCCAGGCTATGAAAGTGAATATTATTTAAGTGTATTGTTAAGACACACCCTAAGCTATAGCCCAGATATAGATTACGAGGTGCGCGCCTTGGGGGCGGATATACCTAAAGACAGAAACTTTGAGTTATTAGCCAATAATGATGGCTTAGATGTGGTTTTTGCAGGCTCTAATTTAGAACGTGAACAAAAATATCGAGCGGTGCGTTTTCCTTTGTTTAAGGGCTTATATGGTTGGCGTATTCCGCTAGTAAGAGGCACAAACGTGGCGCTTTTTGCCGATATTCACACCTTAGAGCAATTTAAAAAACTCAAACCAGGCCAGTTTCACACTTGGAGTGACAGCCTCGTTTTAGAGTCAAATGGGATTACAGTGGTAAAAGGCAGTGACGTTGAAGGCTTGTTTGGCATGTTAAGCAAAGGGCGTTTTGACTATTTTCCGCGTTCAATTCTCGAACTAGATTATGACTACGACCAACATAAACACTTCAATATTGCCATCGACCCATACATTATTATGCATTACCCAAGCGCCTTCTATTTTTATGTAAGCAAAGAAAACACTGTGTTAGCACAGCAACTATTGCAGGGTTTGGAAATGGCCCATAAAGACGGGTCTATGGACGCGCTTTTTATGCGCTACTATGGCGAACAAGTTAATGCAGTTAAGTCAGCAAAACGACGCTTAATCTCTTTAGACAACCCTTTGCTGCCTAAAGAAACGCCATTGGAACGTAAAGATCTTTGGATAGATTTACTTTAGATTAGTGCCCAAGTAATGTTATTGAAAATCATCACAAAATCTATGCACTGCGTCTTTAGCAAAATTTATTTGCCCTACATCTTGACTGCCTTCTGCTTCAACTAAATTCAGCTTAGCTTGTTGACATTTTATTGGATTAGGCGCTTTTTCTTGCTCTGCTTTACCTTGGCTTGCTTTAGCCGCTTTTGCAACTTCTGCCGCCGTAGGCATTTTTTGTTCGTCAACAGGCACAGCCTGACATGCACTCAATGCCGCGATAAATCCGACAATTATTATCTTTTTAAACATAATTTATAACTCTTAGTAAAGGGGAAAAAAGACTAACAACCACCAGCGGCTGAGATCTATTAGTTTAACTTAAAATACTTTGCAAGCTTCTGCGTAATCTCAGTTTTATCACAATACAAACCTTGCAGAAGTAACCAATCTAGGGCTTCTTGTTGATTATCAAAATATTGCACTATCAAACCCGATGACGGATAAATTTTCATAAATTGAGCCCGAGCAATGGTGCGGATTGAGCTATCACTCACTATCAAGGCAACATGGCTTAAACCTCGTTGACAACTTTTAAGCACCGTTTGCGAAATAAGATGTTCTGCATCCGGGATCAACAAACTTTCGCCTTGCAATATTACTAAATCGCCCCACTGCTTGCCAAATAAAGGACTGACTAACTTAATATATTCACGATTAAATTGGCGAACAGACTCTGCATTCCATGGACCGGTTGCAAGGGTAAACATTATATTACCTGACAAAACCAGATTGAAATTACCATGTATGTCTCTCAATACCGCTCCTAAAATTAGATTAACCTTAGCTGTGAGATTTATTTTATGCTTTTTATGTGCCTAATGTCAGCTATTAAGCTGAGCAAATTGTGCCTTTAGGCATTGTGCTAATTCACTGGCCGCCATTTCTATTTCTAAACCGCGGCGTCCGCCACTAATATAAATGGTTGGATAGTCTTGTGCACTTATGTCGATAACCGTCGGCAAACGTTTTTTTTGCGCCAAGGGACTCACCCCACCTAATACATAGCCTGTACTGCGTTGAACGTCCAATTTATTGGCCATCTCGGCTCTTTTTACGCCCAGCGTTTTAGCTAAGTTTTTCATGCTCAGCATTTGATTTACTGGAAGAATAGCACAGGCCAACTGGCCTGAATCAAGCACAACCACCAGGGTTTTAAAAACACGCGACGGCTCGAGTTGTAACTTCTCTGCCGCCTCTAAACCATAACTTTCATGTTGAGCATCATGACTATACTCATGCACCTGATGCGCTATTTTGGCTTTCTTAAGTAAATTAACCGCTGGCGTCATAATGTTTTAATCTCGTATCTCGTGTTTTTTTGTTTGCAGTTGATAACATCCGTCACGGCCCCCCTCCCTTGTAGGAGTTCCTTTAGGGACGAAAAAATCAACCGCAAATGTTGATTTGATATCACTATGTCCGTTTATCAACAAGGTTGATTTTTCGCAGCTAATAACATCCGTTACGGAGCAGCTCCTACAACACCTTCTCCCTTGTAGGAGTTCCCGGTAACCGGCGTTGCCCCAACGGAGTTGTTTAGGGACGAACAAAACAAGCTTTTCTTAACCAAATCCTTGTCTTATGTTGTTCTCTGAGCTCCCGCAACGGAGTTGGTTGTGGTTAGATGCTTTTGCTTTTAGCCTAAAAACCTTAATTCCTGCGCCATAAACAATACAATTCAATATTCCGTTTTAACTCTCTTAGATCCGATAATTGCCCGGCGGCTACTGATCTATCCAGTTGTTGTTTTGCATCTTCACATTTTTCACTTAGGGGTTTATTACCTTGATCGGCGCGTTCAGATGGGTCGGCCGACACCACTTTGGGTTCTGCACAGGCGGTTAAACCCAAAAGTAGAAGTCCAAGTAGCAGCATTTTGGAGTGCATAGATATCCTTAATAAAACATTAAAACAAGCAGACCAAAAAGATGACTTGTCTATTTAGATTTAGCCAAAGCAGGTAATTCTCCTGCTAAGCCCATGGCGTTTTTGACAAGTAAGCGTTTACTTTGTGAGAAACGATTAACACTGGCTAATCCAGCATCGCGAATAAATTTTTTGGTATTATTGTTGCCGCTAAAAAGGCGCTTAAGCCCTTCCATGGTGGCGATCATTTTTACCGCTTCAGTTTTACGCCAGCGCTCGAAGGGACGTAAGTTTTTTGCTAAGGCAAAATCTTTATCCGCCTTCACTAAATTCTCAATTTGTTCGGCAAGGGCTGCAGCATCCATAATACCTAAATTAGCGCCCTGCCCTGCAAGTGGGTGTATCGTATGGGCTGCATCACCCACAATCACCACACCATCTGCGACCCATTGACGGGCATAACGCATTTTCAGTGGGTATGATTGACGGTCACTGACCAGTTCGGTCAAACCTAATTGATTATCAAACGCTACCGTTAAGGCTTTATTAAAATCTTCCGCTGAGAGTTGCAATAAACGGCTTGCCTCAGCTTCATCTTGAGACCACACAACCGAACAATAGTTTGTTTGCCATAAGGGTAAAAAAGCCAAAGGACCGGTTGGTGTGAATATTTGCCGAGCTATATTGTCATGTGGTGTGACCGTTTTAACCGTTGCCACGATAGCATGTTGATCATAATCCCAGTAGGTTAGCGGAAAATTAGCTTGTTTTCGTACCAATGAGTTAGCCCCATCAGCACCGATCACTAAGCGGGCCGACAACATGCGCTCATCATTTAGGCTAATGAAATTACCTTGCGCTGATAGGGCCAATTTATCTATCTGGCAGGAAGAAAAAAGACTAATGAAATCAGCCTCTACTGCTTGCTGCCACAGACTCGCTTGCACCGCTTGATTTTCGACAATGTAGCCTAAATAAGCTTGTTCGACGTCTCGTGCGTTAAATTCAATATGGCCAAAGCTATCTCGCTCCCATACCGACATACCACAATAGGCAGCACTGCGTTGTTTGCTAATTTGCGCAAAGGCACCTAAGGCGTGTAATACATTTTGCGAAGCGAGTGTGAGCGCACTAACCCTGTGGCGAGGTTCCCCCTCAGGTACTTCTGGGGGTGGCTGACTGTCAATGACTGCTACCTTTAGCCCGCTATTTTTTAAGGCTAAGGCTTGAACGAGGCCAACAATTCCTGCCCCAACCACAATAATATCAAAGGATTGCATGCTGATCTCTGCTCATTGTATTTGTCATTGTATACCATCGCCAGACTGCGCCATTAGGGCTTCAATATCAACAACTTGCTTAGGAGTGGCAGCTGTTAAGTTTTCATAGCCTTGGGCGGTTACCAGTAAGTTATCTTCTATGCGGATACCTATTCCTTGCCAACTAGGATCAACATCAGCGTCGTCAGCAACATATAAGCCGGGCTCAATAGTCAGTACCATACCGGCTTGCAAGGGTCGCTCATGTCCGTCTTGTTGATAATTTCCTACATCATGTACATCGAGTCCTAACCAATGCCCAATACCGTGCATAAAAAAATCACGGTATTGCTGAGTTTGTAGATTAAATGCCAGACTTCCTGACAATAAACCCAGTTCAATTAAACCTGCGGTGAGAACCTCAATAGCGGCATTGGCAACTTGTTTCATGGTATTGCCAGGTTTCACGGTATTAAAAGCGGCTAACTGGGCATCGAGCACCAGTTGGTAAAGCTGCTTTTGCGGCGCGGAAAACCTGCCTGAAACTGGAAAAGTACGCGTGATATCGGCAGCGTAACCTTGTAGTTCACAGCCAGCGTCAATTAAGACCAAATCACCATCTATGAGTTCTTGATCATTTTGAGTGTAATGTAAGATGCAGGCATTGTTACCGCTGCCTACTATCGTGCCATAAGCCGGATGTTTGGCACCGTTGATGGCAAAAATATAATGAAGTTCTGCCTCAAGATGGTATTCGTTTAAACCTGCTTGGCAACGTTGCATAGCTCGAATATGCGCTTGACCGGAAATATCAGCTGCGCGGCGCATAATGTCTATTTCAGCAGCGGACTTAAATAGGCGCATTTCGTCTAGTAAAACCCTTACATCAATCAGACTCTGCGGCGCTTGCATGCTTTGTTTAGGAGCCTCGCGAAGAGCAGTCAGCAAAGAGAAAACCAATTCATCGGCCTGTGCATCATGCCCTTGAGCAAAGTATAGATGGTCATGGCCGTCGATTAAACTTAACAGCTGCTCGTCTAATTCCTCTAAACTGAAGGTTTGGTTAAACTCGAAAAGGGTTTTAGCTTGACGAGGGCCGATTCGCTTACCTTGCCAAATTTCAGTTTCTGGGTCTTTGTCTAAACAAAATAAAACACTTAAGCCCCTTTTAGACCGCGCCGCTGAGCTTGGTCGATTAGATAAAACTAGCCAAGCTTGAGGTTCTGGAAAACCAGTCAAATAGTGAAAATAACTGTCTTGGCGAAAGGCATATTCAGTATCACGACTGCGGGACACTAATTGAGCTGCAGGGATCAAACAAATGCTATTATCTTGCATCAACGCTAATAACTGTTGGCGGTGTGCATAAAACTCAGTCATGGCTAACATTAGGCAATAATTTCTCTACTACAAGATTAACAAAAATACATAAACGCTTAGTGTACTGTTTTAGGCTCGCCCTGCTGCTGCTCAGGTGATTTACCTAACTCATTAAAACATAACATGACAGTGACTCTAACGTATTCCATCACTTCAAATAGAGCTTGCTCTGATTCTTCATCTTCAGACATTTCATCATCCATACGGGCGATTTCAGCAAAATCTTCCAACCCTTCTTTTACATCATCTGAGCACCCAGTAAGGTCGGCTTGGTGCAAACCAAAACCTAACATAAAACCGTGAACCCAGCTTAATAAGGCTTGGCCACGCTCATTAATAGGTGCGGCATCATCGGGTAAACACAAGACTAGGGCAAAATCACTGGCCACTAACTGTTGACAGGTTGTATCAAACAAAGACAGCAATACATCAGTTACTTCTTTACCCAGCGGTTCGCCTTGATTAACAAAATCAGCCAGCGGTTCCAACCAATCTTGACACTCTAGGGGCATTCCACCGCCCAACATGCCACATATCATGCCTTGTATCTCTGCAGCACTGGTTAAGATATTATTACGCTCTAAAATAACACTTACCGATTCATATAGTTGACTGGTTGTATCCAAAATAAACTCCCATGGTATTTTTGCGTCAATCTTAGCATTTTGCATATCTGATGCCCATATCTTGACTGCTTAAGATGAAAATCATCATGGTATATCTGACAAATAACAGTTTATAATGGTAGGGTAGTGGTCGGTTGTATAGAAAACGCTACCTATTATATTTTTCTGCGCCTCCTGGAGTCTTCGCCAGTTTAGTTAGTCCCTGGCCGATGCTTTACCACCTGGGAGTTGATTCCACTGCTATTGTGCAAGCTCGGCTCGTATCGAGAAGCCTACGGCAGTGATGATACTTCCGCCCTGAACTTTCGGTTCACGGGCGATTATTAAACAGCGGGATTTTGGGAGGCACCCTGATTTACGGATGATGTTCACTGGTAGTAAAATGAATAAAGAAGAACAATTGCAGACAGAAGGAAAGGCGGTTATTGATGCCTTAGCACCGCTGATTAAGTGGCAATACAACGATTTTCATCAAGTGATGTTGGCTGAGTTTTCAGTGGACAAACAAGAGCAAGTTGTCGCTGCTCTCCAAAGTGTACTTCCACATCAATGGGATGTGAAATCCATTAAAAAATCCCCAGAAGAAGTAAAACATCTCGCCGGATTTTTTGCCAAATTAGTCAAAAACCAGCAACTATTTAGCAGCGATTATCAAAGCCAACCCAAGGTGATGGTTGCGTGGTGGCCATGGGGACATGGTGCAACCGTTTCAATTCGGTTATTTTTAACTAATACCAGTGAATTCCAACCCAAACAAAGTTTTATTCAACGATTAAGTACTATTTTTTCCTAGACTAGACCAAATAGTCTAGTTTGCGTTATATTTGACGATTGGCTTAAACATGTCGCGCTCAAATTGATATTCAAGATTGACGCTGCAATACACTAATAAAAAGGCGCAATTATATGGCCGTTATAAATTTTGGCTCTATTAACATTGATCATGTTTATCAAGTGGATCATTTTGTTCAGCCTGGCGAGACGCAGGCCTCTAAATCTTATCAACAACTTCTTGGTGGAAAAGGCGCAAATCAATCGATAGCCTTAGCTCGAGCGGGTTCTGATGTATGGCATGTGGGTAAGATAAATCAAGCTGATGCTGGGTTTAAACAAACCATGATCCGCGAAAATATTAACTGCAAGTATGTTAATTGCACCGACACCGCCTCTGGTCACGCTATTATTCAAGTCACACCTTCAGGGGAAAATGCCATCGTGTTGTTTGGCGGTGCTAATCAAGAGTTGAGTGAAAAAGACATATTACAAGCTTTGGATGGGGCTAAATCTAGTGATTGGGTACTCACCCAAAATGAAACAAGCTCGATTGACCAAGTGTTACTGCAAGCAAAAGAGAAAGGCTTGAAGGTCGCCTTTAACCCTGCTCCCATGACGGAATCAGTAAAACATTTACCTTTGCATTGCATTGACTTACTGATTGTTAACCAAGTGGAAGCAGAGGAAATTTCAGGTCACCAAAACCTTGATCAAATAGAAGCGTATTTTCGCAAGGACTGGCCACAAGCAGAAGTATTAATTACGCTCGGTAAAGCAGGCGTAAGAATGTTGAAAAAAGAAAAAACCATCGACGTAGCAGCATTTGAAGTTACCGCCGTTGACACCACCGCAGCGGGCGACACCTTCATCGGCTATTTTTTGTCCGCTTATGCGGCTCACAGCGATTCAAAAACAGCATTAACCCGCGCATGTGCCGCCTCAGCCCTAGCAGTAACTAAATCAGGTGCTGCGCAATCGATCCCGACTAAAGATGAAGTCAATCGATTCTTGGCCAAAAGACAATAATTTAAGGAAGCAAGACAGTTATGAGTCATAAAATTATTTTAGATACTGATCCGGGCATCGATGATGCAATGGCGATTTTCTTTGCATTTCAATCCCCTGAAATTGACGTTCTCGGTTTAACCACCGTTTATGGCAATGTGCCTGTGGAGATGGCAGCACAAAACGCCTTAACGCTTTGTGAGTTGGCAGGCCAAGATATTCCGGTTTGTAAAGGCGTAGGGATGCCTTGGGTAGGCAAAGAGTCAGGCTATGCGCACTTTGTGCATGGCGATGATGGTTTTGGCAACATTAATTTTCCGCCAGCCACTAACAGAAAACTTGATCCGCGCAGCTCAGCACAATTTATTGTGGATATGGCCCGCCAGCATCCAGGAGAAATTACTCTGGTCGCAATTGGTCCATTGGGCAATCTTGCTTTAGCCTTGCGACTCGAGCCTGAATTACCAAAATTGGTGAAAGGCGTGTCTATCATGGGTGGTGCTGCTTTTGTACCGGGTAATGTAACCCCCGTAGCGGAAGCTAATATCTGGAACGATGCCTTTGCTGCTGAAATCGTATTCGCCGCTGATTGGGAAGTGACGATGTTTGGCTTGGATGTCACTATGACTGTGCCTTTTTCACTAGAATTTTTAGACACCTTAAAACGCAATAATCAAAAATGTGGCGGTTTTGTGCATGATGCGGCTCAATTTTATGTGGATTTTTATTCACAAAATAGAGAGCAAAGAGTGTGTTTTTTCCATGATGCGATGCCCATAGCTCACTTAGTGGATCCTAGTTTGTTTGAACTTAAACGTGGTCATGCGCGAGTATCGACCGACCCGTTAAACATTGGGCAAACCTCGATTGCGCCCCCTAACACAACAACCAGTGCTGATTGGTTAAATGCGCGTCAAGTCAATGTTGCGGTTAAAGTCGATAGCAAACGTCTTACTCAACTTTATACTGATACCTACAGCCTAAGTTAAGTTTTAAAAAATATACCCCAGTTACAGTAGCCTAAGGCCGACTTTTCCACTAAAGTCAGTCTTAGGCAACGAATGTTGTCAATCTGCAGTCATTATTGGGTAAATTATGCAATCAGCCGCTTTAACCGCAAACGAGACAGCACGACTCAAAGCACTTTACGACTACAATATTCTTGATACTGAAGCTGAAAAGGTGTTTGATGATTTAGCTCTGTTAGCTTCAGAAATTTGCGGTACGCCGATTGCTTTAATAAGCTTGGTTGATCCAAACCGCCAATGGTTTAAATCTGCAGTTGGACTTGATGCGACAGAAACCTCTCGCGATATTGCTTTTTGTGCCCACGCGATTAATCAAACAGAAATTTTTCAGGTTGAAGACACTCTTAAAGACCAACGCTTTTTTGATAACCCCTTGGTGACCGAAGGCCCAAAGATCCGTTTTTATGCCGGAACCCCTTTGATTACCCCGGAAGGACATGCCATTGGCACCCTGTGTGCAATTGATTCAAAACCCAATAAATTAAGTCAAAAGCAGGCCAACGCACTAGAAATTTTAGGACGCAACGTGATTTCTCAAATGGAATTACGACAAAAAATAAGAACCTTACACGCCATAGATAAAAATAAGACTGACTTCTTGTCTAATATGAGTCATGAATTGCGCACGCCTTTAAACGCTATCATTGGTTTTAGTCGCTTGCTGTTGAGTGACGCCGCCAATTTTAATCCAAAAACGAAGTGTTTAGAATATTTGAAACATATTGATTACAGTGGTAAGCGACTTTTATCAGTGGTCAATGCAATTTTAGATATTAATAAAATTGAAGCTGGCATGATGACGCTTGAATTGGCACCCACCGATTTACGCATGCTCATTCAACAAGTGGCAGGTATGTTAGCGGTCGGTATTGCCGATAAAGATATCGATTTTCAATATCATATCGCACCAGACTTACCTGAAATGCTCATGCTTGATGAAGTTAAATTCAGCCAGATTGTGATTAATTTAGTGAGTAACGGGATTAAATATACGCCCAAAAATGGCAAAGTCAGATTAAATATTAGCGGCAATGAAAACACACTTATTGTAGAGATTAAAGACAACGGTGACGGCATAAGTGTGGCTGATCAAGCCCAGTTATTTACCAAATTTAAGCAACTGGGCAATGCAAAAAATAGCCAAGGTTCTGGGCTTGGTTTAGCCATAACCAAAGGACTAGTTGAATTAATGCAAGGCAGCATAAACCTAAAAAGTGAAGTGCAGATAGGCAGCGTTTTCACTGTGACGATGCCTTTGATATTGCCGCCGAGTTCAGCCATAAATCAAACATCGACTGCCATACCAGAAAAACAATTTAGCCCCAATAATCTCATTTTAGTGGTTGAAGATAACGAAATTAACCAAGCTGTCATAGAAGCCATGTTAGACACCTTTAGTTTGCGAACACTCATGGTGGGCTCAGGCGAAGAAGCACTCATTAAAGTAAGTCAGCATAAGTTTAATTTAGTGTTGATGGACATTCATCTTCCGGGTATTGACGGGATTGAAACTAGTCACCGTTTGCGGCACAACTATCCCGACTTACCCATAGTTGCCTTGTCTGCCGATAGTTTCGAACAAGAAAAAATGAAAAAAGGAGAGTCTGTTTTTAACGATTTTTTAACCAAACCCGTTGAGCTAGATCATTTAAAGAAAACCCTTTCAAACTTCCTGAATTAGCTTAATTATTAATGTCTAACACTGAAATTAAAAGGGCTGAACTGCGCCAAAAATACCGAGAAAAACGTAATAGCATCGGTGCTATTGAGCAACACCATGCCGCTCAGGCATTGCTTGAACAGTGTCTGACTGACCCCGCATTTATAAAGGCTAAAAGCATTGCCTGCTATTTGCCCAATGATGGTGAAGTCGACACTCAAAAAGTGATTGAGTATTGCTGGCAGCGTAATATCAGCATTGTATTGCCCGTAATCGATCCAAACCGTGCTGGCCATTTGCTTTTTTTACAACATCAAGCCCAGTGGCACTTACAACTGAATAAATACGGTATTAGTGAACCCACATTTGCACTAGATAAGATCGTTGCATTACAGGACATAGATATCATTTTCACCCCACTTGTTGCTTTTGATAAACAAGGCAATCGACTTGGCATGGGAGGGGGTTATTACGATCGGACCCTAGCGACCTTGGATGAACTATGCAGGCGCCCTTGCATTATTGGCTTAGCCCACGATTGTCAGCTAAGCGAAGCATTACCCATACAATATTGGGATATTCCCTTACACCGCATCATCACTCCCAGTCAAATTTTTACGCTTTAAGATTTTTTTGCAGCATTGATGAGTTACAATACGGCCTCTATATTTGCAATAATTAAGTCATTCCTATGCTAACTCAAGACCAAAAGAAACAAGCGGTTGCTGAAGCAGCGCTTAAATTTGTAGAAAACGACGCTATTGTTGGTGTCGGTACAGGCTCAACAGTCAACTATTTCATTGACGCCTTAGGCACTATGGCCATTAAAATAAGGGGCGCAGTATCCAGTTCAGAGGCCTCAAGCAAAAAATTGCAAGCACTGGGCATCGAAGTCTTTGATTTAAACTCAGTAGGGTCATTTGATATCTATGTTGATGGTGCAGATGAAGTCACTGAACATAAACATATGATCAAAGGTGGAGGCGCAGCCTTAACCCGTGAAAAAATAGTCGCCGCAGTGGCGAATAAATTTATTTGTATCGTCGATGATTCAAAACAGGTTGGTGTATTAGGTACGTTTCCCCTGCCTATTGAAGTAATCCCCATGGCCCGCTCTTATGTTGCACGAGAACTGGTCAAGCTCGGTGGTGACCCCGTTTATCGTCAAGGTGTTATCACCGACAACGGCAATGTTATTTTAGATGTCTACAATCTTAAAATTCTTAAGCCGATTGAATTAGAGAAACAAATCAACAACATCGTTGGCGTTGTTACTAATGGATTATTTGCCGCCCGTGGTGCTGATGTGGTGTTGGTCGCTGGCGACAAAGGGGTATCAACTCTTTAAGCCAACAATGCTCATACAAACTATTTGCTATTTGCAAATAGTTTGTATGAGCTTAAATGGAGCACCGCAACCTTGCTCATAAGCTGAATTGTCACAAAACTAGCATAAATGTCTTTGCTATCCCTCACCGGGTGCTTTAGGATCGCGGCTTTTAAGTAATACACTGCATTGAGAGCCTGTTGAGCCAACCATCATCAATAACCTTAATTAAAAATGCCACGCTTTTTGCTCCCCAGCCATTAGGGTTAAAACACGTATTAATCGCTGCTGGTAAAATTATCTATATCGGTGATGATCTACCCCACCTGGGTAAAGAATTGGCGGTACAGACCATCGACGTGCAAGGCCAATGGCTTATTCCTGGTTTTATTGATGGGCATACGCATATTACAGGCGGAGGGGGTGAAGCAGGTTTTGCAACACGCGTACCTCCGGTGCCACTAAGCCAATTTACCCGTGCGGGTGTGACCACAGTTTTAGGTTTACTGGGTACGGATGATATTACCCGTAATACTGCGTCTTTAGTTGCACAGGTTTATGCCTTGCGTGAAGAAGGAATATCGGCTTATTGTTACACGGGTGGTTATCATCTGCCTCCTACGACACTGACCGGTTCAGTTAGATCTGATATTGTGTATATCGAACCCATTATTGGTGTGGGTGAACTAGCGATCAGTGATCACCGCTCCAGCCAGCCCACCTTAAATGAACTTTTGAAGATTGCCTCAGAGGCTCATGTTGCAAGATTGATGACTGGTAAAGCGGGTATATTGCATTTACATTTAGGGGATGGTGAACGTGGTTTGGCCTTAGTGCGTGAAGCCCTTGAAACCTCAGAGATTCCGGCACGAACCTTTAACCCAACTCACATAAATCGTCGCAAAGCCCTATTTGAAGAGGCCTGCGAGTTAAGTAAACAAGGTTGTTGGATAGACGTTACGGCCTTTGAAACCGGGGATGTGGGTTATGAGCCGGCTGAAGCCTTGCTGCGTTATATGCAGCAAGATTTACCACAGGATAAACTCACTATTAGCTCTGACGGTGGCGGCTGCTTGCCCTGTTTTGATCACCATGGACATATGACTAAAATGGATTTTGCCAGTTCAACGTCAATGACTGAGGTTTTTTATCAGTTATTGGATGAAGGTGTCGCAATAGAAAAATGTTTGCCCTTTTTTACCAGCAATGTCGCAAGCTTGATGAATTTCAAGCACAAGGGAAAACTTGTCACAGGCGCTGACGCTGATTTAATAGTATTGGATCACAACAAACGTATTAGTCATGTCATGGCATTGGGTCAATGGCATATTTTCGCACAACAAATCATTAAAAAAGGCTCTTTCGAGAATTAATTATGCCCTCTCCAAATATTGCTGGCACTCAGCGCGGTTTTGTCATCCCCATCGGCGGTGCCGAAGAAAAACTCAATAACCCGCTTATACTGCAAAAATTTGTCTCCTTAGCGGGTGACGAAAATGCCGTTATTAGTATCATCCCAACAGCGTCACAATTAGACGATACCGGCCAGCGTTATGCAACGATATTCAAAGATCTTGGTGCTGGTAGTGTGCATATTCTGCCCATTACAGAGCGAGCCGATGCGCAAAAACAACAGTACGTGGATATCTTAGAAAAAAGCACAGCGATTTTTGTTACGGGTGGCAATCAGTTGCGCTTATCTACCATCTTAGGGGGAACGCCTATCGCTAAAGCGATCAGGCAGTTAAATGCTAGAGGTGTGCATTATGCCGGGACGTCTGCCGGTGCAGCAATAGTATCCCAACATATGATCACTGCCGGCAGCACGGGGATTGTTCCTACTGAAGGTGGCGTTAGTCTAGCGCCGGGTTTAGGTTTAATTAATACGGCTGTCATCGACCAGCATTTTAACCAACGTAATCGCTTGGCTCGCTTATTAAGTGCGGTGTCATACAATCCGTTTTTAATTGGTATTGGTTTAGATGAAGATACTGCCGCTTTTATTAATGAAAATAATGAATTTACCGTGGTAGGGAGTGGTGCGATTACGATTATTGACCCTTCCAATATTGAATATTCTTCTATGGCCGAAGCCAATCGTGGCGATGCTCTGACACTGCTTAATTTAAAAGTACATATTTTGGCTGCCGGCAGTCGCTTTGATTTAAATACACTTCAAGCTCATATCAAATAGTATCTTATTCCGGCTAGCCTTAAAGCTTAGACTAAGCCAGATTGCACTCTAAATAGGATGCGAGGTCTTCAATAATAAAGGTAGCTCAAGCTACCTTTTTTTTATACTGTATGGGCAGAAGCTTGTTCATTATGCCGATGCTAGCGCTTATCTTTTCAGAAAGTGTTAGCCTGCTAAATCTGCATGCCAACGTCCGTCTTGCAATAATGGCCCCAAGGGAAGTTTTAACTATGAAGATACTCAGTACCAATGTTTATGTCGGCCCCAATATATATGCAAACTTCCCGGTAATTCGTCATCAAATTGATATTGGTGAATTAGAAAACTGGCCCTCGGTCAAACTCGGACAAGGCTTTATTAATGGCTTGATTGCCGCCCTACCCTCATTACAACAACACGGCTGTTCTTATCGTGAAGAGGGTGGATTTGTGCGCCGTCTAAAAGAAGATGAAGGGACTTGGATTGGTCATATTTGGGAGCATGTTGCCTTAGAATTGCAGGAGCTCGCTGGCTCAGATGTTACCTTTGGTAAAACCCGCAGTAGTGGCAAACTTGGGTGCTACGATGTGGTTTATCAATATCATCAGCGTGATGTAGGCTTAGCCGCTGGCGAATTAGGCATGCGTTTACTGACTCATCTAATGCCCACAGAAGTGCAGCAATTACTCCATTCAAAAATTGATGAAGATTTTAATTTTTCAGAAGAATTACACGACTTTGTGCGTATGGCACAACGTAAAGAATTCGGCCCCAGTACAGGTTCACTGGTCAAAGCCGCCGAAGAGCGCGATATTCCTTGGTTACGTTTAAACAACTATAGCTTGGTGCAATTTGGTCACGGTAAATATCAGCGCCGGATTCAAGCCACTATTACCAGTGAAACCAAACATATTGCGGTAGAAATCTCCTGTGATAAAGAAGATACCCATAATTTACTCAACGATTTGGGCCTACCTGTTCCGCAACAAATAATGATCTATGGCGAGAATCAGGCGGTCAGAGCGGCTAATAAAATCGGCTATCCTGTCGTTATTAAGCCCCTTAATGCCAACCATGGTCGTGGTGTCAGTATTAACTTAGTTGAAGATGAACAGGTGCGCGCGGCATTTAATGAAGCCTTGCAGTTTGGTACGGGCAAAGCCGTGCTAGTTGAGAGTTATCTGACCGGTTTTGACCATCGTATGTTAGTGGTGAATGACGAGCTGGTTGCGGTAGCTAAACGGGTGCCCGGTCACGTGATCGGTGATGGTGTGTCTAATATCGGGCAGTTAATCGATATTGTTAATCTTGATCCTCGTCGTGGTATCGGCCATGAAAAAGTATTAACCCGCTTAGAATTAGACAATCAAGCCGAGCGTTTGCTGGAAGATGCCGGTTACGATGGGAATACCATACTCGACAAAGGACAGATGTTTTATTTACGCTCCACTGCTAATTTATCCACAGGTGGCACCTCTATCGATGTCACTGACAAAGTGCATCCTGATAATCGCAATATGGCGGTTCGCGCCATCAAAGCGATTGGCTTAGATATCGGCGGGGTAGATTTTCTGACCGATGATATTAGCAAGTCCTATAAAGAAATAGGCGGCGGCATCTGTGAATGTAATGCTGCCCCAGGATTTCGTATGCATGTTGCCCCCAGCGAAGGTAAACCACGCGATGTAGCGGGTAAAGTACTGGATATGTTATTTCCCGCAGGCAGTCAGGCCCGTATACCCGTCGCGGCGATTACTGGTACTAACGGCAAAACGACGACCAGTCGCATGCTCGCCAGCATAGTAAAAGGCGCCGGTTACACCACCGGTATGACCTCTACAGATGGCGTATATATTGATGGCCATTTAACGGTAAAGGGTGACATGACCGGCCCCACCTCGGCACAAATTGTATTGCGTGATCCTAGTGTGGATTTTGCCATACTTGAAACAGCGCGCGGCGGCATACTCAAGCGAGGTTTGGGTTACATGGAGTCCAACGTCAGTGCTTGTTTAAATGTCAGCGCTGATCATTTAGGCCAGCGTGGCATCAACACCTTAGAACAATTAGCCCAGATCAAACGGGTTGTGGTGGAGGTAGCTAAGGATTGTGTGGTGCTTAATGCCGACGATATGTTATGTCTGCAAATGGCTGACTTTTGTGAAGCTGAACGTATTTGTTACGTGACCATGGACTCTGGCCATGGTTTGGTGCGTGAACATATTCGCAGCGGTGGCATGGCCGTCGTGCTTGAAAAAGGCATCAATGGTGAGATGATTACTTTTTATGATAGGGGTGCGCACATTCCCTTATTATGGACCCATCTGATTCCGGCTACCATTGAAGGCAAGGCCATTCATAACGTACAAAATGCGATGTTTGCCGCCGCTATTGCCTATAGCTTTGGCATCTCATTGGAAGATATTAGGCAAGGTCTACGTATTTTTAGTACCTCTTTTTATCAGGCTCCTGGTCGTTTAAATATTTACGATGAACATCCCTTTAAGGTCATTCTTGATTACGCGCACAACCCTGCGGCCATTCAGTCTATCACTGATCTTGCCGGTCGTTTAGATGTGAGTGGCAAACGCCGTATTGTGTTAGCCATGCCCGGCGACAGACGTGATGAAGACATCATCGAAGCGGCACAAATCGTGGCCGGTGGATTTGACTATTTTATTTGCAAAGCTGATGACTCTCGGCGAGGTCGGGGTGACGATGAAGTGCCACAGTTGTTGAAAAAAACCTTAATAGCCGCGGGAATTCCAGAAGCATCGATTCAAGTTATACCCTCAGAACAGGATGCCATTGAGCAAGCATTGGAAGATTGTGGCAAAGGTGATTTGTTAATCATACTCGGTGACGACATTACCCGTTGCTGGAAACAAATTGTGCATTTTAATGGTGGCATAGAGGTCAAACCAACTGATGACGCGCCCTCCCATGACTACCCAGATAAATTGTTTGAACCCGTAGAGCACAAATTTGAATTGGCTGAAGGACAACGTTTAGTGCAAGACGAGCGTGGCGTCCGTTTAGTAGTTGAACATGATGAAGAAGCTGATTGATGTGCTTGGATTAACGCGATGATGATAGATTTGCAATTGGACGAAGTTCGCCGCCTGACTGGGCCCAATTTATTATGGGATAAACCCGGTGCCATCATTGATGTCTTGTTTAATGACATCAAACATCAGCGGGTCTTGAATTGCCTGCAAACATGGACAAAGCGCCTCCTAACAGAATTTGACTGGGAGACTGAGTCCTACATTTATCGAGTGCATGCTTATGGGATCAATTTTGCCATCAGCGCTCCCTTGGATTCACTCTACAGTGCGTGTGACTTACTCGAACTAGCTTGGCATTGTTGTGTTAGCGAGCTGCAAAATACAGCGCCTATTCACTGGCAAAAACAGTTACTTGACATAAAAACCGCACTAAAAGACGAACAAAACCCTGCCTTATTGGCTTTGATAGCAATGGCTGAGCAGCGTCAAGTTTGCTGTTTAGTTGATGATGACGAAGTGAGTCTTGGCATGGGTGCAACAACCCACACTTGGCCTGTGCGCGAATTACCCGCTCTGCAGAGTATAAACTGGCAAAGCTTTGCAACTATACCCTGTGCATTAATCACTGGTACCAATGGAAAATCCACCAGTGTTAGGCTGGCCGCACAAATTGCCAAAGCGGCCGGTATTAGCGCTGGGGTGACCTCCACTGATTTTATTCGTGTAGGTGATGACATCATCGATCATGGTGATTATTCTGGTCCGGGTGGTGCACGCATGTTGGTGCGTGATAAACGTTGCCAAATGGCCTTTTTAGAGGTTGCCCGTGGTGGAATTTTACGCCGTGGCTTGCCGGTAAAAAAAGTCAACGCAGCGCTTATTACTAATATTGCCAGCGATCATTTAGGTCAATATGGTATCAATACCGTAGCTGAATTGGCTCAGACAAAATTTGTGGTAGTCAAAGCACTGCAGCGTGATGGAGTGCTAGTTCTTAACGCTGATGACCCACTCATCGTCGAATGTGCTAGCTCAATATTGCTGCCAATTTGCTGGTTTAGTCGTGATGAGTTTCATCCTTTAATTCAGGCGCAAATTCAACTGACAGAGCGGGCTGTTTTTGTGCGCAATAATCACATCATTTATCACTACAAGGGGCAATTTGAAGACTTAGGTGACATTAGCACCATGCCGATGACATTTGGGGGGGCGGCCGTGCATAACGTGCAAAATGCTCTGGGAGTGGTGGGTTTAAGCAAGGCATTGAATTTGACAAACAGGGCCATAATTCAAGGTTTGAACGAGTTTGGGCGTAATAGTCAGGACAATCCTGGCCGAGGTAATATTTATCACGTTAAAGGCTGTCAGGTCATTGTTGACTTTGCTCATAATGAACATGGCATGCAGGCTATGATCAACTTAGCTTTACAGCTCAATGGCAACGACTACATTGCCATGTTCAGCCATGCGGGTGATCGCAGTGACGACGATATTGCTAAATCAACTCAGGCAGTGTCGCAACTAAATGCCAAGTTGTATATTGCGGCCGAAACCCAAAAGTACTTGCGCGGGCGTCTTCCCCATGAAGTCACCCATTTATCTAAAAAATATTTAGTCGACTGCGGTGTCGACCCCTCTCTTATTCAGATTAGCGACTCACCGCTGCAAGGTGCTAAGTTAGCTCTACACATGGCGAGCCCGGGCGATGTTATTTTGTTATTTGTACATGACCAGCGTGAGCAGGTACATCAGTATTTAGTGCACGAAAGTGAATAATTAAAACAGTGAGCGATGTTATTGCTCACTGGCGTTTATATCATTTTAAAGTTGGCTTAGTCGGGCAAGTGCTGCAGTAAAAAGTCACGCATGTTGTCGCCCATGACTAAACTAATATCCTGCTCTGACACGCCAAGATCAAGCAAGGACTGAGTAAGCTCAATTAATTTACTAGTATCAAAAGCAACTTCTGTCGCCCCATCAAAGTCAGATCCTAAGGCTATATGGTGTGCGCCAACCAGCTCAATGCCGTATTTAATCGCCGCAGCAATATTACGAGGCGAAATATCACACACTGCACCATCCCAATATCCCAATGCAATTAAGCCGCCGGCTGCGGCGATTTGCTGCATAAGCTCGTCACTAATATTACGGGGTGACTGACAGTGTCCATACAAACCCGTATGACTGATCACTAAGGGCTTTTGGCTGATAGCCAGTACATCGCGCACCACTTGTTGGGATGAGTGTGAGACATCAACAATGATGTCTAGAGCCTGCATGGCTAAGACCGCCTCTTTGCCAAACTCAGTCAAGCCAGCACCACTCGCTCCATGTAAGGAGCCACCCAGTTTATTGTCAAAAAAGTGTTGTAAACTCATCATCCTAAAACCATGATCATATAATATTTTGATGTTGGCTAGGTTTCCATCTAAGGCATGAGAGCCCTCGGTGCCGAGTAAGGCCCCCACTAGTGTGGGTTGTTGTAAGCGCGCGGCAACAAACTGTTGTAAAGACCCTTTCGAGTCGATCAAGCGAAGATCTTGTGGATTTTCATCAATGAAATGTTGGAGTTTTTGCGCTTGATACAATGCGCGTTGAAACAGGCTAGACCAAGTGGCAACAGGCCAACGTTGCACTAGAGCAAGCTTAGTCACATTATCACTGGCATCCGTTTCATTGTGTTCATAGTTGATACCACTTGGCGACTTAGTCACGGTGGTGAACATTTGTAGGGCGACATTACCTGCTTGTAAGCGTGGAAAATCCACATGACCAAAGTCACTTGATTGAGTGAGATCACGATCCCACATTAAGCTATCACTGTGCCAATCCCCAATAAATAGCTGATTATGTAAGAGGATGGCTTGCTGACTTATGGTTATTGGCTCATGCAAGGCAAGTCGATTGAATTGCTTTTCAACATAAGAAGGCGCAAAGCAAAAAACAGCGACTAGGGCAATAATTACTACCAAAAGACTAATAAAAAGGCATTTTTTAAGCATAGTTGAACACGATCTTTATTTGATACTTAGACTCGTTAGATTAAATGTTAAAATGACTTTAACAAGTTAAATTTTAAAGTCCAATGGGGATACTGAGATGAATAAAATCGTCATTATCACTGGTGCAAGTCGCGGTATTGGTGCTGCAACGGCCCTGACCTTAGCGAGCCAAGGATATAAGGTTTGTGTTAATTACCGCATCAATAAATCAGCTGCCAACCAAGTAGTAGATACCATTATACAGCAAGGTGGTCAGGCATTTGCTCATCAGGCTGATGTGTCGCAAGAGCATGAAGTTAGTGAGTTATTTTTAGCGGTTGATCGGCAATTTGGTTGTATTACTCATTTGGTCAACAACGTCGGTATACTATTTCCGCAAAGCAAATTAATTGATATGGATGCCAAGCGTATCAATAAAATCCTCACAACCAACGTCACAAGTTATTTTCTATGCTGTAAAGAGGCCATAAAACGCATGCAAGCCGGTAGCGCCATCGTAAACGTCTCTTCTGGCGCAGCTCGCTCTGGCTCGGCCAATGAGTACATCGATTACGCGGCTTCCAAGGGGGCGGTTGAAACCTTAACAAAAGGACTTTCTATAGAGCTTGCAGCTCAAGGTATACGAGTCAATTGTGTACGACCTGGTTTTATCCATACTGACATTCATAGGGATGGCGGAGAACCCAATAGAGTTGCCCGGCTAACGCCCCATATTCCAATGCAGCGGGGCGGAACTGCGGAGGAAGTAGCCAAGGCTATTGCTTGGCTACTATCCGCAGACGCCTCTTACACAACAGGTACTTTTGTTGATGTAACAGGAGGGAAATAAGCCCTTACCTCAATTAATCTAAGACAATAATCACGGCCGGTTTGGCAAAAAAATGATTTGACGCCAAGCCAGTCAAACGCTCCCCATTTTGCTTATTTAAAACAATATTAGTCGCTTTTTCAGAGCTACTTTCAGCTTTAATCAACAAGGGATTATCACCCACAATAGGATGATTCATCGCAAACTCTAAGCTACGAGAAAAAAGCGAGAGCAATTTGCCCGACTTCATAATGACTTCTTTATCTTCATTAGTAGGATAGATGGTGGTGCCTTCAAACGTTTGGATATTGGGCGCTATGGAGGGCAAAAAATGGTAACCCCTTACATCAATAATAAGACCAGTGGGTTGAGGCTCATTTCTGGCAGAGGCGAGCGCGGGACTTTCTAACAATACATTTGATTCCAGTTTGCTGACACGTTCATCCAAACGCTGCAAATCAGGACTCCAAGGTAGGACATCGTTTGGTGCTGGGAAGTCCTGCGCATGCACACTGGGTATGATGCTATTAAAAAAACGCTGCATAAATAACCAAGCGCTTAACTCTGAATTGACCGTGTTTTGGTAAATACTGTTAGACAGTGGACCTGCAATAAATAGCCCCATTGTTACTTTGCAGGTATCGTCATCTCCCATGTCACGACTGAGTATTTTAGCGCCTTTGACCATACCGTCGACTGCTGTTTTGACCACATCATATTCAGCAGCATAATGCGACACACTTGTACTGACAGTCACTCGCACACCTTGGGTTGCTTCAATAAGATTGCGTTGTGCATCGGTTACCGCTGCGCGACAAGCAAGTAAGCGGCCTACTTCTTTGCGCTTGCCTTCAGGAGCCACACCAAAACCCTCGGCGGTCACCATCCCTGAACTCCAGTTCATATTGCTACTGGTTGATAACCACTCAGTGTAGACCCCTGATTGCTGAGCAAAGGTTTGCGTACTTAGCAACAGTACGAGTAGTGATGCGTATCCTTTCATGTTTAATACCTTACATTGCCTAAGATGGTCATTGCTGATGCGTCTGGTTGCCAGGTATTGCCTGACGTTTGTAGTTCATAAATTGAAGAACTTTGAATATGGAACGGGAAATTATCAATAAATTGAGAATTACTTATCTGCACTCTGGCTTTATCAGAAACCACAAATGCACTGGTATTGCTGCCTTGCAAAATACAGTTTTGCACTTTGACTGCAGCGGTATTAGCCACAACAATGGCGGAATGCAGACTATTAATAATCTGACAATTACTAATTATCGGACTACCTTGCAACACTTCTATGCCGATGCCAGCACCATTAATAACAAAACCATTAAGGTCGACATGCTCCCTGCTGTCTAAGGTTAAAAATACCTGCGCCGTCATGACGCTTGATAGTGGTTTAAATTTAATCGCTTGTTGGGCAAAACTAAATACACTACCGCGCATAACTAGTTGGCCTGCGGAGGTATAACTGAACTCCGTACCAGGCTCAATAAAAAGACTGCTCCCAGGCGCTTGAATTATATTTTGATCGATAACATAAGGTCCAAAATGACGCCGCAAAATTAATTGACCTGTTAGCTCGCTAGGCAGACGAGCTTGCTCAACCACAGTCGCTTCATACATAGTAGCTAAAGGATAGATGGGTATATTGATTGACAAATCAGCGCTTTGATTACCCGCTTTATCAATCGAAACTACGGCTAAGTTAACATTGTCAAATAGGGGGCGCTGATGTTGCCAAACAAATTCATTTAGATAGGTTTCGAATAATAACTGACGAGATTGCCCTGCTGTGTTGAAGACCGCGAAATGTAAGTCTTTTTCACTCGCTTGCCACTGGATAACCGCCCTAGACTGATCAATTTTTGTATGCAGCAATTTTGCTGGGGTAGGCGCAATATTGTCAAAGCTGATTAAGCCCACCGAGCTTATATATTTACTGACCGCTCCTGAGCTATCACGCAGGTTCCCAGTTAACATCAGGTTTTGACCATTCCAGCGGCGATCAACCGCAATGGAAGCCATATAAATACCAGGTTCTTTCTCGACTAATGGAAACGCTTGATTGATACCCTCAATATTAACGCTAGCGAGTTTATTGGCCTCACCTTTTATACCAACCTGCAGAGCATCACCGTACTTCAGGACTTTATTAATGCCATCGTGCAGCACGGTATCGATAAATGAAAGTACCTGCTGTTGGTATTGTTCTGGTTGTGGAAATTCAACCGCAATTTTACGACCTAATTTATCCGCAACTGCCAGTAAATTTTCGTCACTTATATGCATTGCTGTTACCGCAATGTTATATAACATCGATAAAGCATTTAAAGATACACCGCCTTCTCGAGATATCTCTTCAAAATCGTCTTGCCAAAGGATTTCACCTTTGACGTCAACTAAGGTGACACTCACGGAAAATGTTATTTGCGCGTAAACCCCAACATACAACTTGTCATAGCTGGTGATATCGACAAATAGTAAACCGTCTACATCCAATAAATTAGTTAAAAAGCCCGCTTCCTTGCTTTGTAGTTTTTGCTTTGGATCAAGTATGGCCAAACGATTATCAATGTCTTTAATATGCGGAAATCGGTAGTTGCTGCTGGCTAGATGCCCGAATAGAGTGCTGCGTAAAATAGCCGGTGCAGCAGCTTCTGCCGTCAAGTTATTAAAGGGCAAAATCGCAATAGACTTAGGCAAGGCTATGGCTAATTCAGTTTCAGGTTTTTTTTCTGTCCGCTTTGTGACAGGTCTTGTTTCGAGCTCACTATTGTTTTGTAGCTCTGCTGCATTAGGCTGGTTCAATGTTTGAGGGGCAACATCCACATTATTGGTTGCTTTACATCCCACCAATAAAAGGAGGTAGAGCGTAAGCAGATAAACTTTTACACCGCGGGTCATCGTCTCTGTTTCCTTACATTGTTTGATAGATTAATCAAAGCTGGCATAGTGCTGTTTTCGACTTAATACTTTTTTCAAATAGTTTTTTGTTTCTTGTGCGGGTAAATTTTCCATTAAATGCGCATATATTTGCTCAGGCTCTAAACTATTAATTTTCATGACAGCTAAACCCAAGCTTTTTTTCTGGATAAAGGTAAGAGCCAGATTACCTACCCCCGTGTTGTAACTAGCTAACATGCAATATAATTTGCTTTGTTGGTTCTGAATATCTCGCAAATAACGGCTAGATAGAATGTGTAGGTAGGTCGCGCCCAACATCAAATTATTGTTTTGATCAAATAAGTATTCAGGGCTGACAACCTTGCGTTGTCCATACAAATATTCATAGGCATCAATGCCGGCTGTACTGGGCACCAATTGCATTAAACCAAAGGCAGGCACGGGTGATATTGCCATGGGATTAAAAGCCGATTCTGTTTCAATAACAGCTAGGATGAGCGATACATCTATTTGGTATTGATTGGCCAGTTTTTTGACTAGTTCCAATTTATTTTCCAACAGATTTTTCTGATAGGAATTAATAAAAGGAATGGTCAAAACCAGCCGCTTAACCGCCTGTTTAGTTTCTATTTTTAATGAGACTTGTGGCTTTTTGTCTGCTTTTACTGCAGCTACCTCAGGCCTTTGTGTTGAGTCAAACGCAGATGACGCGGCCTGTTGCTGCGGCTTAATGGTTTGTACTTGAGACGGGGGTGTTGTCAGTGAAACAAGGTCTATTTGTGCAATAACCTCAGCTGTATTAGCGGCCAAAATCGCATCAACTTCAACATAAGGTGCAGTAGATGTGTCAGGGTAAACTAAGCCTGCAGCCGGTATCTGACTGTCCAGAAGTTCATATTGTAAGGCTTGTTTGAATACATCCGCTTGTAACAACTCAGATTGACTGCTTTGCGCAATCTGAGTAGCAAATGCTTTTAACATTAATAGACTTTTAGCGACATCTTGTTCAACAATAGTCTCAATTTGATATAGGCCTTGTGCAAAATCAAACTTTGCACGGCTGGCATAAGTATCGTCATAGGTTGTCCAGCTATAAGCAGTGGGCAGTTCGATATCCTGCTGCCAATTGACTGATATTTTTTTGGTCAAACCTTTGTAAGCATTGTCTATTGCTAGTTTTACTTGTAAGAACTGTTTTTCCAACACCTTATCTTGCTGCTCAAACTGAGCCTCTAATTGTCGATCTAAAGCAGAAAACTCGTCATCCAAGTCGTCTCTACTTTGCCCCCATAAGGGCCAAGATAAATAATACATAGCAACAACAGAACAATACAAAACTGTTTTCATCAAAGACCTTAAGGCTGCTGATTTTCAATAAAAGATTGAAGCTGTTGAAGGGTCAAACGATTTTTACAAACAGGCAACTCATTGTTAAGACAAATGGCCATGACAACTTCGACTGAAATACTTTGTTCGCCTTCAGTGATAATTTGTTTGTGCTCGAAGGCACCGGTTAATAATGATTTGACTCTGGTGGCAACAACATCGCTGCTAATTTCATATTCTTCCATTGTTGTGCCCCCCGTTAATCTTACACCCTTGATTTGCTCACTTAGATTTCGTTGAGCATCAACTATAGCGGCACGACGAGCCATCATGGTCGCTTGAGCCTTGATTTTGATTATAGATAAGTCAGTTGTACCAAAGCCACTGGCCGTTATTAAAGCAGACTCATTCGCCTTAGTAGGCAAGACAAAACAACAAATACAAACTAATAAAATTTTTCCTAAACGCCTCATATTAGCTATCCTTTTTGTTTGGTTTTTAACTGGGCAACTAAACGACCCGCAAGGTCTATTCTTACCCCTTCTTCAATTGAACTAACTAATTGATCAATCACATCAAGTTTGAATGCACTATCAAGTAGGTATTTTTTGGCCTGCAATAACTCTTTACGACACGCCATGGGGGCATATTCCATGGCGTCACGAAAACTACTATGAGCCAAAATAATCTGGCCATTATCAAAGACACACGATTCATATTTCTTTTTAATCTGCTGTAACTCGACGCTATTTAAGGTTTGAGCAGTCTGATTCCCTCCATCAGCTAAGGCAACTGTTGACCAGCAAAGTATGGCGGTCAAAATAATTCGATTCATGGTGCACTCTCGGTTGCGGGTAGGTTCAAACTAACAGATTGATAAGTCTCACTTTCAAGTGAGTCTGCATCTTTAGCAATAAGGTAGTAACAGTAGTCATTTCCTCGTTCAACAGTAGTATCGGTATATTCCGTCAATGTTGCGCTTAGTGTGGTTAATTGACTGGCTCGACCACAGCTTTTACCTCGGTAAACAATGTACTGGCTGATATCAGTTTCGTTATTCGCTTGCCATGTTAACTTAGCAACATTCTGTTCTACAGAGGCACGCAAACCAGTAACCGCTTTGGGTAAAGGCTTAGTGGTGGCAGTAATTGGCTGACTTTTAGGGCCTTCTACTTTAAAACGATTGAAGGAAGATATCAGGTATTGATACTCAGAATTGTGCTCTAATTTGCTAAAAAAGCTTCCCTCATCGATATATTCAGATGCTGATAATTTTAACTTTTCTAACTCATCCAGTTTGCCGTTATCTTTTAAACGATAGACAATGTAGCCACCGATATCGCTATCGGCATAAGGCGTCCAACTGAGTGTTACTTTTTTTACTTGGCCACTTTTTACCTGAATATTTTGCGGCGCCTGTGGCAGTGCCTTAGTCACGACTTCGATAGCATTACTTTGACCGATTTGCTGTCCTTGGTGGATAATAGTCAGTTGATAAAAATAGGTTTTTTCATCTATCATATTTTTTTCATCAACATATTCACTGCCGTTGACAGTCGCCATTTCCTGCCAAGTCAAATTATTTTCTGAACGTAATATTTTATACGATCCCACCAGTGGATTAGGCGTCCAGTTTATGACGCTTTTTCTTAATAATCCTTGCTCCGTTGCCGCAAGTTCAGTCACTAGAGGGCTTGTTACTCTGACAATATCGGAGTCGGCACTGCTTAATCCGTCCTCATCAACTAGTTTTATTTTATATTCTGCGCTGGCATAAGGAAGCAATTGGCTATCTTGATACGAATTGCTATTTGCATTGATTTTATCTATTAAGGTCCATTGTTTTTCGTGCTGCCAACGACGATACACTTCAGCCAATTGTAAATCAGACTCAGATCCTGTTTGCCAATTTAAGGTGACCATCGTCGTTTCGGCTTGAGCACTGATTTCAATGGCTGCCCCTGGTAACTTTTTAGTAAAACCCTCAACGCCTGAACTTATTGGGCCGATGGCATCAAATATGTTTCGACTGGCAACAGCATAACGGTATATTTTACCGTGCTCTATTCCATCTTTATCTACCGAATCAGTGAAGCTACTTGTTTGGCTGCTGGGGATCTCTGCCACAAAATTGTAGGCCTCATAATCATCAGATTCGGTAGCGCGGTAGACTAAATAACTTTTGATATCAGGGTCATTCTTGTGCGACCAATTCAATACTAATTCGCGAGGTTTGCCATTAATAATATTGAGTTCCCCGGGTGCAGGGATATCTTTTGTTTTCATGCTTAGCGGTTCAGATTGACTGACTATTTGTCCGGCATAAACAATAGCCAACCTATATTCGTAATAAGTATCGTCAGCTAATTGATTGGTATCATCATAATAATCAATGACGCCGTCTAATTCTGCGATGGTTTGCCATGGCTGGTTCTTTTCACGTCGTAATACTCTGATTTTTTCAGCTACTGGAACGGCTTGCCAAACAAGCTTGTTTTTACGCAATAAACCATCTGCTTGTGGCAACATGACAATATTGTTTAGGGTGTGAATTAATTCTGAGGATACTGGGGCACTGACTAGTGAATCTTCGTCTACCACGCTAACTCTATATTCAACTTCAGCCTGCGGCATGAGCTGTTTATCAATATAAGAAAGAGTGCCACCATCCAAGGTTACCAGAGATTGCCACTGAGTTTGTTGCCAGCGCCGTTCTAATTTGAAACGTATATTGGCAGGAGCTTGCTCACTCTGCGACCAACTCAGGTTAATCTGAGATTGTTGAATATCTAAGATTAAATTGCCTATCGGCAATGGCGCTTCCTTAGTTGTACCTTGTTGAACAGGACTTAAGTCGCCTGATGCACTAAAGCTATTCAAGGCTGCCACGGCATAGTAGTAACTTGTACCGTTTAGTGTCACTGAGTCATCAATATACTGCTGTGCAGTGGGATCAAGCACCTCGGCAACTTTTTCCAAAGTCACTTCGGCTTGCTCAGTAAAAGGAGTACGAAAAATAGCGTAACCTTTGAGCGCTTGATCTTGGTAAGCTTGCCAGCGCAATATGACTTTTTGTGCTAAACCACTCTCAATAGTAAAGTTTTCAGGGGCCCTAAGCGGTCCTCGGCTAGTTAAGGTAATCGCTTGACTGAGTGCAGAAACTGAATATTGATCGAAGACATTAACAGCATATTGAAAACTCTGATTTTCAGCATTGAAGTCCTTATCTATGTAACTTGTTTGCGTTAAGTCATTTATGGTCGAAATTAGCACCCACTCCTTAAGAGCTAACGCATCGCGTCGATACACGTTGTAGCCTTTGCCAGCGACAACGGGCTGCCATTTGACTAAGCTTTGCCTCAGGCCGTATGTCCCAGTATCGAGCAAAGTTGGAGGCTGCACTGGCACATGCCCTATCAAATCTGATGTTTGACCTAGTTCTTGGCCATTAATTGCCCTCACGGCATACTCTACTGGCGCGACAATTGAGCCAGCTTCGGCATCCACTAAGGTATATTGTTTAATATCGGTATTCGCCTCACTTTTTTTATTGCTTGCAGACAACGTGGCGCGTGACACGGTATTGACCACTTTCCATGGTTGACCTTTTTCTCGTCTGACCAATTGATAGCCAATAACTTGCTGAGTGATATTTTGGGCTGAAGGCAAAAAGGTAATTTCTATACCTCTAATTAGTTGGTTGACATCCAAAACCGCTGGAGGCGCTAAGCTTGATACAACTTGCGCTGTCACCTTGATACCGGCAATTTTCTTACTTCTGAGTTCTTCACCAGTCTCTGTTAAGAGTGAAACCTGATAAAAAACATCCCCTGCCATATCACTGATATCGTCAACATATTCGGCATCAAGTACACTCGATAAATAACTAAAGGGACCTTGGTCAGATAAGCCCCTGTAAATATTAAAACCTAGGGCTTGGGGAGCAAATTCGCCTACAGTCCAAACAATCCGGCTTTGCCCTTCAAGCACCTTAGCGTCAATCGAGGACAACCAATTTGACTGACTACCATCTTCACCTAGACCAGAACCTGTAGCGATAAATTGATCAATTTCAGCAGCAATTTTTGAGCCTATTTCATTACTGCGATTTAATACATCTTGCTGATTGATAAAGTTAAAGTTCCAACTAGTAATCATTTGCCTGTTGGCAGAAGATACCAATGCAATTTGGCTCACTATATTGCCATTAACCCGAGATACTTTGCCCATAATGACAAAGTTCACATCTAATGACTGTCCTGCATTAATGGCTTGTTCTAAATCGAAGCCCTGAATAATGCCGTTGCGCATCAACACAACTTCCATTTCGCGTTGATTGAGAAGACTCAATTGACTATTTTTACGCAGTTCATTGCGCACAACATAAGCCACATCATTTTCAATTCCCACCACATCCATGCTCGTTGCAGTAAATTGAAAAATGGCCACACTGTGTTGTTTAGCATCAACAATAGGACTCAAAAACATCACAAAGAGCAGACCATAAAACGCCAAGCGAATGTTTTTGCAGTCAATTAGTCGTCTATTCATCCTTGTTTAATCCACCAAACTAGTTGGTTTCAAAACGATAGCGAGCCAATATTTCATTGATCCGTTTGTTGGCTTCGACTGTCACTGGCGAAGAAGAAACCGACTTTAAGCGCTCGTTGTAAACAGCATAGGTATAGTTTTCAACCGCGATATCATATTCGGCTCGACGCTCTCTATCTTGCCCTTCATTGAAATAGAAGGTTTCTAACTGTTGCAATGGACGCAAGACTTCACCGGCCATATGTTCAACAATTTGCTCTGTCAGCTGTTGCATTATTTCTGTGTCAGTGGGCACCTCCATTGGATCAAATATAATCCCCGCATCCTGCACACCGGCATTCGAACTGTCTTCAAGCTGAACTTTACGCTCAATGGTATCGACACGGGTGTTTTCACCCGTTAGTACATTCACTATCCTAAAAGACAATTGAATAAAACCAACCTTTTTTGTTTGGGTAACATCGTATTCTTTCTCACCAAACTCAGGCACCATTATCTTGGCTAACGGCGCATCTTTAAGCTCTTGTTTGGATGGGCTTGGATTCGCTGCTTTCCAGTTGAGATATTCAATATTATCTTGAATTTTTTCACCTATTTGATAACGAATCGTTTTGGTGCTTTCGGCGGTATTTTCATCTACTTTATATAAAAGAACTGAACCCATTATGGCGTAGTCAATTCCGTATATTCTGCCCATTTCTTTTGCCGTAGTTTCAGACACAACACCAATTTGACCGAGCTTCATTTCTTCTAATATTGAGGACAACTTTTCTCGCTCTAATATTTTGATATCTCTGCTAGCATTATTGAATAATCTGGAAATTAGATTGTTAGCGACAATAACTCCAGCATCTTCGGCGCTTGATGGACTATTGAAGTCAAATACGGCAATAGAGCGACGCGCACGATCATAAATATTATCTTCTATATTTCTGACCTTGGTAAATAAATCGGGATAGGCTGGATTGACTACACTAATGACATTCAACAATACCAAGGCCATTGCGTATTGGCCCTTCTGCTGGTAGCTCGAAGCACTATAATCCGCCTGTTGTGCCAAGGCATTACGCAAACTTTCAAACTTTGCAGATTCCAGAGCATTTAACTCTTTTAATTGTAGAAATTGGTTTTTAGCTTCGACTAAACGGCCTTCACTCATCGATTCCAGCATGGCGCCGGCGATAGAATCGGCTTGTCTTTGCTTAGCAATTATTAGCAACTCACCGCACTCGTTATTCGCAGCTCCATATGCCATGGCGGCTTTACAATTAACAATCACCTGAGCCCAATTTTCTGTTTGCTGAGCGGCCTTGACCTTGGCTAAAAAATATCCTTGATTGTCATTTTGCTGGACTTTTTTTAGTAAACTTGTGGCGATAGGATTGCCCGGAATGATCTCGAGTAAATCACTTAGGTATTGACGTGCAAGGGCAAAATTATCTTGTTTAATTGCCTTGTTGGCCTGGCTTAAATAATACTTATTGGCCTCAGTGACCACTGTCTTGATACGACTCTGAACGTCTTCGTAATTAGCAAAACGAGCACTGATATTTTTTAATAGTTGATTTGCTCCGCGCCAATCTTCTGTGACCATTGCGGTTTTAGCCATTTCATACTGTTGACTTAACTCGGCGTAAAGAACGGTTCGTTGCGCCGCAATTGAAGCGTTGGCGGACTCTGTTTCCTGATTACTAATGCCCACTTTGCTTAGGTCATTAATCAATGATTCCGCTTCATCCAAGCCTTGCTTGGTAATTTCAGCCGCCAGCAATTGATTAACTTTTTTTAGATTAACCGCGGTATAGCGATTTTTTAAATCAGCTAGTTTGGTCACAAACTGCTGATTTTTGGGGTTCTTGCTCACCGCTTGTTCAAGATATGCAATCGCTTCATCAAATTGATTAACACTAGCAAGTTGATTAGCGGTATCAAACTCCTTAGTGCCTTGTGTAGTTGAGCCGCAGCCACTTAGGGCGATTAATACGGCAGACGTAATAAGAGCTTTTTTCATCACATATTCCTAATGCTTGATGCTGAGTGTAATTTCTGAACCATTAAAAAATGACACAGTGAAGGGAATGCTGGGGTCTTTACTCAAGCTATTGAGTTGTTCATAGAGTTGTTCTGCCCATCCCTGATACTTGGTCAAATAAATAACTTTTTCGGCGGATTTTGATTGAATGTCTAAGGAGCTCAAACCCACAACAACATTGTTGAGCGCTGACTCTATTAGCTGGATTTGTTCTGTATTATTTGACATCAGCTTGAGTAAAACGGAATGTGTGTTGTCACCTAGCCACACTTGTTTTGTGTCTAAGTTAATGCGCTGAGATATTCGAAAAGCCAGTTTAGTCACCATCTTTTCAAATTGAGCTAAACTGTTTGCCCCCGCGGCTTGCTTTGATTCTGTCGCATTAGACAATACTTGCCCTGTTTGAGCATTTAATAACTGTGCCGCTACTGAAACTTGATTCGATTTAATCTCTAAACCTTGATATTCATCATTACTAATACGTGTTGTTAAACTTGTACTAACAATAAAAGTAGGTATCAAAGCAGAGCTAGCGTCATCACTAATAACATCAAAACCAATCTTTCTTAAAGACTGTGATAACTCAGTGGTAAAAATCGCCAGGGTATTAGCGGCATGTTCACCGTTGCTATCACGCTGTTGAATAATAATTTTTGGCTGTTTATACCAACTGTATTTTGCTAGTTGTTGTTTAGCTGATGCACTCGCTTTAGCCGAGTCGAGACGCGCAAGAATGGTGACGTAGTATGTCTCTTGGTCTACTTTACCTTCTGCTAATATGTCATAGCCATCGATTTGACCTTTAGCTGTGGAATATATTTTTTCTGAGGCCAACATAAAATTGTTTGTCTCAGTCCGAGCACTGATATAACTGCCCAACATCTGTTCAATGGCAACCCGTTTAGCGTCTTCAAGGGCATTTTTGCGACCGTCTGCCACATTACCATTAACAATCGCACCTAAGCCTTTAGCCTCTGTCGACGTTGCATGGGCATCGACACTGCAAATGAACACAACAATAGTCACAATAACTGTGAAAAATCGATACAACATCATAATCCCTTAATAAGTCGAGTCTCGTAGCAATAAAGATTTGGTAAGCACCGAACAATAAATCAAAAAACACAGTGTTACCATAGAGATACAGTTTTTTTACTTAAAAAGGGAATTTTTTCAGCTAAATGCTGTTTTGAAGAGTAAAAAAACCGCCAAATGGTCAGTTCTGGCAATTCAAACCCAAAAAATGTAACCATTAATAGACACTAAATTAACAACGTTTAGCGATAGTTGCCAACTGGCTTCCAAAAGAGATTGCTGTAAACAGGCCAGCAAAAGATTTGTTTATCCCCAAAAAAATTCAGCATTACATTTTTTTACAACTAGTTTCAAAGCTAGAGGCTATGATAAAATGCCTACTTCAGTATAAAGCTGAACTATTTGAGAAGAGTTAGGAAGCCCAATGAAAATCTCACAAAGTCGCCTGTTTATTGCGATTACTGTTTTATGTTTTAGTTTTACTGTTGACGCACAGCCTTCAGAGCCCTATCAGCTAGTGGAAGATGTAGCGAATAAAACCTTTAACAGTATAAAAAGAGAGCAGGTCAAAATAAAACAAAACCCAGATACCTTGCGCGTCATTATTAACCAAGAACTCATGCCCCATGTGTATTACAAATTCTCTGCATTAAAGGTGCTCAGTAAAAACTTACGGTCAGTACCCAAAGATAGAGTAGACGAATATATCGATGTATTTCGTGAATATTTGGTCACCAGTTTAGCGGTTGCACTGTCCTACTATACTGATCAAGAAGTCGTATTTGAACCAGCTAGGGATGTGGGAAGCGATAAAGATATCAGTATAAAAGCCTTGATCAAAGATCCAGGGGCTCCAGATATTCACTTGGCATTCAAACTGCGCATTGATTCCGAGGTCAATGAGTGGAAAGTCTACGATATTTTGGCAGAAGGAATTAGTTTGCTGTCTAGTAAAGAGAGTGAATTTGCGCCCATTCTGCGTGCAAATGGAATTCAAGCTGTAATTGATAACATGCACACCAGTAACAATGCTCCCATTAAGCTGGCTACTAGTGAAACTGCCAGTAAAAGCAAATAAAACAGCATTTTCAGTGAACAAAATAGTCATTTGAACGTATTGAAATAGTAATTAGAGCGAGGAAACAAATGACTACACTGCCACCACTTGAAGAAGCTGAGATATCCCGTGTGATTGAAATGGCATGGGAAGACCGCACTGCGTTTGAAACCATTGAACGTTTATTTGGCTTGGACGAATCTAAGGTAATTAGTTTAATGCGCCGGCATTTAAAAGCTAAAACTTTTAAAAATTGGCGCCAACGCGTTACTGGTCGAAAAACAAAACACTTGAAACTCCGCTCTCCTGATATTGATAGGGCTTATTGTCCTTCTCAATACAAACCTAAAGGCAGTCGACAATAAGCTTATTGCTTAAATCTGACTAAAGGTTTTGCCTTCTGTTCTGTATAAGGTAAGTTAAGTGCATTGGGTTATGGCTAGATCCACAAAACTAAAATGCGGGTTTATGCTCACTTATATAGGCAGTTAGGGCATTGTTGAATAAGAAGTCAGATGGCTTGTTGCGACTACATCAAAGTGAAACTGAAAAGTTAGAATTAGAACATCAAGCAGCTAAATTATTTATGCGCTGGTATGAACACGATAGCGGTAAGCGCATCCGTCATCTTTGGCACAATAGACCGAGTAAACCCGATGTATCTTGTCGCTTAGAAGGTCAACGTTTAGATTTAGAAATTGCCCACTTATATGGAACTGAGCAAGAAGCAATGCAAATTCTTGGCCGTGAACTGAGCGAGTTAACCCGCCAAGAACTGCGCCAACTAGAACAAAATACCCTACCCGCCCAGCGTTTATTAAAAGCACTTAATCGCATCTTACTCAATAAATCTTATAAACATTATAAAACTAAAAGAGTATGGTTGGTGATCCGCAACGCACATCCAGCTTGGGACACAGAACAAATAAAAGGGCTGCAGCATTGTATTGATGTGCCCACCCGTCACCCCTTTGAGCAAATTTGGTTAGTCGGTGACTGGGCGGGCAAAAGTGGCATTGTGCAATTATATCCCTAATTAGTAGGAGATTGCTGTGGTTCACTCAGCGATTTTTGGGCCTAAATTGCCGCTTCAGTAGTTTTAATAATACTAAAAAGAGAGTCCTTTAATTGCACACGTTGACGTTTTTTACTTTCAAGCACATCGTCTGACGGCGTTTCACTGCCCGTTTCCATCCTATAAATCTCTGTGGTCAATTCTTCATAATTATCGTACAGACGAACAAAATGTTTATCATTCATTTTTAAATGTCGAATAGTGTGATGATGCTCAGGTAACTCTTTCAATAAATCGTGTTTTTCGATACTCATTATAATTCCTCAAGTGACTGTATTAACCTTGAGTTGACTATCGCACTTTACATAGAATTGAAACTTGATCTAAATCATATAATTTGAGTTTATCGGTATTGTATTCAGCCACGAGAAGTTGAAGGAGGTTCAAATAGACAAACTAGGGTTGAAGCAAAAGGAAAAGTTGAGCACTAATAAATGTAGGAACTGTTGCTTGAGTAGGGATGTATATTACGGGTTTATATCAAAAAAAGCCCAGTAACCAGTGTACCCAACTTCAAACGCTGACCTTTGAGCCAGCTAATGACGGCAACCCTTGCAGAAAAATGTGATTGTAAACGCTCAAAAGGGGTTATCTGACCCCCTTTGGGCATTGTGATTCTGTAAGCTTAAGTACCCGACTTAATACCTTCTAGGCTGGCTTTTTCATCCACGCTGCACACCAACCATTTGCATTCACTAATTTACCGGGGAAGATATTACAGCCGAGCCATTCTTCACCTGCGCCTTTAATTTGCATGCAATTGGCACAGACGGCACCTTCGACCGGAGATTTATGAACATATTTCAGAGCCTTAGCCGTGACATCATCCTCACTTAGCTTTTCTTCAGCAAAGGCACGTATACTAACACTGCCAAGCGTAACTCCTACTAATCCACCAGCACTGTATTTTAAAAATCGACGTCTATCTATATTTGACATGGCAACACCTTTATCTTGGTTAAGACTCACAATAGAGCATTGTCTTAAACGGATAAAACAATGCATTGGATCGATTTTTTGCTGAATATAATTCACTGTTTTTGTGCTGTGGTGGGTGGAGTTGCTATATGCCTGTGATAGGTGAATGAGATATCTTTGCTGGCTTTATTCTGCTAAAATTTTGTTCGAGTTATTGATGAAATATCCCAATTCGATGAGCTAATTTGACAACGAAATTTAGTACTTTGAACATAAGTTTTAAAATAATAATATAAGTTCAGACAATCTTTAACTTATGCTTATAGGCCACGGCACAAACCCAAAATAGTTCACTTACATTGTCAATCAATACGTCTTATTTGTAGCTATGGAGATAGCTAAGCGCAAACTAAATCCCCCTCTTCCGCTAGCACATATTATTAGGAGTAGTTTATTATGGCAGACCCCTTGCTTGACTTGATTGAAGAAATCATCGCCGCACCGGAAGAGCCTAATGGGGTGAGTCCAACGGTCACTGCTTTAGTTGCAGCCAAAGATGAAGATGAGCTTGCCTTATTGCTTGAATCATTGCCTCTGCAACAACGTTTAGACGTGTGGCATAGCATTGGCCAACACAAAAAATTAGATGTACTGCTCGCCATGCGTGGCGATCCACGTGAAACCTTAATTAAAGCCACCGATGAGCAAGAATGGGACGAACTTTTTTACGACATCGAAGCTGAAGATTTATTAGAACTTGCCGACTCGCTACCTAGCCAATTAATGGATCAGGCGTTTGCAGCGATGGACAAGTTGCAGAAGCAATACTTTAATCAAGCCAATGAGTACACTGAAGAACAAATCGGTCGCTGGGCTATCCATGATCTACTAATCTTACCGGTTAACGCCAAAGTAAGAGATGCCTATCGACTTATGCGGCGTGAAATCAGTGATCACGTTGATTGCATCTTTTTAGTTAACCGCGCTGGCCAATTTTCAGAAGCAGTAAAACTCACTAAATTATTTGGCTTACCTGAACATATTCCCTTGGTCGATATAGCAGAAGAAACCTTTTATGTGCTGCAAGCAGATGATGATTGCCAACAAGCCGCTTTAGAGGTACAAAAATCTGGCTACGCATCTTTACCTGTGGTTGATGTGCAGAGTAAGTTAGTGGGGCGCTTAGATATTGGTACTGCCAGTGAACTGGTAAACGAGTATTACGAGCATCAAATAATGGCTTCAGCCGGTATGGATGAAGATGAAGATTTATTTTCGCCGGTCAGAAAAAGTGCCAAAAGTCGAGCCTTGTGGTTAGGCATCAATTTATTAACTGCCTTTTTAGCCAGTGCCTTTATTGGCGTATTTGAAGCCACCTTGCAGCAAGTTGTGGCATTAGCGGTATTAATGCCAGTAGTAGCCAGTATGGGAGGTATTGCAGGTAGTCAAACATTGACCTTGATTATTCGCGGTTTAGCTTTGAGACAAATTACTGGAGGTAACTTAAAAGCCTTACTGGCAAAAGAGCTAAAAGTGGGCGGTTTAAATGGCATTATTTGGGCTGTTGTCATAGGGCTGGTGGCGTTTGCTTGGTTTAATGATCCCATTCTTGGCGGAATCATTGCTGTGGCTATTCTACTTAATATACTAGCCGCCGCTTGTGCTGGGGTTTTTGTGCCCGTTTTGCTGGATAAGCTGAAAATTGACCCCGCCTTATCAGGTTCGGTGATCTTAACGACCATCACTGATATCGTCGGTTTTGTCGCCTTTTTAGGCTTAGGCGCTTTATTCTTGGTTTAAGGCTATATACTGCAACAGGATAGGGTATTTTTAAACGAGATCAATACCATATCCTGGTGAGCGTCCAGTAAAATGCCACCAAGGAAATAACGCTTGAGGCCGGAATCACTACCCTACTGCGCCAAATAGCTGTTGCCCTCAACCGCCCCACCAAGATGAATGCCAGCAGAACAACCGCTATCTGAGCGAGTTCCAAACCGATGTTGAAACTAATCAGTGAACCAACAAAACTGTCGGTAGGCAGTCCTAAGTCACGCAATGATTCAGCAAAACCTAGGCCGTGCAGCAAACCAAACATAAAAACGGTGAGAATACGCCAACCTCCAGGCCGTCTGAATAGTATATTTTCTATTGCCACCCATATAATGGAAAAGGCAATCAGTGGTTCGACTATCGCTGGGCTTAACTGAATGGCACCATAACTAGAAAGAGCCAGCGTGACTGAATGTGCCACGGTAAATCCGCTAATAAGCCAGAGTAATTGACCCACACTGCGCATGCCCAGAAACAATCCCAATACAAACAAAACATGATCCCAGCCCATAGGCATTATATGTTTCATTCCCAAATAAACGTAATCAAACCATTGCTGCCATGGCAAGCCTGCACTTGTTAGCGTTTCGGTCTGTGCATTTAATGCAAACAGCGGGCTTTGCTGATTTGGAACTAACCAGCGACTCATTTTGCGACCACTGTGTACTTGCAAAAACGTTAGCGCAATTGGCTCTTCAAATACAAACTCACCACTGAAGCGGGCAAGCAGAAAACCACTGTTTGACTTATCTAGAGGCAACTGAGCCTTTAACTGAATATGTGTCATGGGCCAGACTACGCCACTGTAAAAGTCTTCCATTGGATTGTTCGGTAGCTCGACCGTGTTTATTTGCCAGCTAATTGGCGCATTATCGACCATTAACTGTGTTGCCGAACTCAACTGCGATAATACGGTAACTATGCGCGGCTGCATCATTGGCTGGCTTAGTTGACTTAAGCTGTAATAGTCATCGGAGCTGCCTAGCTCCCGACTGAGATCAAGATTAAAATCGGCCAGTACTGTCCCATCTTGCTGCACCGAAATCTGTACTTTGCTCATATTTAACAAATGGCCATGACTACTAAAAGCACACAGCAAACTGCACCATAACCATGCTCTTAACACTAAACTAGTCGGTATAAAATTTTTCTGCCCCAGTGCAGATTTCAGTAGTTTGAACACAGCAAAACCTACCAGATGACGGGATGAGTCTGACCAGTGGTAACATCCACCAGCCCGGAGGGGTTACCTTTATAGGGTGCTACCAGTTGCCATTTCCAAGGAGCGGCGGTTAAAAAGGCAAAACGCATGCGCTCTGGCAATCCTGGTGCAGCTATCCATTCCATGGCATCTGCAGCCAGATGAAGTTTTTCCATCTCCGCCGCGACCTCTTGCACCGGACGTGCAGTCATTAATCCAGCAATATCTAAACGTACTTTAGCGATCACTTCGCCGCCACTAACTAGCACCCAGCCACCGCCCATTTCAGCAATGGTGTTGGCTGCTAAAGCCATCGCCGCATCATCATTACCAATAGTCCAGATATTATGTAAATCATGAGATTGTGAACTGGCCAACGCTGACCCAAGTGTTCGAGGACCGACATTTTGCCAAAACATTTTTGATACGGCGCCAGTGCCATGATAACGATCCACAACTGCCACTTTGATCAAATTATCTGATGGGTCGGACACTACCCTACCTTGCTCATTTACTGGCAAAGTGAGAGTGATAAATTCAGGCTTAAACCAAAAGGGCTCGAGCACAGCAGCAAAAACAGAATCACGTCCCTCTGGTGCACTGATCACAAAGTCACTGGCGCTTAAGGTGCGGCCCACATTCATGGTATCAGTAGCCCAGCTTGGATAATCAATTTTGGGTATGGATAATTGATATTCTTTACCTATACCAGCTAGTTGCCCATTGGCATACACCCGCTCAATGGCCACGGTATCGGGGTTACTTAGCAATACCACATCGGCATAACGCCCGGGCGCTAATGAACCTACCAAATGATCAATATTAAAATGCCGAGCCGTGTTATAACTGCCAAGCTGATAAGCGATTTCGTTGGGCACACCGGCCTCGATAGCACTGCGGATATTATAATCCATTGAACCTAATTGCATGGTAGCAAACACATCTCGATCATCAGTGGTCACCGAAATATTACTCCAGTCTTTAAGTTTCATTTCTAACAACTTCGGAAATAACACTTCAATAGAGCCTTTTTTTACCTCTAAAAAGACCCCTCTGCGCAGTTTAGCTATACCTTCTTCTGCCATACGAACTTCATGATCTGAGCTTAAACCAGCCGCTACAAAAGCATTAATATCTGAAGCACTGGTTAGGTTCATGCCGTGTCCTTCAACAACCGCTCTTTTGTCATAAGTGGCTTGAATCATTTCCCACAGGCGCTGATGTCCTGGATTGTTGGCATTGATGATAGCGGGCCAGTCCATCACTTCTCCAAGCGCCACCACTTTTGAATCTTGATCGAGAAAATCAACCATTTCCTGATAAGCAAAAAATCCACCACCAGATTCATAAGCCGTTGGCGGCGTTGCCGAACCAATAGCCGGAAATATTTTTAATGGACTACCGGCTTTCTCCGCTTTAAGCCAGAAATCAGCGGTATGGACTCCCACAACATTGGACACTTCATGGGAGCCCTCTACTGTCCATGTATTACCCTGAGGAATAACTAGGGCCGCTTCATATTCTGGCGTCAGATATGAACTTTCAATATGTTTGTGGGATTCACCAAAACCAGGCACAGCCCACAAACCACTGGCATCAAAGGTATCCTGCGCTTGCCCTTTCCAGCCTCCTGCGTCACCAATCCATGCAATGCGTCCTTTAGCAACCACAATATCCTGAGCGCTTTGCCATTCTTGGGTAAAAACATTCAACAGTGTCACATTTTGAATGACAAGGTCAGCTGAAGTTCTTCCTAAAGCAACCTGAGTTAGGGCCTGTCGAGTAAGAATTTCTTGGCTAAATGGCTTTGGCTGACGGATCTCAGTTCGACTAGTGTCAGTTTTAATAGGAGGCGTGCAAGCCACCAATGAGATTATCACTAGCAGAATTGAGGGCAATCGCACCAAATTAGTCCATAAAATATTCATAACCGTCTCCACATTGCGCAAAATTGTGCATTTATTAGTGCCACAGCGGCACTGGGGTTATGAACGCAAATAGAATGCCAATTCCAGACTATTTAGTCAGGTTTTTAAGGGTATGACGTGTTTCTTTATGTCGCACAATTCAAGCAGCTCTTCTTTTAATGATTTTGCAGGGATTGTATTAAATGCAGCTAAAGCCAAAGGTGCCACCTACGCTGATGGGCCTTGTGGCCACAGCACTTAGCTTGGCTGCAGATTTAGATCTTAGCAGCCGGCAACGAGGCAACAAATCCAGCAGTAGGTGGGCCCGCGTAACCTTTTCTTTAAGACTATGCCGGAGTTACGACTGTAGTAGGTGTTTTTTAATTGCATTAAGCAGAAGAGTAAAATCGAAAGGTTTAGCTACATGGGCCGCAAAACCAAGCTTTTCGTATAATTCAATTTCATGTTTCATGGCATTGGCGGTTAATGCGATGAGAGGTAAAGACTGATATTTTTTGTTAGCCCGAATATGACCGATTGCTGTGCAGCCGTCCATAACGGGCATTTGAATATCCATCAACACCATATCAAAATCTTGGCTGGCTAATTTGTCTAGGGCTATTTGGCCATTTTCAGCGCTCACGACTGTGGCGCCAACTGAGCCAAGCAATTGCTCAACGATTACACGATTAATTTCATTATCGTCCGCTAGCAAAATTTGTTTGCCACTTAAATTAACGGGCTTATCTGCACTGGTTGGTTGAAGCTCCTGCTCCCCCAAAGGCAAAGCAAGGTTTACCGCAAAACAACTGCCTTGGCCTAAGTGACTAGTCACTGTAATCTCTCCGGCCATAGTATCAACCAGTCCTTTTACAATGGACAAACCCAGTCCGGTTCCACCGAATTTACGACTAATTGAGCTGTCCAATTGGGTGAATTTAGTAAACAGCAATGGTAGCGCTTCAGTATCCATACCAATGCCGGTATCGCTTATTTTCAAAAGTAAATTGGCGTTACTTTGCTCTACTGCAGCCTCGCACGTCAGCGTTACCTTGCCTTGCTCAGTAAATTTAATACTGTTAGAACACAAATTGATAAGTATTTGTAGTAAACGTACTGGGTCACCTTTTACCCAAAGTGACCTAGGGCCGTCATAACTGACGCTAAATTCGATACCTTTATTTTGCGCAATGTAGAAAAATTGCTCGTTTACATCCGCCAGAACTGTTTTGATATCAAAGGGGATATGTTCTAACTGCATTTGTCCGGCTTCAATTTTAGAGAGGTCTAAAATATCGTTGATAATGTAGAGCAAGGTGTTAGCGGATAGTTTGGCTTTGCTCAGATAATCTAACTGCGTGTTGTCTAGCTTTGTCATTAAACTAAGGTCAATGAGGCCTAGAATGCCGTTGAGTGGGGTACGAATTTCGTGAGACATATTGGCTAAGAAAAGAGATTTAGCTAAGTTCGCTTGATCTGCTAAGGCTTTAGAGTCTCTGAGTTGTTGCTCCATTAACGTTCGTTCAGTCACATTATGATAAGCACACAACACGCCTAGTAACTCTCCATCTTTTGCCCTTAACATCTTACGATAAGTCGCAATAAAAACCGTATTGCCCTGTTTATCGGTATGTTCCTCTAGTTTATTTTCAGAATCCTTAGCGCTAGTAAGCACTTGCTTATCAAGTTCAGTCACTCTTTGAGCAAGATGGCTTGGAAACAGATCTTTGTCCGTTTTACCGATGACTTTAGATACGTCTCTTATCTTAGCATCTTGCAGAAAATATTTATTTGCGCCCAAATAGCGCAGTTGGGTATCTTTCCATAAAATGCCATAAGGTAGGGAATTCACCACAGCTTCCAAAATATTTTCTGAAACGTCAATTTGTTTGGTTTGAGACTTAATAATTTGTGCCTGTGACGATAAAAAGCTATTGAGATATAAGGAAAAACGCTTGATGAGCAACAAACTAATCGTCACTAAGTAGCCATATGTCAGCAGATTATTTAACCACGCCTCAGGTGATAATAAATACTTGTCTAGTGGAATATTAAAACTCAAGCTACCATCCAAAGATAACATTAAACCAATACTCAGTGCGGCAGCCCCACTGACCGCAAAAATAACAGCAAGACGGATACTGACCAATAAACTTGAAATAACACAGGCACCAAATAGTATTAAAGTGCCCGCACCTGCCAAACCAAAAGAAACCAGCCCGCCCAATCCTGCAATAAAAAAGATACTACAAATAAGCAGAGCTCGAATATTCAGCGCAATGATGTTTCTTAGTACATAAAGCAGGACGATGAAGCATGATAAAAGTACATGAACCAGCATAATCGGCTGAAAACCAATAACGTGGTAGCGCAGCAATGAGGCGCATGTGGCAAAAAAAACTAATACGGCAGCACTGCCTATGACGATATTAGTTAAGCCGTTTCTAATATCAGAGCGGCTTAATTCAGCTTTATTCTGTTGCATATAAAACCATGGCAATTAACGCATAATGTTAAAAATACCATCTTACGTGCTACATCAACAGAATATTACAGTTTGCAGTCAGTATTAACATGGCTCGCTATTATTGCGTCTCCAACCTTATGGAAGTATGAGCACAACGGCCGTCAATTAAGCAGTAGGTTATGCCAGATTTTGACCTATATCAAAGAACCCACAAAGATTACTTTTTCCATGGGCGTTGCGACTGGTAGCCTCTGCATTTTAAGTCCAAACTGTTTAACTGGGTTACGAACAAATTATCAGAGGCTATTATGTACCAAAGCAATTTGCCATTAACACCACACAATATAAACAAACGGCCAGCCGATGAGCTAGCTGTTAAGCAATTAAACTGCAGTAATAACTACCCCGAGTGTTACCAATCTGACCACCGCTATATTTGTAAAGATAATTGCTGTTGGAAAAAAGACTGTAAAAAACTGACTGCCACTTGGCTCAGAAAAAATTAAACCCCAATAAAAATGCAGCCCTAAGGCTGCATTTTTAACATCTAACTAGCACACTACAATTAACAAGCATTAGACCCTTGGCAGAATATTGGCCCTTTAATCAATCTGTTCGGTCGCTATTTACCTATTGGTGACAGTAGGTCAAGGTCTTGCACTAGATTTCTTACACCATGGCCATGATTTTCTTTAAAGACATTACCCTTACACCATTCACCTACGCTGGCAACGCTTACCTTAGCAACCTGTGGACGTACGCTCCATGATACTTTTAGAGGTGAGGCTTTTTCATTGTAACCGGGGCCCGTAGTTGAACCGTCATATTGAATAGGAGTACCGGTATCCTTAGGGATATTTTTAGCTTGATAATATCCATCTTCCATTTCAAATTCAGTCAGTTCTTTGAAGTCTAAGGCATCATCATCGTTAACCACTACAAACACTTGGGTTTCTACGCGCAACTGCGGATTCATTATTGACTCACTTAAACACGCGCCTAATGTTGGGCCCGGCGTAACTTGAGCACTAGAATGCACATAGTGCACTTCGATAGTATCGCCAGGATTAACTGCACCATGTTCACTTGGGCACGCTGCAACAGCAGCCGGCTTCAGTTCTGCCGACGTTAGTTTACCTGAATATTGGTAACCAGAATCAAAGCCTTTACCATCACCATTGCCCGCATACTTGGTAAACTCACCGCCTTTATGCTCAGCATTTTTATGGAAATGGATATTACATAAATTCATTTCAGTGTAAGCAGGAGCGCTGTTGAAAGCACGTAGGTTGTTACCAGCAGGCGCGTCTAAATCACGTGGCGACTGGGGACCGAAACCCTTGCCCTGAGTATTAGCGGTCAGTGCGAGATGCTGTTGTGCAACCACGTCATCAGATACCGCTTTGTCACTCATCGCCATTTTTGAGTCTGCCGTTGCACAACCCGTCATCAACATTGCTACCGATGCTGCAATTATTGTTACTCTATTCATTGTTCTTCTCACTGTTATTTTTTATTTAAATTATGACTAATACGTTTTCTTGGTTTAATTGACTCGCTTACTCAGACTGACCTACCCCAAACAGATGCATCAAACTGGTAAATAAATTAAAAATGGCCACAAAAAGACTGACTGTCGCCATAATATAATTGGTCTCCCCACCCTTCATAATATTGTTGGTTTCATACAGTATTAGTCCAGACATCAGTAAGACAAACATTGCCGAGACAGCCAACGACAAGGCACTCGATTCCATAAAAAACGCAATAAGTGCCATAACAAAACCGACAATAATACCCACTACCAGGAAACTGCGTAAGAACGAGAAATCCCGTTTACTGAATATTGCATAGGCTGACAGGCCAATAAATACCGCTGCTGTTGTTACCGCTGCTTTTAATACTATCGCAGGTGCACCTGCCCAATACGCACTCAACAAAGGCCCAAGGGTCAGCCCCATAAAGCCCGTTAAAGCAAACACACTTAACAAACCAGCGGCCGAGTTTTGGGTTTTATGAGTTAAGAACAATAGCCCAAAATATCCCCCTAAGGTCAATAACAAGCCCAGTGGCGGCATATTGAAATACACAGCGAGACTCGCCGTTACACCACTAAATAATAGGGTTAAGGCTAATAACGCATAGGTATTACGCAGTACTTTATTAACACTAGTAAGCTCTACAGCACTGTTCGCTGTTTGAGAAAACTGCATTTGACTAGACATTAGATACTCCAGATTGATCAAAAATAAAATCTAACTCGCCGTGGGATAATTGCCGCACAGAGACATGGTCGACTCTTTGCAGTTTGTTATACCGTCGTTTTAATGTTCGTTTGGCTACGCTTAGTGCATGAGCCAAAGCTTTATGTAAGTTGGCCTGTTTTGATACAACGTTAACCGTTGGCAAACCAAACAATACAAGCTGTACTCGGCACTGTTTATCCTCCCCGCCTTTAGGGCCATTTACATCAGTAAAAATGACCCTAACTTTGCGAATTTTTTGTTGGGTGCGATCAAAAATCCCTTTTATGCGCTGACCGAATTCCTCTTTCAATTGTTCACTGATATTTAGATTTTGTGCATGAATATTTAATTGCATATTAACGCCTCACTTTCAGTTAAATTTAAAATCACATAGAAAAACACTTTTACACAACCACACTACTGCTCTTGCTTTTTACGGCACAGCGAAATAATAAAGGCGCCCAAACAAGCGGAAAATAATGATGCACTTAACACACCTATCTTCACGCTATCTAAGTACTCCGAGCTATAGCCTTCGAAAGCAAGTGAACCGACAAACAAACTCATGGTGAAACCGATACCACACAAGATTGAAACGGCATAAATTTGCAGCCACGTTACCCCCTCTGGTAACTTGGCAAAACCCAGCTTCACCGCCAGCCAGCAGGCGCCAAAAATACCCAACTGCTTGCCGATAAATAGCCCTGCTACCACACCAATAACCACTGGCAACATAATTTGTTCGGCTTGTGCATCAATAAATCGCACGCCCGCATTAGCAAAGGCAAAAACCGGTAGAATTAAAAACGCCACCCATGTGTGTAACCCTTCCTCGAGTTTGAGTAACATGGAGCCTGTAGTAGCACCTGATGAGTCAGTCAATGACTTAAACGGAATAAACCATGCGATGGCAAAGCCTGCTAAAGTGGCATGCACACCGGATTTTAATACTGCGCCCCATACCACAACGCCTACCACTAAATAGGCAGCAGGTTTAGCCACATTAAAACGATTTAATAAAAACAGAATAACTAAGCCAGCTAATGCCACAGTTAAGGACAGTAAGGACATTTCAACTGAATAGAACAAGGCAATAATGATAATGGCGCCAATATCATCAAAAATAGCCACAGACAATAAGAAGAGCTTCAGGGTGATGGGCAAGGCACGCCCAAATAAGCTAAAAACACCTAGGGCAAAGGCAATATCAGTTGCCGCTGGAACTGCCCAGCCTTTGAACGTAACGGCATCTTGATAATTAAACGCGGCATAAAGTAAAGCAGGCACCATAATACCCGCAATTGCGGCTATAGCAGGTAAGGCGACTTTTTGCGGGGAACTTAAGTGGCCGTCCAGCACTTCACGCTTAACTTCTAAGCCAATTAGAAAGAAAAATATGGCCATCAAACCATCGTTAATCCATAACAGCATGGGTTTATCAATACTAAAGCCGCCAATACTGACTGACACTGGCAAGCCAAACACCCACTCATACACTCCATAGGCAGGGGTATTTGCTACGATCAGGGCGAGTAAAGCAGCAGCGACAAGAATCACGCCTCCAGCCGCTTCATGCTTGAATAATGCAGTAATTGACTGCCCCATAAGGTAATATTTCCGGTTAAAGCACATTTAATTGGCGGCTAGCTTGCCATGGCGTTTATATAAGATATAGTCGAATATAACTTATCTATACATCGGAAATACCTGCGAAAAATGGCACAACTTAATTACCATCATCTTTACTATTTTTACATCACCGCCAGAGAAGGTAGCATAGTCAAAGCAGCCGAAATTCTGCATGTCACCCCGCAAACCGTCAGTGGACAAATTAGTACTTTTGAGAATTATTTAGGCACGGTATTATTTGATCGTATTGGTAAACGGCTTTTTCTCAATCCCTTGGGCAAAGTGGCCTATGAATACGCCGAAGAAATTTTTGCCTCTGGTCACGAACTGCTGGATATGCTGCTGCAAAAGCGAGAACAACGAATACGCACTTTCACCATAGGTATTACCGATGCAGTCCCTAAAGTGCTGGCTTTTGATTTAACTCACCCTACTAGCATAAAATTTGAGTCAACTCGGTTTATCTATAAAGAAGGCGAATTTGACAGTTTGTGCGCTGATCTTGCGATCAACAAACTCGATCTAATTATTGCCGACCGCAATTTAATACCTGGTAGCAATATAAAAGCCTATGGTCATTTATTACGTGAATCAGGCTTAAGCTTTTTTGCTAGTCACAAACAAGCAGAGTCATTGCAAAAAGGCTTTCCTCACTCTTTGCAACATACAGGTATGTTGATGTCGGGTGACAAGTCATCGATGAAACACAGCATACTAGCTTGGTTTGAACGCTTAAAGATGAGCCCAAAAATCGTCGCAGAGTTCGATGATAGCGCACTGTTAAAAATGTTTGGCCAAGAAGGCCTGGGGGTGTTCGCAGTTCCTAGCAGTATTGCAAACCATGTTAGCCAACGTTATGAAGTCAGTTGTATTGGCGAAACCTTGGATATTACGGAGCGCTACTATGCCATTTGTTCAGAGCGAACCAGTCAAAGTGATATCGTTCGACACATCCTAGTCAACGCTAGACAGACCTTAACAAAAGCATAAAGGCAGGTATAAAAAAAGCAGCCTAAGCTGCTTTTCTTGAATCTATTGCTTTACTATAAATAAGAATTATCGCCTGAGTTAGCCAATTGGGCTTGCAAACGCTCAGTTGTCGCTTTTTCAGTTTGTACAAACTTAAGCCATTGCTGAGCCATACCTTTGCTGCTATTAAACTTCTCTGCTTCAGCCAGCTCATTCAAGGCCACGTTGTAATCCCCTAAATTGAAGTGCGCCATGCCCAAGACTAAATGCACTGTTCCTTCGTTGCGTAAGCCGCCTTTTTCAAGAGCAGTGATTGATGAATCAATGGCTTGTTGCCACTTTTCCATATTCAAATAGGTTTGTGCAAGTTGAGCATCTAATTCACCATCTTTGGCTAATTTAGCTGCGGCCATCATCACAGGTACAGCTTTTTCGTTTTCTTTGGCAAAACTCCAAGCCTGAGCTAAAAACGTCAAGTTACGCTCGTCTTTAGACAATTTGCCTTGTTTGATACCGCTTTCCATTAATAACGCAGCTTTAAATGGAACTTGATGATAATAATATAGCTGCGACAGATTAAAAATATCTGAACCCGTGGCGATATAATCCATCTGATAAGCGATTTCCATGTAGGCTAGCTGTTGCTTTTCGTCACCGAGTTCACCATACATGCCGGCCAATTGTATCCAATAAGCCGGTTTTTCATATTGCTTAACCAATTTTAATAAGACATCTTTCACTTTTTCAGGTTGTTTAAGTTCGAAATACACTGCGCGCTGCAAGACGTACCAATTTTCATCAACCTGATAGCCTTCTTTACTATTTTCTTGTTGTTTCACCGCTTGATTAATATAAGCAGAAGCCTTGGCATAATCTTGTTTTTGATACATTGCTTGAGCTTTAAGAACCAAATTCTTGGCTGGGATCTCAACACCTGGGGCGATTTCCTTTTGAATCGCTTCCCACTTTTCTATAAATTCAATGGTGCTGTCGTAGTTGCCACGCATCATGTGAAGTTGAGCAAGGCTGAATAAGGTCGCTTGCTCAAACGAAGTAGGAATAGGCTGTTGCTTGACAACTTCTTCAAACGAGGCGATAGCTTGGTCGAATTGCTCTAAATTGTAATGAATAAAACCATAAAAATTATACATCATGGCTTGTTCATAACTATTCATTGAATTGGCTTTGTCCTTAACTTCGTCAAGAATAGCAAATGCTTCTTTGGGTTTACCTGCATCAGCGGCCGTTTGTGCTCTGGACAGTTGGTCGTAGACTTTGGCGCGCAAAGTTGGAACACGCTGAGTTTTGCGCTCACTACTCGCTTCTTGAGCAAGACTTGGTGCTGAGAATCCGGCCACTAGTAATGTGCTGCTAAGCACAAACACTAGCGACAAAGCCTTCACGCTAGTTTTCATATTCGATTTAGTCATTACTATTATCCCCCAATTTCAAAGGTAACGCGCACTTCAACCCCAGACACTTCCATGGCATCACCATTGACAACACGGGGCTTATATTTATATTTCAAGGCAGCATCCATTGCGGCTTGCTCAAAAATGCCTTCTGGTGAGGCGGCAATCACTTTTGGATCGCGCACTGACCCTTGTTTAGTCACAATAAATTCTAGATCCACGTAACCTTCAATTCCACGTTGTAAAGCGCGACGTGGATAAACCGCAGCAACCCGCACGATCGGCAAATATTCGCCGTCCCCTGACTCCAGCGCTAAGCCACCATCAAGAGATAAATCTGAGGTCACATCTGCACCAAAGTCCATACCACTGGTGGCATTATTAGGATTTGCCGCTTCCATTTGCGGTTGCTCCATCTGTGGTGGTGGCGCTTTAGGGGGTGGTGGCTTGCGTGGTTTACGGTCTTTAGTCTCGATCGCATCTTCTTGTTTCAAGCGCACAAAATCGAGCACTGAACCAACCGGGGCGTCGCTTAATTTCTGGTCGCCACTTTTAATCAGAGCTTGCATCAAAAAAAACAAACTCAGGGTGATTAAAGCGGCCAGGAATATGGCTAAAAGCAGTCTTAGCATGTGCCTCTACTCTTGAGCTGCGATAGAAACGTCAAATACACCTGCTGAGCGCGAGGCATCCATGACTTTAATCAAGGTTTCAACGTTAGCTTTTTTATCTGCTTGAATAACCACAGACCCTTGTGGATTTTCAGCTTTTAAACGCTCAATATTAGCTTGCACAGCACGCACATCAACTCTGCGTTTGTTAATCCAAATCTCACCTTTATCACTGATAGCAACAAGGATGTTGGCGCGGTCTTTTTTGACTGCTGTGGCGGCTTCAGGACGATTAACGTCAATACCCGACTCTTTTACAAATGAGGCCGTTACAATAAAGAAGATCAACATGATAAAAACAACGTCCAACATGGGCGTCATATCGATTGCTAAATCTTCTTCTTCTACTAAATTTTGAAAATGTTGTTTCATTGTATTTACCTTACAGCGAGCGCCAAAGTGCTAGCGTTTAATTTCTAATGCGTCTTCTAAATGAATGCGTTCAGTTTTAGCTAAACGCGTTAACCACGTTGAAGCAAATACGCCCGATAACGCCCCTACCATACCCGCCATAGTGGGTACCGTAGCTTGTGAAACACCAGCAGCCATAGAGCGAGCATTACCTCCTCCAGACATTGCCATTACATCAAATACTTGAATCATGCCTGTTACTGTACCCATCAAGCCTAATAAGGGACACAAGGCAACTAAAGCTTGAATAATAGGTAAACTAAAACGCAGCTTCAGACTAATGCGCGAAATCATTGCTATTCTAATTTGCGCCGCATTCCATGAAGCGCGATCAGTACGGCCTTTCCATTGAGCGATGGTTTCACGCTTCAATTTTTTGTGACCAAATGACACATAGAGGATCCTTTCTAATATCAAAATCCACATCACAAAGATAAGGCCACCGATAACCAGCAGCACAGTGCCACCGGTTTCAGTAAAGTCTCGGATTGATTCAAAGATCTCAATAAACATCTTACTAGGCCTTTGTTTTAGACTGTCTTTCGGCACGCTCAGCAATTACACCTGCAGCCTGCTCTTGCAAAATCATCACGATATTTTTGCTTTGGGTGCTCAACAAGGCGTAAAGCAAAGTAGTGGGTATGGCAACAACTAGACCAAGCACCGTGGTGATCAATGCTGAGGAAATGCCACCCGCCATAATTTTAGGATCACCTGTACCAAACAAAGTAATTTGTTGGAAGGTCACAATCATGCCAGTCACTGTGCCTAATAAACCGCCCAATGGTGCTACCACTGAAATCATTTTGACTAAGGTTAAGAAGCGGCCCAACTTAGGTACTTCACCCAAGATGGCTTCAGTTAAGTGCAACTCAAGTACTTCAGTATCAACATCAGGATACTTATCTTTAACTTGCATAACACGGCCCAGCGGGTTGGTGCTTTTGAAGGTATCTGACTTCAACTGACGATTAACTTTAGCGGTAATACTGCTCAGTACGATGAAACGCCAAAAGGCAACAAATATACCCACAGCACCGACTGCTATAATAATATAACCAACAAGTTGTCCCTGATGCACACGCTCTTCAAGACTTGGAGCCTGAACAAGCAGACCAAGAATAGAACCACCTGTAGGGTCTAAACCAAACTCAACCAACTCGCCACTCGACTTTTGTAACGTTGCAGCACTGTCTAGGTAACGATCAGCTGGTTGACGAATTAACTCGTTAACGGTGCCTGTTTCGCCTTCATAATCTAAATACTTACCGTCTGCCACTAGCGCAAAAGGACCAACACGGACGATTTCTTTGTTAACTTTAGCGCCGCCCGCTTCTACTACATCACGAGTAAAACGAGTAACTTTGCCAGATTCGGTCATTTCGCGTTGTATCTCAAACCAAACTCGTTCAATTTCTTCGATCGAAGCCAGTTTAGAGCTGGTGCCCATCGACTGGGCTAGTTTATCTAAAAACTCAGAACGCCCTTCAATTTGAGCCGAAATAACCGAGTTAGAAAACTTGCCTTTGGTATCACCCGCAATTTGCTGAAGTACACCAAACAGTTCCTTTAATGAGCCTAAACGTTTATCTAAAGCACCATTTAAATCAGTTAACTTAAATTCATTTTCTTCAAATGCAGTTTCAAGTTTTTCTGAAGTCTTGAGCGCTGCGTCACGCTTAGCTGCAGCCTCTTTTAACATCTGATCTTGCTCAGCGCGTTTTTGAGTGAACTCTTGTTCACGTTGGGTATTTTGTTTGCTTTGCTGGAATTTACCTTGCTCAAGTTGTTTCAATAAAGCATCTAAATCAAGTGCTTTAGACTCTTGTGCAAAGGCTGTGGACAAGCCTAATACAGAGACAAAACAGAAGGTACATAATTGTTTAAACGTTAGTTTCATGTTCATCATTCTCTTAATCTGTGATGGCAACTGGAAGCATTAACAGGTCGGGGGCCATTTGCTTTTTGGCCATGCGCAAACCTTTGGTCACTTGAGTGCGATAATCAGACGACAAGGCCTCCCATTGGCTAGACTTTTTGTTCCAAATGCCCTGTAAACTGCCGTCACGAGTTTGATAAATTAAGGCAGTACGACCAATGCGCAAAAAATCCACATTGCGTTCTTGACCGTCAACCGTATGCAAACCGGCGTAAGCCTCTAGCGTGCGGCCATAATCCATTTCGACTTGATAGGCTTCCATTACGCGACGAAACTTTTCAGACGGAGCAACATCGGCTCTGTCCATCATATGTTTCAAATCGATAATTCGAGTGCTGCGCTCTTCTTGTAAAAAAGGCACATCTAAGGCAACAAACTGCTCGAGGCCATCTATCATGCGTATCATCAGAGGTGTAATTTGACGCTCAATAACACTGACATCATCAATAGAGGCGTTTAAATCAGCCATTTCCTGTACTTGATTGTCAATCTGTCGACGCAATTGACCGTTGTATACGTCTAAACCTTCAATTTCTTTATTAATGGTTTTGAATTGCTGTAACTTATTGTCTATTTGGTCAGTTAGATTATTAACCTTGACCTGGGAATTAGCCGCAGACTCATTGATTTGAGTGGCTGTTTTAACAGCAGGTTTAAGATCATTATCTTCCTGCGCAAAGCTGGTGCTGACGGTAAAGGCCGAGGCCACGGTTACGGCAATCACAGTTGCACGAAACTTACCGGAGAATTTGCTCACTCGTTTCATTCTTAAAACCCTACATTAATTAAGCAGCATGATGCTGATCCAATAAAACTGTGCGAAGGATAATAGGAATGTGTGACAAAAATATTACAGGTTTGACATAAAAGTAGGATTGGAACTTGAGCAAAACGCTAACAAGAGCTGCATCAGCAGCTCTTGTTAAACATTTATGACAATTAAAACTCGTAGTTATAACTTACACTGAAGGAGGTACCGGCCTCTTTAGCACGCACTACAACATCTGATTGAGTTACTTCTTGGTCTTCACCTAATATATTTCTAACTTTGAACTTAATCGTTGAACTAAAATTAGGATAATAGGTGTAAACCGCATCCAATGAATGGAAAGGTTGCTCATAAGCATCTTGACGACCTGCTACACCAGCGGCCAAAATCCTTTCGCCAAACACGTTATACACTAAGGACCCTGAGTGCTCGCCATTGACAGAGTCATAGTTTAACTGCAGGTTAACTACATACTCAGAATGCCCCGTCATCGGCTTGGTCGAATTAGTTAGGTTACCGGCTAGTGCATCAGCAATTACCGCTTCAGACTTACTCAAGGTCACGTTACCTGAAGTAAAAAAGCCGTTTGCCACGTAACCTAAGTCGTGTAACCACTCCATTTCAACACCATAGACATTAGCAGATTCACCGTTAATAAAGGTGGCTGAATAATCTTCATCACCAATACGTAATACGGTTTCGATGGGAGCAGTAATATCCTTATAAAATGCTGCAACCGAATAGTTATCGCCGTTTGCCAGATAACGTTCATAACGCAAATCGTAGTTTTTAATCGGGCTGCTTTGTAAACCAACTCGACCAAAAGTACGGATATCTGTTAATGGATCATAATAGGATACCGGCACAACTTCACGTAAGTCTGGACGAACTACTGTCTCACCGTAACCAGCGCGGATTTGATAGTCTTCGCCGCCAATATAGGTAAACGATATGGCAGGATAAATATCGTCCGCATTGATACTACCGGCTTCAATTTTGTCAGGTGCGTAATAAATATCTAAGTCATCCTGACCAAAAATCAAACTTGAAGTACCAATAGAGGTTTGTTTGAACTCTTCATAACGCAAACCACCACTAACTCGCCAGGTGCCTTTGTAAAAGACATCAAACATACCATAGCCAGCGCCAATTTTTTGGGCCGCTAAGTAATCATCTGCATCAGGCGCAGTTGGCTCATTGAAGTCAATTAAAATACGCTGACCTTCGATGAAATCGTTAGTTAAGTAGTCGCCATTGCTCAATGGTGAAGTCGAGCCATCGTTAATCACTAACTGAGAGCCTGTTTCATTGTTAACCGCAAAACTAGAGGTATTATACGTACGAGCACGGTCAGAAAAATCATAACCCGCTTTAAACTCTAATTCGAAGTCACCCACTGTTAACGGTAAAGACAAGTTACCGCCGTAGGAATTAACTCTGTCATCCATATCGGTGTAAGAAAACAAGGCACGGTTGTCATCACCGGTAATAGACGAGGAAACCAGCTCACCATTTTCGTAAGCATCTCTAAATTTGAATTCTACATTGGTCGGGATATTAGTACTGGCATGTGAACGGGTATATTGCCAATCGGCCCCTAAGCCGGCATAGTCCAAAAAGGTGTGCTTACCTACAAATTGCGATACTTTGAGTACCCGCTCTTCGTATTTAAACTCGTGACTGCGGTTTGCTCTGCCGTTACCTACAATGCTATATACCGTGCTACCTGCTGGCGCTTGTAAAGAAGATACTTGCGATTCATCTTCGTTATCTGCCAGATATAAATTAGTGTAAGACACTTGATGAGCGCCTAATTTATAACCCACATTAAGAACGCCATTATAACGCTCATTTTCAGTGGTTGAGACAGTATCTTTGACGGTGTCAAAACACGAAGTACTCACATCTTCTAAGGTGTTAAGCTCAGTGGCACAGCCTTCACCCAAATTCTGGGTTAGTACCGCAGTGCGCTTATCAGCCGCATCCCAACTATTGTCATAGGATGCTGATAATAAGAAACCTAAGGTTCCACCTAACCATTCTTCATCAATACTATTACCAATATGAGCTTTGGCATTATAGGCAGGGTCAAGAGACTCATCCTTTAAGGCAAAATTGCGCGGTAAAGATTCCAGTAACTGATTATTAATTGCAAGGGCTTGCTCTGAGCGTGTCGCGGTGGCTGTATCAACTAGATTATTCCTACTGATGATATTACCCACGGTAAAATCGCCACGATACTGCGTAATCGCATCTTGTAACACAAGTGGGATGCTGGCAGATTCACGCGAATAGGTATAACCAGTGCTGGCCGACGAATCAAATCCGGTGCCTATTTCAATACCTGCAGTGAATTCACTGGGTACAGTTTTGGTTCTGATATCAATACTACCACCACCAAAAGCGGCAGGCATTGAAGGCGAATACGCTTTTTGTACCGACAAACTTTCAATAATACTGGCTGGGATAATATCCAAGGGTAATACATTGCGGGTTAAATCAGGGCTCGGGATCGCCGCGCCATTTAATCTAGCACTTGAATATCGTTCACCCAGACCACGCACGTAAATAAACTTTCCATCTACCAAGGTTAAACCAGTGACACGTCGTAAAGCCGACGCGGCATCACTATCTCCAGTGCGAGCAAGTTGCTCAGCACCAAGAATATCGGCAACGAAAGCTTGGTTTTTTCGTTCTTCGATGACTGCAGATGCACTGCCTTGCAAGCGCGAACCAGTGGTAACCACTTCATCGAGTACTTTGTCCTCGTCTGTTTGCGCAACAACATTGGACGTAGCCAAAACTGCCATGCTCACAGCAAGTGCTATTTTTTTGAGACTAGGTTGACTATTCATAATTAAATTCTGCTCTCAAATCAAAAAATAGGCGCCTAAATTGCGCCTATTTATGAGTGGTTAAAATGGCTTAATCTTGTTCAGCAGCAGCTAGCGCTGTCTCAACCCATTTGTACCAGTTAGAGCTTGTATCTTGGTCAGATACTGCACCGATGTAGTTAACAGAATCAAAGAAGCCAGCATCCAAGGTACTTAGGTCATTTGCAGAAATAGTGATATCAGCTGAAGCGGTATCTGTAGCAAAGCCATTGGCTGCCAAAACACTTGCTGTAGACCCTATGCGTATGTTGCTAGTACCATCAAACCAAGCACTTAAAGCTGTACCCGTCAATGAAGCAGGCTCTTTACCGCTATTGAACGTGCCATCAGCATCATCAAATTCTACGTTACAAGCCATAACTGAATTATTGAACATGATTTTATCAGCTTGCTTTTCACCATCAGAAGAGAAGGTCATGCAGTAGGTTTGAGTTGCAGCGGTTTTTACCATCAATACATTGTAAAGATTGGCATTAAATTCATCATCGAATTTAAAGGCTACCGATGGGTCACCGTCACGCACTGACAAACCGTCTGAAGTTACGATGGTTACGTTAGCAATAGTAGGGTTTGAAGGAGGCGCTTCTGCAGTTGATGTGCCTTTAACTCCGTCAGATTCAAAACCGTGGTTACCCATAGAAACTGTTGTACCGTCGCGTGTCACTACCGTGCCGTGTTTAACAAATAAATATTGCATTTTGCCGTGGTAGCCAGCATCAAAATCGAAAGAGTCATCTTGAGTATCGGTAACTACAACGTGTTTAACCGTTGAAGCACCACCAAAGAATTCGATACCATCATCAAAGCCCTGGTGAATATGCAAATAATCGAACTCTGAACCAGAACCTACGGCGTTAAGGGTTAGTGAATTTAAGTCATCACCTTCGCCACCTACTTTTGGACCTGAGCCTGCATACCAAATTTTTGCCCACTTAATGTTACCGCTTGAATCAGTGTTATCATTACCACCGAAGTAACTCGTAATACCTTCCGAAGGAACGTTACAGTTGCCCGCGCCACGCTCTGCATCGGTACACTGGTCGGTTACTGCATTACCATTAATAATGATACCGCCCCAGTCAGCGTATAATGGACCTTTGCCTTCGTCATCAAAACGATCATAAGCAAATGCCGAGGTAAAAGTAATGGGCTTAGCAGCAGTGCCCACTGCTTGAATTTTTGCACCACGAGCGATGCGTATAATGGCTTCACCTGATTTAAACGCTAATACTGCGCCAGGCTTAACGGTCATTGTTGGACCACTAGCAGGGATTACAAAACCAGTCGTTGTATCACCGTCAGCACCAATTTGTAATGCATCTTCAAATACGTGAACACCACTATCAGGCAATTCTTCAAAAGTAATGTTTGAAGTAATAGAAATATTTTTGCTAGAGAAAGAATCATTGTATAAACAATCGATACCATCAAATGTACCTTCAACCGTACCCGCTTCACTTTCGTAACTTGCACAGGTCACATCAGAAGTAGTAGGAGTAGTTGTAGTATTGTTTGAATTATTAACACTGTTGTCAGTTGTAGAGCTGTTATCGTTCACTGTTGGAGTGATATTGATATCACCACCACAGCCAGCTAGTATTAGTGCAGTGGCAATAGCGCTTGCCTTGAATATACGTTTAAATTCCATGGTGCTCTCCAAATGCGAGTCAAATAGTAAGTTATCAAAACGATGCACAGAGTAGCGGAGACAAATGACAGTTTTGTTACATTAGCAAGGCGTCACAAAACTTTAATATTTGAAATTATCCACAAGAAAATAAAGTGCTAGAAACGTTGAGTAAGAGCTAACTTCGTCAAAGAGCAAATGTTAAAGCTGATTTGATTGCAGTCTTACAAAAGCCTTTAAGCCACTGAAATAAATGAATATTTTTTATTTGATAGGTAGAATTTAAACAACAACCTTAGTGTTCAAAAAGCAGATAAGTGCAGCAGATAAATAGAAATCATTGTCATGATAGTGTCACAATGGTTTGCTGGCTATTTGTGTCAGTTCTGCTGAAAACTCACATGAAAAGTCACTGCCAATGCCTACTGCACTGTTTATTTTCAAACTGGAATTATGGTGGGTCAGTACGTGTTTAACAATTGAAAGGCCTAATCCCGACCCCCCTGTTTTGCGTGAGCGTGCTTTATCTACTCGATAGAAACGCTCAGTGATGCGCGCAATGTCTGCTTGTGCAATACCATCACCGTTATCTTTTACGCTGAAACGGGCACAGTTTTGACTCAAATGCCATTTTACCTCTACCACCCCTTTATCAGGTGTATAGTGGATAGCATTAAAAATTAAATTTGAAAAAGCACTACGTAATTCTGACTCAATTCCATATACATACAGTTTCGGTGCAATATCAAAAAACAGCTTGTGGTGTTTATCACGATTAAGTGCCTGTGCTTCCGTTTGGATTTGCCATAGTAATTTCGGCACATTAACCAATTTATCAAAGGTTCTGTCATTACTTGCTTCGATGCGCGAAAGCTGCAGCAGTTCTTCGATTAAATTTTGCATGCGAATTGATTGGGTGCGCATTTCTCCAATGGCTTTATTGACTAACAGTGGAGGAAGGTCTGCCGCATCGGGCAACATTTCTAAGTAGCCGTTGATCACAGTTAAGGGCGTGCGCAATTCATGGGATACATTGGCCACAAAGTCTTTACGCATTTTTTCAATTTGACTCAAGCGAGTAACATCACGGATCAATAACATCATATTGTTATCAACAAAAGGTGCCCCCCTGAATTCTAAAATTTTATGCGCATTAGCCGGAGATGGCATTTCGAGTGGGCTCTCAAAGCGTTTTGCCACTAAAAAGTTTAAAAAATCAGGCTGTTTGAGGGCTTCAACAATATTTAATGTTTGTTTGTCAGGCCAACTCAAACCGAGTTCGATGCGGGCTAATCGGTTACACCAGACAATTTTATAGTCATTATCAATAACAACAACAGCGTCAGGTAAGGCTTCAGAGCCTGCTTTGTATGAGCTAATGATGTGACTCAGTTGTTTACGTTTATTTCGATTCTTTAATTGATTCTGGTGAATACCTTGATAAAGCTGGCCAAAAGGACCAAAAGTAGTCAGTGGCGACATTTTTTTACTGTGCCAAATCCACAAGTTTAATTGGAACAACTGATAAAACTGCCAAACCACAATCAAAAGAGCGAGTATGCCAATGCTTAACCAAAATTCTGAAAAATGCAGCCCAATCGCACCTACTATGGCAAAAAGTGCACATAGTGCAACTAAATTCAATAACCATATAAACGGCTTTTCCATAGAAAAATACAACTCCTTAATTAGTCAGGCTAAGCGACCAAGTTTGCCTAGGTAGGCCAAGTTACACCTACACTTTGGTAGAAAAACGATAACCCGCGCCGCGCACCGTTTGGATCATATTATCATGACCAAATTCTGAAATGGCTTTTCTTAAGCGTCTAATATGTACGTCGACCGTACGGTCTTCAACATAAACGTTGGTTCCCCATACATTATCCAATAGTTGCTCACGACTATAAACACGCTCTGCATGCGTCATAAAAAAGTGTAGCAATTTAAATTCTGTGGGCCCCATGTCTAAGGGGTTTTCGTTAGCCGAAACACGATGAGAAACAGGATCAAGCCTGAGACCTTGAGACTCAATAACATCTTCACTCGATGTGGGCGTGACACGACGGATCACAGCTTTGACTCTGGCAATCAATTCTTTAGGTGAAAAAGGTTTGGTTACGTAGTCATCTGCCCCTGCCTCTAAACCACGGACTTTATCTTCTTCTTCACCGCGGGCAGTAAGCATAATAATCGGAATATCACGAGTATATTCATGTTGTTTGAGTTTTTTGGCTAATTGCACCCCAGAACCACCAGGTAACATCCAGTCCAATAAAATCAAATCGGGATAAGGTTCAACAACGCGTTCCAATGCGACATTATAGTCTTCTGCTTCGATTGTTTCGTAACCCGATTGCTCCAGTACGAATTTCAGCATTTCCCGAATAGGCGCCTCGTCTTCTACCAACAGTATTCTTTTCGCCATAATATTGAGATCCTTTTACTTCAAAGTCGGCAATTATTCAGATTATATGTGACACTTTTATTAAAGACGCCATAATGAGTTTTAATTGTTTGTGTAATGATTCAAACTACAAAGCGATTCTTGCTAAATTCAAACATGCTAAATCCTTGTTAATTTGTCCGATAACGCATATTCTTTGAGCACTATTTTACCATTAGGGAAAGTAATTTATAGATGGCAAATATAAAACAGGGCTTGTCCAAGAGATTGCTCGCCAGAGTGTTATCAGTCTACTTTGTTTTGACACTAGTCGTTACTGTATTCCAAGTTTTTACTGAATACCTTAACGCCAAAAGCCATATTGAAGATGAGCTGCAAACCCTGAAAAACACTTTCAGCACTAGCTTGACGCGTGCGATTTGGGAATTGAACACGCCACAGGCGAAATCTATCGCAACCGGTTTAATGGAGCTTCCCATTGTTGAAGGGGTGCAAATACGCGATGAAAACGGCAACTATATTGCTGATCTAGGCTTAACCAACAAACAGCTTAATGAATCTATCACTAAAGGGGTGGTAAGAGATCATGCCGGAGGAACTTTTGGCTACAGCTTTCCACTAATATTCGAGTTTTCTGGACGTACTTCCTTAGTGGGTGACGTTACCTTATATTCCAGTTCAACCATCATATTTGGACGTATCGAAGTCGGTATATTCTTTTTAATTGGTAACGCCTTGATTAAAACTGCATTTTTAGTGTTCTTATTTATGAATGCCTTTCGCAATATGTTAACCAAGCCCTTGACCGAACTGACCCAGCAAATATCAGAATTTAATTTAGATGATCCAGAATCATCAAAGTTAGATCTCAGTGTGGATGAGGATAACGAACTTACCTTATTGCAAAATTCTTACAATAATCTGATTGATGATCTTGTTAGTTTTCAATTGAAACTGGCGGGGGCTCAAGGAGAGTTGCAGGCAGCTAATCGTCGTCTTGATGATCAAAATATTTCTTTAGAAGAAGAAGTCGCTAAAAAAACGGCGACCCTCAGTAAAATCATGTTGGACTTAGAACAACAAAAAGATGAGTTATTAATTAACCAACGAGAACTGCGCCAAGAAAACGAAAACCGTCAATTTGTTGAAGATGAGTTAAGAAAGCGAAATTCTGAGTTGGCGACATCTATGGACACCCTACAGTTAGCCAAAGATCAACTTGTAGAGTCTGAAAGAATGGCTTCACTCGGCGGCCTAGTCGCTGGCATTGCCCATGATGTGAATACCCCACTGGGTGTCAGTGTTACCGCAACGAGCTTTTTGCAAGAGCGCGTGGTTAATCTGCAAAGTGCCTTTGAAGAAAAGAAACTGACTAGCAGTACGATGAGTTCATTTTTAACCGATGCTCAGCAAACTATTACCTTACTCACTAATAACCTCAATCGAGCGTCAGACTTAATATCGAGTTTTAAACAAGTTGCAGTTGACCAAGCGAGTGAGGCGGAGCGTGAAATTAATGTGCGTCAGTATCTAGGTGAAGTGGTGCACTCATTGGCACCCAATCTGAAAAAGACTCAGCACACTATTGAAATACATTGTCCGGATGATTTAATGATCCTGTGCGCGCCTGGGGTGTTAGCACAAATATTTACCAACATGATAATGAATTCATTAATACATGGCTTTGAAAATAAAATTAAAGGTACCATCAAGATTGATATAAGCCGCATCAAAAACAAACTCATTATCAATTATCAAGATGATGGCAAGGGCTTACCTGAAGATATCTTAGAGCGTCACTTTGATGCATTTTTTACTACTCGAAGAGGGAAAGGCGGTAGCGGATTGGGTACCCATATCATGTACAATTTGGTTACTCAAACCTTAAAAGGCGATATTGAAGCCTTCAGTAAAGTACATCAGGGTTTGCGCTACAAAATCTCAATCCCAGTTTAGCTTTATAAAATTTAAACATCGGCGTGGCGAATAAGGGCAAAGACTGTTAGTCTCATTGCCCTTTTTTTTTGTAATAGCTCTGTGTGCTATTCGACTTTGGAATTTAAGCGGATTAATTATGTGGTTCAAAAATTTAAAACTTTATGCACTAACCCAGACCTTAGATATTGCAGAACAAGATCTCGAAGATAAGCTTGCGGAATTTAGTTTTCGACCTTGCGGTAGCCAAGATTTGGCCACCATGGGATTCTCTTCACCCTTTAATAATGGCAAGACCCTAATACATTCTGCTGCAGGTCGCATTTGGCTCACTCTAAAGAAACAAGAACGTATTTTACCCGCTGCTGTGGTCAACGCAGAACTTGCAGAGAAAGTCGCTCAAATTGAGGCCGAGACGGGCTCATCCGTTGGCAAAAAAGCCCAACAGGATATGAAGCAAGAAATCGTCCATCGCCTACTTCCCATGGCGTTTACCAAGAATAGTTTTACCCATGGTTTTATATCAACCAAGGATAACTTAGTTGTAGTAGATGCCTCAGCCGATGGCAAAGCAGAAGCCTTTTTAGCGATGTTACGCAAAGCCATAGGCTCGCTTCCTGTTGTGCCCTTAGCCCGTCAATCTGTGCAAGAGCAGTTAACTGCTTGGTTACAAAGCCAAGAGGTACCCAATGATGTTGTCATTCTTGAAGAAGCAGAACTCAAAGCCTTAGAAGAAGATGGCGCAATATTGCGTTGCAAAAATCAAGATTTAGGCAGCGAAGAGATCATCAATCATATTGAAGGTGGCAAAGTGGTGCAAAAGCTAGCCATTGAATGGGATGAGACCTTATCAGCCCTTATTCAAGAAGACTTGACGATTAAGCGCCTCAAATTCAGTGATGTTGTGCGTGAACAAAATGACGATATTCCCAAAGACCAACAGTTAGCCAGAATGGATGCTAATTTCGCCTTGATGTCTGGTGAAATTGTTCGTTTTGCGGCACGATTAAAAGTGTTATTTAACTTAAGCAGCGACGAGCAAAAGTAGGTTTTTCGGACAAAAAAAAGCCAAGTCATATTTGACTTGGCTTGTTAAGCTTCTTTTAGAGTGAGTCTAGCCAAATACATGTTTGGCGCTATCGCGATACTCTTTAAATTCATCTGACAATAGCATAGTAACATTGGGTATAATCTTTTTCTCAACCGCTTGTTCAAGTAGTTCAGCATCACCACCATCAAACTTTCCAGAGAGTACGGCGCCTAAACGAATCAAATCTAAGTAAGAGATAGATTCTGTTTGCACAGACAAATCACGCCAGCTTTTCGCCACTTGAATAAACTCTGGCTCAAAACCCCAAGCCTGCATGATGCCTTCACCAATTTTGCCCGATAGTTTTTTAATGGCCACGTCGAGAAAGGTAGGATTAGCAAACACTTCTGCATGTCTCTCCGCTTCAGTCAATACAGGTAATGCACCAATATTAGCAACCAGTGCAGCCAGCATCATTGAATCTAAATTTAAGGCTCTATTTTTGGTCGCTTTGGTATGAACTTGCAACACCGCTATTGAACTGGCCACGATCTCAATAGTGTCTTCCCATACCTTTTCCATGTACGCCTTGACGATAGCGTTTTTAGAAACAAACAATTGCTCCATCGCCAAAGCGGTGGCAATATTTTTTATTTGACGCAAACCAATACGAGTAACGGCTTGGGTAGTTGAAGTGACTTTGACCGTCCGCCCCAAATACGCACTATTCGAAATCTTAATCATGCGTGCACTGAGCGATGGATCTTGCCCAATAACGTCAGCCATGGCATTTAGATTGATATCGGGGTTATCCGCAGCCTTGCGCACCTTTAATGCGACAGCAGGAAGTGTGGGTAATACCAAGGTATCGTTATTGATCTTATCTATCAATATTGTCAGCAACGCATTTTCTGTAGACATTTATTTACCTGTTCAAAATCACAACAAATCAATTATTTGTGCAAAGTTTAATGATGTAATTGAGTGTAACTCGACTCAATTAGGTTTTAAATAACAAAAAGTTAAAAAGATGCTAGCACATTAATTAAAGCTATCAATGCGAGATTAAGGTGATAGCCAATAAAAATTTGATATATTAAGATTTAATTTAAGAACCATAACCACAAACGATAAAAATAAGGTTTAACAATGACAACATTATTAGCACGTACTCCACAAAAAATTTGTTTGGCGCTGTTCACCGCCGGTTTACTTTCTTGCAGTCCAACAGATAAAAACCCCAGTACTGAGTCGGTCAGTCCAATAAGCCAGAATTTTCAGCTTATTCCAGAAAAATCGTCACGCTTAGATATATATAAAAAGGTTAAGCTAAGCAGCGACTTGAGTCTATACACTGACTCTCAGCGAGACATGTTGAAATTATTAATAGAAGCGTCGGTCATTATGGATGATCTATTTTGGCGCCAAGCGTATGGTGACAACAAAGCCGACCTTTTAAGCTCAGTGAATAACCTTAAGGCGCGGGAATTTGCTAGATTAAATTATGGCCCTTGGGATAGATTAGCTGGCGATGCGCCTTTTCTTACTGGCGTAAGTGAAAAACCCCTTGGTGCTCAGTTTTATCCTGTAGATATGAGTAAGGAAGAATTTGAACAAAGTGATTTTGCAGATAAAAATGGTTTGTATTCCATGGTACAACGGGATGCTGATGGTAAATTAGTTGCAATTCCTTATTCACAGGTTTTCAAACCCGAGTTGACCAAAGCGGCAAATTTATTAAATCAAGCCGCAACCTTAGCCAGCGATGCCAGTTTTGCCAACTATCTGCAACTGCGTGCGGCAGCGTTATTGACTAATGACTATCAAGCCTCTGACTTTGCCTGGATGGATATGAAAACCAATCCAATTGAATTAGTCATCGGCCCGATCGAAACTTATGAAGATCAGTTATTTGGCTATCGCGCCGCTTTTGAGGCTTATGTGCTGTTGAAGGACCTGAGCTGGAGTGAAAAGCTCAGTAAATATGCCGCCTATCTGCCCGAGCTACAAAAAGAGCTGCCCGTGGCGGAGCAATACAAGGCGCAAATGCCGGGTACGGATGCGGATCTTAATGCTTATGATGTTATTTATTACGCAGGCCATTCGAATGCCGGCAGCAAAACCATTGCGATAAACCTGCCCAATGACGAAGAAGTACAATTGCAAAAGGGTACACGTCGCTTACAACTTAAAAATGCCATGCAATCCAAGTTTGACCATATTATGCTGCCCATTGCTGACCAGCTAATAGTGCCAGAACAACGTAAACACATTACTTTTAATGCGTTTTTTGCTAACACCATGTTTCATGAAGTTGCTCATGGATTAGGCGTTAAATCGGTACTCAATAGCGAACAAACTGTCAGACAAGCCTTAAAAGAACATGCCTCTGCTTTAGAAGAAGGCAAAGCCGATATTTTAGGGATCTACATGGTTAAACAATTGCTGGCTAAAGGCGTTATTGATCAAGGCACCATGGAAGATTATTACGTCACCTTTATGGCAGGCATCTTTCGTTCAGTGCGTTTTGGTGCTTCAAGCGCACACGGTAAAGCCAATATGATCCGCTTTAACTTTTTTAGTGAACATCAAGCATTTAGTCGTAATGATGAGGGCTATTACCAAATCAATATGGAAAAAATGAGTGACGCCGTTGATGCTTTATCGAATTTAATTCTGACCTTACAAGGGGATGGAGACTATGCAGGTGTAGCCCAACTGGTTGCAGAAAAAGGTATTATCAAGGCACAACTTCAAAATGATTTGCAACGCTTAACTGACGCTGCGATACCGGTCGATATTGACTTTGAACAAGGTATCGACGTACTAGGCCTATAAAACTAAAAAAGCCCTGACGGCTTACACTATCAGGGCTTGCATTGGCATAATGAAAGCAGCAAATTGACTGGGTCAAATGTTAGTTCAACGTCAGTGACCTAAACCTTTAACCTGTCCTGATAAGGTGGCCAGCCTAAAGGCTTACCCGCCAATACATGTAGATGAATGTGGTAAACGGTCTGTCCGCCATGCTCATTACAGTTCATCACTGCTCGATAACCTTGCTCTGCAAAACCCATATCCTTGGCTAGTTTGGCTGCCACCCAATATAGGTGTCCAACCAAACTTTTATCAGCTTCTTCAATGTCATTGACCGTTGCGATTGGCTTTTTTGGGATCACCAAAAAGTGAATTGGCGCTTGTGGATTAATATCACTAAACGCTAGCGCAAGCTCATCTTCATACAGAATGTCTGCCGCTATACTCTTATCAATTATTTTGCTAAAAATTGTTTCAGCCATATTGTTTGTCATCCAATTCTAATTAAGCAAAAGCAAAAACGTATACTAACAAGGCACTACCTAGTATCAAACGATAAATAACAAAAGGTAGCATACCAATACGCGATATCCAGGCTAAAAATATATAAATACACCCGTAAGCACACACAAATGAAAATGCCGCTCCAAGCAACATTTCCAACCATTGCACAGGGCCAGGGCTTTGCACCAAATCAACGGTCGCTAATAAACCAGCGCCTAAAATAACAGGGATAGACAATAAGAAAGAAAAGCGGGCGGCACTTTCTCTATTTAAACCTAACATTAAACCCGCTGTCATGGTGATACCGGAGCGAGATGTACCTGGAATAATAGCAATCGCTTGAGCTAATCCGATAAATAGGGCGTTTTTCCAAGTGATTTGTTCAATAGTTTTTTGCATGCTCGCTTTTTTGTCGGCGTACCATAGCAATAAACCAAAGACGATGGTTGTTGTGGCAATAACCAATGCGCTACGGCCGTAAACTTCAACAAAATCTTTGAGTAAAAAGCCCAAAATAACCGCCGGAATAGTCGCCAATATGACCCACCAGGCTAATTTACTATCAGTATTTTGTTGCTGACTAAAACCATATTTGAACCACGCAGCGACCAGTCTTATGATGTCCTGACGAAAATAAATCATCACCGCTAACAAACTTCCCACATGAACTGCAACATCATAGGCTAGGCCTTGGTTATACCAGCCAAATACAGCGGAAGGTAATATTAAATGTGCGGAGCTCGAAATAGGTAAGAATTCTGTTAAGCCTTGAATTATCGCCAGAATAATAATTTCAAATAAAGTCATGTTTAAAGTGGTCTCCAGGTAAATTCAATCGGCCAAAGTTGCTGTTGTGTTTTATCATATTCCTGCCATAAATCAGCATAGGTTTTTCCTGCAATAGGATGTTTATCTTGTGGGGCTATTTCCGCAAGAGGTTGCAATACAAAGGCATTATATAGAATTTCTGGCCGTGGTAATTCAACGGTATTATGGCTAATCACCGCGTCGTAAAGTAAAAGATCCAAATCAAGGGTACGAGGAGAAAACTTTTGGCTACTGCGCTCCCGCTTGTTGTTGTCTTCAATTAACTTAAGCGTTTGACAGACTTCGTCGATCGTTAGGTCAGTAAAGGCTTTAACCACAAGATTATAAAAGTGGCTGCCTTGAAATCCCACTGAGACACTTTCATACACCCGCGAAAGCACTAATTCACCATAGATTTCAGTCAAGCCCTGCAGGCCAGCTTTGGTATATTTTTCTCTTTCAATATTGCTACCAACGCTGATGTAAATCGTATGTTTTTTTGGCTTAAACTTATTCAATCTGCATTTTCCCGGGTAAGTTCAACGGCAACGTTCACTGCGTTGGTCAATATATCGGGTTTACTTAATTTAAGGGTTATTTTAGCAACTGAGAATTGTGCAAAGATAGCGTTTATCATCGCACTCGCCAAGGCCTCAATGAGTTCAAACTCACTGGTTTTAGCTGCTAATTCGATGCAATTGGCAACCTCTGCGTAGTTAAGTGTATCGTTGACATTGTCAGATTGACCGGCTTTCGATAAATCGGTATACAGGGTGACATCAACCATCAATCGTTGAGTAGCCACTCTCTCCCAGTCATACACGCCTATTAACGAGAATACCTCTAAGCCCTCAATAAAAATTTTATCCATACGAGATCCGCGCTGTTTTTTGCTTAGCTTTGATATATTCTTAGTAAATTGTAACCTTTTTGCGCAAGATAAGTATATGACAGGATTGGCGATTTTAATTATTGCTTGTGCCTACTTAGTAGGTTCGATCTCGAGTGCCGTGATTATATGCCGATTATTTAACTTCGATGATCCACGAACTTTGGGCTCGCGTAATCCTGGGGCAACTAATGTATTAAGAATTGCCGGTAAAATTCCCGCTCTATTAGTATTAATTTTCGATGTACTTAAAGGTACAGTCATGGTGTGGGGGGCCTATTTTTTAGGACTAGAGCCTCTGCAATTAGGCCTGGTTGCGGTGGCTGTTTGTTTAGGTCATAGCTTTCCGTTATTTTTTGGTTTTTCTGGCGGCAAAGCGGTAGCAACTGCTTTTGGTGCCTTACTACCAATCGGTTTAGACCTTTCGGCCATACTCGTGCTGATTTGGCTTTTTGTATTATTTACTAGCCGTTATTCGTCTTTAGCTGCGGTTGTTACCGTGAGTCTAGCCCCCTTTATTACTTGGTTTATTAAGGCCGAATACGCCCTTCCAGTAGCGATGTTATCTGTGCTTATTATTTTTCGACACAAGGATAATTTACAACGACTAATTCAAGGACAAGAACCAAAAATCAAAAAAAAATATTAGGCCCTTTTAGAGGGCTGACAATGAATCTAATGACCAACGCGGTTGAGCTTTAGTCGACAAACCTTCAACGTCTCCTGCTTTCAGACGTTGCATTCCTGCATAGGCAATCATAGCGCCGTTATCAGTACAAAATTCCATACGAGGATAAAATACCTCTCCCTTCATTTTGTTCATCATCTCTTGTAAGGCACTGCGCAATTGACGATTAGCGCTCACACCACCGGCAATAACCAAACGCTTTTGACCCGTTTGTTTAAGTGCACGCCGACACTTGATAATTAAAGTATCCACCACGGCTTCTTGGAAGGCATACGCTATGTTGGCACGCGTTTGAGGATCGTTATCTGCAGCTCTAATCGTATTAGCCGCAAAGGTTTTCAAACCACTAAAACTAAAATCTAGTCCTGGTCGGTCGGTCATCGGACGCGGAAATTTGTAATGTCCTGGCTCTCCGCTATCGGCTAACTTAGCCAACAATGGCCCACCGGGATAATCTAAGCCAAGTAATTTTGCCGTTTTATCAAAGGCTTCACCGGCGGCATCATCCACCGACTCTCCGAGAATTTCATATTGACCAATACCCTGCACATTCACCAACATCGAATGACCGCCAGAGACAAGTAAAGCGATAAAGGGGAAGTCTGGTGCTGGCTCATCCAACATAGGCGCCAGCAAATGCCCTTCCATATGATGCACTCCAACTGCAGGTACCTGCCACGCATAGGCTAAGCTGCGCGCCACTGAAGAGCCTACTAATAAAGCGCCGACCAATCCTGGCCCCTTAGTAAACGCCACACCATTTATATCGCTGGGCTGACATTTGGCCTGTGCCATCGCTTTTTTAATCAATGGCAATAATTTTCTAACATGATCCCGTGATGCAAGTTCGGGTACCACACCACCATAATCTGCATGCAGTTTTACTTGGCTGTATAATTCGTGAGAAAGCAGGCCCAATTTATCATCATAAATCGCGACCCCTGTTTCATCACATGAGGTCTCGATACCCAAAATTCGCATTTTTACACCTACCCAACTCTAATAATTGGGCAGCATTGTACTTATTTGCTATGATTCCACCAAATTTAACTTAACTTTATTGCTTGATATTGAATATTTAAGCTATCAAGCCTTTACATCATCGGCGGATATGATTAGAATTCCGCACCATTTTTAACCGCGCTGGCTAACTTTTGAGCTGGCAAATCAAGTTTTTATTTTGAGGTGAGAGTTTAATGCCAATCGTTAAAGTTAGAGAGAACGAACCTTTTGATGTAGCGTTGCGTCGTTTTAAACGTTCATGTGAAAAAGCAGGTGTACTTTCTGAAGTTCGTCGTCGTGAATTTTTTGAAAAACCTACTTGGGAACGTAAACGTAAGAAAGCAGCTGCTAAAAAGCGTTTATTGAAGAAGTTGTCTCGCGAAAACGCACGTCGTATCAGATTATATTAATCTCTCCCTTGGCGTGTTAGTGATAACGCGCCCAGTGATGTAAGATTTGCTTTGAGTCATACCATGTCTTTGTTAAATACAATAAAAGATGCCCAGAAAGACGCGATGCGCGCCAAGGACAAAATTCGTCTTGGCACTATTCGTATGTTGCTTGCTGGAGTAAAACAGCGTGAAATTGATGAGCGGATTGAGCTTAACGATGCTGACGTGCTTGCTTTACTAACTAAAATGGTAAAACAAAGAAAAGACGCGGCAGCACAGTTTGAACAAGCCAATCGCCAAGATTTAGTTGACGTTGAATTAGCTGAAATAGTCATTTTACAAGACTTCTTGCCCCAAGCATTGACCGAAGAAGAGTTATCTTCTTTGTTAGCTCAGGCTATTAGTGAGACTAATCCTTCCAGCATGCAAGACATGGGGAAAGTGATGGCCTGGTTAAAACCCAAGGTTCAAGGTCGTGCAGATATGGGTCAAGTAAGTAGTAAAATAAAAGCAGCTCTTAACGCTTAATTGTTTTACCAAGAATGAAAGAAGTAGACCGCAACAATAGCTTAAGCGTTATTTTGCGGTTTGTTTGTTTTTAGATGAAACGAATATCATTTTATCTATGGCATGATGAAAAACCAATTCAAGTAATTAAGAGTAGTTAAATGGCTGGTCGTATTCCGCGCGAATTTATCGATGACATGATCGCACGCACCGATATTGTCGAGTTGATAGATAGCCGTGTTCGCTTAAAAAAAGCCGGACGTAATTACCAAGCCTGTTGCCCCTTCCACAATGAAAAAAGTCCTTCGTTTACGGTAAGTCAAGATAAGCAGTTTTATCACTGTTTTGGTTGTGGCGCCCATGGCAATGTTATTTCATTTTTAATGGAACATGACCGCTTAGAATTTCCTGAAGCAGTTGAAGAACTAGCTCAATACCATAGTATCGAAGTCCCTCGGGAAGAAGGGGGTTCACCCGCTCCCTCTGCTCAGCAAAAACAACAAAGCCAAGACGATTATGAGTTGATGGAAAAGGCCGCCAAGTTTTTTGCTCAACAATTAAAAGTTCATGCTGACAAAGAAAAGCCTGTTGCTTACCTTAAAGGCCGTGGTTTAAGTGGTGATATTGTTAAAGCGTTTGGCATTGGCTATGCCCCACCTGAATGGGATAGCATACTGCGGACTTTTGGTTTAACACCCCATACCACCCAACAGTTGTTAGACTTAAAACTTATCACTGAAAACGACAATCGCCGCCGTTTTGATTTTTTCCGCGATCGCATTATGTTTCCTATTCGCGATAAACGTGGACGAGTAATTGGTTTTGGTGGGCGGGTGCTAGAAGACGGCGGACCGAAATATTTAAACTCACCTGAAACCCGAATTTTTCATAAAGGTCACGAGTTATATGGCTTTTATCAAGCCAAACAAGCCCATCGCAATTTAGTTAGAGTGATGATTGTTGAAGGTTACATGGATGTGGTTGCTCTAGCCCAATTTGGTATTGATTATGCAGTTGCATCTTTAGGTACAGCCACTACCGCAGAACATATTCAAATGTTATTTAGAGCAACATCAGAAGTTGTCTGTTGTTTTGATGGTGACCGAGCAGGGCGTGAAGCCGCTTGGCGAGCTCTTGAAAATGCACTACCTTATTTGAAAGATGGGGTGGAAATGAAGTTTCTGTTTTTACCCGATGGTGAAGACCCCGATACATTAGTGCGCCAAATTGGCAAAGAAGCCTTTGAAGATAAAATGCAACAAGAAGCGATGCCCTTATCTCGGTTCTTTTTTGACAATCTATTGCAACGTCATCATGTCAGTAGTGCTGAAGGTAAGGCAGCCTTAAAAGCGCAAGCCATGCCGCTCATCGAACAAATCGTGGGTGAAAACCAACGGGCTATACTGACTAATGACTTAAGTGCTCATATGGGCGACCAAAACCGTCACCGCTTAGAACGTGACATCGCTAAAGCGAATTCTCACGGCACAGTGAAAAAAGTTGACTTTTCAACTCCAAATAAAAGCAGTATGTCACCTATTCGTATGATGATAAGGTTACTTTTGGATAATCCTGCTATCGCTTCCGATTGTACCGATGCCGACCCGCGTTTACTGGCCTCGACGCAAATCGCTGGCATAGAATTGCTAAATGACGTTTTTACTTTTTGTGAAAGCCACCCGCAAGCTAACACCGCGAGTGTACTAGAACAATTTCGTCATCACCCACAAAGTCAACATTTGGCTAAGTTATTGAATACTGAATTTACTGAACAAAACCAATTAAAGGTATTCCAAGATAGCTTTAGTAAGTTATTAGAATGGCATTTACAGAGCAGAATGGACGAGTTGATGTCGATGGCAAGACTAAGAAAATTAACCAATGAAGAAAAACAAGAGCTCAACCTACTTGTAAAAGAACAAAAATAGCCCAACATCTAGCAGGTGAGAGGCGAAGTCTGCTATACTGGCTAATTCGCTAACGCCCTAGAGCAAATCAGCTAATTTACTGGTACCAAGTCAATTTTCACTATTGATTGTGGTGCATTTTTAACCAATTCAAAAAGTGTAAGGTATATGGTGCAAAGCAAGCAGTCGCAGATAAAACTCCTCATTGCTAAAGGTAAAGAGCAAGGCTATTTGACTTTTGCGGAGGTTAACGATCACCTTCCTCAAGACATAGTTGATTCAGACCAAATAGAAGACATAATACGCATGATCAATGACATGGGTATTAAGGTGTTCGAAAGTGCTCCTGATGCCGATGAGCTATTAATGCAAGAAAGTGATACGGACGAGGAAGTTGCAGAAGCAGCAGCCCAAGCCCTAGCCACTGTCGAAAGCGAGATTGGTCGAACAACTGACCCAGTGCGCATGTACATGCGTGAGATGGGTACAGTCGAGCTACTAACTCGTGAAGGCGAAATTGTCATCGCCAAACGAATAGAAGAAGGTATTAATCAGGTTCAGTGCTCAGTCGCTGAATACCCTGAAGCGATAACTTACCTACTCGACCAATGGGATCAATTTGAGGCAGAAGAAATTCGTCTTAGCGATATCATCATCGGCTTTGTTGACCCTAACGAGCAAGATATTGCACCTACCGCCACTCACATTGGCTCTGAATTATCTGAAAAAGAATTAGATGACGAAGACGATGACGATGACGACGACGATGAGGACGAGGAAGAAGAAGATACCGGTCCGGATCCCGAACTTGCCCGTGAAAAATTCACTGCTTTGCGCATTCAATACGAAAAAACTCGTGATGTAATTGCCAAAAAAGGGCGTTCACACAAAGATGCACGTGCGCAGATATTTGAACTCAGTGAAATATTCAAAGAATTCAGATTAACGCCCAAACAGTTTGATCGCATGGTTAAAAACATGCGCAGCATGATGGACCGTGTCCGTGTGCAGGAACGTATCGTGATGAAACACTGTGTTATTACTGCCAAAATGCCGAAAAAAGATTTTATTAAAGCGTTTTCAGGCAATGAAACCAGTACTAAATGGCTGTTCAAAATTCTAGATTCTGCACTACCTTACGCGGCAGAAATGCGCGTTCATCAGGAAGAATTAGAGCGCAGTATCAGTAAGATGAACCAAGTTGAAGATGAAACTGGTTTAATCATTGCTGATATCAAAGACATCAACAGACGTATGTCTATTGGTGAAGCCAAGGCGCGTCGTGCTAAAAAAGAAATGGTTGAAGCTAACTTACGTTTGGTTATTTCAATTGCGAAAAAGTATACCAACCGTGGTTTACAGTTCTTGGATTTAATTCAGGAAGGTAATATCGGTTTGATGAAAGCGGTTGATAAATTTGAATATCGTCGTGGTTATAAGTTTTCAACTTATGCTACATGGTGGATTCGCCAAGCTATCACCCGTTCGATTGCTGATCAAGCGCGCACTATTCGTATTCCTGTGCACATGATTGAAACAATCAACAAACTTAACCGCATCAGCCGCCAAATGTTACAAGAAATGGGCCGCGAACCGACACCAGAAGAATTATCAGAACGCATGATGATGCCAGAAGATAAAATTCGTAAAGTGTTGAAAATCGCCAAAGAGCCAATTTCTATGGAAACGCCAATTGGTGATGATGAAGATTCACACTTAGGCGACTTTATTGAAGATAGCACCATCATTCAACCACTTGATTCAGCAACAGGTGGTAGTTTGAAAGATGCGACGCAAGAAGTGCTTGCTGGTCTAACGGCTCGTGAAGCCAAAGTACTTAGAATGCGCTTTGGTATCGACATGAATACCGACCATACTTTGGAAGAAGTAGGCAAACAATTTGACGTAACACGTGAACGTATTCGTCAGATCGAAGCCAAGGCCTTACGTAAACTTCGTCACCCCAGCCGTTCAGAGCAGCTTAAAAGCTTCTTAGACGAATAGGTCAAAGTCGAAATAATAAACAAGCCTCGCAAATGCGGGGCTTTTTTTTGCTTTAAAACGACTTGCTTGATAAGGTAAAAATAAACTGAATCAGCATGAACTACTTAGACTACCTGATTGTTGCCTGTTATCTCATCGGCTTACTTGTGCTGGGCTTTGTTTTACGCAAGCAACAAAACAAAGATGATTACTTTTTGGCAGGCAGAGCCTTAGGTTGGAAACCCCTGACTTTATCTATCATGGCGACCCAATTGTCGGCGGTGAGCTTTATTTCAGCCCCAGCTTTTGTTGGCTTACGGGAAGGCGGAGGCCTAATTTGGCTATCTTATGAATTAGCCGTTCCGTTAGCCATGCTACTACTATTATGGCTAGTCTTACCTACCTTACATGGTAGCGGTGTAGTGAGCATTTATGACTTTCTTGAACGTCGCTTTGGTCGTTCTTCACGTTTATTGATCAGTTTAGTTTTTCAAATCAGCCGCTCGTTTGCCACTGCTATCATGATTTACGCCATTTCCATTATTCTACAAAGCACCATCGGCCTAGCTTTTTGGCAAAGCGTATTATGTATTGGCGCTATTACCCTTATCTATTCCTTACAAGGCGGTATGAAAGCGGTGGTCTATGGTGATGCCATTCAAATGGTCCTTATCATCTTAGGTGCTTTAGCATGCTTGGGTTTTGGCCTGTATCATATTGGCGGTTGGACGCAGTTTGTCGCCTTAGTTGAGCCAAGCAGATTACAAACGCTTAATATTGAAACGGCTGGTATGCATGGCTCAGACTTTGGCTTATTACCCATGTTATTTGGCGGCTTTATTCTGTATGCCTCTTATTACGGTTGTGACCAGTCCGAAGCACAACGTTCGTTGGCGGCCAAAAGCCCTCTTGAGCTGAAAAAAATGATCATGGCCGCGAGTTTTTTACGCTTCCCCATTACCTTGATTTACTGCTTTGCCGGATTGGTGATTGGCACCTTAGCCTTGAGCCAACCCGCGTTCTTAGCACAAATTCCTGATGCACATCCTGACTGGATGATGCCGGTTTTTATTATTAATTATCTGCCCAATGGCGTCATTGGTCTGCTATTAGTGGCCATATTAGCCGCCGCCATGTCCTCCTTAAGCTCTGCTATTAACAGCTTAGCGGCCGTTACGGTCGAAGACTATTGCCGTTATCAAAATAAAGTTTTAAATAATCAGCAGTACTTACTGTATGCCAAAATAACTGGCGCATTTTGGGGTTTACTTACCCTAACATTATCTTTTTACGCTGGTGATATAGCGCCAACTATTATTGAGGCCATTAACAAGGTAGGTTCAATATTTTATGGACCGGTGTTGGCGATGTTTCTACTGGCCATTACGTCCAAAAAACTCTGTTCGCGCCACGTGAATAGCGGCCTAGTCTTGGGTTTATTAAGCAATTTATTATTATGGTTATTGGTCAAAGACTTATTCTGGTTTTGGTGGAATGTCACAGGCTTTGTGGCCACCTTAGCAGTAAGTTTTGCTACATTCTATATTTGGCCAAAACAGGCGACAGAGCTTAAAGTACAACGTTATGCTACAGCGCTGACGAAAAGCAATGTGCTATCCATGCTACTTTGGTTTGTGCTTATCATTAGTAGCTGCATGGCGCTCCCCTATTTGGTCTAATTAGGGATTTATCTTATAGGGTTTTTAGGGCAGCACTCTTGTTAGCCGCGCAGCGTTTTGAGCAATATTTTACTTCTGCCCAGCTCCGCTCCCATTTTTTGCGCCAGGTAAATGGTCTTTGACAGACACAACAAATTTTAGTGGGTAATTCAGATTTTTTCATTGTTACTACTTTATGCCAAACCGCTTGAATATACGAAAGAGTCAACAAACAGATCTTAATTAATCCACCATTAATAGTTAATTTAGATTAGACTCCGCCGCTTTGTTTTATCCTAAGGATCAATGGTATGTATGCAGGCCTCGATTTTGGCACCTCTAATTGTTTAATTGGCGTAATGCACAATGAGCAGCCTACACTTATTCCCTTAGAAGATGGCAAACCTCGCTTGCCCTCTTGTCTTTATATAGACAAAGATTGTTTCGCCCCTGCCCAGATTAGCTCAGATCAAATAAGCACAGCCATTAAGCAAATTAAAAATCGGGCAAGTGCTACCAAGCAGCATCTTTCGGATGACGCTTTAATCAATATGGCACGTCAGAATATTAGAACCCAACATAGATTGAATGCTCCGGTTAGCCGCCGAGCAGAAAGTATTGTTGATGCACTAAATGCCAACAGTGATGTTATTTTTGGTGAAGCCGCTGCACATATGCATATTAACGAGCCTGATAATGGATTCTATATCAAGTCACCTAAATCCTTTTTAGGTGCTGATATCAATAGCGCCCAGCGTATGGTTTTTACCCGTATTGTGGAAAAGATGTTGGCCTTTATCAAACAAGAAAGCGAGGCGCTTAAACAACAAGACTTAGCGCAATTGGTTATTGGTAGACCGGTTAATTTTCATGGTTTATTAGGTAAAGATGGTAACCAACAGGCCTTGAGTATAATTGATACCGCAGCTAAAAATATCGGTCTAAAACATGTTGAGTTTTTAATGGAACCGGTGGCTGCCGCCTATGATTATGAGCGGCAACTTGAGCAAGACCGGCTAGTGCTGATCCTCGATTTAGGTGGAGGTACAACGGATTGCTCCATGATAAAAATTGGCCCCAGTTATCGAAAATTAATGGACCGTGAGCACTGTATATTGAGTCATACCGGTCAACGCATTGGTGGCATTGATCTGGACAATAAACTCGCCCTGATGGCCATAATGCCACACTTCGGTAAAAACGTGATTTTAAATAACGGCTTACCTGTGCCCAATCATCTGTTCAAACAAGCGGTAACCTTGAACGATGTGAGTGCACAGCAAGATTTTTATGCCCGTCGAACGAGCCAAGAAATAGAACGCTACCTAAGCATGACTACAGACTCACGATTACAACGATTAAAACGATTGCGTGATGGGAAATATGGTTTAAGAGTTAGCCGCAGCGCAGAACAAGCCAAGATATTATTGTCGGAACAGCCAGCAATTGAATTAGACTTTGACTACATTGAAACTGACTTAAGCATTGCTATCTGCCGCCAACAACTCAGCGATGCCATCGCCGATGAACTGCGAAAATTTGAAGTTTTAATGACTGATGCGATTAAGCAGGCAGGCATTCAGCCCGATGTAATATACGTCACTGGTGGTACAGCGCTATCGCCAATAGTGCAGCAGTGGATAAAGTCTAGTTTTCCGAATATTGACATTGTCATTGGTGATCACTTTGGCAGTGTCACCTCTGGTTTAGTCACCCAAGCTCAACGATTATTTGGCAATTAGCAAGGTATAACTCTCGATACCAGCGGTTTGTAGCATACCTCCAAAAATATACAGCTGTTACTCAGTAGACAGTTGTCCCGAGTGGAATGTACGGCAACTAAAAATTACTTTATTCGAATCGTAAATGTGCTTGCAAATACGCCATAAGTTTAATAGTTTAATCAATCGCTTAAGTCAATTTAATGTGAATCCAAACAATGCAAAAACACCATCTATTAGCCTTAGCAATAGGGCTAGCCCTTAGCGCTTGCTCACCATCAAATGAAACTACAATAAAAAGTGCAGCAACATCGGAGGTCGAAGTTAATTACCAAGCCACTGGCATTATTGCTAAATCATTACCTGAAATAGCCCAGGCCCTTGATAGTGGCGAAATCAGTTCTGAAGAACTAGTAACACTTTATCTGAAGCGAATTAATACAATTGATAAACAGGGTCCGCATTTACAGGCAGTGTTAAGCCTTAATCCTGATGCGCTGGAGCAAGCCAAAGCGTTAGACGCAATGCGCGCTGATGGATTAGTAAAAGGCCCTTTACATGGCGTCCCTATTTTGCTGAAAGACAACATAGAGTCTTCAGATAATATGCCGACGACTGCGGGAGCGTTAGCTCTTAAAAACAACATTACGCATCGAGATAGCCCTTTAGTTGCAGGCTTGCGAGCTCAAGGTGCCATTATCTTAGGCAAAACAAACCTCAGTCAGTGGGCGAATTTTCGTTCAGAAGATTCAATGAGTGGTTGGTCGGCATTGGGTGGCCAAGTGAGAAACCCGCACATGTTAGATCGTAACCCCTGTGGTTCAAGTTCGGGGTCAGGAGCCGCGGCTGCGGCATCATTAGCAGCCGGTACGGTGGGCACAGAAACCAATGGTTCTATTACATGCCCGTCGAATGCCAATGGTATTGTGGGTTTCAAGCCAACCGTAGGTATCGTGCCGCAAGCGTATATTATTCCAATCTCGGCCTCACAGGACACGGCTGGGCCAATGACAAAAACAGTCAAAGGTGCCGCAATGATGATGAATGCCATGGCTACTACTACGCCTGATACAGACTACACCGCGGGGCTAAGTAAAGACGCACTTAAGGGTATTCGTATTGGCGTTCTTAATTTTGCCACGGGAAGCTCAAGTCAAATTAAGCAGCATTTCGACACAGCCCGACTCGATTTGGAAGCGGCCGGTGCCATTTTAGTCAACATCGATGAACGCCCCAAAGCGCCCGAAGGTTTAGGTAAGATGGGCTATGACATATTAAAATATGAGTTCAAAGAAGGCTTAAATGCGTATCTTGGCTCAACCTCAGCAGAACAAGTCAAAACTCGCACATTGCAAGAGCTAATAGACTTCAATCAAACCAACGCTGATGTCGAATTGGCTTTGTTTGATCAAAGTATTTTAGTTGCTTCACAGGCAATGGAGTCCCTCGAAAGTGAGGCCTACCAGACAGCGGTATCAACAGTACAACAAGCAACGCGCCAAGATGGTATTGATAAACTGTTACAAGAATATGATGTGAGTGTATTGATTGCGCCAACAGGTCCCGTTGTACCCAGAGTAGATCCTATCAATGGCGACATCTGGCCGCAAAGTTGGCCTGGTTATGGCTCCTATGCTGCACAAGCAGGTTATCCCCACGCGACGGTACCTATGGGTGAAATCCGTTCACTATCGGTCAACCTGTCTTTTATCGGTACTAAAAACGCTGATGCTAATATTCTGGCTTATGCCTACGCATATGAACAGCAATCCCAACGCAGAATAGAACCACAGTATTTAACGAATGCTGAAGATATTCCGGCCATTGGCGCGGCAATGAAAGCCAAGAGCAACTTGCAGTAAAACTTGCCCTTTATCTAATAAAGTAAACCGCTAAAAAGCGGTTTACTTTTGCTTAATAATAGAGAGTAAACACCCGCAAAGTTAAACCTAATGATGTAATTTCAAGCCCATTTCACTTAATCTATTTAAACTATTAACGTATAAGTTCAGCAAACCACTTAGCTTGAAGTTGGTCATATAGGCCACTTTGCTTAAGCGTGGCGATGGCCTGGCGAATTTCGCGCAAACTTTCAGGATTGCTATTTTTATTAGCAGCAATACCCATTTCAGTCTGTCCCGTAACAAACACTTGAGTGAAATGGTCCGGAGCAAATCCCAACATCCGAGCGGCATTAAAAAAACCAACATCATTGTTATAATTTAGCTCAACCCTACCTAAATTGAGCATTTTAATACACTGCTCTTGGTGCTCTACAATATAGGCACCTTGAGTATGGTCGGGAAAAATATTTAGGGTTTTTATCGACACATCCGCTCGAGGCAAGGCTATAGAGTATTGATGAACATCGTCTAAGGCCTTAACACTGATATCATTCCTAGATTTAAGTGCAAACACCCCTTCATTGACCCAGTAAATGGTTTCGACCCATGTATATAACTGCTCTCTTTCTGTTGTTCTTGCCATAGTAAATAGCAAACTATTGGCCTGCTCAGCGACAAGTGCCTGCGCCCTTATCCACGGCACTGGTATATATTCCACCTCAAGTTGAGTCAATTTAACTATTTCTTTAAATAGCTCTACAGAAAAACCGCTGTGATCCCCCTTGTCACTCAAGACTTGAAAAGGGGGGTAATCCGCTATATAAACCTTTAATTCAGCGCTTTGAGCAGAGTATGCAAACACCCAAAGTATAAGGGGCATGCCCCGCAGTAAGATTTTCCTTTTTAAAGTAAACACCGGCTGCAAAAAGGATATAAAAGTCAACATTACCAAAACATCACTCCAAGCTTGGTATTTGTCCTATTCGAACAATCATTTCAGTGATAATTTGCAAATCGAGTAAAAACTGCTCAACCCGTTTAAATTCGTTGGCATTATGACCTGAGTATTTTTCATCTGGCATGGCTAAGCCAAACTGAACGCCATTGGGCAAATTATGTACTGATGTGCCGCCGTTAGATGAGCCGAATTCCCGGGGCATAGATAAGTTTTCTGTGGCCACATCTAACAAGGCATTAACCCACTGCCCTTCAGGATTACGATACATAGGTTCACGCACAGCAATCTTAAAATCAACATTCACACCACTGGCTGTCTGCCAGATAGCTAACTTTTGCGAAATATCATGTTTTAAATTGTCCACATCGCGCCCTACTGGAATACGTAAATTAACCCCTACTTGTAAAATGGCATCGTCAATTTGAATAAAAGTGACTGAGTTAGTCAGTGGTCCCATAAAATCATGAGAAAAATCAATACCAAGGTGTTTACCAAGAAAGCCCAGCCCCCAATTCGTAGCAATGTACTCAGCGGCATCGGTGATATGATTGAACTTAAAAAGAGGGTCTTGCTGCTGCACATAATCAATAAACGCAAACATACGGGACACGGGGTTAACACCAGAATCCGGTTCAGACGAGTGAGCAGAAATGCCCTTAACAGTCAGTTCAAGTCCAAATGCTGTGGCCTTAGCATTAATTGAAAAATTATCACCATTGGCAGTAACAAACTTACTACCCCATTGATTTAAAGTGCTCACCAGTGCTGCTGCATCTGGGCTAGTAATTGTGGCCACACTGGCTGAAGGAATTTGATTGATGGCTAAACCACCGGTGATGCCAACTATTTCAGCCTTAGCAGATTCATTAGCCTGCCCAACGCGCACTGGAAAGGTAGACATTACCCCACCAGAACCTTTTTCGGCGATCACCACTGGATAACCGCCATCCAATGCCAAGTTATAATTAGGCGTAGGGTTACGGGCAAAATAATAGGGTATCGCTTCAGAAGAGGTTTCTTCGGTGGTATCAATCAATAAATTAAAATTGCGTAACAAAGGAATGTTTTCTTCTTGGATCACTTTCATGGCATACAAAGACACCACTATGCCATTTTTGTCATCTTCAGTACCGCGCCCATACATGCGATCGCCAATCAAGGTGAGTTTAAAAGGGTCGAGTTTAGTGCCATCTTCTAATATCCATAATGACGGGGTGACAGGCACCACATCAGCATGAGCATGAATTCCAACCACTTCTTCTGAACTACCTTTAATCGAGACTTCAAAAATACGATTGTCAATATTACGAAAGGCTAAGTTGAAGTCTTGTGCAATCTTGGCCAACGCAGCAGCCATTTTATGAAATTGAGGATTATCATGCTGCTCTAAACCATCAACTCTAAAGGTAGGAATAGCAACCAACTGCGCCAACATATGCATGGCATCTTGGCCGTATTTCAAACGTGTATACAAACCTAACAAACGCTGTAATTGATGCAATTCAGCGTCTTGCAGAGTTTCTTTGGCCTGATACTTTTTGATGGCAGCGCTCAAAGCCTCTTGTTGGCTAATAATTGTTGATGACAATAATTGAGTCAAAAAGTCCTCAAACTTTTCTGTAGCTTGCACATTTGCGCTTTCGATGATTTGAGCCGACAGTTCAGCCGACAACTTAGTCGCAGGCACTGTGGCAGCAAAAACCGGGGTAATCAAACCCATTACCAAGACAACTTTTAGCAAAATATTCACAAGCTTATTTTTCCTTTACTATTTAAAAACACTCAGCGGCCTATTGTATCGTGACTTGCGGCTAATCCAAAACCCATCGCACTAAAACTTAATATTGCGGTAGTCAACAGATGAGTTGTCGTAGCTAGAAAATTCAGATCTTAGATATGAGCAAAAATATTTACCGTAGAGGAGACCGAGCGCACCAAGAAAATGAACAGGATATCTGTTAACAAAAACTTATTTTCTCTTGTAGGTATATTAACTATTTTTTTTACTTTCCTCTGTGCAACAAAACGCTATGCGTCTTCTAATGCTCAATCGCTTTTTCTTGTGTTGCTTATTTTGACCTAGCAATAAAAAACCTCTAATAGGGGCTATTAGAGGTTATTGGTTTTGATTGAATACGTTTACTTAGAAGCGTATTGTCATATTTTCAATCATTTAATGATTAACCGTTGCTGACATCTTCAAAGTCAGCATCAATCACATCGTCGTTAGCGCTCTTTTTAGCAGTATCAGCTTGATGCTGGCCCGCTGCTGATTGCCCTTGTTGCTGTGATTGCGCAGCTTGCATAATGTTAGTGTAAGCCTCTTGCAAGGCCTTTTGGCGCATTTCAATCGCGGCTTTGTCGTCACCATTAACGGCCATTTTTAATTGTTCGATTAAAGTACTAAGCTGGGTTTGCTGCTCCTCAGCCAAACTCGTCATCGAGCTTTGCACCGTATGGATTAATTGGTCTGCTTGGTTACGTTGCTCAACTAACTCACGTTTAAGCTTGTCTTCACCCGCATGTTTTTCAGCATCCTTGACCAAACGATTAATTTCATCTTCGCTCAAACCACTGGCGGCGGTAATTTTAATACTTTGCTCCTTGCCGCTTGATTTGTCTTTGGCTGATACATTAAGTATTCCATTGGCATCAATATCAAAGGTAACTTCAACTTGTACCGAACCTCGTGGCCCTTGCTTAATATCCGTTAAGTTAAATTGACCCAAGGATTTATTATCTGTCGCCATTTCTCGCTGGCCCTGCAATACGTGCACGGTTACCGCTGCTTGATTATCTTCAGCCGTTGAGAACACTTCAGACGCTCGTGTTGGTATAGTGGTATTTTTCTTAATCAGCTTAGTCATCACACCACCTAAGGTTTCAATACCCAGTGATAATGGCGTGACATCCAGCAGTAATACATCATCAACCGTACCAGACAACACACCTGATTGAATGGCAGCGCCCAAGGCAACAGCTTCATCTGGGTTGACATCTTTACGTGGCTCTTTGGCAAAGAAGGTCTTTACTGCTTCTTGAACTTTTGGCATCCGTGTTTGACCACCGACCAAAATAACCTCGTCAATATCACTTTTACTTAAGCCAGCATCTTTAAGTGCTTGCTCACAAGGAGCGATGGTACTTGTGATTAAAGCCTCAACTAATGACTCTAATTTCGCTCGAGTCACTTTAACATTTAAGTGTTTAGGACCACTGGCATCAGCCGTAACATAAGGTAAATTCACCTCAGTTTGCATTGCAGATGACAATTCAATTTTAGCTTTTTCAGCCGCTTCTTTAATACGCTGCAAGGCTAATGAGTCATTTTTAATATCAATGCCACTGTCTTTTTTGAATTCATCAACGAGGTAGTTGATTAAGCGTAAATCAAAATCTTCACCGCCTAGAAAGGTATCGCCGTTGGTGGCTAATACTTCAAATTGTTTTTCACCATCTACATTGGATATTTCGATAATAGAAATATCAAATGTACCGCCACCTAAGTCATACACCACCACTTTTTGGTCAGCTTTATTATTTTTATCAACCCCGTAAGCTAATGCTGCAGCGGTGGGTTCATTAATAATACGCATCACATTAAGGCCTGCAATTTTACCTGCATCTTTAGTTGCTTGGCGCTGTGAATCATTAAAATAAGCCGGCACGGTAATAACCGCGTCGGTTACAGTTTCACCTAAATAATCTTCCGCATCTTTTTTCAATTTACGTAGAATTTGGGCTGACACTTCTTGTGGCGACAGTGTTTTACCATTGATTTCAACCCATGCATCACCGTTATCTGCTTTAACAATTTTATAGGGTGCTAAAGTAATGTCTTTTTGCACTTCTTTATCGTCAAATTTACGCCCAATTAAGCGCTTAATAGCAAATAATGTATTTTTGGAGTTAGTAATGGCTTGCCTTTTTGCTGATTGCCCCGCTAGGGTTTCGTTGTTTGCATAGGCCACAATCGAAGGCGTTGTGCGGCTACCCTCAGCATTTTCTATAATTTTTGCTTTGCCGCCTTCCATCACCGCGACACATGAATTTGTTGTACCTAAATCAATACCAATAATCTTCGTCATAATAGTCACCTGTAGTTAAAAATAAACTTATAAAAAGGTCTGATGCTTGTGGGTGTGCCCGGTATGGCGATACCCGGTACGGATGTGCCCAACAAGCAGTTTGACCACTCAAACAACCTTGGCTTAGCCTTGGATGCTTTGTTAGTGGCGCTATAATAAGAGGCTTCAGATATTGCTGCTGTCACAAATATGACAGTCAGCATTAATTAGTTTTTACCTATAGAAATAAAAAAATCACACAACAAGGAGTGAATCTTAGGTGATTGAAAATCCACATTAGTTTTTGCTATGTAGTGACAACTAGGTAGAATAAAAACCCTCATTACACCACTATTTAAATCCATTTATTTATGCCTCAAGAAGTATCTCAATCGCCGCAAAAAGCCAGTCCGGCATTGGTTAAACAAGCCACTCTATTTACCGATTTGCCGGCCAAATTAATTGAAGACTTTCAACAAGAATTTCAGCTTAATGAATGGCACAAAGACGATTACATTAACTCAGACATATTAACAAAACGTTTTTTTGTAGTGATTGAAGGGCAAGTAGAAATAAAACAAGGTAACGCTGAAACGGGTCGGGAAGCGACCTTAGATATGCTGTATGCTGGCGATTGTTTTGATTTAATGGTGCTACTGGACGATCAACCCCATAAGGTCATTATTTCTCCCTTAACCACAGTAAAACTCCTTTCAGTCAAACTTGACACAATGCGCCAGTGGCTATGGAGCTACCCAGAATTCAATCAACAATTCATGCCTTATTTAGCCAAAAAGATGCGTGAAAAAGAACAGCAAGCAAGTAGCTTAGTACTGCACGATGTCACCACCCGTTTAAGCCGTATTATTTTAGAGCATATTAATAAAATTAAGTTTTATAACGGCACAAGAGAAGCAGAACATCAGCATCATTTAGTCAATGGCTTAAACGATGAAACCTTAGCGCGAATGACAGGCTCAGTAAGGCAAGTAATTAACAAACAATTACAGTTATGGAAAAAAGCAGGCACCATTGACAAAAAACGTAATCAACTGATTATCAAAGATTTAGAAGCCTTAGAAAAAGCAGCAAAATACACTCAAGATTTACCTAATATGCCTTTGTCGAATGCCTCAACGCAGCATAAAATTTAATTATTTAATAAACCAACTTACACGGTGACAAAATTTACAGACATTTGAATTAATGGCTTCAAAAAAGCCATCCATTTTATTGTTCCCAGCCCAATTCATCCTCTCAATTATTATCGTTCAAGCTCACCTCTCGATTGTAAAGAACAGTAAAGATAAGTGCGAAGCCGAGTAAAGCATGTATTAATGCTAAAAAAGGAGTGACAAGTGAACCTTAACTTTCGAATCTTATTAGCGTTTTTAATTGTTAGTTTACGTTTTTTATCAGGCTGTGGCGGCGCAGGTAACTCTGACGTTAGCAATGCAAATAGCAACAATAGTGCGCCCATCGCAGAGGCTGGCGACGACCAAAATGTCATAACGGGTAGTATTGTCTCTCTCAATGGCAACAATAGCTCAGATCCCGATAACGACTTACTGACTTTCAGCTGGACGATAACGAGTATGCCTGCTCAGAGCAATGCAACATTAAGTAAGCCCAGTACTGCGATTCCGAGTTTTACTGCCGATGTTGATGGTAGTTATCAAGTTTCATTGCGTGTAAACGATGGCACTGTTAGTAGCTCTGATACGCTGACAATCAATGCCGCAAGCGCGAATAATAATGATGGAGGTAGTAGTAATTTTGACTTTAGCATAAGTGCTCACCCCAGCAATGTACTGATGGTTAAGGCACATGTTACGACCAGTGAATTATCTGAGGTAACCATTCAGTTTGAGTCTGCAAACACAACCACCCGCGAAACCTCAAAGTCTTCTGCATCGCTTGCCCATGATTTAACAGTGTTTGGCTTAAGGCCAGAAACCGACTACCGATTCACCGCTAAGATAACAACACAATCCGGCGATGTAACAAACAGTGATACAAAAACATACACCACGCCCAGTCTTCCATTTAACTTACCTGACATGCAACTGAAAACTAGCAGTGATAAAAGCTCAGCAGGCCTGACCTTTTTTTCGGTGGCTGACACAGATGCGCGTTTTATTGGCGTAGATGAAGCCGGTATTCCGGTTTGGTATCTACATAATAGCGATGTGCCGATGCTAAGCAGCTCACCTGCCATCAAATACCTTGGTGATGGCCAATTAATGTTGATGCTGAGACGTCAAGTTTGGGTGATCGACATAGAAGGTAATATCTTATCCTCTTACCAACTGCCTACCTACCATCACGATGCCAGCATTTTAGCTAATGGCAATATCGCGATATTGGTCGACGAGTTTGAGGTGTTTAACGGCAACGGATTAAAAGGCGATCGTATCCAGGAATATAGCCCTGCCGGCAATTTAGTGTGGGAGTGGTCGAGCTTTGAACACCTCGATACCGACCGTTTTCCTGGTGAGTTGTCTACTCGTAATGGCACGGATGGCGCTTTGGAGTGGAGCCACTCTAATGCAATATACCAGCAACAAGATGATGGTTCTTTATTGTTATCCGTTCGCTCTCAAAGTTGGGTAGTCAATATCGACCACGATAGTGGCAACATTAATTGGATACTTGGCAGTGCTGAAGGCACTCAAAAAGAGTCACTGCTGGATAAGTTTATCACCTTAGAGACAGGTAGTTGGATGTCAGCACAACACGCACCGATGAAAACTGTCAGTGGTGATTATCTGATTTACGATAACCGTAATGAGGCAGAATTAGCGGGCGGGCTGAATAACAGCCGTGCCGTCAAGTATCATGTCAATACTGAAACCATGACCGCGACGCAAGTTTGGGAGCATATTGTTGATAAATATACAAAATCTCTAGGAGATGTGGATGAGTTACCCAATGGTAATATCTTAATCACTGCTGGAGGGCCAGGTAGCAATGATGATGCTTATTTAGTTGAAGTAACAGCGACTGAACCGTCACAAGTGGTATGGGAGTTACAGATTAACAATGCCAGTGTTTACCGTGCAGAACGAATTGCTTGGGATAGCTTATTATCCGTAAATAATGAAATATCAACACCGTTTACCCTATCAGGTAAGATTACAGGATTACACGCTGATGGGCTGGCTCTTATCAGTAGCGCTGAGACTTTATCAATTCCAGCAGGCGCAACAACCTTTGAATTCACTCAAACGGTGGCAGAAGGAACTCAATATCTTATCCAATTAGCGGCTGAACCAACTAATCATACCTGTAATGTCGGTAATGGTTCAGGGGTAATCAGTGGCAATATTGATGATATTGCCGTTTTATGTATTGATCACAAAGTTAATGCCGACTTGACTCATTTACCTATTGGCGACCCCCTCATTCTGCAGCGAGCAAATGGTGATAATGCTCCTGCAGTCGGTAAACTCTGGCTTTGTCGCCTGCCTGAAGATGGCGCAGGTGCGCCGCCCTCCGATGACTGGACCAATGCTGATGGTTCTTGGAACTACATCACAAAGCCACAAGTTACAGGTGAAAACTATTTCAGCAGTGAGTTTAATATGACGCTGAATGACCAAGGAAAACGCGTCATAACGGGTAATAACTTGCCAACGACACCTACCGGTACCTTCCCCATAGAGCGAAACACTCTAGCCTATGAATATGATAGAAACCCTAATTCCATCAGTTCACACAATGTGCAAATAAGCTTTGACGCTATCCCAAGCGTTAATGCCCAACCAAGCTGTGTTGGATTTGCTGCCACCGGGATATCACTCACTGGCTCTGCAATCTACCAAGGCTCTTCAACCCTAGGAACCGATGCCTCAGCTTATGAAATGCTGGATAGCAGTGGTGGCCATACTGACGGAACTGAAACCTACCATTATCATTATGTTGCTGAAAATGTATTAGCAGAGCTAGATCCAAATAATGGAGGGCACTCTAAGTTAATGGGATATATTCAGGATGGATTTGGTATTTTTGGCCCCAGAGGCGAAGATGGCAGAGTTTTGGCATCAGCGGATCTAGATGAATGCCATGGCCATACCCATGAAATAGAGTGGGATAATCAAACCCGAAACATGTACCACTACCACTGGACATACGACTTTCCATATAACGTGGGCTGTTTGAGGGGCACGCCTCAAGACTTGGGAATTAATGCTAACTAAGCTCAACAGGGTTTATCCAGCAAAGGCTAAACCCTAAAATAAGACTGACATCTAGACAACCAATCTTAATATTGAGACAACTGATATTAAGACAGCCATTGTAAAAAACGTTGAGACAGCTCGTATATAGACCGCCATTTAAAAAAACGCATCGTATTTTTACTCTCAAATTTTCCAAAAATAAAAAAGATTTGCCTGAATAGCCGGTTTTCCTATTAGGAAAGACTGATTTGGTTTGAGAAATCGCAGGTAAGGCTAGATTTCGGGCTTTTGGGTAAACATCGCGCAGCCTTGTTGAACAACTGGGTGTTGTTACGTATTTTTTATAGGAGGTTATTCAGCTTAGGCGCGTTTTAATAAGGCCTTAGCCTGACTCATGCCTCGTATGCGTTGATGGTGAGTATTATTTTTGTATTGTTGCAGCATCTGCTCGCTACCCACTGCCCTGCTGAAGTGTTGCTCAAACTCTG
>NZ_JBDYKM010000010.1:0-128247 GCF_040012495.1 Paraglaciecola sp. 25GB23A
TCCACTATTTATCATTGGTCACAGATGCCTTCTCACGCAAGATAGTCGGTTATCATGTCAGTAATGAAATGAAAGCGTCGGATGTCGTTAAAGCGCTCGAGATGGCGATACAAAATAGACGTTACGACCATGATGCTATTCATCACTCAGACCGAGGACTGCAATACTGCTCAACGTTGTATCAATCAGTACTTGAGACAAATAACATCCGCCCATCAATGACCGATGGTTATGACTGTTATCAAAATGCGCTTGCTGAACGAATAAACGGAATACTTAAACAAGAGTTCTTAATCTATCAATGCAATACACTGGATGAGCTAAGGGTATTAGTCAGTGAATCGATAAACATATACAACGAATTAAGGCCGCACTTGAGTTTAGAGATGAACACACCTAACAAAGTGCATATAATGAAAAGCCAGCAAAAAATGCTGGCTTAAAACCGTCAACTTATTTTAGGACGGGACATTAAGCTAGTGACTATTTTTTTAATAGATCGCGAATTTCTTCTAACAATACTTCTTGCTTAGGCGGTGCAGCAGGAGCGGCGGGTGCAGCTTCTTCTTTTTTCTTCATCGAGTTGATGGCTTTTACTCCGACAAATACAGCAAATGCAATAATGATAAAATCAATCACCGTCTGCACAAATTTACCCCAAGCGATTGCTACAGCAGGCATATCTGCGGTCGCTTCTTTAAGTACGAAAGCTAAATCGGAAAAATTAACTCCACCCAAAGCAAGGCCAAGTGGCGGCATAATTACATCACCCACAAAAGAGGCGACGATTTTACCAAAAGCGACACCAATAATGATACCGACAGCCATATCAACCACATTGCCTTTCATTGCAAAACTTTTGAACTCTGATATAAAACTCATATAAACATCCTTCTTGTTAGTGTTGTAAATGTTTATAAGGTAAACATTTAGCAGTGAGTTTATATGATGCTTATTTGTCGTTCAATTTATTTACATCTTGTTGCAAAACTTATTGTCTATTTTTTGCATTGCGGCCTATTTTTTGATTCGTTGAACATTTTCATTGCTACAGGTAAATGTTTTTCAATATTATCAATGCGAGTGGTGGGTAGGGGGTGAGTCGATAACAATTCGGGTTGACGTTGTTCACCGCCAGCTTTTGCCATGTTTTGCCACAATGCCACCGCTTGGCCGGGGGCAAAGCCTGATTGAGCCATCAGCTCCAAACCAATTAAATCTGCTTCACTTTCATGGGTACGACTAAAGGGTAACTGCACACCCACCTGCACACCCGCGCCTATAGCTGCCATAATTAAGTTGTTATTGGCTATTTCATTGGCTTGCAATAAGACATTTGTTGCTTCCATTCCTATGCCTATTAAAGTGCTACTCGACATTCGTTCGTTGCCATGTTCCGCTATTACATGACCAACTTCATGTCCAATAACCGCAGCCAATTGCTCTTGATTTTGTGCTACGTCCAATAAGCCGGTATAAACACCAATTTTGCCACCAGGTAAGGCAAAAGCGTTAACTTGTGGATCGTCAAACACTACGACTTCCCATTGACCACTAAAAACTGAGCTTGGCACATGTTTAGTGATGGCATCAGCTACACAATTTACAAATTGATTAGTGACTGTTTTACTCGATACTTTCTGTTGGGCTTTCATACCATCAAAGGTTTGTTGCCCCATGCCGGCGAGTTGTTGACTGGAATAAAGCTTGAGTTGGTTGCGACCCATGGGGGATTGAGCGCAGGCGCTTACTAACAATAAACCAGCTGCGTAGGTTACAAAGCGTGAAAAATTAAGCAAAATATTAACTCCGAATGAAAAACTTAATGTATGGATATTACATTGATTCGGTTTAGCCGTTAAGCTTATGTTCAGGCAAGTTTGATTATTTTCCTTACTGGAAATTATGATGTGATAATAATAAGGACGAACTATGGTAAACAAATTGGCTTACTTAGGGCTTTTATTGACTGGTTTTAGTTTAGTCGGCTGTGCTAATTCCAATGATGTTGACCGAAGAGCTGAAAATCAGTTTGTCACTGAATTTTATGCCTATGTTCAGCAAGTCAAAAAAGTAAGATTTAAGTCGTATATTGGTGAAGGTATGGCTGTTGGCGCCATAGGCGGCATTATTGAAGGCGCAGATGGCGATAAAGAGGATATGCTCGCTGGCGGGATCGCCGGAGCCTTGGTTGGGGGGCTTTTTACCGCAGTATTTGAAGGCAGTTCAAAGGGTTATGAATATCAATTACAAGCGGTTGATGGCGATGTAGTTACCGTGATTGTAAGCAAAAAATCTGGCGAATTAGGCGAATGTGTGAGTGTTAGAGTGGCTGGTGATGTCAGAATTACGCAACGACCTTTCGAAAACTGCATTGAAGCTGCAAAAGAATATCCATTGCTTTAAAAAAAACGCCTCAAAAATGAGGCGTTCAAATATCTAACATAGATTAGTGTTTATCAAACACCTGCTCTAAGCGCTTCAGCCTTATCAGTTTGTTCCCAAGGAAACTCATCGCGGCCAAAGTGTCCGTAGGCGGCAGTGGCCAAATATATTGGACGTTCTAAATCAAGCATTTTTATTAGGCCATAGGGGCGTAAATCAAAATTCGCTCTGACTAATTCAATTAGTTTGGCTTCAGAAATCTTGCCGGTACCAAAGGTTTCAATATTGATTGAAGTTGGCTCAGCCACACCAATAGCATAAGAAATTTGAATTTCACATCTATCTGCTAAGCCAGCAGCAACAATATTTTTAGCTACATAACGTCCAGCGTAAGCGGCAGAGCGATCGACTTTTGAAGGATCTTTTCCTGAGAAAGCACCACCACCGTGTCTTGCCATACCACCATAAGTGTCAACAATAATTTTACGACCAGTTAGACCGCAATCGCCCATGGGACCACCGATAACAAAACGGCCTGTGGGATTAATAAAAAATTTGGTTTTTGCGTTTAGCCATTTTTCCGGTAAGACTGGTTTAATGATCACTTCCATCACCGCTTCACGCAACTCTTCGGTACTGATTGAGTTACAGTGCTGGGTTGATAAAACGACAGCGTCAATGCCAATCGGTTGGTTGTTTTCATAAATAAAGGTAACTTGGCTTTTAGCGTCAGGGCGTAACCAACTCAAGGTGCCGTTCTTTCTTACCTCTGCTTGGCGTTTGACCAGTCTGTGTGCATAGGTAATAGGGGCGGGCATCAGTACATCGGTTTCGTTACTGGCATAACCAAACATCAAACCTTGATCACCGGCACCTTGTTCTTCAGGCGAACTGCGGTCAACGCCTTGGTTAATGTCAGGAGACTGTTTACCTATGGCATTAAGCACGGCACAAGAATCAGCATCAAAACCCATATCGGAATGGGTATAACCAATTTCTTTGACAGTTTTGCGAGTTATCTCTTCTATATCGACCCATGCCGATGTGGTCACTTCACCACCGACCAGCACCATACCTGTTTTGACAAAAGTCTCACAAGCAACTCGTGCTCTTGGGTCTTGGCTAAGTATAGCATCGAGTACCGCGTCAGAAATTTGATCGGCGATTTTGTCTGGATGTCCTTCAGAGACTGACTCTGAGGTGAATAATTGTGTTGTCATAATTTGCCTTACTTGGTTCGATTTTGTTTTATCGACTTGATAGGTCGTCATTTTACCTAATGTTAAGTAAAATACCAGTCTTTCCATCTAGACGTCCAAACGTCTCAGTTGATTTAACTTTATTTAGAGAGATAAAGTCACGGTAAAACAACCTTTTGTTATATGAAAAGCATTGAAGTTGTTGATAGGCTAATACAAAATGCCTGTCCAATCGGATCTGTTCCTTTTAATTTACTTTAGTAATGTGATTTTAATTTTATAGTCAGGAGACAACATGCCCCAACGTCAAGAACTTGCCAACGCTATTAGAGCGCTTAGCATGGATGCTGTGCAAAAAGCTAATTCTGGTCACCCAGGCGCCCCAATGGGCATGGCCGATATTGCACAAGTGCTATGGTGTGATTTTTTAAGTCATAATCCAACAAATCCTAAGTGGGCTAATCGTGACCGCTTTGTGATGTCTAATGGTCATGGCTCCATGTTGGTATATTCATTGTTGCATTTATCTGGCTACGCCTTGCCCATTGAAGAGCTACAAAATTTTCGTCAGTTGCATTCAAAAACGCCTGGTCACCCTGAATATGGTTATGCACCCGGTGTTGAAACAACAACGGGTCCTCTAGGCCAGGGTATCAGCAATGCCGTGGGTATGGCTATTGCTGAAAAAGCCTTAGCAGCCCAGTTTAACCGTGCTGATCATGACATCATTGACCACTTTACCTATTGTTTCCTCGGTGATGGATGTTTGATGGAAGGTATCTCCCATGAAGCGTGCTCATTAGCCGGTACCTGGGGCTTGGGCAAGTTGGTGGCGTTTTGGGATGATAATGGTATCTCAATTGATGGCCATGTTGAGGGCTGGTTTACTGACAATACCCCCGCACGTTTTGAAGCCTACGGATGGCATGTTATTGCCGATGTTGACGGCCATGATCCACAGGCGATAGCTGCAGCAATTGAAGCGGCAAAAGCGGTGACGGACAAACCTTCTTTGATTTGTTGTAAAACCATTATTGGATTTGGTTCACCGAATAAATCAGGCAGTCACGACAGTCATGGTTCTCCTCTAGGAGAAGCAGAAGTCGCTGCGGCTCGTGAGTTTTTAAATTGGCCACATGCGCCATTTAAAATTCCTGCAGATATCTATTCTGCGTGGGATGCTAAAGCTCAAGGTGCTGATGCAGAAGCCCAGTGGAATGACAAATTTTCAGCCTATGCACACGCTTATCCTGAATTAGCCCTTGAACTTAAACGTCGCCTAGACGGAGAATTACCCGCCGATTTCAGTGAAAAGGCGGATGCATTTATTGCTGAATCACAAGCCAAAGCAGAAAATATTGCCAGTCGTAAGGCCTCACAAAACTCAATTCAAACTTTTGCAACCATGCTACCAGAAGTATTGGGCGGCTCAGCGGATTTAGCGGGCTCTAACCTAACCTTGTGGAAAGGCGCAAAAGGCATTACTGCTGAAGATGCGAGTGGCAATTACTTGTATTACGGTGTGCGTGAATTCGGCATGAGCGGTATTATGAATGGTATCGGCTTGCATGGTGGTTTCCGTCCTTTTGGTGCTACCTTCTTAATGTTTATGGAATATGCCCGCAATGCTGTGCGGATGGCCGCTCTTATGGGCATCCCTAACATTTTTGTGTATACCCATGATTCAATAGGACAGGGCGAAGATGGCCCAACCCATCAGCCTATCGAACAAGTTGCTAACCTGCGCTTAACACCTAATTTGAATACTTGGCGTCCTTGTGATGGTGCTGAAACTGCGGTGGCGTGGAAGTCAGCTTTAGCGCGCACATCGGGTCCAACAGCCTTAGTCTTTAGTCGTCAAAATTTGGTCGCTCAAAGTCGCACGAGTGAACAACTGGCGAATGTAGCCAAAGGTGGTTATGTATTGGCAGATTGCCAAGGTCAGCCGCAAATTATTCTGATCGCGACGGGTTCTGAAGTTAATTTAGCCACGGAAGCTGCTATTACCTTGACTGAATCTGGTGTTGCTGTGCGTGTTGTCTCAATGCCAAGCACAAATCTATTTGATCAACAGGATGCGGATTATCGTGAGTCTGTGCTACCCAAAGCGGTCACTAAACGAGTGGCAGTTGAAGCCCTACACGTTGATTTTTGGCATAAATATGTTGGTTTTGATGGTGCCATAGTAGGCATGTCTACTTTTGGTGAATCAGCCCCAGGTGCTGCGTTATTAAAACATTTTGGCATTACCAGTGAAGCCGTAGTAAAGGCCGCTCAAAGCCTGCTTAATTAGTCATTAAATGGCTTTAAGTTAAGCTAATAGTTCTATATCCTAAGGCGCTTTTTAGCGCCTTACTTTTTTACTGTTTGGCAGAAGCCTTTAAACGTTTATAGTCAGAGACTTAGATGTTACTTGGCTTGTATAAACCAATGAAAGAACCACGGGTATTATGTTAAGAGTTGCAATAAATGGTTTTGGTCGCATCGGGCGTAATGTGCTCAGGGCGCTTTATGAAACAGGTCTCAATCAACATATTTGTGTGGTGGCCATTAATGAAATAGCTTCGCCAGAAGGTATTGCCCACCTCCTCAAATACGATACTTCCCATGGTCGATTTGGCTTTGTGGTTAATCTTCAAGGACATACATTGTCGGTCGCTGATGACCCGATCCAATTATTTCAACATGCCTCTATTGATTTACTTCCTTGGCAACAATTAGACATTGACTTGGTGCTCGAATGTACAGGTGTAAACAGTGATCGAGCTGCCGGACTTGCCCATATTGCACAAGGGGCTAAAAAGGTACTATTTTCGCAACCCTGCAGTGCTGATATGGATGCAACTGTTATATTTGGTATCAACGAAGACCAACTTAAGCCAGAGCATCGTATCGTTTCTAACGGGTCATGCACGACTAATTGCATCGTTCCTGTTATTCAAGTGCTCGACGAAGCCTTTGGTGTGCTAAGTGGTACGATCACTACTATCCATTCTTCCATGCATGATCAACAAGTGATTGATGCTTATCATCCTGATTTACGTCGAACCCGTGCAGCCAGTCAGTCGATTATTCCGGTTGATACCAAGCTAGCCATTGGCATAGAGCGAATCTTACCTAAATTTGCGGGGCGCTTTGAAGCAATCGCTGTGCGTGTGCCAACCATTAACGTTACAGCCATGGACTTAAGTGTCACGCTGGACAGTGAAGTGTGTATTGCTCAAGTCAATGCGGCACTAAAAGGCGCAAGAAAAGGGCGTTTGGCTGGCATACTAGACTACACCGAAGAGCCTTTGGTATCGGTTGATTTTAATCACAATCCGCATTCGTGTATTGTCGACGGCAGTCAAACACGTGTGAGTCACCGTCAACTAGTTAAAACACTGGTGTGGTGTGACAACGAATGGGGATTTGCTAATAGAATGCTGGATACGGCCTTGGCCATGTTTGATAGTGAATAAAGCTTTCATTTATTTTCAACTAATTTAATTTTATAAAAGGATCTGTATGTCTATATTAAAAATGAGCGAACTTGAGCTAGCGGGTAAAAGAGTCTTGATCAGAGAAGATCTAAACGTGCCCATTAAAGACGGTAAAGTGACTTCTGATGCGCGATTAAGAGCAGCCATACCGACCATTAAATTGGCAGTGGATGCTGGTGCAAAAGTTATGGTCATGTCTCATTTAGGTAGACCAACGGAAGGATTGTTCGAAGAAGAATATTCACTTTTACCCGTGGTAGATTATTTACAAAATGCCCTGAGTTGTCCTGTACGTTTAGAAAAAGAATATTTGCAGGGACTCGAGATTAACGCCGGTGAAGTGGTTATCTTAGAAAATGTTCGTTTTAATAAAGGCGAAAAAAATGATGACGAAGTGCTAGCAAAACAATATGCTGCCTTATGTGATATTTATGTTATGGATGCCTTTGGTACGGCCCATCGTGCTCAAGCTTCAACTCATGGTGTCGGCGTTCATGCGCCAGTGGCTTGCGCAGGCCCATTGTTGGCGGGTGAATTAGATGCGTTAGGCAAAGCCTTAAGTAATCCGGCACGGCCTATGGTGGCGGTAGTGGGTGGCTCAAAAGTATCATCTAAGTTAACGGTGTTAGATGCTTTATCAAAAATTGCCGACCAATTGATTGTGGGTGGTGGCATATCTAATACCTTTATTGCGGCCCGTGGCTATAATGTGGGTAAATCTTTGTATGAAAAAGACTTGATCCCAGAAGCGCAAAAATTAATGGCCAATCTGGATATCCCAGAAGCGGTAGATGTTCGAGTTGGTAAAGAATTTTCTGATACCGCACCGGCGGAGGTAAAGTTGGTCAATGAAGTTTTAGACGACGAACAAATCATGGATTACGGTCCGCAAACCGCAGCAAAGGTTGCTGAAGTATTAAAAGGGGCTAAAACCATACTATGGAACGGCCCTTGTGGTGTGTTTGAGTTTGATAATTTTGCTAAGGGGACTGAAGTAGTCGCCCGTGCTATCGCCCAAAGTGATGCGTTTTCTATTGCAGGTGGTGGTGACACGTTAGCAGCGATTGATAAATGGGGTTTGGAAGATAAAATTTCCTATATTTCTACCGGAGGCGGTGCCTTTTTAGAATTTGTTGAAGGTAAAACCTTACCTGCGGTAGCAATGTTGGAAGCCAGAGCCGCCAAAGGATAAAATTAGCTGATTTTTTCTCAGCAAATAAATAACAATAATAAGAAGTGCCTTAGCACTCGAAAACAACTACCTATGTAACCTACAAGCCGTATTACTAGCGGCTTTAAATAAAAGAAAGGAGTGCAGTACATGGCATCACCAGCACAATTGGACATGCTTGATAAAATCCGTTCTGACAGCGGCTTTATTGCCGCCTTAGATCAAAGCGGTGGGAGTACACCAAAAGCCTTACGTTTATATGGTGTAATGGAATCTGAATATAACGGTGATGAAGAAATGTTCCGTAAAGTACATGACATGCGCACACGCATTGTTACATCAAAGGTATTTGATGGTAGTCGTGTATTAGGGGCTATTTTGTTTGAAAACACCCTAGACCGTGACATCGCTGGCAAACCTGCGGCTGAGTACTTATGGCAAGTTAAACAAGTTGTGCCATTTTTGAAAGTTGATAAAGGCTTGCAAGACGAAGTAAACGGCACTCAGCTTTTGAAGCCGATTACGAATTTGAAAGAGCTATTGGCAAAAGCAAACAAACAGAACGTTTTTGGTACCAAAATGCGTTCTGTGATTAAGTTAGCTAATGCTGAAGGTATAGAAGCCGTTGTTGCTCAGCAGTTTGACGTAGCAAAACAAATTCTAGCAGCGGGCCTGATTCCTATTATTGAGCCAGAAATTGATATCCATAGCCCTGAAAAAGCAGCGGCAGAAGCTTTGTTAAAAGCCGCTTTGCTGAAGCATTTAGACACCTTGTCTGATGATCAACAGGTGATGTTCAAGGTTACCTTACCTGAAACAGCTAATTTTTATCATGATCTTCTTGGCCATCCAAGATTACTAAAATTAGTCGCTTTATCTGGAGGCTACAGCCGTGATGAGGCAAATCAACGTTTGTCACAAAACAAGGGCATGATCGCTAGTTTCTCGCGCGCACTGACCGAAGGGGTAAGTGCTCAACAGTCTGATGCTGAATTTGACCGTGTTTTAGATGCGACGATTGAAAGTATCTGTCAGGCTTCTCGAAGCTAATACATAGTCGAAACCCTGTTAATGACTGAAAGCCGAATATCATTCGGCTTTTTTTTATCTTATGGTTTAAGCTAGGTAAAATTTTGTAACGGTATATTCTCATTACCTGTTTGTTATTTCGGGTTTTTTCAGTATTTTAGGCTTTTAAGATTGTATAAATGCGCTATGATTGAGCAGTCAATTCGTTAATTCAAAGACCAAGCAAACACACATGATGAATGTTGATTTACCCTTACCACTGTATAAAAAATTAACGGTTACCTTTCGGGTCGAACCGGGTTGCTTAGGGCCAGATGGAATCGAACATATTGAAAAGTTCTGTAAGTTTGCTAAACATGAAGTGGCGAATCTAGACTCTGATTTTGTGCGCTGGGTTATTACCCCAAGGTTTGATAAGTCTTTATTAGAAACCGAATACAAGACTAACAATAAGCGTCTAGACTACGAAAAAGCACAAAAGTATTTACAGGTGTTTGGTAAAGAGTTGGACGAATTTGAAGAGCATTTGCAAGAAAAATTAGCAGAACTAATCGACCAGTTTCTCGGTCGTTAGTCCCTCCAATAATGCATTTAACCTGAACCTTGGATATTTAGTATTGCAGCTTAATATCAATGTCTTTTAGGTAGTCAACTTCTCTCTCTAAATCGGCACTAAATACCGGCTTTTGACTAAGCCAATCCTCTGGAAAAGTCAGTATAATTTTTTTGTCTTCAACCGCTATTTTGATATCGGGCAATATATCATCTTGGCGTTTGATATTGAGTAACACCCCCAAGCGCAATAAGGCAATTAACTTAAATACTTGTGACTGTTGTAATAAGGTAAATTCGGCAATTTCAGTGCTGCGAATTTTTTTGCGGTGAAAGCGTACTAGCGTCGCCAGCACATTTTGTTGTTCTTGCCCAAAGCCAGGTAAATCGATGTTTTGTAATATATAACTTGAGTGGCGCTGAATGCCACGGGTATTAATATGCAAGCCAACTTCATGTAACAGCGCAGACCAACCCAGTAAACTCTTTAGTTCTGGGTAACTAATATCCCACGCTTTGCGCACTTGGTGAAATAGTACCATAGTGGTATTTAGCACACGTTTAGCTTGTTCAATATCTACATCATAACGCGTGGCTAAACTTTCAGCGCTGCGTTGACGAATATCTTTCTGAGCCAATTGGTCGCCCATTTCATACAATACGCCTTCACGCAGTGCTGCTGAAGAAAATTCCATTTCTGTGATATTAAGGCTTTTAAAAACGGCGATTAATATCGATAAACCCGCAGCAAATACTGGGCGACGATCATCACTCAGGCCCTCTAATTTTAAATCATTGCTGTTACCAGCTGCACAACATAAATCCATGAGTATTTTTAAGTCAGTCAGAGATACACAATTTTCGCGATTGGTGCTATCTAATTGTGAGGCCAGTTCAATGATGCTCTTTATAGTACCAGAGGTGCCGATACAGGCTTTCCAGCCGAGTTGATTAAACTTTTTATCAATCATCTCTAGTTCTTGCTGGGCACTGGTGATGGCTTTACTAAAGTACTTGGCTTTAATTTCGCCTTGTTTAAAAAATTTATTGGTATAACTCACACAGCCCATTTGTAAGCTGCGTAAAACTTTAGTTTCAAAACCATCGCCAATGATAAATTCTGTTGAACCACCACCTATATCAACTACTAAGCGCTGACCGGTTTGATGATTAGTGTGTGCTACTCCTTGATAAATAAGGCGGGCTTCCTCAGCTCCTGAGATGACTTCGATAGGAAATGGAAACACTTTTTTTGCTGCTTGCAGAAAATCTTTGGCATTAGAAGCTTTGCGTAAGGTATGGGTTGCCACCACTCTAACGGACTCTGGGGCAAAATCTTGTAGACTCTCTGCAATAGTCGCCAAAGTATCGAGTCCCCGCTGTTGGGCCTCTTGTGACAGCGAACCATCTAAACCTAGGCCATCAGCCAAGCGCACCTTTTGTTTGACGCGATGTAAAATTTGCACAGAGCCTGCCACGATACGCGCAACAACTAGGTGAAAACTATTTGAGCCAATATCGAGGGCTGCAACTTTTAAAGATTCTCTTACTTCAACCGTATCAAACGCATTATTCAGATTTAGCATTATTTTTTGTTTCCACACCTTTTAGGTAGTCATAAATTTCAACTTGTGAGCGCAATTGTTTGCGGTTACCACGTTTGACATATTTGTTCGTTTGTTGAGCATCAATTATTCGAGCTTTAACCGTATCTTGCCATTGAATATTGAGTATGCTGATAATCCGATTTTTAATATCTGGGTCGAAGATGGGGCAGCCTACTTCAACACGGTTATCCATATTACGGGTCATCCAATCTGCTGATGAAATGATGACTTTTTTGTCTCCGCCATTTTCAAATACTAACACTCGTGGGTGTTCTAAAAAGCGGTCAATAATACTGATTACGGTAATATTTTCACTGAGCCCTTTTACCCCAGGTATCAAAGAGCAAATACCTCGAATAATAGCTCTGACTTTAACTCCCGCTTGACTGGCTTTATACAGATCGTCGATTAACAATTCATCATCGAGGTTATTCAACTTGATAAAAATTTCGGCTTTCAGCCCTTCTTTGCAATTTTGAATCTCTTGGCGCACCAATAATTGTATTTTGGTTCGCGCATTAATCGGCGATACTTGCAAATGTTGAAATTTTACCCGGCGGTAGGGCTGCTGAATAAAGGTAAACAGATTTTCTGCTTCTTCTGTTAACTCTGGATTGCGGGTAAATAAACTAAAGTCAGTATAAATTTTAGCGGTTTTTTCGTTAAAATTGCCGGTGCCTAAATGAGCATAATTTACGAGTTTTCCACCTTCTTCGCGAGTTACAACACAAACCTTGCTATGAATTTTCAAGGCAGGCATGCCAAATACGACTTTGACACCCGCGTCGGTCATGTTTTTAGACCATTCGATATTGGCTTGCTCATCAAAACGAGCGCGTAACTCTACCACCACTGTGACTTTTTTACCGTTATCCACGGCGTCGATTAAAGAGCTCATGACTCGAGACTTACTGGCGACGCGATAGATGTTTAAGCGGATATGTTTGACCTGGGGGTCAAATGCCGCTTGGCGTACAAATTCGGTAAAGTGTAAAAATCGATGGTAGGGATAGTATAACAAGATATCTTTGGCGGTAATTGCATCAAAAACTGTATCGTAATTTGAAAAGTCAGAAGCGGTAAGAGATGGCAATAAGGGGTTTTCAAGATATTCACGCCCAATATTAGGAAAACCAATAAAGTCTTTAAAATTACGATAAGCGCCGCTGGCAATCAGACTGTCATAAGAGGAAATTTTTAAACGCTTTTGTAAATCTTTGAGCATGTCGTCGGGCATGCGGCTGTCATAGACAACTCTCACTGGCTCAGCAATTAGGCGCTGCTTCATACTGTCAGACATTTTATCAACATAACTTTCATCAATTTCATCGTTGATCGAATATTCTGAATCTCGCGTCATCTTAAACGAGTAGGCCGTCAATTTATCAAAACTGACAAAACCTGAAAAAATACTATCAAGGTTTTGGCGAATAATATTGTCGAGTAAAATAATGTATTTTTTCTTTCTGCTTTTTTCTGGAGGTATCACCACAAAACGCGACATACTTTGCGAAGGCACTTCGATGGTGGCATAGGTGGTGGGCTGACCCTCGTTATAAATGCCAATATACAAATACGTTGCTGAATCATTTAAGCGCGAAACCAGTTTTACTTTATTGTCGAGTAAGATAGGGGCGATATGACGCAGAATTTTGTTTTTAAAATAATTCTTCAACCATTGGGTATGGTAAGGGTTTAAGTCTTTTTCATCGAGTAAGTAGATACGATAGCGAGCTAATCGCGCCACGATTTCTTCGTATACACGGTCGAAGTCTTTCGTCATCACCAGTACTCGTTGTTGGATTTTCTCCATCAACAATTTGGTGTCTTCAGCCTTTTGCGAATCCCCTTCATTTAAGTGTATGTATATTTTGCGTTTTACGTCAGCCACTCTGACGCGATAAAACTCGTCCATATTACTGGAGTAAATACCTAAAAAACGGATGCGTTCGATAATCGGGTTCTTTTTATCAGCCGCTTCTTGTAATACACGTTGATTAAATGCTAACCAGCTTAATTCTCTTGGATAATAGGTTGTCGTTTGTAATGGCATGGTTCTATTCAAATTATCAGTCATAAGACAAAAGGTCGATCCTCAATTGACAGTGTGACATTTTAATGACAAAGCGGGCAAAAATTTAGATTAAGTCCACATCTATCATTAGGTCATTGGCAATATTTTCGAGAGCCTCACGTAAATTAACCAAGTCAACATCAGGTGCTAGTTCAACAATGGCTTTCGCATTAAACAAGGGGTTTCCCGAGTTTGGTGCACTGGTGCAGCTAGAATCAAATTTTATAATATTGAGATTAAATTGATTCAATACTCGAGTGAGTTCTTGCACTATACCTGTTTTATCATTGCCGGTAATGGTGATTTCAACGGTTTGCTGATTTTTTAAGTGAGTTGTTTGGGCTGAAACCAAGTGGATACGTAAATCAGGATGTTGACTAAAAAGTTCGATTAGTTCGGCATGATTCTCTTCTGGCAGAACAATATGCACAAATCCAGCAAAATGGCCTGCCATGTGGGAAAAGTTGCTAGCTAACCAATTGCCCTTTCTCTGATAAACGGCTTTGGACAAACTACTGATTAAACCGGGTTTGTCTGGGCCTACTAGGGTAAAAATTAAAGGTTTCATGTTACTCTTCCTTAATTTGTTCAGTGTACTAATTAGACATAAAAACATAAGCTAATCAACTAAATTAGCGTGGATCGTTAGCAATTGCTCGTGGTTTGGTGTTCAATAAAACCTAAGATAAGTCCACATAACTTAGGTGACATAGATCGAGTGGACATTTAAACTTATCAATATAGTGACCACCGGTCGATTTTTTCTGGTGACTGTAACAAAAAAGACTTATTTCTGTAATAGAATGCGCGCCCTAGGCGTGTTGTACTTAGAGTAATTTAAGTACACCAACTTAACCAAAGAGAATATTAAATTATGCCGATGAATTCTTTTTTAGGGGTGTTTGCCAAATCACCACTTAAACCATTAGAAGATCATATCAACCTTGTGCATCAATGTAGCCAGGGCTTGCTGCCCTTTTTTGAAGCCGTGTATGCGGAAGATTGGAAAACGGCGCAAGAGCAACAACAAGCCATTTCAAAACTAGAAAAGCAGGCTGATGTCATTAAGCGTGAATTGAGAATTAATTTGCCAAGCGGCATTTTTATGCCGATTCAACGTCAAGATGTATTGGATTTATTAACCCAACAAGACAAAATCGCTAATAAGGCTAAAGATATTTCTGGGCGTATTTTAGGCCGTCAGCTGACTATCCCTGAACAGCTGCAGGTTCAATTTTTAGAATACTTGCAACGCTGTTTGGATGCGACTGAACAAGCCAAACAAGTCATCAATGAGTTGGATGATTTACTTGAGACTGGGTTTAAAGGGCGTGAAGTTAAATTAGTCGAAGATATGATTGAGCGTTTAGATAGTATTGAAGACGATACCGACCGATTGCAGATCGGTTTACGTAGAAGTTTGCTGTCTATTGAGAAAAATCTTAATCCTGTGGATGTCATGTTCTTATACAGTATTATTGAATGGGTCGGCGAGTTGGCCGATATTTCTGAACGAGTAGGTTCTAGACTCGAACTCATGCTAGCCAACTAAGAGACGTACCTCATGGATATTATACAAACATACGGCTTTATGTTGATTGTCACTGCCGCCGCCGTTGGTTTTATTATGGCTTGGGGCATTGGCGCAAATGATGTCGCTAATGCAATGGGAACCTCGGTGGGTTCTAAAGCATTGACCATTAAACAAGCCATTATCATTGCAATGATTTTCGAATTTGCTGGTGCCTATTTGGCAGGCGGGGAGGTTACTTCAACTATTCGCAATGGCATTATCGATTCATCATATTTTACCAATACTCCAGAACTACTGGTTTACGGTATGATTTCGTCTTTGTTGGCTGCTGGTATTTGGTTGGCGTTTGCCTCTTATCTAGGTTGGCCAGTATCAACTACCCATTCTATCGTTGGCGCAATCATTGGTTTTGCTGCAATCGGTGTCACGTCTGACTCTGTGCACTGGGATGAGGTAACCAAAATAGTCGGTAGTTGGATTGTTACACCAGCTATTTCTGGTTTTATTGCTTATCTTATCTTCCAAAGTGCTCAAAAACTTATTTTTGATACAGACAAACCCTTTGAAAATGCCAAACGTTATGTACCTTTTTATATGGCTGCCGCCGGATTTGTTATGTCTCTGGTAACCATTAAGAAAGGTTTAAGTCATGTTGGTATGAATATCAATAATAGTACCGGTTATTTGATTGCTGTCGCCATCGCGATTGTCGTTGCAATTGCTGGGCGCTTTGTCATCAATAAAATTAAATTTGATCCGCAAGCAGGTCGTGCGACTCACTTTGCTAATGTTGAAAAAGTCTTTGCAGTTCTGATGATTGTAACCGCTTGTTGTATGGCTTTTGCTCATGGCTCAAACGACGTTGCTAATGCCATAGGTCCTTTGGCTGCAGTGGTGAGTATTGTGAACAACGGTGGAGAAATAAGTGAAAAGGCGCAACTCGTATGGTGGATACTTCCATTAGGTGCAGTAGGTATTGTTGCAGGTTTGGCTCTATTCGGTCATCGAGTCATTGCTACTATCGGTAAAGGGATAACACATCTAACCCCTAGTCGCGGTTTTGCCGCAGAAATGGCGGCAGCGACCACAGTGGTTATCGCCTCTGGTACCGGTCTGCCCATTTCAACCACACAAACCCTCGTTGGAGCAGTATTAGGGGTCGGTATGGCGCGGGGTATTGCAGCACTTAATCTGGGAGTGATCCGCAATATTGTTATTTCGTGGGTAGTGACTTTACCCGCAGGTGCAGGCTTGTCTATCATCTTCTTCTATATGATAAAAGGTATCTTTGCTGCCTAATTTCATTGTAATAGGTCGTTGTTGTGGCAATTACATTCCAACTCTGGAATGTAATTGCTTGTCAGTAAAGGTAATCCTCTAGCGCCGATTTCTGTTTTGGCGTAATTCTATCAAGCGCCAAATTAGTTCGTTCACGTTTATATGTTCAAAGCCAATTGGTAGCTTGTTACTGGACTTCTTCAATACTTTCAAACATGTCATACTTTAGCCAATCATACCGAACAGTGTGATTAAAACGTTCAATGTAGGTATTCTATTGAGAATTGAATGAATCGCAGTTTAATGCCATTTTCCTTGGCCCAATCCGCCAAAGTAAGGCTGATATATTGCGTCCCATTGTCACTGCGGATTTTTTTCGGTTTCCCTCGCCACTCAATGATTTGGTCAAAGGGGCGCCTGACGCACTCTGCGGGTAACGATAAGTCCACGTCTCAAACTCACGGTAAATGTGATAAACACGCTTGTGGTTCTACTTGTGACCTTTCACATTACGCAGGAAAAAGAAGCATTGCCAAAAGCCCCAGTTTCGCTGATTGTGCGTGAGTCTAATCAGTCAGTCTGCGCCATCTCTTTGCGCTGCGATGGCTTCCTGAATAATTTCGGACTTGAACCACTCCTCCGCGTACATTTTTTGCGACGACGGTTTTCCTCTTTTAGCTCTTTCATTCTGCCTATGAGCGAGGGGGCCAGCGCGGCTGCCGCATGTGATTTTGCTCAAGATTGATACAACAGGTACCAAGTTTCCTTCATACACATGCACAGTATTCAGACGAAACAGTCAAATGCCAAGGCCTAAATATCTGTGGATGATGGATATAAAGGCGATGAGTTTTTTAGGATTACGAAAATCAAAATCGACGAAGTCAACGTGCCTACCCAACAAAATTAGACCATGTTGTATAGATCAGGTATGTGGTTTATTCCTCTCAATACTTTTTTCTTTGGGCCATTTAACCAACACCAGCAGGGGCTCGGTGTTGTTGGCAACACACTAGTGTTCGTGAGCGAACAGACAGATCCCTCTAACTGACTGATAATCCACTAGAGCTAGCGTCAACGGCGTTTCCCTATCAGACTCGGAAGGAGCAACCATGTCGACAATCACCACCATTAATCCCGCGACCGAAAAACAAATCCATTCTTACGACATCATGACCGAAAAACAGGCGACGGATCGGCTTGAGTCCTGCCATGCGGCGTTTCTGCAATGGCGCGAACTGCCCCATCAGAAACGGTCCCCCTATCTCAAGAATATCGGTCAAAAACTACGTGACAATGCCGATGAATTGGCCGCCTTGATGACCAACGAAACCGGCAAGCTCCTGAAAGATGGACACGTTGAGGTCGAACTCTGTGCAGCGATCTTTGATTACACCGCTGAAAATGGACCCGACGCGCTGGCCGATGAGGAACGCAAGCAAGCACTCAACGGTAAACGCGGCGTCATCAGTTATCAGCCCATCGGCGTTATCTATTCGATCCAGCCCTGGAACTTTCCCCTTTACCAGCCGGTTCGTGTGCTGGCATCCAATCTGATGGCAGGTAATGGTTGTGTTCTGAAGCATGCCAGCATCTGCACGGGTTCCGGTCTTCGTTTGCGTGAATTGTGCATTGAGGCCGGCTTGCCCGAGGACCTGTTCCAGGTTCTGGTGATTGACCACGACACCAGCGACAAGGTGATAGCCCACACGAAGGTCCGTGGTGTCACAATGACGGGCAGCGATGGCGCTGGGCGACACATCGGTGCTGTGGCCGCCAAGGAATTAAAGAAGACGGTACTCGAACTGGGGTCAAATGACGCTTACTTGGTGCTTGAGGATGCCGATATTGAAACTGCCGTAAAATTTTCGGTAATGGGTCGACTATACAACAACGGCGAGACCTGCGTTTCTGCCAAGCGGTTCATCGTGACTAACAAGGTCTACGATGCCTTTGTCGAGGCTTTCGTCGGCCAAATGCAAAACATCAAGATGGGTGACCCCACGGATGAGGATACCCAGCTTGGCCCGCTTTCCAGCCAAGAGCAGTTCGATACCGTCAAGGAGCAGGTGGACACCAGCGTCGCCAAGGGGGCAAAAATCCTCTGCGGTGGCCAAGTACCAAAACGCATTGGCGCCTATTATCCCTCCACGGTGCTGGCAAATCTTACGCCCGGAATGCCCGCTTATGACGATGAAATCTTCGGGCCGGTCGCGTCGATCATCCGCGCCATTGATGATGAGGACGCCATGCGGCTGGCTAATGAAAGTCGCTATGGACTGGGCGGTGGGATCTTTTCAAAGGACGAAGAACGAGCCCTCAAGCTGGCTCGCGATCACTTCGACACCGGCATGGTCCGCATCAATACATTCGGGGCTGCTGATCCGAGTATGCCATTTGGCGGGGTCAAGAATTCCGGTTACGGACGTGAACACGGTGGCTTTGGCATGAAGGAATTTATCAACGTAAAGTCGATTTTTCTACCCTGAACTGGCTTTAAACCCAGAATTTTATCCATTTTATTTAACATAAGGATTTCTCTATGAACATGAACATTCTTGTCGCCGGTGCTACCGGCAAAACGGGCCAGCTTCTGGCCCAGTACCTAATAGATCAGGGCCATAAGCCAACAGCGCTGGTTCGCGAAAGTTCGGATACCAGTTCGCTGCCCCAGGGCGTAGACCTGCGCCATGGTGATCTGACTGACCTGGAAACCGGCCTATGCGACGGCATGGACGCGGTGATCTTTGCCGCAGGATCCGGCGGAACCACGGGCCCTGAAATGACCAAAAAAGTGGATCGGGACGGCGCTAAGCACCTGATTGATCTGGCGAAAGTATCAGGCGTGAAACGTTTCGTGATGCTCAGCTCAATCGGCGCTGACCAGTCCAACCCTACCGGCGATATGGCTCCTTACCTGAATGCCAAACACGAAGCGGACGAATACCTCAAGGCGTCCGGAGTGACCTACTCGATCCTGCGGCCCGTGGCATTGACCAACAAGGGTCGTGGTACGAATGTGATCCTGGGCGAGGACGTCGATAAATCGGCCAAGGCGTCCCGCGCTGATGTGGCCCATGTTCTGGCGGAAGCCGCCACTACAGGCCGTTACGACGGTATGTCGCAAAATATGCAGTCCGCCTGACCGTCGTGTCGCTGGCGTAACACCAGCCTCGGAACCTTTAACGTGTAATATTCAATAATTCATTTCAACAGGAGAGAAAACTATGTCAGAAATCAATGGCAAAGTCGTCATCATTACCGGTGCCAGCAGTGGTCTCGGTAAAGCCACAGCGCTACGTTTGGCAAAGAGTGGCGCCAAGCTGGTGCTTGCTGCCCGCCGCGAAGAACGCCTTGTGGAGCTGCGTGACACGATCAAGGAGCAGGGTGGTGAGGCTATTTATCAGGTTACCGATGTCACTGACCGCGCTCAGGTCGAGTCGCTGGCCAAGGCAGCGAAGGAAGCGTATGGCCGCATCGACGTACTGGTTAACAACGCTGGCCTGATGCCGCTGTCGCCCCTCGATGAGCTCAAGGTCGACGAGTGGGAGAAGATGGTTGATGTCAATATCAAAGGCGTGCTCTACGGCATTGCCGCGGTGCTGCCGTCTATGCGCGAGCAGCATGTCGGCCACATCATTAATCTCTCGTCGGTAGCCGGGTATAAGGTCTTTCCCGCGTCCGCCGTTTATTCCGCAACCAAGTTTGCCGTGAGGGCGCTATCAGAAGGCATTCGTCAGGAAGGCAATGGGGAAATCCGCTCCACCAATATTTCGCCTGGTGCCGTGGCGACCGAGCTAACCAGTAAAATCAGCGACCCCGACACAGCCAAGGGGGTTGACGAAATGTACGAGATGGCCATTGATCCCGATGCGATTGCACGGGCAATTGCTTATGCCATCGAGCAGCCGGCAGATGTTGATGTCAACGAGATTATCATCCGCCCCACCAAGCAGCCCCTCTAACCAGGCAGCCACTCTAACCAGGCAGCCACTCTATTCGACAGGAGCAATAGAGTGGCATGGTAAAAGTTGTTTAGTCTCGTGTTTGTTCTAGCAGAGCTCACCATTGAGGATCTCTGTAATGCAAAATAGCATGAAAAGAAGCCGTTATTTGTTCAATATCGAACGTAAGCTAAATTCGCCATATTTGCGCCTTGGCGCAGTGGGTGATGACAATACGTTGGCGAAGTAAACAAATACCTGTGGAAATGGCTAAATAGGCAGAGATGAATTTATAGTGACCTCAAAATAGTTAGCAGGATTATTTGCCTTCTTCTGAGGGGAGGATAAACGGTTTTTTATCCTTACTGCCTGCATTTTTTCTTTTATTCTCGATAAATTCTTCTTCCAAAGCGGCTTTATCTTTTACATTGTGATCTGTGCCGTGTTTACGGTCATAATCTTGCGAGTGGTTTGATTCTTTCTGCATAATAATTATTCCTTCAAAATGCTGCCTACGATCAACAGATCGCAACTAAGACCTATTTAGTCCTGCGAATAAGCCACACGATAATAAAAATGACAATAATGGTGCCGAGAATACCGCCGCCCATAAACATAAGTTACGCCTTTAAAAAGTGGTTAGGTGCTCATCCAAACATGACTGGGGTGAACCGTCTGGACGCTAACGCACATAATCCACAAAGTAATTTGCCACCATATCCAGCAGCTGTGGCGAGCCAGTAATCAGTTATGCTCGCTTAAAAATGGGTATTGATAGACCAATTTAAACTGGCAATGATCCAATTAGATTTTATGCATGGATCAATTCTGGGACTGACAAAAGATATTTTTCGAGGGGATTATCCTAGTAATTTAAATCCTTGGGTGTTTTCAATGAATAGCGCGCGGCTATTTGTGGTTTTATTATGGATTATTGTTTCAGCCTTGTTTCGATCACGGAGAGGCGTTTATTTTATTAACTTACTGGCAATTATATTCCCAGCGCTCTAAGTTAATCCTCATCTCATTTCGCACGGTCGTTAATCGCGCACCAAAAAGTGCGATGGGCCCATTCAAGTCTTGATCGTCCCGAGGTGCAGGCACGCCTTGGGAGTTGCGTTTAACTCTTCTTTCTAGCACTTGAGCAGACCCTCGTGCACTGTGATTTCAGTTTGCTGTCCTGACACACCAAAGTCGATGCGTAATAGCTGTGGATCGTTATGCCTTTCTCAACCGTAATATGTCGACGTTGTAGTACTTTACCGGCGGGGCAGGTCGATTGTGGGAATCGAACAAGGCCAAGTGCTTCTCAGGCCTTGGCAACCTAGTCTACCGCCAAACTTTGTTTCCGAGTAGAGGTCTTGATTCCTGAGGCGCCTGTTTCGGGCAGGAAGAAGCTCAGGACGATGACGCCGCCGACAAGCGGCATGAAAGCGGTCTGGAATTCGCTCAGTGTCAGCGCTATCCCGTCTGCAGGGATCATCGGGTAAAGTGGCCAAGAAAAGGGCGTTTTTTTTTCTAATACTCGCGGATTACGTTTAGCCACTTCCGCAAAAAAAATCTGCATAGGTTATTCGCGCGGCGCTGACCGTTCCGATGCCGCACGTCAGCTTGCAGCTGATCCTTAAGTGCGACAGCGCACCGACATGGCTGCCGATTGGAAGCAAACTAAAAATTTAGAGAAGGAACCACTATGTCGAAGAAAACTGTAATGACCGATATCAAAACATTGCGCAGCCAAGCACGTAAACATATTGAGCAAGGGGCGGTTACCCTTGGGTATTCCGCAGACCGCACACAAGTGCTGAAATTGCTTAACGAAGCACTCGCTACCGAAATTGTTTGTGTTCTGCGCTACCGGCGCCATCACTTCATGGCCCGAGGTATTCATGCAAAAGGTATCGCCAATGAGTTCCTTGTGCATTCTAATGAAGAACAAGGACATGCTGACCAGATTGCCGAACGCATTGTACAGCTGGGTGGCGAACCGGATTTCGCGCCCGAGAGTCTTGCTAGTCGCAGTCATGCGGAATATGTGGCGGGCAACTCATTGCTTGAGATGATCAAAGAAGATTTGGTGGCGGAACGTATAGCCATCGATAGCTATCGCGAAATGATCCAATACCTCGGAGATCAAGATCCAACGACCAGTGACATGCTGAAAGTTATCCTGGCGGTTGAAGAGCAACACGCCGATGAACTTGCCGATTTACTGGAAGAGAAGCCAGCGGATTTATTCAACAGTTGAAGCGCAAAGAAGACCGAACATGCAGATATTGTGCAACTGCAGCAGTCAGGCCACTAGTGACACTGGATGAGTGGAAACAACCATACTGGTGCTAAGGTAATGAACCACTCACGTTCACACTGCTATCCCGGCTAGGTCCTCCAGACTAGATTTAGCCTGATTTATCTTAATATTAGATGGGATCAGTTTTACGCATTATCGCTGGTAGGATACCTGCGTCCGATGATTGGTTTAGGTGCTAACTTGGGTGGGCTCGTGACAGAACCGAATCGCCAGACCAGCAATGACATCAGGGCAATAACCAATTTAATTGGTAGCTTAAACTACGTAAACAGTTAGCTGTACCCGCCATGTTCTTGAAGCCATGTCTGCTCAAAGCAACATTGGATTGGAGGTATAAATGCTGGTGAGTATTTATTGTTATATACCTAGGTTAGATGAACCTCCTCGAATGCAAGACTACACGATGGAACTTGAACCCGGCGAAGGCATGCCTGAAATTCAAATTGGAAGTGGAAGCATGAATAAATTAAGACAATTTTGGAACAATCTGCGGTCGAGCTTCTGGTTCCTGCCTTCATTGATGGTCACCAGTAGCATAGCCTTTGCGGTCGTATTGATAGAACTAGATTCTGCCGGGTTTAGCCAACGGCTAAGTCAGTGGCCGCGGCTATTTGGGGTAGGGGCAGAAGGCGCGCGCCTGATGTTGTCTACATTAGCCGGTTCTATGATAACGGTTATGGGGATCACCTTCTCCATGACACTACTGGCACTGGTATTGGCATCGGGCCAATACACCTCCCGCATTCTGCGTAACTTCATGCGCAACAGTGTCACGCAAGCGACACTGGGGGTTTTCGCTAGTATTTTTGTTTATTGTCTGATCGTGTTGCGTACCGTTCGCGGTAGTGGTGTAGATGAATTCGTGCCAAACCTGGCAGTGTTTTTCGCCTTTGTGATGTCGCTTTGTGGGGTGGGTATTCTTATCTATTTCATTCATCATATTGCCTTGTCGATCCAAGCGTCCAGCATTATCGCCTCGGTCGAGCAGGAGACTAACGCTGCTATTGATCGGTTGCTGCCGAAAAAAACAGCTCAGCAGGCAGATAACTATGAAGAGCAAAAGCAGATACTCGATTCACAGGATGAGAGGACTTGGTATCCAGTGCCGGCAGCCCGCAGTGGTTACATTCTAAGCGTAAATAACCATATACTAATGAGTTTGGCAGGGGACAACAGAACAATCGTGCGTATGGAACAGGGCATCGGCGCGTTCATTGTGCAAGATACGGCTCTGGTGTCGCTTGCCCTGACTTATCCTCCAGGGCAAAAGACAATTGATGCTCTGAATGCTGCTTACAGTATTGGTACCCATCGCACAGTGGATCAGGATCCTGCTTTCGGTATTCGGCAGATTGTGGATATGGCCATGAAAGCACTTTCTCCAGGGGTCAATGACACCTCGACGGCGGTGATAAGCGTGGACTATCTGACCTCGATTATGGCTAGGCTGGCCGGTCGGCTATTTCCGCCATTGTACCGTTATGAGGCAGAAACGCTGCGTGTGGTGGCGATTGTTCCTAGCTTTGAAAGTCTATTGGCCGAGGCCTTCGACCAGATTCGAGGTTGCGCCGAAGAGAATATTGGCATATTGGTACGCATGCTCGGCGGTCTCGAAGCCATCGGTAGTCTGACGATTCGCCCAAGCTACTTGAGCGCACTAGACCAACAGCTGCAGTTGATTGCTGAATTGACCGATCGTTGCTTTGAATCCAGCCATGATCGCGTGCTGCTAGAAATGCGGCTGTCGGAAGTACGAAACACGCTAGAAGCTCAGACTCTATTAGGCAAAGTGACTGAACAGGGGCAGTGTAGTAATGCGTCGTGATTTCGAGCTAGTGGTATTGTTTTAGCACTCAGTTAAATCTACCTTTTGAACCCGTTATTGAAAAAGTGATAAAGCTCTACAGGATGAAGGTTTTGACGTACTTACAGATATCGATATCAAAGCAACCTTCAAAGCTAAACTCGATGTTGATTATAACCTTATAGCATCCTTGGCGCCTGTAATCCTCCCTTTGCGCATCTTGCCATTGAGGCTGAACCCGATATCGGCTTGTTGTTGCCTTGCAACGTTGTTGTGCGAGAAGAAACTGATGACTAAATAACCATTGTCTTTATGGATCCTACCGCGGTTTTGTAGCTAGTTGATAATCCTCAAGTCCATGCCTAGGCAAAAGAAGTAAAAGCGCTAATGTTTAAAGTGTCTAAGAAATTGAATTAATTATAGGTGAGATCAGTTCAATACCACTTAAGCTAATTATTTAATCTGGCACATAGCCTGTGTAGGTCAGCGAACAGATGCCCGCTCTTCAATCGTGGAACATAATTTGTTGAAAGACCGTTATTCAATGGGGATGCTCTTAATGTATATGCTAGCAATGACACAAAACCGGCTCGATGTCACTTGCCCGGAAGCACCATCCACCGGGGGGCGGTAAAGCTGCTCCCAGCGGCTCAATCTAGAACAACAGGAGAAATATATGTCAAACATCGTCAGAGGAATAATCGCCGGTTTCGCCGCCACGGTAGTGCTTTCGCTACTTATGATGGCAAAGTCCATGATGGGCGCTGGAGTAGCAGTCGGCTGGGTCTTTGCGATACAGCCTGCTAACTCAAGTTCAGCGCTCTAACCGGAACGGCACTCTATTGGATAGGAGCAATAGAGTGGCATGGTAAAAGTTCTTAATTACAGCGCCTTAGGGTCTACTGTTGAAGCACTTACATTGGAAGCCAACACTGGAGAATGATTTTTTTAGCGCAGGCTCGAACGGATTTATGGGCCCAGAGGAAAAAATAGTAGGTCGGAATTATCCGTTGCCTCAGTGTTTATGTGCTCATTTCTCAACAAATCCTTTTTGCTACGAGGTATCTGCGTAGGAATTTTAGATTCGAGATAAAAGATAAGTGACTAGTACCTAGCATCTAGTACCTAGCATCTAGTACCTAGCATCTAGAATCTAGGCAATAAACCGTCAGAGTGAAGAAAATGACAATTTACTCCGCCACCTTTATCATAGATGGCGAATTTTCCTGAGGTGAAGCAAACGATGAGTATCAACTATGACTGACAAAATATTAAAAATTTCAGATAAGTTTTGGAATATTCGAGGTGAGTTTAAAATTTTCGGTTTATTAAATATTGGTACACACGCTTCTTTAGTAAAGCGCAGTAACGGCAAGTTTGTATTGCTCGACGCTTATACGATGCAAGACGATATTAAACAGCAAATTGATTCCCTAACCAACAATGGCGTCAACATTGAAGCGATTATTAACTTGCATCCATTCCACACTGTGCATATTGAAAAAATACATAGGGATTATCCAAACGCCTTACTCTATGGAACACAGCGCCATATCGATAAATTCCCCAACCTTACATGGCAAACAGAGTTAACCAATTCTAACGAGTTTGCCGTATTGTTTTCAGATGATTTTGAATTTTCAGTGCCTCGCGGGGTCGATTTTATTTCCAAAAACGAGCATCTGCATTTTTCATCGGTACTTGCTTATCATAAAGAGTCAAAAACCATTCACGTTGACGACACGTTAATGTACCTAAAATTACCCGGTTTACTCAGTGTTTTAAAAAGTCCAGAAGTGTCTTTTCATATGACACTGTCCAAAACATTGGAACGACGCAAAGGCGCTGCAGATGATTTTCGGCTTTGGGCTGCGGAGCTAGCAGAGCAATGGAGCGGTGCTGAAGTGTTATGTGCGGCTCATTCGTCAACATTGTTTATTAAAAACCAATCACCATCAATTGCGGCGATGATCATGACCGCTTTGGAGAGGGTAGAATTAACGTTAAAACATCATGAAAAGAAGTTTGGTTAACACAATTCCGGTCGTTATATTCCAATTCGAAATGAATTAGAAATACAGAAACCGGCGTGGTCAGAGCCGATGACCTATGACTTTTGGATCTGCATCAGTCGATTAGAACAGGACCAGCGAAACGGCGGCAATGGTGGCGAAGCCGCTCGCCAAAACCAGTTTTCTCTAGCAACCGTCATAATACCTAATGGCACAGGCCAGCCAAATCGCCGACTGACTCTCATGAGCGAATTGCAGACACAAGATTAATTAGCTGTGAAGATCGGGTTTACTGAGAAAGCAGACGATAGGTAAGGCTGAGCATATAACCTGTTTATGCCAACAACGGTCGTAGTTTGAATCAGTATTCTATACCCGAACAAAAGTGTCAGGATTTTTACAAGTATTTCGGCTTTACGGCAAAAGGTGGCCTTACCTTCGTTACCATCCGCTTCGACTCAGAGCGTGAGCACGGCACAGAAACCGCCAAGCGCTTGACTACTTAATTTTGAGTATTAACTTTCGCATCGGTTTGACCTTAATTGTTAATATTCAAAACAACACGGCAGAAAACCGTGGTTATAAAACAGTATTTTCTAGTTCACGGCTAGACCGACCTCCATCACGACCTGCTCTTCTTTATCGGAGTCAACTTCCCTAGGCTTCGCTAGCAGGACCCGCTCAGGCTCGATCGCAGTGCTTTCTTCTGGACCATCGGATGCTTTCGCCAGCAGGTAGTTCCGCACAGTGGTGGCCCGCGCCTTGCCAAGTGCCGTGAGATCGGCATCGGTGACGGGTTGTGCCGCGATCACCTTCTCGGCGAGATGGGCTCGGTAGGCGACAGCGTCGAACGCCGAGCGGCCCTCCGGCTCGCGTATAAATTGCTCACGGACCTTGTCCAAGTGTGTTTCCGGGTAGGCGCTCGAGAAAATCTCCTCCATCGCATCTTGCGTCGGTTCCGAGGTTAGGTCCGGGGACGAAACCTCACGTCCTTGATCGCGCAACCACTCGATGAGCTGCTCGACGGCACGTTGGCGCTTGAGTGCCGGGCCGTCTACATCCAGATCGAAGGGACCAGCGAGCTCCAGCGCAAGTGCCGGACGCTTCACGAGAGCCTTTCGCAGCAGCTCGACGCGCTGGCGCTGCGGCGGTGTTAGGTCGCTGCGGCCAGCCGGGTAAGCGATCCGTTGTAGGTCCTCTTCACCAGCCCCGAGCAGCTCTGCCAAAAAGCGGAACGGCGCGCTAACGATGTTGCCGATCGCGTCACCGATGGCGCTGCGAACTGCGCCAACCAGCTCGAAGTGCGGATCGCCGAGATCTCCCGTAACTGGGATATTCATCTGGATCACACCGTCGCTGTCCTTAAGCAGCGCGACGGCAAAGCTGAGCGGCAGGTCCATCGCGTCTGGGCTTTTGATCTTCTCGCCCAGTTGAAGATCGTGGAGCACTATTGCATTACTGCCCTCAAGCTTGCCGTGCGCTAGGCGATACCCGAGATCGAGGTCCATGCGGCCTTTCGCGATCTGGCGACCAGCGAACGCGACTGTATACGGCGAGTAGTCCGGCACCACCAGGTTGCGGAAGGTCAGCGTGATGTTCGTGTCTCTCGTCGGCTGCCAGGCGTGGATCGTGCCCTCGATGCGCGCTAGGGCATGCTCACCCACCTGACCTTCGAGCTCTACTTCGGCCGGTGTCAGTGTGTCTGAAGCCAGCGTGGAGATCTCTCCATTCAGTTTGTCGATACGCGTCGAGAACGGCAGCGGCAGCGAATGATCGGCGAACTGGAGACGACTGTCGGTCAGGACGATACCGGCGATGCTTACGCGTAATGGGGGGGCGTGTTCGCTGGCGTCTTCTTCGGGAGTGGGCTCCTCCCCCTCGGCGCGCGTCACCAACAGGCGATTGAAATTCGTGGTCTTATCCTCATGGATGATGACCCGGCCTGAGCCGCCCTCGATGGACACGCTAGAGGCCTCGATGCTGCGCTGCGCCAAGCTCAAGTCGAGCTGCTCGATCTTCATGGCGAGCCAGCCAGCCACCGGTTCGGTGTCGCCGGGGTACAGGGGCGCAAGGTTGAGTCCGTCCACGCCGGTACTGCCATGAAAGGATAGTGGTTCATCGTCGCTGACCGACAGTCGTCCGTCGAGACTCAGGCTCCCGCCCTTGATGGCCAGCCGCGCGAGTTGTTGCAGGTAAGGCTCGGCCGGGCTCAGGGCCAGCGCTTCCACGCGCAGCCCGCCGTTGATTTCGAATGCCGGCGACAGCCGCATTTCGCCATCGAACGAAAAGGCACCGCCCGCCTTGAGCTGCCCAGTGAGATGGACCGGGAATCCTGTGTTCTCGTGCAGGGCGGCATCATCCAGCGACAGGGCAAATTCTTGCACCGCGATGGTGGCGGTCGTGCCTGAGGAGGCGGAAGCAGTAGTCAGGTGATCCACCAAACTGATCGCTCCGTCTATAACATCTAGATGAAGGATGACTATCGTCGGCATCCCACTTTTGCCGTTCGCTTCCGGTTCGCCCGCTGCCTCATCCTTCAGCCGGGTGAAGCGTGTCTCACCCGAGGCGAAGCGTTCCTCTTGAATAACCAGGCCTTCTAGGCGTATCTGCTGGAAGGTCCATGCCTGGTCGATGAGACTGACCAGCGTGAAGTTGACGAACAGACGGTCAAAGGCGACAAGTTCGTGGCCGTCTGGATCCGAGAGGGCGAAATCGGAGACCTCCAAGGTGAAAGTGTAGGGATTGAAATCGATATCGCCGATGCGAAGCTCGCGGCCAATATTTTCTCGCACTTTGTCTACCGCAATCCAACCGGCGAGCCACGGCACAAGGAAAAAACCCGCGAGCGTGCACAACGCAGCGACCACAAGCAGCCAGAGGCCGATCTGGCGCACGTTGAGCCAACGGTGACGCAGGCATTCCCAAAAGCGCGACAGCAATTGACTACTTATGGCGAGGGGCAACACTAGGTTCGTACCAGGCTAACATATAGGGTTTTTCAATCTAATACCTCGATCGCTTGTGGGAACACATCACTGGGAAATAGCTACGGTTGTTAAGCCAGGCACCAGCCAGCCCTGCATACCTCCCCCTGTAATAAAAATACTGGGTATAAAGCAAAAACTACCACTTAAATCATTGGCAGTTTTTTTACTGTAGTTGTTATGTTTCAGGATGCAGCCACCTAATAAGCTGCTTTGGCAAAGTCTTTTTCATTGGCTTAAGCACCACATTGTTGGCATTAAATAACTATAAGCGCGCGCTTGCTTTAAAATCATCGTTTCAAAGCAAGAACATTGCTTGCCAGTTTTACTCACCATCGACAGCATCTTGGACCGATTCGCCTACAGTCTCAATGTCTTCGCCTGCGCCCTCAATCGTTGCGCAACCGGCAGCAAGCAAAAGTCCAGCGGCACATAGTGTGGTAACAAGTAACTTGTTTATATTGACTAATTTCATTTGTGATTCCTCTTGTGTATCGGCTTAGTGGCAATTGCCGGTTAAGCAATTTTAACCAGTAATGATGCTTACATGGTTTTCATGTGGTCATTCTGTTTAGTTGTTAATGTAGTAAGCCTAAGCGCTATGTTAAAACTTAAGCAATTTTCCCTTCAGCACTGGCAGTCAGCGATATAGCAACCAACACCAAAAACACGAAAAATATAATTAGATGTGCAGTTAATCATGACTTATGTGAAGTGTCTGGTCGCTAACGTACATAAGCAACAAAGTAATTCGCCACTATATCGAACAGATGTGTTGAGCCAGTAATCAGGTATGAATGCTTAAAAAAAGTTAATACGGGCATTTGGCGCTCATCTACCGTTTGCAATGTTGATTTTAATTAGTGAGGAACTTCGCCGCGTCTTTGTGCGCCGAGGGAATTCATTTTTACTGAAGTGGTTAACATGGTGACAAGATAAATTGATTATATGTAGGGTGCCGCACGGAATGCAGCTGTTACGTCTGTCATACTCTAATCTTTAATGCGGATTGACGGCTACCGTAATATACCCTTCATCCCGCGCGGCGTCCGCTTGAAACTGCACGTTTGTTGGCTGCACTCATTCGCCCCAATCGGTAACCGACGTTGCGCCAACCGCGTTGCACTTAGTACGGCTAAGCTCATGGGGTCTCACTCATTTGCCGCCGCCGCGCAATTCCAATGATTTTGGGTATAGTAAATTCGCTTCAACCAAAGGAAAAGCAAAAATGCCAGAAACTAAGGTATCAAAACGAGAGGGATATGTCGCTAAGGTGAAAGATCAATTTAACGACATTAATGAACAAGTTGATAAACTAGAACAAAAATCGAAAAGCACTAGGGCCGATTTAGCAAACAAATATAAACAGGAAATGACTAGCATTTGGCGCTAAGCATAACGCTTGCAATGCTAATTTTAATTTGATGAGGAACTTCACCGCGTCCTTGTGCGCCGAGGGAATTCATTTGTACTGAAGTTGCTCAAGATAAATAGATTAAATGTTGGGTGCCGAACAGAGCGCAGCGGATACCTCTGCCATACTCCAGACTCGATAACGTTTCCCTAGGCTTAATTTTATAGGTCGATAGAAAACATTTAGGTCGTTACCGATAAACTGGCCCTATTTCTTGCATCAGGGCCCTATTTTTAGGTCACTTTTTTTCAAACAGGTATTGTCGAAATCGTCAAACTTATCGCATGTGGTTTGCACAAATAACTTCTGGGGCGCGAAGAAAGAACACTTTGTCAGATAATAGCAGGTGCTACTGAACTTATCCCAGTGCTGACACTCTTCAACGCATTCGAGATTTTTGTATGTATAAGTCGTGTTTTCAAGTAGGCACTTTTTATTAAAATCGTCCCAGTACTGGCAGTCATTGAGGGCCAAGGGGATATCATCAGTTAACGGTTGTCCGCAGGTGACTGTAAGGTCTCCCTGACCGTATGTTTCTCCTATTTCGAGACTTATCTCTTTTGCCCCGACATTACCTGCCAAAAACATCGCTCCTGCAATTAAAACCATAAATATATGTCTGTTCATGATAGGACTCCTTATTGTCTTAATTTGTCTATAACCTAACTTATACCGATTGGAATTTTGAGCGATAAGTGATTGGTGGGCTCGGATTAATTTATAGTGACCACATAATATTTAGCAGGGTTATTTGCCTTCAGCTGAGGGGAGGATAAATGGCTTTTTATCCTTAATGGCTGCATTTTTTCTTTTATTATCGATAAATTCTTCTTCCAAAGCGGCTTTATCTTTTACATTGTGATCTACGTCGTGCTTACGGTCATAATCTTGCGAGTGGTTTGATTCTTTCTGCATAATAATTATTCCTTCAAAATGCTGCCTACGGTCAACAGGATTGCGACTGCGACCTATTTAGTCCTGCGAATAAGCCACACGATAATAAAAATGACAATAATGGTGCCGAGAATACCGCCGCCGATATACATAAGTTACGCCTTTAAAAAGTGCTTAAGTAGGCATTCAAACATTACCGGTGTGAACCGTCTGGACGCTACCGCACATAAGCCGCCAAGTAATTCTCCACCATATCGAGCAGTTGTGGCGACCCAGTAATGAGGAGGGAACGTTTAAAAATGGTAACTATCCGATTAGGTTTTATGAATGGAAGAATACCCCGTAAGGCTTTCATTTTCATGGCCCACGACAGCAGGCGATAGTCCAAGACTATTACTCATCCAATGCTAGAAATCGCAAACAGGGTAGAACCCAAGAATTAATCCCCGCGACAGGCGTCAATCGCCTCGAAGTTGCTCTTCGCTTAGCAGAGCAGTCCCACGTAGCACTTGAGCAAATGGCTGTTCGATAGCCCCGGGGCGTCGTCATGGATTCGGGTAACGTTTAATACGTCTAGCGCTTCTAGTGCGTTACCGAACAGACAGTAGTTGGTCACCACGTTAGAGTTAGAACCGTACACTGTTATGATTTCAGTGAGCTACAACGCAACTATCATCAATGACTGGAGACAATTATGCGTAATAAACTATATGTCGCAATCGCGGCAACCTTTATGTCCACTTCGCTCTTCGCAATGGACTTCACTACCGCAGACGAAAATGGCGATGGCAAGATCTCGAAAGACGAGTTTTATGGCACCCTTTCAGACGCTGGCACCTATTCAGACTTCGATTTGGATCGCAATTTCTACTTGGTGAAATCCGAGTTTCGCGAGACGGACCATAGCTACGGTTTGTTCAATGGTTGGGACTTCAACAAAGACGACCGACTGGATGAAGGCGAGTACTCCTTCGGTTTGTGGTCTAATTACGACAAGAACGAAGATGGGCATTGGGACAACAATGAATGGGACGACGCCGGGGAAGCCGGTTTCTGGGACATGTAAGATAAAGTAGATTCTCCTCCCGACCGGTTGTTGCCATTTTGGTAGCAGCCGGTTTTTTTATGGAAAAATTGCATAGCGACAGAGCACCACTGGTTTACCCGTGAATGAATGCCATTTGAAATTCTCATTACGAAGTTTTTAGGTTTACTTCGGCCCGTTGATGGCTATAACCAAATAGAACTGAGGCTTTAGGGGGAGTCTATTCCTGGTCTTTGTGTCAGTTTTTCAGATTTGATATCAAGGGGCTGTGTGGGTGCAAAACAGATATAAGCCCACTAAATGAGGATTTCACAACATGTAGGCATGTAAGTCTTTTGAAGGACTTACTTGGATATGTGTCGAGGTAGACCATGAATAAGCTGTTGTGCACGTGTTGAGCAGTTTTCACTGATATAGATCAAAGGTTTTTCTATGAGCGACAAGAATAGTATCGATAACCCACTTACCCTTACCGTCGGCGATGAACAGTTAGTTATTCGACGTCGCTATGAAGTTATTAGTATTATTAATGATTTTTTCATAGCGAGCTGGTTCCTGTCGGGGAGTGTGTTTTTTCTTTATCCGTCGATGGAAAAAGTAGCTATCTAGCTGTTTATCATTGGCAGCGCTCAATTTTTGATCCGACCTACAATACGTCTCTTGGCTCATCTTCATATGCGACGAGTGCCAGATAGTCGTTGGGAACTTTAACAATACAAGACGCTATTCCACTTTTACATTTCTGTTGTACCTGCATGACATGAGAACTGTCTTATTGCGCAAAGCATAAAAATTAATATGCGGTTCTTCGGGTCCGCATCATTTCACTGTTAATGTCTGCTTTCCTTCTTGATGAAGTTAAATAATAAGCTGGTGTTAACGTCCATTCCAGCCTTAGAGCGGTTTAAAGGTTATATTTGCAATGTGTAGAAAAGGTCATGAATTTTTGTGGTTTTTTGGGTGAGTATGAGCCCTTTAGGCTCAAAGCTGCCTGTCAAAGCAATCCTTCTGAACTTCTGGAAATGGCAAATAGTTCTCGGTCAGATTTATGCTGACTATTCCACATTATTCAAACTTTAGCCCCTGATACTAGTTCCCGCCGAAAAAGCTGCGTAGTTTACTTAACTGATGTTCAAATACTCCGGGTTTGTGAAGATCTGCGGGTTTTTCATCGGGACCAAGGGGTAATATGTGTTCGAAATAAGTACCACTTAGAATATGGCGCAGAACGCCTTCGCCCAGAAATGCTTCGTCGTTATTTAATGTTCTTGTCGCTCGGAGCAAACGACGAATATCGTACTGACCAGGAAATATATCGGGCACCTGCTTTTTGATCCCAAGCAGACTGTATACCCCGATACGGGCCGTTCTGACCGAACTTTCTAAGGTAAATACTACGTCATTATGGGTTTCCACAAATTGCCCCAGACACGCAAGGTTGGCGCTACCATCCGGCACAGCCGACGGTCGATCGCCTTTGGCTCGTGGCATGAATTGTGCTGTGATGTAGGGCATCAGTGCAGTGCGCACTTTGGTCGCGGCGATTATTTCTGCGACCTGGTCAATCAAACCAAGGTGAAAACACATTTCAGTCAATATTTCATTACCGGTGCATTTGGGCATAGCTTTTTTGATGTAATCGCCAGGCTTGTCCATTTTTAGCGCATATACCCAAATGACAATCACGTCACTGGGCTGGTCTGGAAAGTGTGGCTGGCGATTGACGGTGAAGCTCATCAACCAAGCTGAATCAGTAAAAGAAATAACACCTCCCGTTACCGTTTTACCTGAGTAAGGATCATTGACCGACAAAGCTTTAAGCTTTTCGATCAGGGGGGAGGGCTCGCAAGTCAGCGTTGCCGATTCCCATATTGAGGCCGGCACATTGGAGCAGAATTTCTCTGGCAGCCCAAAGACAGGAGACTTTTTGGCAAGGTTTTTCCACAACTGCCACCCCGAGGCAACACCCGGATAATGGTTGCCCACCTTCAATTGCGGCACCGTGTTATCATCACCATAGGCGGTGTCCTCCACTATTGAGCCGGTAGTGACAAAAATAAGGTCGCGAGCACCAAGCTGGATTGTCTCTTCACCATTAGTTGTGCGATATTTGATTGCAGTTGCGCTTAAGGTTTCGCCATTGGTATCTATATCCACGTCTGACACGGTCGTGCCGTACTGGATTTTTATGCCCTTGTTCTTCAGCCAATCCATCAGCGGAACAACAAAGCTGTCGTATTGATTGTATTTAGGAAAGACCAGTGACGTCATGTCGTTTAGCCCGTCCATAAGGTGCAAAAAGCGATGCATGTAGAGCTTCATTTCCAGTACTGAGTGCCAGTTCTGGAAAGCGAACATGGTGCGCCAGAACATATAAAAATTGGTCTCTAGGAAATCTTCACTGAACCAAGCTTCCACTGTGATATCGTCTAAATCTTGCTTGCGCGCCATTAAAAGCTTCAACAATTCTATCTGCTGTAGCTTGCTCAGCTCCATGGTCGAGGAGTCTTTGATCTGGCCCTGTTTTTCGAGAAGTCGTGCTTTTGACCAGTTCTTGTCAGCGTCATTGACGATGCGGTATTCATCAAGCACCGTGAATGGGGCGGGCAGTTCCAAGGCCGGTATTTCTGAGAAGACATCCCAGAAGTTTTGATAGGTCATATCCATCTCACGGCCACCGCGAACGAGATAGCCTTCCTCGGCATTACCCGCCCCATCAAGTGCGCCCCCATCGATCATCATGGCTTCTAACAGGGTAATGTTCTCAGCCGGCATATGGCCGTCACGGATCAGAAAGAAAGCCGCGCATAGACCGGCAATGCCGCTACCGACAATATATGCATGGCGGTCACCTATGCCTGCGGTTGGTAGTGGACGATTATTAGTATAAGCACCGTGTAAGTCAGCGGGAGGTAGCATCGTGTCGAGACCATTATGCAGATGCTGGGACGAGGCGTCAGGCGAGACATCCACCGCTTGTTTAACCAAGGTTTCAATATGAGTCTTTAGGCAAGAGACATCGATTTTAGGCGAATCAGGGCCGGTCATGTAGGTATCCTTGGTGGCTATTTTTGTCCTGACATGTATAGCGCAGATTTGTAAATAAGTTTGTGCGGGAACGAACATTAGATAGGATATATATTCATCGGCTCGACCGAAAGTGGATTCGAAGGTCTCAGCCGGTCGTTTCGCATCACACGCATAAACCCTTGGCAACATCGATGAAATGGCCTACTACATTTATATATGACAGCGAACCACTTATGTGTGACAGCGAACAGTCCCAGCGTAATACCCAGTATACTCTTACCAGACATAAGCAAAACAGCTAATCAACACTAGCCTGCGAGCCCAATTGGGCTTAGACGATTTTCAACCACATCAACCGATAGCATGTCAAAAAGAAATGAAATTATCGAAAAAATGCTGAAGCTTGTTGATCGCCCAGCATGGCGCTGCTTGACGGGGTAATGTTCTGGGGTAGGTCCTCGAAACAAGCGAGTGTTACAAACGCCGCAAACGTATTGTCAACCATTAACATATAGAGAGGCCATCAAGTGATGAATTGGTTTAATTCCAGCACGGCAAGTCTTGCTCGTGCCGACTCACAGCTTTATCTAACCGGAACCGGTATTGGTTCTATCACGGCTGCTGTCACTCTAATCCAGAAATGTGCATGGACAGGCTCAAATATTCACATTATCGAAGAACAAGACGAAAAATACGCGGGCGGTTGCTGCGATGCCCAGTACGATGAAGAAAAAGACCAATATTCTATGCGCGGCAGTCGCATGTTCGAGGAAGAAGTATACCGATGTACAAAAGCGCTTTGGGGCCTAATTCCCTCCATTGAAAACCCAGGCAAGACCGCGCTGGATGACCATAATAAAAATTGGAACGAATGCCGGGTTGATACCAAAGTCCGGCTCATCTTCGATGGCGTCAAAAAGGATGATGGTCTGCATCTGGGTTTGAGCAAGGCTGACATGTACAACATGGCGAAGCTGATGCTGATGCCGGAATGGATGTTAGGAGAGAAGAAGATCTCAGATATGTTCACCCCAAAGATGTTTCGCAGCAACTTTTGGTATATGTGGCGAACCACCTTTGCCTTTCATCAGTGGCATAGCGCTATTGAGCTTAAACGTTACATGCACCTGTTCTTCCATACTATGCCCCATTTCCACGACATGACGCCAATACAGCGCACCAAGTACACCAACTTTCATTCCTTCGTCTTACCCGCACTGAAGCTGCTGGAAGACAAGGGTGTCAATATCCATTATCAATCTAAGATTACGGATGCTGAATTTAGTAAAGTCAACGGCAAGCAATGTCTCACTGGCTTGCACATTGAAAATAGAATTGGCGAGAATCAGACGGTCGATGTGCGCGAGCGTGACTTCGCTTTTTTGACCTTAGGCAGTATGGTTGCGGAACATTCATATGGAGCGAACGATACACCCGCTCAATTTCCGCCTAGCCAGCAAGCTAGCGAACGCAGTTGCTCTTGGACCTTATGGGAAAAGATAGCCAGCAAACACAGTGGTTTCGGGCATCCGGAGGTTTTCACTCGCGATCCTGAAGAGTCTAGGATGCTGGCATTTACCAGCACCTTCAACGATCCTTTGTTCAGGTCCAAATGGGAAAAGTTGGTAGATAGAAAGATGGGAGAAACCGGCCAGCTTACCTTGCCTGATTCACCTTGGTTTTTGGAGGTTACTGCATTCAGACAACCCTTATTTCCAAACCAGAGCGATGATAAAACAATCATTTGGGGTTACGGCCTGCACGATGATGAGGTTGGTCGTTTTGTGCCAAAGAAAATGCGTGACTGCAGTGGCAGAGAAATCTTGGAAGAGTTGTTGGGCCATCTGGGTTTCAATGAGGACGAAAAGCGCATTGTTCTTGACACTTCGAACACAATTCCATGCATGCTTCCCTATGGCATCAGTCAGTTCAATCCCAGAAGACCGGGAGATCGACCCCGCGTTGTACCGGAAGGAGCCAGTAACTTTGCATTTATTGGTCAATATGTTGAGATACCCAACCATTGTGTATTCACGACTGAATATTCGATTCGTGGAGCGATGATCGCTATTCAAAAGCTGATCGACCCAACGCTTGATATTCCCAAAATATACTGGGGTGAGAAAAAGCCTACCGTGGTGGCTGCGACCATTCGAAGGGTTTTCGCATGATCCCCTTAAAGCGTTTCCCTGAACAAGCGATTGCTCATTTTGAGGCTCGCTTAAGTTGTTTGATCGACTTACTACAACTGAACTGAGGAATATAATGATGCACAAACTAACGATAGTGATAGCACTTTGGTGCTCAAAACTCCAACGCGCTTCTAAGCTTGGCCTCCTCGTAATAATAATGCTATTTGCGCCAATCGCTATTGCAGGCGAAGGGCCATGGCCGTCGTTTATGGCGACGACGCTCAACGGTGAAAAAGTCGACAGTGATAAACTGATAGGTCAACCCACATTGCTCATACTTACCCCGTCGAGCGATGCCGCAGAATCGACTCGAGAGTGGGTTAATACTTTGCGATCAAAGATAGATCAAAGTAAATATCGGGTCCGCGACGTACTGGCCGTCGATTTACCATTTTTTATGTCGGAAGAAGATGTCATTGGTCGAGCCAAAGAGAAAGTGCCGAAGCGCTATCATGATCAGACTTGGATCCTGAACTCCCAGATTATGGAAGATGCTCTTGGTGTACCGGCCGATAGCGAAGAAGCCGTTATTGTCGTTTTGGATAAGAACGGTAATCTGGTATCGCAGGTTCACGGCAAGGTGACGGCGGCGCGGATGAGTGAGATCAGCAAAGCCTTACAGAGCCTAGCTAGCGACTAACTGTCTTCGTCGCTGATAATTATCGTATGTAAAATGGCCTTGCCAATATTAAATTGGCCGGGTTTTAAACTACCGGTCTCGAGTTTTGAACGATCGTCTTGCATGTGGGCTTAGTCAAAGTATCCCTATATATAGTGAACAATTAGCTTGTCAATAAAGACGTTCAATTGAAATTTACAAGTAAGAATCTTAGCAACTATAACTAATGGCTGGGTATTAATTTTTATTGTAAATAACCACTGGAATTTTGTGCCTTGTAAAACCTGCCTATTAGTAATGAAGGTGAATAGGCCAGTTCGTAAACCGCTCATGCTTTTACTCCCTCAAAGATAGTAGAGAGATGTTAGGATGGAAAATAAGAGGCAACATGGATTTTCATGTTATGAAAAATGATTTTTTATTTTACCTATCCTCGACACTAGAGAAGCTCAAGACCCTGGCTGAATCTGCATTCAAGAAAGATGATTAAAAACAGTGGGAATAATATTAATGGACCTATCTATATTAGATAAATTCTGGCAGTTAATTGACGAAAAATTACAAGGCTGGCTGGAAGCTGGCATTAAACACTTGCCCAATTTTATAGTCGCCATTCTCTTGGCTATGTTATTTGGCTTACTGGCTAAATATGTTGGTAGAGCCATTCGAAAAGTGCTTCATAAAACCCTAGAATCTGAACAAATTGCCGACCTACTTGCATCAATTATCAAGGTGCTTGTGCTGGTCTCAGGGCTATTTATCGCCCTAGAGTTTTTGGGCTTAACCGGCACTGTAACGTCACTCTTAGCTGGCGCTGGTATTATTGGCCTAGCGCTTGGTTTTGCTTTTCAAGACATGGCAGAGAATCTTATTGCTGGTATTGCGATGGGTATTCGTAAGCCATTTCAAATTGGCGATGTGGTTGAAGCGGAGAATGTATTTGGCACAGTAATAACAATTAATTTGCGTAACACATTAGTAGAAACCTTTTTTGGCCAGATAGAAGTTGTTCCAAATAAAATCTTGTTTCGAAACGTACTAACAAATTATACGACCACAGGGATCAGGCGAATTGAAGTACCCGTTGGTATTTCTTACGCAGACGACCCAGAAAAGGCAGCTGAAGCTATTGAAGAAGCGATAAACGCCTGTGATTTTGTTATCAAAAAAGAAGAAACTGCCGTGTTTGCTAAGGAGTTTGCAGACAGCAGTATAAACCTAGTGGTCTGGTTCTGGATCGATTACCCAGGCGAAACTAGCTTTATGAAAGCTCGACATACTGCGCTTGTAGAAATTAAAAAAGCGCTAGAAAAAGCGGATATCTTAATTCCATTTCCTATCAGAACATTGGATTTTGGCGCCAAAGGCGGTGAAAAGCTCAATACCATGTTGTCGGAAAAAGAGTCAGAAGAAAAATCAGCAGATTCAGAAAAGTCATCATCGTCTGATAATGATAATGAAAATGAAGAAGCTCCAGGGTCAGAGTAAACTTTCATTAAGTAAACTCCTGCTTTGTCGCACTAGTCTAATTTATTAGACTTCCAAAAAAATTTCGAAGGCTGGCTGATCGCTCATGGAATTGTGGAAAAAGAGCTGGTCATCGGCTCTGTCCTGCAGATTGGCGAACGACTGCTCGGATAAGTGAGTGCGTTAGCGTACCGACAGCCCGATAGAAAACCGGTCATGATCTGTCGATGGTCTTTTTATGCAATCACTAAAGTGAGATGCAACCTGCACCATCCAGCACCGGATCAGATATTGGCGTGCGAAAATATGGATGCACTATCTTGAAAAACATCGGAGTTCTATGACGACAAACGATACCGGACTATCCTTCAACGGCGCCTGGTCGATGGCAGTCGGAGGCATGATTGGTGGTGGCATATTTTCTACACTGGGAGTCGTCGTCGGCATATCGGGGCCCCTAGCATGGTTGAGTTTTCTGGCGGCTGGACTCATTGCCTTGGCGTCGGGATATAGCTATGCCAAACTGGCCATTCATTATGATGAAGGAGGGGGCGCATTTACTTACCTTCGCAAAATCCAGGCAAACCAGTTTGCCGCTAGTCTTTCATGGGTTTTGATCATAGGTTATGTGCTGACCAATGCGGTTTATGCATTCACCTTCGGCCAATATTTGGGACATTTGGTCGACTTGGGCTCCTGGTTTCCGAGGGCGACGGCGGTAGGCATTATGGCCTTATTCATCGGTTTGAACTTGAGAGGTGTTGGTGAAGCCGGTCGTATTGAAATCATACTGGTTTGGATCAAGCTGATTGTGTTGGTGGGATTGGCCAGTTGGGGTTTAGCGAAATGGGATGTTCCAATGATGTCCCAAGGTGTAACAGATACCGGGATTAGTGCTGCATTATTTGGGGCAGCTTCAGTTTTTATGGCCTATGAAGGCTTTCAGCTTCTGTCCTATGATTATAACGATATACAGGCCGCCAAAAAGAACTTGTTGAGGGTGATGCTGTCTGCTATCGCCATCGTATCGCTGGTATATATGATGGTAGCCATAGGCACGACAATGTTAATTGGCGCTGATCAGGTAGTGCTGCATAAAGAGGTCGCGCTTGCCATAGCAGGGCAGAAAGCACTGGGAACAACCGGTCTTGTCATCGTCACAATAGCCGCGGCTTTTTCTACCGGATCGGCAATTAATGCAACACTTTTTGCTACAGCTCGCTTGGCTTATAAGGTTGCGGCAGAGGGCGAATTACCCGCTAATTTGCACCAAAAAAATCAGTCTGGAGTACCTAATCGGTCGGTTATTTGGCTCGGTGTTGCCGCGGCTATTCTGGCGGCGATAGGCACCTTGACTACCCTGGTAGAAGCCGCCAGTTTGGCATTTTTGTTTACCTTTACCATAGTGTGTGGGTTGGCCTTTCATCAGAAGACCGGGCTTCGCATAATTACGGGCTTTGGTGCCTTAGCGGGTGGGGCAGCTGCCATTGCACTGATTGTTGAGATGTACCGCAGTAACTTCGTTGCGCTGGTTTTTTTGGGTGTGCTGGTACTGATTGCCATATTTGGCCGTCCACGGCTGTTAAAACTTGTGAAAACGGAAAATCCAAGGGATGACGCTTAAACAATCGGGCGCTCATGGAATAATACAGGGTATATTTAAGTTATGCATGTCTCAATTCTGTACCACTACCTGACTACAATTTCTCCTTTAGGATTGGCTGCGGTGGGCAGATTCAAATACCGCTTCCCAGTTTTTACTTCATTCACTTGCGTTGCGCCAAGCGTTGTTGATCATTCAATCGGACTGACGGTCAGATTTTCCCATAGTTAGAACTTCCTCCGCGGTATTTTCTTTAGCCAGTGCTGGTTAGTGGAAATGGGAGGCCGTGTAGGCCGTTTAATAGCGAAAAAACAGTCGTTGTTTTGCTGGATAAGAACGCTAATTTGGTATAGCAGGTTTACGGCAGGGTTTGAAATTACTGTTCTCCAGTTTTGAAAGATTGTCTTGTACTTATGGTTAGCAAAGGCATCCGTGTATGTAGTAGACGATTAGATTGTCAATTGGCTGTGTTGAATATTCAATTTGAGCCAGAGCTTAGGCTTAGGAAATGCTAGCGATTTGACCAACAACAAAAATAGATTTTGTATGCCAGTGCCCGTCTCGTTTTTGTAAAACTATCTCTTATTTATTAAAACGTGCAACGCAGACTGAGCTTTCAGTGTTTCACCCTTGTAACGCTGCAATGGCCCAACTTTAAGTATGAGGGACGCGTTGCGTCTAGTTGCAAACGTCGTGGATATTGCCTAAGTTGTGGTGCCAGCCGAATGACCTAAAGTGTAACGCTGTTGGCAGATTAATCTTCCGCCAATCTCGCAGACGAGGTATTTTATAATACCTAGAAATCTATATTTTGATGCAGCTCGTTTTTTTCGTTTTGGGGCGTACGTTCTGAAAATAAGTAAAATATTATCCCCTTTTATTCATTTTGATGTGCCTTCAATATCTTTATAATCACCAATTGAACTCTTGATCAGGTCTTGTGCAGTAGTCTTTTCAGCTGCAGTTCGGCTCTCTACCACTAACACAATTTGCCCATTTTTAATCGCATCTTCAATTAATGCTGAAAATGGCTTTTCATTTTCTGATGCACCAATACTGGCACCCACCACACCACCAACACTGGCTCCCCAACCGAGTAGTACCAGTGGTGCAATTAAGGGACTGGCTACAAATAAAGTAACATTGGCGGTGATCAGTGCGACCTCTATTAATGCTCCAATACCAGTTCCTACTCCTGCACCAATAGTGCCATCGACTACTATGTCTTTTAAAACTTCATTGTCACCTTCACTCGGCTCATGGGCAAGTGCAGGTGAGTGATGTGTGTATATTTGCACCCGCTCACGCGGTAATCCTTGTGCAATTAGTTTTGTTAAAACAGCATCTGCTTGTTGGTGATGCTCAAAAAAGCCGGATACATAATGCATATTTTTATTCATGAGACTTCCCCCATAGATTACCCCGTTTCAAACGGTTGAAGTGCAAGTCTATGATCAATGTTCATAAGCCGTCTGTGTGCAGCCGTACACAAGGTCGTTGCAATTTAAGATTATTAAAGGGCGCGCGGTGTTACTCACCAACCATAACCAAGCGCAGCCATATATCGTGACCGCAGCTTTATGCATTCATACGGTGAAATATAAACGAGTTCGTTAGGTTGCATGTCGCACATCGCACATAATCCAGAATATTGGAATAGAGGCATTAAGTGAGTCGTTTCTTCTTAGGTACGATAACGCACCGACAAGTGATGGCTCTGAGCGCATGCTCCATGCTGAAGGTATGTTTATGACAACCTAGCACAGGTCAATCTGCAACATATCCGATACTTCAATCTTAATTCATAGGGAATAATCATGAATCACATTCGAACATTGATCAACGGCGGGTTACTGGCAAGTTTGCTGGTATTAAGTGCATGCGATACAAACTCAACTTCAATAGCGTCAAATTCAACAGAAACCGCGTCAAAATTAAGCACACCAGCTTCTTATACTCTCGAGGCCCAACTTTCAGGGGACAATGAAGTACCTGAAATTGTTGGCGAGGGTAGCGGCACCTTCACGGCTAGTATTGATCAGCAGACTAGAGCGCTGAAATGGACGATAAATTACTCAGGATTAAGCGGGCCGGTGACGGCAGCTCATTTCCACGGACCGGCACAGGCAGATGAAAATACCGAGGCAGTGGTTCCAATTACCGGAAATCTGACACTTAGCCCGATTGAACGCACAACAACCCTTACCGAAGCACAAATGGAAGAATTGAAGGCTGGAAAATGGTATGTGAATCTGCACACTGAGGCCAACCCTAAAGGCGAAATTCGTGGTCAGGTGTCTGTTCAGAAATGAGTTATATCCAAATAATGGGTAAGATAAAGTAAAAGTAAATGACGGTTCTTCATTAATAGATGACGTGTCTATGGCTGTCTTGGAGAACTTTAGTGGCTCTCACAATGATAATCACAAAGAATACATACAAACTCATGTATTCGCTTTTAAGGAAATATTATGACTATTAAAAATACTGCTACTGCTAAATATGAAGGATTAGGCAAGAAGGGAAAGGGCAGTGTGTCAACTGGTTCAGGCGCCTTTAGCGAGCAACCCTATGGTTTTCAGACTCGTTTTGAAGATAAAAAAGGGACTAACCCAGAAGAGCAAATAGCCGCTGCCCATGCAAGCTGTTTTACTATGGCGCTGTCTTTGGGTTTAGCTAAGCAAGGCTTAAGCAATGGAACATTACAAACAAAAGCAACGGTTGAACTTGAAAAAGACGGTGAGGGCTTTACTATCAGCAAGTCGCTTTTGATGCTTGATGCCACCATAGCCGGGATATCAAGAGAAAAATTTGAAAGTGCTGCCCAAGAAGCGAAGAAAAATTGTCCCATTTCTAAATTATTAAACTGCGAAATTGGCTTAGAAATAAACTCTTTCACATCGATGTCATAGTCGTCATAAAACGCGCAAAAAATGCGTATGAAACTAATCAACCCCAACTAGGGATAACCAGAGTAGGGGGTGATTAGATTGGACTAAGGCAAAACTGTTCGGTGTAATACATTCACTATGCCAACCATGGCGTTTATTTTTTAATCAGACTAGAAGCCACATTATTTGTATTATTTTGGCTGACTAAAGCCCCGATGGTTGAAAAATTGTAGTTTAGTTATGTGTGATGGCGCACAGAGCACAACACATTGCATGGTTATGCTGAGGTCATCACTTCACCAGCGATTTCGCAACTTTGGTATCAAACCGTGATGACCATGATAAACCGAGTCGAGATCGGCTTTTCGATTCTAAGATCAATAGTGGTTAAAACTAATGTGACTCGTTGCACCATGTGAGGCAATTAAAAACCCTCCTAGCTATGATTTGCACCATACCTTTGATCGTTCATGGGAAATAGCCAGGCATAAACACTATGGTAATGAGGGGACGGGAGTAACGACCCCGCCAGCAATAACACCAGTAAGCCACGCAATGTAACTATTACCCCTTCATGTAACGCAATTCTGAGCGGAAAACGGCGCGGATTGGTTATTTCAAACGTCATGTGTCATCTAAATGGCTACTATTTTCAACTTTCTAGGCTATAAAAATGTTAATTGCCCTTACCGCCTTATCGATAGCAGCAGTCCTTTTGACCATTGGATTTCTTGTCATTCATTTTTTGCCTGTTCTGAAGCATTTTCATCTGCCTGTTTCAATCGTTGCTGGATTACTGGGTTTGCTGTTTGCTCATTTTTCAATTGGATATTTCGATTTAGGCGCAGATGCCAGGGGAATTTTCCCAGAAAAGTATTTTCTTGAGATGAAGCAAGTGCCTGGGATTTTTATAAATATCGTATTTGCTACGCTGATGTTAGGCATGCCAAAGTTCAGCTTATGGAAATCGATGCATCTTGCCGCTCCCAATATTGTTATGGGGCATGCGTATGCCTGGGGCCAGCATTTTGTTGGTGCGCTTTTAGCAATATTCGTATTTTCCTATTTTTACGAAAATTCTCAGTATATGGCTCCTCTCATTGCGATTGGCTTTCAAGGCGGGCACGGCACAGCGGCGGGACTCACTGCAACCTTTGATAATCTGAATTTTACCGAAGCAGTCGATTTGGGTTTAGGGGTAGCAACGGGAGGCGTTCTCATTGGACTTATATCCGGTATTGTTATTTTTAAAATAGTTTCACGAAAAGATCAAACACTAACTCCGATTAGTAAAAATAACGGTAACGATGCTGATAGCCATGACGATCACGATGAAAAGGATAAAAAGAAAACTGACCTAGAATTTAAAAAATATATGGTATCCAAATTTTCAGTGCAAATGGGTTTCATTGTGGTCGTTATTTTTACAGGATGGGTAATGCTTAAAAGTTTGGTCTATCTGGAATCTTACTTTTTCGCTGATTCTAAAGTCAGTCTTATGGCTTACATCCCCTTGTTTCCGATGGTTTTGATCTCTTCGATATTTATAAATGCAATCTTTCGCAGAACAAGGCTCTTCAGGTTTTTAGACCGAAAATCCATTGAACAAATTGGCACGATGTCCCTTGATTTTTTAATCGTATGCGCCGTGGCTACTTTGGATTTGAACGTTTTAATGGACTACAAGCTGGCTGTCGGTTCTCTCTTGTTGGCCGGTTTAGTGTGGAATATCGGAATATTGATGCTCTTTGCCCGCTTTATTTATCCTAGCCCTTGGTACGTCTATGCTATGCCCGATTACGGTGGCGCAACTGCAACCACCGCAAGTGGTTTATTGTTAGCGGATGTAGCAGATCCCAATAGGCTTACATCTTCAAAAAAAGCTTATATGTTTAAACAGCCTTTTTACGAGCCCTTCATGGGAGGAGGGTTTGTAACAGCCCTGTCTATTCCACTCATTAAATTCTGGGGTATTTGGTCTTATTTAAGCATAACGGCGATGGCTCTTATGCTTGTTTTTTTATGCGGGTTTTTATTGTGGAGAAAACAGATTCGAACAGCAGCAAAAGTTTCTAGTTGATGCAAACATTATTTCGTAATGTGCAACAGTCAAACGGGTGGCGCACCATGAAGCTGGCTTTAGACCGTTGGTCAGACGAGGATGGGGACCAACGCGCCGCTTCCTTTGCCTATTTTCTGCTGCTGTCGATCCTGCCTTTGACCATTCTTCTACTGACGGTTGCGTCACTGTTTTTCGAACGCGAAGTGGTGACGCAAGCCCTCGTTAACTTAGTCAATCACTATACGCCGCTGACCAGCGAACAGGAGAGCACCGTGATGACAGCCATTCGCGAATGGCTACAAGCGCGAGGCCAGATCAGTCTGGCGACGATTCCGCTGTTGCTTTGGAGTGGTTTAAAGTTCCTGCGCACCCTCATTCGTACGACCAATCGTATTTGGCATTCGCGGTCTTACAGTTGGTGGCGCTTGCCTTTGAAAAGTCTCAGTTTGCTCGGCATCACCGCAAGTGCGCTGCTAATTGGCATTCTGCTGCCCGGGTTGGCGGGGTTGGTGCGCCAGTGGCTCACCACCCATCTTACATTACCCCAGTGGGCCTTTGATCTGTTGTTCGAGCTTTTTCCTGGTTTCGTGCTTTTCTACGGTTTGATTATGATTTACAAGATGACACCGAGTAGGCCCACAAAATTTTCAGAAGTCTGGCTCGGAGCGCTAGGCGCGACGGTTATAATCTGGCTTGGCAAACTGCTGGTTCTGGTCTACGCCGCAAACTTCTCGAACTTTAATGCGCTCTACGGTGCCTTGGGCGGCATTATGGTGTTCCTACTTTGGATTTATTTATCAAGCTGCGTTGGCGTATTCGGAGTCTGCTTTTGCGCTGCACAGGTGGAGATTCGGGAAAACCCGAAGTAAGGCCGACACATTCAACTCAGAAATAATTTATTAATAAGCTTAACTTGTTGTTAAACAATACGATTTCAGTTTTAAGTGGGTAAATTGTTAACTCCTAAAAAATCAAGGCTTATCAAGTGCAGGCGTCCGACGGGGATGTCGGGCACATACTTTACTTTTTGGTTGATGAACAAATCTTTGCAATAACTTATGTAATTGTGCAAACCAACAATTGGTCATCAAGTGTTGATTGCTCCTCAGTGGTTAAGTCAAGTGCAATAGGCTGATTCAGTCGTCAAACAGGCACGCGAAGAGATAAAAAGCACACCAATTTATAATTCTAGGGACACCTTCGAACGTTCAGAGGAAACAGCTCTGCATCAGCACTATAGCGCCCGAGGCTATTGGCAAAATGAACCTAGTAGGCGCCCACAAATTAGTCTATCTACTAACTCAAAATAGCTTGAAATACTTTTTGTTGTGTTTGATGGCGCACAGATAAGCAATTATTAGCCTGTTAGTTTAGTTGAACCTAAGTACGACCTTTAGTGAAGTAGGTTAACTACTGAGGTGTTTTGCTGGCGTTAGCATTATTGAAAAATGACTACTAGCGTCCGTATTGTTGTTTATGTAATCGATGAGCGGTTTGCTCAATCAACTTTATAAATTGGAAAAAGGGAGAACTTACAATGAGTTTGAGTTTGATATTGGTAATCGTACTAATTTGTATATTACTCGGGGTCATTCCCACTTGGTCACATAGTCGAAGTTGGGGTTATGGGCCAAGTGGCGGCGTTGGTCTTATCTTAATTATCCTCGTTATATTATTACTAATGGGGATAATTTAGGCAGCCTCAACTCTGGCTCAATGACGAAATTTTTGTGGATAGCAAGGCGGGAGTTCGTAAGTAATAGCTGCTGGTTATTACTAGAAATCCCAACGCAGCTAGGTGCGTAAATGGCGTTATTGAGAGGCTTAGCTTATCCAGAGCTAATGTTAGTTAGCCAAAATAGCAAAATATCCGCAAGTTACAAGGAGGTGAAAATGGCGTTAGTTAGGTGTGTCAGCGCGCTGGCACATAAGCTGATACATAAATGGTACCAATGAATACTGCATAAAAATGACAGTTAGCAATCTGGCGAACTGCCTACCTGCCTCGTGGAGGCCAATATGAAAAAATCAATTAACAAGTTACTCATTGCGTCTGGTTTAGCGTTGACTTTATGTCAAGTGAGTGGGCCTATAAGCGCAAAAACAACAGAAAATTCTCAAGATTTACGTCAACAAGTTCAGATATCAACTAGCTATGAACTCAGCCCTATACTGCGAAAAGATAAAATTAAAGTCAGTGTGGTAGACGGCAATGTGACTTTAGCCGGCAAGGTCGGCGATGGCGCAAACAAAGAACTCGCCGAGCAAATCGCCATGAGTGTTAAAGGTGTTGAAGATGTAGATAACAAAATTACCATCGATAAAGACTATGACAATGCGCAAAACAAATCGGATTATAGCTTTGGTGAATTAATAGACGATGCAACCATCACCGCAAGAGTAAAATCCAAACTACTGTAGAGTCAATACACCGAAGGTATGGAAACCGATGTAGAAACCAAAGCAGGCAAAGTGACCTTGTAGGGCGACACTGAAAGCAAAACCTGGACGTATGGCAATGAATACCAGCGGTATGGATAAGGCCAAACAAGAAATATCTGACAGTTGGATCACCACCAAAGTCAAATCGACGTTTATCTATTCTCGTAATGTGGATAGTAGCGATATTTCGGTCACGACTAAAAATGATGAAGTTACCTTGAGCGGCAAGGCACATAATGGCGCAGAGCGTGAACTGGCCATGGAGTTGGCCAAAAATGTGCGTGGGGTAAACACGGTTAATGCCGAGGCACTTATCATTTGATAACTGCATAATCTTTGTTGGGCAATCTTCAATTAATTGATCAACCACAGATTGAATAAAACAACGAATCATCTGCACACTACTGGAATTGCGCGCAGATTATGGCAAGGACGCCAAGCTACTTACTATCTAGTTCTAGATTGCAAATATGATCACTAAAATGAGTTTATTTCTAATTAACAGCCCACCACCAAAACAGCAAATAATCAGACTTAATTGCATTGCTTGTTTGCTTTGTGCGTTAACGTACAGATTTCAACATATAGCTAGTCAATAATTAGATGGTACATCTAAAAGGAAAGCGTTAAGTGGTCGTTTTACTGGCGTTGTAGAAACCTACACTTAACTGCATTGCACAAGGGCACTGTGCCTAGGAGGATAGCTTTACCATGAGTAATAAGCCTATAAAAGTTCTGTTAGTAGAAAAGTGTCCTGTATTTGCCAAACGTATTCGCACATCACTGGCCTCCAAGCAAGCCTTGGTATTTAAAGTTGTTTGGGTGCGGGAGATGGATGAGGCCACTGAATTATTGAACAGCAAACATATTGATATCGTGTTGTTGGACTTATCAGTATCCAATGGAAAAAGCGCAGATTTTGTTGAGCAAATACTGCAACAAATACCTCACGCCATCATTATATTACTATGTACCAACCTGGATAAGGTTTTTGCCCTGCAAGCCATGAGTAAAGGGGCTTCTGATTGTTTAGATAAAAGCCGTCTAGGGCAAAGCTGGCTTAAACGGGTGTTGGCTTACAATCTAATGTTGGCCAGAGCCGAAAAAATGGAGTCTATCAGCGAGGCACGATTGCATGCCATCGGCAATGCCTCATCACTTGGGGTGGTGGTATCAGACTTACTTGGTAATATCACCTACACCAATCCTGCCTACCAAGCTATTACTGGATTTAGTGCTGAACAATCGTTGGGGCAGCATTGGGCAACGTCAATTCATGCCAATGATCGCTTGCGGCTGGAACACGAGTGGCGAGACGAATTGCAAATCCAAAAAACGTTTTACTCTGATGTGAGGTTAACTCGACATGACAAAAGCACCTGTCGTGTGCGCATGACAGGTACTTTTATTAAAGACGAGCAAGGTTTATATGGACATGTACGAACCTTAGAAGATCTTACCGAACGATATAATTTGTCGTCGTCTACAATGCCATTATTAAACCCTAGTCGAACTTGGTTACCCGCCACCACAGCGCAGCTAACCATAGATGTGATGGGCGATGCAGTATTGAGTACCGATATAAACGGCAAAGTGGTGTACTTAAATCAAGCAGCCGAGCGTCTTACTGGATGGCATAATCACGAGGCTGCTGGGTGTTTGCTTGCCACTATTTTTAATTTAAAAGATCGCACTACCGGCTGCACCGCAGCGGATTCTATTCAATTTGCCTTAGCAGAAAATAAACGCATTGAATTGGTCAGAGACTGTGTGCTCATTCGTAAAGATGGTGTTGAAACCATGATAGAAGAATCTGCAGCACCCATTAATGACAAAGCAGGCCAGATTATTGGCGCGGTTTTAGTCTTTCGCGATGTCACTGAATCTCGGGTAATGACAATAAAGATGACTCATTTAGCCCAGCATGATGCGCTTACTGGCTTACCCAATCGTTTGCTGCTGCAAGAACGACTGAATCAGGCCATAAGATTGGCTAAACGCAACGATAAACTATTGGCATTATTATATTTGGATATTGATTTATTTAAAAAAATCAATGATCTGCATGGACACGAAGTGGGAGACAAGCTGTTATGTTCAATTGCTAAACGCATGGCTGATACAGTGAGAGATAGTGATACGGTTTGTCGCCAAGGTGGCGACGAGTTTGTGGTGTTATTATCCGAAATTGAGCACCCCAATGATGCCGCGCTCTTATCCAGTAAGTTGCTGGCTTCCATGGCGATTCCTCATCTGATTGATGGTAAAGAAATAGCGGTAGGAATAAGCATAGGTATCGGTATTTTCCCCAATGATGGCGAAGTGAGTCAAAAATTGATGGATAATGCTGACAGAGCCATGTTTCATGCAAAAGCCAGTGGCCGTAATTGTTATCAGTTTTTTAAAGAGTCGATGCATCGCGTTGCAAAACATCGTACCCAGATTGAAACTCGTATAAAGCGTGCTTTGTTGCAGCATGAATTTGTGCTGCATTATCAACCCCAATTTGACCTCGCTAGTGGCAAAATAACGGGGGCAGAGGCCTTAATACGCTGGCAAGATCCTGAGTTTGGTTTGCTCTATCCAGCTGAATTTATTGACGTTGCTGAACAATCGTCATTAATATTTTTAATTGGCGATTGGGTACGCTGGCAAGTCTGTCAACAGCAAAAATTATGGTTAGCAAGGGGATTAGATATTGTAACAGTGACGGTAAATATCTCTGCTAGTGAGATTGCTCAACAATACTTTTTTGAAAATATTGAAGTCGGGTTAAACGATTGTGGTCTTGCTCCTTGGTGTTTGGGTTTGGAAGTCGCCGAAAAAGATATCACTGTAAGTGCATATCCGGTTATACAACAACTTAAAGGCTTGGGCATAAAACTAGTATTGGATAATTTTGGCAGTGGAGCAGGGCATTTAAGTTACTCACAATACCTAGCGTTTGACACTATAAAAATAGCCGCCGAGATCATCCATGCAGCTGTAATGGAAACCGACAGTAAAAAAATTGCCAAGGCACTAATCGGTGTAGGTAAAAATTTAGGACAAGATATTATTGCTAAAGGTATAGAGAGCCAACAACAATTGGCTTTTTTACAGCGCAGTCAATGTACCGCGGTGCAAGGGCATTATTTCAAACATCCATTAGCATCAGAACAATTTGCACAATTGCTCGGCTATGAGGAAACGCCCTTATTGGTAAGTAACCTCAACTCAGGTTAAGCAGAGCCTCCTAGTAGTTTAATTTTTTCAACCTGCTTTTTCTTGATTGTTAAAATTAATCTTTCAACTTTTGCGTGTACTTATTTGTTTCCTTTAACAATAGGTAACTGAATAAATTATCTGAACACTATGTTTTATAGCGAACATATCTATATCAGCAGTTTAGTTAGGCTAGAAATACGACGATCCCAGACATAAATCTGAAGTAAGGGCATGTTATGAAAAGAATAGATAATCGTCGAATATTATATGATTGTCGGGGTTTGGCGAGTGGGAACAATAACAATAATATCAGTCCACATTGGCCTAAAGTACGGGTGACAGCCTCAATGATGAGGAATAACAAGGATAGTGATTTGTCTTGTGCTGAAGACAACGTTTCAAGCGCACTGGGTGATATTACGCTAATAGAAATTACTTAGCTTATACAAGGTTACGATTGAGCGTATTAATGATTAAAACAAACTGCCAGCCGCTATTGCTGATTGTGGGCGGTGGTAGATAAAATGAATAGGTTGCGTGCTAGTTTAGCAAATTCAGATTAGTGTCTTTTATCTGAAAAAACTCGGAGGAGACTTTTTCATATTACGGGCTGCGAAAATGATTGAGCTAACTATGAAGCGGCCAGAAAACACTGCAAAACGTATATTTGCCGCTATTTTTTCGCTATAACTTAGGGTCGGGTAAGTGGCATTACCCGTCGGCCGTATCCAGCAATAATATTTCGCCAATGAACAAACTAGCGTTGTATCTGTTAATCGCGCCACTGAGAACGCTGATAATTAGGGCTTGTTACCGAATCAACATAATGAGCCAATTTCGTGCATTGCAATAGTCTAATAAAAGTGAGTTTAATGCTCTACATCGTCACCAATAAATGGCACAGTTGAAAATGAAGCCTGATATGTGCGATGCCGAACACAGTAGTGCCATATTAAATGTTAGGGTAGAGCTCTTAGTTACTAGGGAAACGCTACGGCGAAGGTAGGTTAGGGATATGAACAAAATTGAACATCACCGAATACTTTTTAATAGTTTAGTTTTTACTAATACAAGGCAGGATATTGCAGGAAGTCCTTATTGGCCTAAAGTATTGGTGACACCATCTTTTAACAAGATTAACCACACCATGACATTAGTAAGCGAAATCGATAAATCGCAAGCAATATCGGAGGATTTAGCGGCAAAAGTGAAACTGCCAAGCCCACACACAATGAGTAAACTATTTACTGCAAATATGCGTGTTTTGAGCAGTATGCGAGTCTCGAAGCATGATTAATCCTCTCGAAAATAAATTGTTAAATGTATTACCACTAGAAAGTAAGGGCAGAATATTTACCGATCTCAATTTAATTCACTTGCCTTTAGGTAAAGTGATTTACGAATCAGGGCAAGACCTTGAGTTTGTCTATTTTCCCGCCGACGGCATTATTTCCTTATTTTATATAACGGAAGATGGTCATTCATCCCAAATATCTGCAGTAGGTAGCGAGGGTGTAGTGGGTATTACGGCATTTATGGGCGGTGGAAGTACGCCTTACCGCGCTGAAGTGCAAAGCGCTGGCTTCTTTTATCGTTTATCTGTCACAGCAATGCTCAATGAATTTAATCTCGTTAAACGTGTTCGCATTATGTTATTAAGCTACACCCAGTCATTTATTGCACAGATGGCACAAACGGCCGCTTGTAATCGCCACCATTCTATCGACCAACAACTGTGTCGCTTGTTATTGTTGTCGATGGATCGAATGGAAAACAATGATTTGACTATGACGCAAGAGTCAATTGCCAATATGTTAGGTGTGAGAAGAGAAGGAGTAACCGAAGCGGCAGGAAAATTACAAAAGCAAAATGTGATAACTTACTCACGCGGTAAGATCACTGTGACCGACAGAAAAAAGCTGGAAAAGCTAAGTTGTGAATGTTACGACGTAGTGAAAAATGAAACCGATAGATTAGATGCCAGTTTACCCAAGCTAAATTTGCCCCGTAACAATGCGCCTTGTTATCCTAAAGAAATGCCTATTTAGCAGGGTTATTTGCCTTGATCTGAGGGGAGGGTAGTTGGTTTTTTATCCTCCCTGTCTGCATTTTTTCTTTTATTGTCGATAAATTCTTCTGTCAAAGCGGCTTTATCTTTTACATTGTGATCTGTGCCGTGCTTACGGTCATAATCTTGCGAGTGGTTTGATTCTTTCTGCATAATAATTATTCCTTCTAAATGCTGTCTACTATCAACAGAATTGCACAACTGCGACCTATTTAGTCCTGCGAATAAGCCACACGATAATAAAAATGACTATAATGGTGCCGATGATACCGCCGCCCATAAACATGATTTACGGCTTTAAAAAGTGGTTGGATGTTCATTCAAACATGACTGGTGTGAACCGTCTGGACGCTAGCGTACATAAGCCGCAAGTAATTCGTCACCATATCGATCAGCTGTGGCGAGCCAGTATGCAGGTATGATCGCTTAAACGGGCTGATGGTCAGATTTCCGCTAATCAGAACTTCCGCCGCGGCATTTTCTTCAGCTAGTGTTGGTCAGTGAAAATGAACACCCGTGTACACCGTCCGATAGTTAAGCAGAATTTATTCTTGTACTGGATATGAACGGTAATCAGGTCTCGCAGGTTCTCGGCAGGGGGGAATATGGCGCGGATGAGTGAGTTCACCGATGCCTTGCACAGCATTATAGGGTTGGTATTAGTTAATTTCTTAAAGTGAGAAGGTACGTCCGATAGACAGCACGATACGTTCATCTGCGGTATCGATGTCTAAACTAGTATTCTCTGCTGCAATTGCGATGTCAAAGCCTGCAAGGCTGGTTTGATAGGCTAAACGGTAATGTTTATATGATTTGTTGCTACCATCCCACGTAAACTTATCGCCATCGAGTGAATTTGAGATATCAAAACTGGCACGCACAGTATGATTGGGTGTCAGTTCAATAGTATGAGCAAGCATCGAAATCACATGATCTGCACCTGTACCAAAATAATTCCAGCTATACCAAAAATTAAGCTCTGTTTGGCCCAAAAGACTGGCATAGCTGAATTTAGTGTAGGCTCCAAAATAGTTGCCATCCCTTGAATTACTTTGCCCATGGTAGCTGTAATAAGCGAGACCATAATCAACGCTTAGGGTCTCGTTTAACTGTGCATATTTGCCAACGTAAACATCCCATTCAAGATTAGTGTTATCAGCAAAATCAACATTTGACGCCCACGTACCCGCATACATGCCGGAGTCATCAAATGAATAATCAAGGCTGCCTTGCAGTGCAGGGGCGTTCTGCGTTTGACTCACACCGTTAAATGTATAATCAGATACACTCCTAAGCGTCGTTGACCAAACAGCTAATGCAGACGTAGAAAATAGTGTCAATGGCAGTAGAACTGCAAATAATGTTTTTTGAGTTTTAATAATTTACTCCTTAGCGGAGGTCTTTTAGTTAGTTGATTTAATTTTTTTGTAGTCAAGTTTGTTGTCTTTAGGCGAACTATCTATATTGCGTACCGTTTTGGTTTTGCTAACAGCAATAAATGCGGCGCAACCAAAGAACAGCCCAATGACTAATGCACCAACCCACTGAATTTTTAAAAATTCGAGTCTAAATAACAGGGTTAGCAATGAAAGAGCGACAACATTTAAAGCAATATATTTAACTTTGCCAAAACGCTTAACGGTTATATTTAAGTTGTCGGTGTATAAACGAATAAGCGAGTCGAGTGAATTGATCACAAACACGATACCCACAAAGGCCATCGCAAAGTTTTTCAAACCAGCGGTAGGAATATCCGCTTCGTGGTATTGGAAAAGTACGCTAAACCACACCGCAATTGGAATTGAAGGGAAAATCAACATCGCAGCTAGGACCTGATAGGTTTTTAAGCCACCGACAAAACGCGAGGTAAATTGACCAATCATAATGCTCCACGCAAACCACCAAAATAAGTAGAATTCATGGTAGTCGTTGAGCGGCAACACAAATTCATTAATATTACCAAAGTAGCTACCTATCATCGCTAAATTATCGGTAAATTCAGACACTTGAGTGTCACTGCCCATAAACGCGCCAAGCCACATAAAGCCAATTAATAGAATAAATAACCACGTGGTCGTGATACTTAAAAAACGTACGTATTTAATGTCGGTGCTTGAATACACAGCAAAACATATCGTTGCCAATACAATTAAATAGAAGGTTGGAACAACTGACTCACCATCGCCAAGGGTAGGTAAATACCAGGGCAGATTGGAGAGCAATAAAAAGGCAGTAAAAGCACAAGTACCGATAATGACTACATTGTTGAGAAATTTCACCCAGGGAATGTCGAAAAACTTCACCTTAGGTTCTATTACACAGAAATAAAAGCACGTAACAAAGTAAAATCCCCAGATTAGAAAGCCCCAATAAGCAAATTCAATGGCCAGTGGATTAGCAAACTCATACTCCGGGCTTGCTTTGACGTCTGCATAACCAGCAAACTCAGTGAGGGGAAACATAATCAAGCCAACATCCAGACCTGAGGTAAATAAAATGGCAATAAAGGTAAATGTTTTTACCGGAGTAATACCTACAACCCTTACATTTCCCCACTTAAATAAAATAAGAATAATGGACAGGAGAGTAAAAATAATTCCCGCATTAAGCCATGTAGTCATACTTTTCTCCCCCAAAACAAGTAATAATATTTCATCATTTCTCCGTGTTTTAAGCCTCGCATTAACCCAACACAAACAACTTATGATGCACGCCATTGGAAATCACAAAGCACAAAGCATTGCAGGTGGCATGATTAGATTTTTGAACTACGCTGCACAGTTTGCCAATCATTTGCTATGGCAACGCTTGCTTGCGCTTTACTCAGTGGTGGTTTACCTAAAATGAGGTCCGCCGCCTTTTCTGCCAACATAATGGTGGGTGCATTTAAATTGCCGTTTGGTATGGTGGGGAAGATTGAAGAATCCACCACGCGCAGTCCTGTAATACCATGTACCTGGGTGTTTGAGTTAACCACCGCCGCATCGTCTTCTCCCATTTTGCAAGAACACGAAGTATGGTAGGCACTCTCAACCGCTTGGCGTACAAAGGCATCAATTTGTTCGTTTGTTTGTATCTCTTTGCCTGGCTGAATTTCATCATCGCGATATTCATCAAACGCACTTTGCTCGATAATTTCACGGGTTAAACGTACACAGGCTCTAAATCCTTCAATATCATCTTGGTGTTGTAAGTAATTAAATTGAATTTCTGGCGCCACCGCAGGATCGGCTGACTTAATGGTCACCGCACCGCGACTTTTTGGTTTGTTATGACCCACATGCACTTGAAAACCATGCCCAGCAAAGGCACTTTTGCCGTCATAACGCATCGCTGCGGGTAAAAAGTGATACTGAATATCAGGCCATTCAACTCCCGGTTTTGAGCGAATAAAGGCGCAAGACTCAAAGTGATTAGTCGCCCCAAGACCACTGCGGGTTAATAGCCAGCGCGCCCCGATCAAGGCTTTCGAAATCAAACCAAGCTTGCCATTTAAGGTAATGGGCTTTTTACATTTATATTGAAAGTAAAACTCCAGGTGGTCTTGTAGATTTTGCCCAACGCCCGGTAAGTGATGTTTAACCTCAACACCGGCAGCCTTTAGCGTATCGCTATCGCCAATGCCTGAAAGCTGTAATAAGTGCGGAGAGCCTATTGGTCCGGCACTTAACACGACGTCTTTGCTCGCCTTAGCTGTTACTTTACTGCCATTAACGCGGTACTCAAGGCCAACGGCTCTTTTACCCTCAAGCACTATCTTTTCCGCTAAGGCACCGGTGACAATGCTTAAGTTGTTACGAGACTTAACCGGGTCAAGATACTCTCGACTTGTGGAGCTGCGTACCCCGTCTTTTACTGTCATATGCATGGGGCCAAAACCCTCTTGCTGAGCAGCATTGGAATCGTCAGTGGCGGCATACCCGGCTTGCTGACCGGCTTCAATAAAGACTTTGTAAAGTGGGTTGGCCATTTCATTGCCATTATTAACCCCTAGCGGGCCCTTATCGCCACGATACGTATTTTTGCCTAAATAAAACGTTTCCGCTTTTTCAAAATAGGGTAAACAAGATTGATAATCCCAGCCCTCGGCGCCGAGCTGTTGCCACTGGTTAAAATCTTTTGCGTGACCGCGCACGTAGACCATGCCATTGATCGACGATGAGCCGCCCAACACTTTGCCGCGCGGGCAATGCATTTTTCGGTTATCCAAAAAGGGCTCAGCTTGTGTATGAAACTGCCACGCGTATTTATCAGAATTCATCGGTATTGATAAGGCCGTGGGCATTTTAATAAAAATGCTTTTATCGCTACCGCCTGTTTCGAGGAGTAAAACCTGTTTACTGCTGTCTTCAGATAATCGGTTGGCCAATACACAACCGGCAGAGCCAGCACCTACGATGATGTAATCATATGTTAGTGTAGTCATTAAAATGGACTCTCTATGTTGCTCATACCCACATAAATTGATTTGGTTTGGGTGTAATGATCAAGGGTTTCGATGCCGTTTTCGCGGCCAATGCCAGATTGTTTATAACCGCCTACAGGCATCTCTGCGGGTGAATTACCGTAACTGTTGATCCAACAAATCCCTGCTTGCAATTGATGAATAACGCGGTGAGCACGTTTAATATCTTGGGTAAACACCCCAGCTGCTAAGCCTACGTGAGTGTCGTTAGCACGGCGAATGACATCGTCCTCATCATCAAATACCAGCACACTCATAACTGGGCCAAAGATCTCTTCTTTGACGATGGTCATGTCATCGCTACAGTCGATAAACACGGTCGGTGCCACAAAGTAACCATTTGGTGCAGACGCGGGGTTCAATGCTTTACCACCAGTTAAAAGTGTCGCGCCTTCAGCGATGCCGATCTCGATATAACGCATGACTAAATCTTGATGGTTTTTTGATATAAGTGCGCCAAAATTAACCTTAGGATCGAGGGGGTCGCCGGGGATAATGTTCTGTTCGGTGCGGGTTTTAAGCTCATCAATAAATTGCTGATAGACATTTTTGTGAACGTAAATACGCGTACAGTTTGTGCAAATTTCGCCTTGGGTATAAAAGTTTCCAAGCATCGCCGCACTAACCGCTTGCGATACATCGGCATCATCGAACACCAGCAGTGGTGACTTACCACCAAGCTCCATGGTGACTGCTTTAAGCGAGCTCGCTGCACTGGCAACCACTTTTTTACCTGTGCCCACTTCACCGGTAAACGATATTTTTTCAATATCAGGGCTTTGGGTAAGCCACTGGCCAACTGCAGCCGCGCCTTGCACAACGTTAAATACGCCAGCGGGTAAACCTGCCTCGGTAAAAATTTCAGCTAACTTAATCGCGCTTAATGGGGTTTCTTCGGAAGGCTTAAATATAAGGGCATTACCCGCAGCAAGGGCTGGGCCTGACTTCCAACAGGCAATTTGCAGTGGGTAGTTCCACGCACCAATACCGGCGCAAATCCCTAAGGGTTCTTTGCGGGTATAATAAAAGTCTTCGCCAGCCATTTGCTGCTGGCCAACTTGTGCCGGAGCAAGTCCGGCAAAATATTCAATCACATCGGCGCCCGTTTGCACATCAACACACTCTGCCTCTTGCCAAGGTTTACCGGTATCGAGCACTTCAATTTTTGCCAGTTCATCATTGCGCGCACGCAGTAAAGTTACGGCTTTTAATAAAATGCGGCTACGCTCAATCGGCGTCATTGCCGACCAGATAACAAAACCTTGTTTAGCGCTTTTAATGGCGGCGTTTTGAATAAAGCCATCAGCGACTTCAACATGATAGATCACCTCATCGGTGGCAGGGTTTTTAAGCGCAAACGTTTCACCGCTTTGATTGGCTAAAAATTGGCCATTAATAAAATTTTGATAAACAGGCGTCGTCACATTATTCTCCATACAGTTTGATAAGAGTGTTGTCTTTGCCTTCAATCGCATAGCCTTGCAACTCGTCAATAGAGCGCAAATGATTGTCGCTTTAGAACAATCATCTATTTTTTCGAAATCCTCCAAATCCCTTAGCTTACTTTGCTTAAAGTACAGACCAACAGTGCTTTAGTTAGTGGTTGAGCCCCTTTAGTTTGTTTCAGGCAATGCGTAAGCGATGATGTAATCGCCTATGGGGGTCTCCATAAAATGATGGCCACCGGCAACAATCACAATGTACTGGCGGCCGTCTATTGCATAGACCATTGGTGTTGCTTGGCCACCCGCTGGCAGCACGTCTTCCCAAACAGTTTTGCCAGTGGCTATATCGATAGCACGGATCAAGTTGTCAGTGGCAGCAGCGATAAATATTAGGCCGCCTGCAGTAACGACCGAGCCCCCATTATTTGGGGTGCCGATTTCAACTGGCAGCATGGATGGAATACCGAAAGGGCCATTAGCCCGTGCCGTGCCTATTGGACGATCCCAGAGTGTTTTTCCGCTCGCTAAATCAATGGCGCGGATGCCGCCCCACGGTGGCTGTTTACACAACAAGCCCGTGTAGGGCATACGCCAACCCGCGTTAACATCAACCGCATAAGGTACACCGATTTGAGCCGCTCCCTCATTTTCTGGATTGCCTTTGGGTTTACGCGGGTCGTCTCGCGGAAACCAGCCGAGCTGGTTGGCTTCTTCTCTAGGTACTAGACGATTGTAATTTGGCATGTCGTTGTAATTGGCGATAATAACACCCCGTTGTGGGTCAACCGACACACCGCCCCAGTCTGAGCCACCGTTGTAGCCTGGGTACTGGATGTAGTGTGTGTCTGCAGTGGGCGCAGTGTAAATGCCGTTGTAAGTTGCCTCGCGGAACTGGATGCGGCACAGCATTTGGTCAATTGGTGACATGCCCCACATGTCCTTCTCAGTGATGTCAGTTTTGCGCAGGGAATGATAAAGAGAAAACGGCTGGGTTGCCGTACGTTGCTCAGGTTCAACGCCGCCAGCCGGAACGGGGCGTTCTTCTATACCAGTGAGTGGCTCTCCTGTGCGGCGATCGAGTATGTAGATTTCGCCCTGTTTGCTAGGCAAAACAAGGGCCGGAACTAAACCAGTGGGCGTGGGAAAGTCAATAAGCGTGGCTTGCGAGCCTAGATCGTAGTCCCATACATCCATGTGCACGGTTTGAAAGTGCCAGGCAGGCTTGCCGGTGATTACATCGAGGGCGACCAACGCGCTGGAATACTGGTTTTCCTTTACTGAGCGTGAGCGACTATTGTAGTCTGCTGCCGAATTGCCCATCGGCAGATAGACCAAGCCTAGTTGCTCGTCACCCGATGTCATGGTCCACATGTTGGCGGTTCCACGGGTGTAAGTTTCTCCCTGCGGTGGCATGCCAGACAAGTCTGGACGCGCTAAATCCCAAGCCCAGCGCAATTCACCAGTGATTGCATCAAAGCCTTGGATCACGCCCGAAGGAGCATTGCGCCTTTCGCCGTCTAGGATCTGGTGACCCACCACGACAATACCGCGCACAATGGTTGGCGGAGAAGTGATTGACACCATACCCGCTGCCATTATTCCCATACCGCTTGTGGTGTCGACGTTGCCGTTGTCACCGAAGTCGCTGCAGGGAAGGCCAGTTTTCGCATCAACCGCGACCAAACGTGCGTCGAGTGTGCCCTCGATAATACGATTTGCGCAAGCTTGTGTGCCGGCTGTGGCGAAATGGGCCACGCCGCGACAGGCCGCAGTATAAGGGATGGCGTCATCGGCTATCTTAGGGTCGTAGCGCCATTGCTCCTCGCCAGTGCGGGCATCGAGTGCAATCAGGATATTTCGTGCCGAACACAAATATACGGTGTCGCCAATTTTCAGCGGTGTTGTCTCAGCTCCCCATCGTTCTGGTGGAAGATCGCCTGTGCGGTACTCCCAAACGCGCGTCAGTTGTGCAACATTGTCACGATCGACCTGCGTCAGCGCAGAAAAACGTTGCGCTTGGTAGTTACCACCGTACGCTGGCCAGTCGTTATCCACTGGCGTTTCGGTCGTGATGTTTGAAACGAGTGATACCGCCGGCACGCTACCATTCACCGTTGGATGACCTGCGTTTATTAGGAGCAGTCCGAGCGTAACTACTACCGTGGCGAAACCACTTAAGCCCAGCACTGTAAAAAGGCGCACCGATCGAACCGGCTTTAAAACTGGCAGAGCCGCTAGCACAAGCAGCAACAAAATCGACAAACCAAAAATTCTCGGCACCAAGGCCCAACCATTGAGGCCGACTTCGAATAGGCTCCAAAGCAAGGTCACGACGAACAATGCGGCGTAAATTGTGGCACCGAGTCGTCTGTGCAAGAGCAGTAGAGCACCCGAAACGATAAATGCGATTCCGGCTGGTAAGTAGTACCACGAGCCGCTAAGCACAATTAACCAGATACCACCAATCATCATCGGCAAGCCGAATAGGATAAAGAACAGACCTAGCGCAAACACCGCCCAGCCTTTTAAATCCGATGGTTTTTTCATTGTTCAGTCATCATCGCTAAGGTGTTGTAAGCGTATTTCGATGGGTAATTGCCTGCGTTTTGATAGTCGAGTGTCTGCATGCTCATTCTCCTATTGATGCCGCCAGAATGCGACAATCACTTAAATCCTGCGAAATCTTAAAAACCCTAGATTGCACTCTGGCGTTGTCTAGGTCTGTTCGCTAACGAACAGACCATGGTAGCGTAACGTTTATAGTGGCTGACTAGCCTGAGTTGATGGGCATCAAACAAGTCATTAGACAAATCGACTGCAAAAGATGGTTGAGACTTTGATTAAAGTTAAGAGGAAGTTCATGAGTCTTTTTAGTATGAAACATAGTAAGGCGGCCTATCGCGCCGACTTTGTGCTATATGGCGCCGCAGTCTTGGTATTGTTGGCATTCCTGTTACAGACTGAGCGGTATGGGCAATGGTTGGAGTTCTCGGTTCTCCTGGGATTGGGGCTGGTGAGCTGGACCCTTATTGAGTATGCATTACACCGCTTTGTGATGCATGGTCTGCAGCCGTTTAGCCGATGGCATGCTGAACATCATCAACGGCCAACGGCATTAATATGCACACCCACTATAATAAGCATGCTGCTGATCGCAACCCTAGTCTTTCTTCCTGTCCTGCTGTTATCAGATAATCTATGGCAAGCCTGCGCACTGACGCTTGGTGTGGTAGTCGGCTACCTGTTCTACTCCGTTATGCACCATGCCACTCATCATTGGCGAGCTGAAAGTGCTTGGTTGAAGCAACGCAAGCGCTGGCATGCGCAGCATCATTGCAACATTGTGCAGCCTGCGTGCTTTGGTGTAACGAGTGGATTCTGGGATCATGTTTTCAGAAGTTCCGCTCAGCACAGGAAATAACATGGTAGCAGACACATCATTGGCAAAAACGACTCCATAGCCGAAGCTGCAGTCATGACGTTGGCGATGTCACATTTGAGATAATTTTACTAAAACAAGCCCCTTTTTTCATTTAGTTATCTATCAAATTAATCTAAACTCTATATATTAATCGTTTTTATAGATGAGTTTTTAGTATGAAATGGCCCAACCTTAAACATCTGCACTACCTAGTAAGCTTGCATCAAGAGCAGCATTTTCATCGTGCAGCCCAACATTGCCACATCAGCCAATCTACTTTAAGCACGGCTATTCAAAATCTTGAAGAGCAATTTGGCACCCAGTTATTAGAGCGTGATCATAAAAACTTTGTATTTACTCCTTTTGGATTAGAGCTGGTTGAACGCAGTAAAGTCTTACTGACTGATGCCCACGAACTGGTGGACTTTGCTCAAAGCGCTGGTAACTGGCAGGCGGGTAAGTTGAAGTTAGGGGTGATCCCCACTATCGCGCCTTTTTTGTTTGAGGGACTGATTGCCCAAATTCACCAAAACTTACCTGACATTAATTTGCAGTTACAAGAAGACACCACCGCTAATTTGCTCAGCCAACTCAACGAAGGCGCATTAGATTTGCTAATTTTGGCTCTGCCGATGGAAACCCCAGGCTGCAAACAACTCGTGATAGGTCATGATCCCTTTCATTTAATTGCCCACAGTGATCTGGTGCCCACCTTACCGATACCCTTAGATGTCTCTGCCTTACCCAAAGAAAGTATTTTTCTTTTACAGCAAGAACACTGCATGACGGGCCACGCAGTAAGTGCCTGTGGTCTAAGTTATAAAGAACAAGTGAGCTCGCTGTCTGCCAGCAGTTTGTATACCTTAGTGCAACTGGCTAACAGCAAATTGGGTTTTACCTTTATGCCTGAACTTGCCATCAAACATCACATCCTCAAGAGTACACCCTTAGTGTCTATGCCTGCTGAAGACAAAGCCTACCGAGAAATTGGTTTAGTTTGGCGCACAGGCACAACGCGGGTGAGGTTATTTCGTTATCTAGCCAATCTACTAGCACCACTGATGCCTATTCCTACCTTGGAGCGATAATTGTTTTGCATTAAAAATAAGATGAAAAATAGTTAATCATTTTTAAACTTTTTTTCGACCTGCATCGACTTTAGCTATGAACATACAAAACAGGGAAACAAATCAGTGTTTGAGAAAAGCGATGAACAGCTTATTGCAAAAGCACTGCAAGGTAATAAACAGGCTTGGATAAATTTACTCAAGCGCTACGAAAAACCTATTTATAACTACGGCGTTAGGATGACTGGCAAACATGAAGATGCCTTAGATCTGATGCAAGAAGTGTTTATATCGGTTTATCGAAATCTTGCAACTTTTCGCCAAGAAGGAAGTTTTAAAAGCTGGTTATTTCGCATTGCTCATTATCGATGTATTGAGTTTTATCGGCGTAAACGTCCTATGGACGGCCTCGATGACATACCAGAAATCGAATGTGAACAAGCACCGAGTGAACAGCATATTGATAGTGCGATAGAAAACAGACTCTTGATCCAAGCTATGCAGCAATTGCCCTTGGCGCAGAAATCCGTCATAGAATTAAAATTTTTTGGGCAATTTACCTTTGACGAGATAGCAGAGTTGACTGGAATGTCAGCCAATACCGCGAAGTCAAGAATGTATGGCGCCTTAGAAAAATTAAAAACCCTAATGGAGGTCGATTATGCCTAGTTATCAAAACGAGCAACTGCTTGGCATGTGGTTGGACGGCCAGCTCAATGAGCAACAAAGACAGGCATTTGAGCAACGTTGCTTAGATGATGCCGGGTTTGCTCAGCAAGTTGAAGCAGCCAATATGTTCAATTTGCACGCCCAGCATTATGTTGAACAAGAAGTACCTCAGTGGGACAGAGCTGCAACCTTTGACCAAACTGAAAAAACACCGTGGTGGCATTGGCAAGGGCTCTCTGGGCTTTCGATAGCGCTGTCTGTGGTAGCCATGTTTATGGTTGTAACGGGCTTTCAAATAAAAGTTGATGAAGGGGCTGTAACGATAAGTTTTGCTGATAAACACAGTAGCCAAGAGCTTGAAAGGCTTGTTAATGACAAACTTCAGCAATATCAGCTTGAACAGCAGCTTGCGATGAATCGTTTCACGCAATCCTTGCAGCAACAGCAATTGGACGCCAGTGGTCAATTAACGCAATACCTATTGACCTCGAGTCGTAAAGAACGGCGTGAAGATTTTGCCGAACTGATCAAATTTATTAATGAGCAGCGCACTGATGATCAATTGTTTTATGCGCGTCAGTTAAATCAGTTACAACAAGATGTTTATAGTCCCGCTCAAACGGGTATGAATATCAGCAAAGAGTAAGGATAAAAAGATGAAATTTAATTTAAAAACCACCGTATTAGCCATGACATTAGCTGGTTTAACGCTGACCCAAGCTAATGCTCAAGCTCCCACTAATATGCAAGAAATTCGCAACGAAGTCGGCATCATGTTGAACATCGTGCAGGCTACACTCAAACAAAGCAGTAATAAAGATCTACGTTTTAGGGCCAATGCTGTGACTTATCTGGCTAATCAGGGGGTAGTATTTGATATTGCCAGTAACAGTCAAAATAAGGTATTTGGCTTTGATTTTAGCAATATGCTGAGTAATCTCTCTGCTATACCCGCACCCCCAATGCCGGCGGTTAATCATTCAGGCAGTCGCATTGAAATTGAGTTTGACGAACAGGAATTTGAAGAAGCCATTCGCGATGCCTTTGAACGAGACAGTGATTATGCTGAGGAAACCAGGGATAAGATGCGTGAACTGAGCGAGCGTCAACGTGATATTGCCTGGGAACAACGTGAATACGAACGTAACCGTCGAGATCTCGAGTTTGAAAAACGCAGTGCAGATGGCCAACGCCGTAAAGAAGTTGAAAAGCAACTCAGTGAATTAACGGCTGAAATAAAAAAACTTGAAGTGAAGCGCAGCGAACTTGAAAAATACACCAAGGAGTTGGCTCAAGAACAAAGTAAATTGGCCAGTGAAAGAGACGCGGCTAGAAAACAACTCTATAGTCAATCTTTGGCCCTATTTGAAGATACCGTAGGTACGATGCTGTGTCGCTATGGTGCTGGCTTAAAGTCTTTACCTGAAGATGAAAATATCACCTTCGTATTAAGTGATTTTGTGCAGGCGCAAGACAATAGTGCCATTGGTACACACGATAAAGTCTACGTTTTTAAAAACAAAGACGTTAAAGCCTGTGTCACTGGCAAATATAGCAAAGACCAGTTGTTGAGTGCAGTGACCACCTATATGTTTTAGTGGCACAGCGTTGAAGTTTACAACTTGTTACTAACCAATAAGGTCAGCTTAGGCTGGCCTTATTGGTTTGCGGTACAGACAGTTATTTTTGCTCATGACATTTTGTATTTAAAACGTTAATCTAGCAGGATATTAGTATCTTGGAATTGAGAATGACAACGTCAGTAGTAATTAGTGGTACTGGTCTTTGGACCCCTTCGCATAAAATAACTAACGAAGAATTAGTAGAGGCTTATAACGGCTATGCTGAAAAATTTAACGCGGATAATCGCACCGATATAGAAATTGGTGAATTGGCTGCAAAACCCTTATCAAGCGCAGAATTTATTGAAAAGGCCTCAGGGATCCGCAGCCGTTACACCTATATTAAAGACGGCATTTTAGATATCACGAGAATGCGGCCCAATATCCCTAAACGCGCTGATGATGAACTCAGCGACCAAGCAGAAATGGCCATCCATGCCGCGAAAAAAGCGCTAACCGCGGCCAATAAAACTGCAGCCGATATTGATGCGGTGATTGTATCTTGTGCCTACACCCAACGTTCTTACCCTGCCTTGGCCATTGAAGTGCAAGAAGCTCTTGGTATTAAGGGCTTTGGTTTTGACATGTTAGTGGCGTGTTCTGCGGCGACATTTGCCTTGCATCGCGCCTACGAAATGATTGCCGCTGGCACAGCGAAAGGGGTCTTGGTTATTAACCCAGAGCTCACATCGCCACAAGTGAACTATGGAGATCGTGACAGTCACTTTATCTTTGGTGATGTGGCTACCGCTTTGGTGGTTGAAGCTGCTGAAACTGCTGACGCTGAGCACGTGTATGAAATCATGAGTACCAAAGCCGTCACATCTTATTCAAATAATATCCGTTCTAACTTTGGCTATGTGAGTCGTGCCAATGACAGTGACCCTTTTGCTAATGACATGTTATTCCATCAAGAGGGTCGTAAAGTATTTAAAGAAGTGTGTCCGATGGCTGTGGAACACATCAACGAGCACTTGCAACGTCATTCACTCGATTCAAGTAATGTAAAACGCTGGTGGTTACATCAAGCCAATATTAATATGAACAGCTTAATCAGTAAAAAATTACTCGGTCGTGAAGCGAGCTTAGAAGAAGCACCTATTGTGCTCGATACCTACGCTAATACCGCATCTGCAGGGTCTATTATTGCGTTTAATTTACACCACCAAGACCTTGTTAGCGGAGAAATAGGCTTACTTTGCTCCTTTGGTGCAGGCTATTCCATTGGCAGCTTAATTTTAAAAAAGCACTAAAAACAATAGCGTCAGATAGATAATAAGTATTGATGAAATCGAGCAAGGATTGAGAGTATGTTAGCCGTAATGGGGTATGCAATTAGTGCCATAGGGTACGCGTTTTTATTGCTATTGATCTTAACCGTGCGTAAGTCGGGCCTAGCTAAATACCTACTGATATTAGCGACCGCCGCCACCAGTATTTGGTCTGGGGTGCCGTTTTTCTTTGCCGAGTTATCGGTAGAAAAAATTATCTTTTTCGATAACATCAAAAATCTGTTTTGGTTACTGTTTTTAGCATCTTGCTTAAAGGATAATTTCAAAAATATTCAACAAGTATTGGTGAGAAAAGAAACCTGGTTCATTCTTGCCTTACCGCTATTTGCTATGTCTGTTCCTTTGTTTGGCGATTTCTTTGTATCTTGGCAATATTTACTGCAAACCGTCATTGCGCTTGAATTTTTAGTACTACTCGAAATCATTTACCGTCAATCGGGCGACAATCGCTGGGCACTTAAGCCGCTGATCATTTATTTAGCGGTGATCAGCATTTTTGATTTTCTCACCTTTGCGAATGCACTGATGATTGATCAGGTGCATATTTATTATTTATCAGCCCGTGGTTTTATCTACGCCGCCCTTATTCCTTTTCTGGTACTGGCTATTCGGCGAGTTAAAAACTGGGGCGTTGAAATTTATATCTCTAGAGAAATAGTTTTACACAGTACTTTATTATTAGTGGCTGGTGGCTATTTGTTTGTTATGGCAATGGTAGGCTATGTCGTAAAATATATGGGGGGCGAGTGGGATACTAGCATTCAAGTTGTATTGATTTTTTTATCGTTGACTCTGCTTGCCGCGCTTTTTATGTCCACCAGTTTTCGAACACGTATTAAGGTATTTATTACCAAACATTTTTTTGCTAATCAGTTTGATTATCGTCAGGAGTGGGTCAAACTCACTCAATGTTTAGAAAATACTCAAGGTGAAATTAATCAAGTTCACCTCACTGCATTACAAGGTTTTCTGCAAGCAATCGATTATCAAAGTGGTTGTTTAGTATCTTGCCACCATGGTGAGTTGACTAAGTTGGCTGATATTGATTATGCCAAACTAAACGACGACGAAAAAAATGTCTTAGTAGTGCTAGGCGAGTTTTTCAAGGAAAAAGCTTGGATAGTAGACATTGCTGAATTACGCACACACCCGCACATCTATGAGGGATTAAAAATAAATCATGCTTTGCTAAATCAGGCGCGTTTTCAGATTATTGTTCCATTGTATAAAGATAACGAATTTTGGGGCATGGTGGCGATGCAGGGGTCTGACAATACGACTAAAAAATTAAATTGGGAATTGCGCGACTATATTAATGCCGTAACCGCTCAAGTGTCGAATTTTCTGTTTCATCAGCAAGCGGCAAAAGAGTTGGCAGAAAATGCACAATTTGCCGCTTTTACCCGAATGTCTGCCTTTGTATTGCATGATTTAAAAAACGTATTGGCGCAAATAGACCTTATTTTATGTAATGCTGAGCAACATAAAAATAATCCTGAATTTATTGAAGATACCTTCGAGACATTGCATCATACCAAGGCGCGTATGGAGAAAATGCTAAGTCAGTTAACCGAAAAAGATAATAGTATGGTTAGCTCAGACTCACTGGTGCTTCTGTCAGCTTCTATTCAAAGAGTAATAGACAATCGCTGTGCTACCTTGTTACCAAGACCCCAACTTGTTATCAATAGTGAAACTGAAGTGGTGCTAGATAAAGAAAAATTCGCTAATGTGATGTATCACTTGGTGAGTAATGCCCAACAAGCCACGCAAGATAATGGAAAAATTGAAGTGATCTTGGATAAGAGTGAAAATGACAAACATATGTTGGTCAAAATAGTAGATACTGGTTGTGGTATGAGCGAGAATTTTATTCAAGCGAGGCTGTTTAAACCGTTTGATACCACCAAAGGCAATGCTGGCATGGGAATTGGCGCTTTTGATGCCAAAATGTTCTTAGACAAAATTGGCGGCCAACTATCTGTTGAAAGTGAAGAGGGGAAAGGGTCAACCTTTACATTACGCATACCAATTTAATGATAACGAAATGAATCGAAGGGCATAGACATGGAAAAAATATTGGTCGTAGAAGACGACTTAGGCATTCAAAAACAGTTGAAGTGGAGCTTTGCCGGCTACGAAGTCATTTTTGCAGAGGATCGAAACAGCGCGATAGCACAGCTACGGCGCTTTGAACCCAAAGTGGTTACCTTAGATTTAGGTTTGCCTCCCGATCCTGCTAATGCAACGGAAGGTATGCTAACCCTCGAAGAAATTTTATCTTTAGCCCCACAAACAAAGGTGATTGTTGTTACGGGTAACAATGATAAGAAAAATGCCTTAAAAGCCATCAATCTTGGTGCCTACGATTTTTATCAAAAACCTATCGATTCTGACACGATTCAAATTCTTGTGAGTCGGGCGATGAACTTATTTAATTTAGAGATGGAAAACCGCCATTTAGCGGCAGTAGCACCATCGATGGATAAAATCATCGGTCAAAGTGAAGGCATATTGGCCGCAAGTCGTAAAGCCGAGCGAATCGCACAAACTGATATCAGTACCCTACTGTTGGGTGAAAGTGGCACAGGTAAAGAAGTATTTGCCCGCAGTATTCATGAACATAGCTTAAGAAAAGACAAACCTTTTGTAGCCATCAACTGTGCGTCGATCCCAGAGAACTTATTAGAAAGCGAGTTGTTTGGTTACGAGAAAGGTGCTTTTACCGGCGCCAATAAAACCACTCCAGGTAAAATAGAAACCGCGCAAAACGGTACGCTATTTTTAGATGAAATTGGCGATATGCCCATTGGTTTACAAGCTAAAATGTTGCGCTTTTTGCAAGAGCGAGTTATTGAAAGAGTGGGGGGGCGCAGTGAAATCCCTGTGGATATTCGCGTCATCTGTGCAACCCACCGCGACGTTCCCGCCATGGTGGCCGAGCAAACCTTCCGCGAAGATTTGTATTACCGCATTGGTGAAATTAATATTAATATTCCACCTTTACGTGAGCGCAATAATGACGTGATTTTGTTGGCTAGAACCTTTTTAGTGCAATACAACGATGAATTTAAAACCAAGATTAAAGGTTTTAGTGACAGTGCGATTAAGGCCATGACCCAGCACAAGTGGCCAGGTAATATTCGCGAATTGCAGAACAAGTTAAAAGCCGCTGTTATTATGGCCGAAGGCACGCATATCCAAGCTGAAGATTTAAACTTAACGGTCAATAATGACGTCACCAGTATTGATTCGTTAAATCTACGGGAAGTGCGGGAACATGCTGAAAGTCGTGCAATTCGTAACGCCTATCAAGTAGCCGAACATAATATGTCAAAAACCGCTGAGTTGTTGGGTGTCACTCGGCCTACTTTGTATTCACTGATAGATAAATATCACTTAGATGATATCAAAACAGGTTAGATTGAACGGACCCACTCAGTTTTATCGTCGACAGCTAAGTGTCTTAGTTGTCGACTATTTGTCTTTATGAAGCATTATTTCCATCTCTTACTCGCAGTGTTAGCGCTAATTTTTTGCTGGCTTGTGGGTGACTATCTCAGTGTCTTTATTAAACTACCTGCTTCTTTGTTGGGTTTACTTGTTATGTTGTCAGTCCTGCTGAGCATTAAACGTGTGCCCAAATCCTTAGATGTGGTTAGTGCTTGGGCCTTGCGTTCGATGGCTTTGTTATTTATTCCTGTTACGGTTGGGGCGGCAGCTTATCTAACAGATTTAGGCGCTTGGTTGTGGTTATTGTTACTGGCTATCTTATTGAGCACAGTGCTAAGTCTAGCGATTACAGCGTGGCTAGCGCAAAAGCTGTTAGTCAAAAGTGAAGTGGAGTCAGCCGGTGAGTGACGGGTTGACAGCGCTACCATGGTTGAGTGAAATCCTCTGGTTGTCATTAACCTTAATCGCCTATGTGATTGCTTTAAAAATAAATCGTTTTTTTGGCGGGCGAGTTTACTTGCACGCAATTTTACTCAGCAGTGTGCTGGTCTTGGCCATGTTGATGATATTCGCTCATGATATTGGATCCTATGCGCAGCAAGTGGGTCTATTAACGTGGTTATTAGGACCTGCGACCTGTGCGTTAGCTATTCCCGTGTTTCGCAATTTGCGTTTAATTTATCAAGCTGGTTTTAAAGTAATAGGGGTGATTTTGTTAGGGGGCTTATTAGGGCCAGCTATAACGTGGTTGATTCTGTATTTATTTACGTCACCACACTGGTTGCAACTCAGTGTATTGACTAAATCTATTACCACGCCCTTGGCTATCGATACTACGCGTTTAATTGGTGGCAACCCGTCTGTGGCAGCAGGCATTGTTATCGTAACTGGGCTCATGGGTGTGTTGGTGAGTCGGCCATTATTTAAGCTATTAAATATACACAACTCCAGTGCCAAAGGATTGTCTTTGGGTACATCAAGCCATGCTATTGGAACCGCCCACGCTATCAGTTTGGGGGAAAAAGCAGCGGCATTTGCAACTGTGGGCCTTTGCATCAATGGTATCGCCACTGCCGCTATGTTGCCCTTGATATTATCTGTACTTTCGTCTGCGATTGGTACGTAATCTGCATAGGGACTTACTAAGATGATTCTTGTAAGTATTGTTTTTTATTCTATGTATCTAAATTTATTCAAACATATCGTTCTGCGTTTGCTAATTCTCTGCTCACTTAGCTTAGGACTCGTGGCTTGTGGTGGTGGATCGTTAAATAGTCAAACAAGCACGCCTAATGCTAAGGTCATTGTCAATGCCGGCAGTAATCAAGCGGTCAACGAAAATACTGAAGTCACACTCAGTGCCGAGGCGCTTGGGCAATCTGCCTTACTAACCTACGTATGGCGAGTTAGTCCAAGTTTAAGCCTCACTCAGGCTGGTGCTAATAGCGCAACGGCCACGTTTGTTGCACCCTCTACAACCACTATCTTAACTTATGTATTTACACTAGAAGTCACCGACACCGAAGGTAACAAAGGCTCAGATAGTGTTGAATATCAAATTCTACCGGTTAATACCGCTCCCGTTGCAGAAATTATTGCCGATCAAATCAGTGGTTTAGCCCTAAATCAATTTCCTGCTGGAGTTGAAGTGATACTTGATGGTAGCGGCAGTTTTGATGAAGATGCGGCAGACGGTAGTCAATCAGTCAGCCAATTTAAATGGCAACAAACTGCCGGAGAGGCAGTGTTAAGTGGCATCAGCACGGATGGTGATAGTTTAGCGTTTACCAGTCCTGTACTCGTCGATAATAATGAACTCGCCTTTACATTAACGGTTACCGATGAAGAGGGCGCGCAAGCCTCAAGCTCTATTATTCTTAGTATACTGAGTTCGAGTAATACATTGCCACTAGTGAATGCCGGTAAAGATCATCAAGTTTCTTCAGGTGAGTCTATTCTTTTAACAGGAGAGGCAAGTACCAGTGTCGCAGCGGCAAGACCCTTACTTTATCAGTGGCTAAATGATTCTGAATTAAACCCCCAAATCGCAGATGCAAAACAATTAAAAACCTATGCTATCGCACCAAAAGTGTCATCAGTACAAACTATGACCTTCACCTTGGCGGTAACTGATGCAGCTGGCAATGTGGTAGAAGATGCGATTAATGTTGTTATTAAACCCTTGTTGATTCGGCCACTCAATGATACTGGTATTTTGTTACAGGCATCCAACACCACCAATACAACCACGACCAGCCAACACCAAGATGACTTTCCTGGTCAAGACGGGCAAAGGGGCCAAGATATTATTGCCGCCAATGGTTTGTTAGAAAAAGCGGGAAGGGGCGATGTCGGCTTTGACTTTACGCGGCTTGATAATATAGGAGACGAGGTCGACGATAGTGAACAAACGTGGTCTTGTATTCGAGACAACGTGACTGGTTTGATTTGGGAAGTAAAGTCAGCGGCTACTGAAACTGATCTACACAGTAGTGCTTACTCTTATTCGTGGTATTTAAGTGAAGTTGATGATGAGTTTAGTGGCGATCAAAGTGGCTCCTTAGCTACTTGCAGTTTGACAGAATGTAATACCTCAGCTTATGTTGCTGCAGTCAACAATGCGGGTTTATGCAATTTTAATGATTGGCGTATGCCAAGCCATCAAGAGTTATTATCCTTAGTGCATTTTGGCCGCCAAAGTGGGCCGATGATCGATCCTCAATATTTCCCCTATACCGCCGACTTACTAACAAGCCCTGCTTGGTATTGGACTAATCAATCCAGTGCCGATGGTGCTGATAGTGATATATCGCGCACGGCTTGGGCGGTAGACTTTAATAGTGGTAACGACAATTTTTTAATGAAATCAAGCGCGGCTTATATTCGCCTAGTGAGGGCTGGTAGATGAAAATATGGATCACATTGAGTTTTTTATTACTGCCGCTTTCAGCCCTTGCACAAACCTGCCTGACAAGTATTAGTGCTACCACGCCTACCACCAGTTTTGTTATTAATGGTGATGGTACAGTGACCGATAATCGCTTAGGACTGATGTGGATGCGTTGTAGCCTTGGTCAAACTTGGCTGAATAACAGTTGTAGTGGTGAGCCACTTGAACTGAGCTGGCAACAAGCCTTAGTTAACGCCCATGGTTATGTGTATGCCAATCAAACTGGCTGGCGCGTTCCTAACGTCAAAGAACTGGCAAGCATTACAGAAGGTCAATGTGTCCGTCCTGCCATCAATACCAGTATTTTCCCTAATACTCCGGCCGATGATTTTTGGACATCCAGTCCTGCCGTCAATGATCCGCAACGTGCCTGGGTTATTGCTTTTTTTAACAGCAGCAATTCCATTAAAGACAAATCCTTATTTGTTTACACTCGCTTAGTTAGAACTGCAAATTAACTTAGTAAATCTAAAACTTATCTGATCCCCAGTTGCTATTTTTACGGTAAAAGGCACACTACAGTTCAAACTTATAGTTGAGTAAAGTATGGCTTTCAGATTTCTCCTCCTGTGTTTTTTTTGTCAATCGGCTTTGGCAGATCTCGACTGTGAAGTAGCCCTCAATTTTGGTTTAGTGGTAAATCAGCAACAAATCCGAGTGATAGACGACAGTCGGACTGTCTATCAAATCAATGGTGATTCACAGTTGATCGTAGGGGGCAATTGGATTGAGTTAAGTGATCCCCAGCAGCAACAGAATTTAGCAGAATTGGCTAATGGCCTGCATTTAGTTGTACCCAAAATGATTTTGTTAGCCAATGAAGGGGTAGAATTAGCCGTCGATACGGTAGAGCATGTTTATTCAGGTTTAATGGGCAAAGACCACAAGAGCCAAGAGAAACTGCAAGCTTCCTTAGAGAGAGTGCAAAAAAGCGTACGCGAAAAGTTTATTCATGCTAACGACACCTATTACATGGGGCCAGGTCGTTTAGAAAATGTTGATGATTTTGTTGACCGAGAACTTGAAGAGCAAATAGAACAAGTCATGAGCACGTCAGTCGGAGGTATACTCTCTGCTATCGGTGGCTTGGTTGCCAGTGAGCAAACTACCGAACAGAAAGTGGATGAACTGGCGCAAAAACTTGAAGATGTAGGTGCGGCGATTGAGCAAAATGTGGCACCTAAAGCCCAGTCACTTAAACAAAAAGCAGAGTGGTTTTGTCAAAAATTTAAGGCATTAGATAAGGTCGAAGAAAACCTTAGAGCTTCAGTACCCGAATTAAAACCATACGATATCCTCGACACAGGCGCAGAGCATTAAAAGCCAAAAGAACGCTTACTAAAGGTCACATTATTTGGGCTTTTTTTGGAGGAGCCGCCGGTGATCGGCTCAGTTTAGCCGCGAACACAAAGTAAATAAATGTGCGCTAAAGCTAGAGCATTGTTGTTCGACCGATAAAATTACTTTGGCTAGCCGTTTTTTTCTGAGAGAAAACTGATTAATTTAACCAAAATATATCCTCCTGTGGGATCATCTTTTCGCGGCCCACTTGGAAGGGATTATAGTTATTTTTAGCAAATAAATACCAAGCACCACTGGAGATGGCAATGCTCGTATCTGCAGTGGCCCACAGTGAATCTGCGCCGTAAACTGTTCCCGGGTTGGTTGCATAAGGAAAACCCGCGGCATCAGGGTAATTCGTACTTTCAATCCGTGCCTTTTCTATTTCACTCAGATAAAGTTGCTTTTGGTTTTGCATTCCAGCTAGAGCAAAAGCCAGTGCCATTTGCCCCGTGCCCTCAAGCCAAACAGTATCTTGGTCTTCATCAAAGCAATAACCGCTGATCTGTTCTCCGTTAATGGCTGTTTGAGTCGTTAAAAAACGATCTGCCGTGGTCAATGCAGAGCTTGGGTAGTTGTTAAAGATTAAATAACTCCAAGGATGAAGATCAAGGGCATACAAATAAGGTGGGTTTTCAGGCCAAGCCACTAAATTTTTATCGTTACTGTCCCACCGCTGGTTCTTTAAGAAGTGTAGAACTTGGCTGTGGAAATCTGTATATCCCTCTATCGCATTGAAGGCATCAATGTTGCCCTCGGTCACCTTATAGTTAAGCAACTTATTATTTGCGCCATATCCGGCAAACAGACCGCCATCGGCATCTTGTAAGCTCATCAGCCAGTCAGTGATTTGAGATGCCAAATAGTCATAAGTATTTTTCCCTGTCAGGCTTTTGTAATTATTCACTGCGATGAGTAACCAAGCGTTATCACCCATCCAACGATGATTATTGGGAGAGCCATTACGATCTCGCAATTGTGAAAAGCCGCCAAACCCTGCATTTAATTCTGTTTCGATTCGGCTATCAAAGAAGTCGAAGATATTTTCTGCTTTTGTAAAATCATTGTTCATCATGTACACGATTGCCGCTAATGCATTATCATACAAGGACACAACATTGCCATTCTCCACACTTTCTAGTAATCCGTTAGCGAGTTGTTGTTCATTAAACCAATTGAAAATTTGCATTGCGATTTGATTTTCACTCTGGTCTTGAGTCCCCGTGAAAAGAACATTATTGCTAGAATCGATTAACTGCAGACTTGGGGGGCTGAAAGTATAGTTTTCAAGGGTGGGTGTGAGGGTTGCAGGGCTTGTGAACTCTGCAATAATCCAGTTTCCCTGACTATTCGATAAAACAAATTCAGTCGGAGTGTAAGCAATTTTAACGCCTTCTATTCCTGCGCCTGAATCATCAATCACTCGACCACTCGCTGAATAGCTAAGCTTATTAGCTTCTTTTTCATTGCCACAAGAGCAAAGTAATAAAAGCAACAGCAGACTTAATATTCGATATGTCATTAGGTGATCAAATTTAAATGGGACTCACAAGATAGTACAAAAAGGATGAAAGATGTACTCATACTATTCAATAAATGACACAGCCACAGCTAAAGTCATTTTCACCACAGATAAACCTGTTGGGGCAACCCCGTTGAGGCAACCTCGTTGAGGCAACCCCGTTGAGGCAACCCCGTTGGGGCAAACCCGTTGGGGCAACCTCGTTGGGGCAACCCCGTTGAGGCAACTCCGTTGGGGCAACCCCGTTGAGGCAACCCCGTTGGGGCAACCCCGTTGGGGCAACCCCGTTGAGGCAACCATGTTGGGGCAACTCCGTTGAGGCAACTCCAATGAGCGGGTGTAAGAGTGAATCGAAGGTTTATCTTGCAAAATGAGTAGGGGGTTGGCTGCACAAAAAAGTGCATTTTAAAAAAAGTTCAAACCAAATTGGTGCTAGTGAATAGAGCTGTTTTTACTCAAACTTATTAAGTCTATGATTTATATACTTAATATATTCAGTTTGTATTTGGCACAATTCTTCCTTTAGCTTGAGTGTGCTGTGAAACTTTCTCAGGAAATTCCGGTTCAACTTATACCACTGCTTTAGTTTTACACATTAGCCTATGGTCATTAATGAGCCAACCATTGCTTAGACTGCTACTGAAAAAATGTGTCGGTGTTTAGTGAACAGGGGCACCAGAGCGGGCTATAAAAATATTTAGCCTTAAGAGACTGAAAAAAAGCACAGAGAAAAGTACTTTTTACTGCGTAAATAAAGTCCGAATTTAATAGCAGCGATATTACTAATACTATATTGAGAATGACATAAACTCTACATTAACAGCAAACCCTATTGGAGTGACATGTTACACGCATTAGGCCCTATTTCTGCATTACTGTTGTCTAATGCTTTTTTGCTACTTGGTCATGGCTTATTACTTACCTTATTGCCGATTGCAGCTAGTGCAGCGGGGTTTTCTGATACCCAAGTGGCACTGACAGGCTCGGCCTATTTTTTGGGTTTTGTGTCGGGATGCTTGGCAACACCACATATGTTGAAAAGAGTCGGGCATATTCGCAGTTTTGCGGTTTTGGCGACTTGTTATTCTGTGGTGATTTTGATTTTTCCCCTGTTATCTGAATTCTATAGTTGGTTGCTGCTAAGATTCTTCATAGGAATAGCAATTTCAGGTCTGTATATGATTATTGAAAGCTGGCTGAACGGCAGCTCAACGGCAAAAAATCGTGGTTCAATACTTTCTATTTACACAACCTTAAATTTGGTCATGGTAATGTGTGGCCAGCAATTATTGAATGTTGGCAGTGAGCAAAATTCGATGTTATTTGCTTTGGCGGCCATATTTATATCTATTGCAATTATTCCCGTCTCACTGACTCGGTCTTCAGCGCCTGGCGTCGTGCAAACAGTAAAGTTAAACATGTTCAAGGTTTGGCGCCATTCCCACATTGCGCTGATTGGAGCCGTTATTGCTGGTTTGGTGACAGGGGCATTTTGGTCATTAGCGCCCATCTATGCAAAAGATAACAGCTTTGATAGTAGTCAATTAGCTGCATTTGTATCAGCTACGGTGCTAGGCGGGGCCTGTTTTCAACTCCCTTTAGGCCGTTTTTCAGATAGGTTTGATAGAAGAAGTGTATTGATGTATGCCGCTTTAGCAGGTTCACTTGTATCACTCTTATTTGTTGGATTACCTTATGTTGTTACAACATTTGGAGGGTGGCCAGCGTCCATATTAGCATTCTTCTGGGGCGGAACTTGTATGACTTTGTATGCCATATGTTTAGCCCATGCGAACGATAATGCGAGCTCAGAAGATTTTGTCGAGATAAGTAGTGCGATGTTAATTACCCTTGGTTTGGCTTCCGCGATTGGTGCTCCCTTAGCATCCCTTGCTATGGGCTTAGTGGGTGCAAATGGTCTTTATGCCTTTACCAGCGGATGCCTGCTCCTGTTTTTTGTTATTGTATTATTGAGACGTCGTAGCCATGCACTGCCGCCTAATATGGAGACTAAAGAAAGCTTCCGTGCGGTTACTGATATGGCTGGCCCTACTGCTTATGAAATGGATCCACGAACAGTAATTGAGCCAGTGCATTCAAAAGACTAAAAATGTTGTGCCAGTAGTGATAAGACCTGACTATTCACTATCGACTTCTTTCTGCTCTGCTGTTGGTCTTATAGTCTCAGTATTTGACAAGTTAGTATGCTTCGCACCGATAATATGAATATCGCGTTGCGGAAATGGAATTTCAAAGCCATTTTTGTTTAGGGCTTCGTTGATAAGCGTATTTATTTCATGGATAACCGGTAGTCGTTTAGAGGGGCTTTCGACAAAAATGCGTAATTCAAAGTCTAATGAACTTTCACCGTGATTCATAAATAATACACTGGGAGCTGGCAGTTTCAGTACATCAGGGTGATTATCAATAACATTCAATAATACCTCTCGAGCTAAACGTGTATCCGAGCCATAAGCGATACCAATTTTTAATAACAAACGAGTAATCGGATTGTGTAAAGTCCAATTGGTTACATTTTCGGTAATAATAGACTTATTGGGTAGCAATACTTCACGATTATCAAAGTCAGTAATCGTAGTGGCGCGAATTTTTATATTGCTGACAGTACCACTTAAGTCGCCAATGGTGACGGTATCACCAACTCGCACCGGGCGTTCAAACAAAATAATCAGGCCAGATACAAAATTAGCCACAATCTCTTGTAAGCCAAAGCCCAGTCCAACCCCGAGGGCGGCCACAATCCATTGCAGTTTTGACCAATCAATGCCCAACTGACCCAAGCCTAATACAAGGCTGGTACCCATGATGACATAACCCAGTATAGTGACTGCGGCATAACGGGCTCCGGGGTCTAGAGTGACTTTGTCGAAAAAACTAATTTCTAACATACCTCGTGAATTTTTGGCAGCGATAAAGCCGCCAACCAAAAATAACACGGAGATAATGATGTTCCACAAGGTCACGTTTTCACTGGATGGAATGCCATCTACGGTAATGTTTTTCTGCCACATTACAATCTCGTTTACAATTCCAAGAGCAGGTAAAAGGGGGAGCCAGATAAACCACAAGCCCGCTAAAAACATGACGGATGATAGGCTCAAAGCACTTTTACGCATCTTTCTTGCCGCTTCTTGATTATCTGGTAGGCTTTCTGGTGCTATTTCTGGTATCGCCTCGCCACTGGCTTCTTTTTGTTCTTGTTGGTTGCGCTGGGCTTCAACATTGGCTCGTCTTAATTTGATTTTGCGCAGTAAATAACGACGATAAGCTACCATCAAAACCCGCATAACAATGCCATAAAATATGGAGACAAAAATCAGTACTACGCCGGATATAAAGAGTTTTGATTGCAGTTCTACCGCGGTATCAAAAAAACCAGTAAGTGGCAGTAAACCGATTAAAAGTGGCGCTGCGACCATAAAAGGCAAGGCCAACTGAGCCAATAGTGATTTGGGTTTGTGACCGACAATATTTACCGCTACACCCGTCTTGGGTTTAAAAAAATGAAAACTAAATATCGCAATGCCGAGCGACATGGCAATAAAAGCTAATATGGCGACGCCGTATCTGAGTTCAATTTGATTACTAGCAATAGCCGAAGCAAACAGAAAAGTAGCAGCGCCTTGATACCAAGCAAACCACGTTAGTAGTGAGCCAAGGGTTGCGCGCGCGGTATCACTCCAGGCAAAATGCGCGACAAAAATACCATTCTTTCGACACATAGAACGAAAAAACAACAAGGTAAGGCTGAGGCTAGAGACGGTTGCCAAAGCAGTGGCTATTGCGTTAGAAAAACCATTGCTACTGGCGCCGACACTAATCAAACCGGCAATAGCAGCAATAGCCAATGGCAGTGGCAATGCTAATATTATGGTTTCAAACAAGGCCAGCGGCGTGGCCCAGTGTGTATCTTTACCCACGTTACCCACGTGTGTACTCAATTGCCTTAAAGATTTTTTCAGAAGCTTGCGTAATGACAATAAGAGTACAAAAACCAGAAGCACACCAAATGTGGCTAGGCCGTTTTTATTAACCCCTATCCATAAGTCTCGACCTACTTGTATCCATGCTTCGCCGTCTAGGTACCAATGCAAACTCACCAGTAAGTAAGGCAGGATATTATCAGCTAATTGGGTATAAGAAGGCAGCCAAACTAAGCGGCGATCAAGTAAGGTTTTTAGCTCTTTGGTACTGGATTTGACATCAATGAGCATCAGCTTTTCATCAAGCAGTTTTTCTAGCTGACTGTGTGCTGCATCAATCAATTTCTCTAGTAACTGAGTTTGTGAGGTTTTCAGCCCGTTTAAAACCGTACGTTCTTGTTGGCTAAGGCCCTCGTCTTGGGTAACTGGGGTTTTGGCAGTGGTTATTGGCCAAAACTTGAGTCTTTCATCATGCAGATTTCGCAGTTTGTCTTGCCATAGAATTAAATTGAGTTGGTGTTTGACGATTTCTTCATTAATGTTGTCTAGTCGATTTTCCAGTGGTCCTTCTTGCGGTAGGCCCGAGCGTAAACGATGCAATAGAATACCAAGTTCATCGGTAATTTGTCCGGTAGCTAATATTTGACTGACAATTTGGGAAGATTGCTTAAGATTTTGCTGTTGCTGGCGCAAACGTAGGCTATTTTCGTCAACATCGGGGGCACGTAAAATAATACTTTGTAAATTATTCGCTAGACCAAGATTGTCTTTAGCGATAAGGCTTAAGCGGGGAGACTCGGTTGTTGTTTGCAGATCTTGTTCAGCGTTTTTTATTGCCTCGCTGGCACCACCCGCACGGCGTTTTTCCAGTTGTTGTTGAGTCTGAAAAATCTTAACTTCGCCAGCCTCCAACTGAGTATTAACGAGGGCAATTTGTGCGTCGAGCAAGGACTGCCTTGCTGGCACGGTAGCCACTTCTCGTTCCAACACTGCCGTCTTGGTACGCAAATTTAGTAGCTTGGCTTGTAGAGCCACAATACTGCTCTGACTACTAAGGTTATTATTGGCAGAATAATTGTTGTCTAGTGCTAAAAGGGTCGTGTCTATTTCGCTGCGAATAGTATTGAGTTCATCGCTGATAACCGTAGGTCGGCGGCTTAAGACCGTTTTTTGTTGTTGTAAGTCTTCGTATTGGACAAGCAGATTATTTTGCTCAGCTTGCAATACCATCAAACTATTGTCCAATTGTTCAGTTGATTGACCTTCGATGTTTTTTATACCTTGCCGGTCTACTAACTGTTGTTGCTTTTGTAACTTAGTTAGTTTTTCATCAATTGTTGAGGCAATTTGCTCATATTGTTGTTGCTGGTTTTTGGCTGCCGCAGAGTCGTTTAAAGAAGATTGGGCATGTTCGAGCTGCGTTTTTATTTTACTTTGCTCTTCCTCAGACAGAGGACTTTGTTGCAGTCGTTGGTGTATGGCATCAATATTGGTTTTAAGACTGTCGACGGATTGGGCATAATTAGCCCCATGGAATAACAAGCAAAATAATAAGCAGAATCCAAACTTGCGTTTTTTATTCAGCATTTAGTTACTCCTGATAATGTTGTTACCTAGCACTGTACAAAATCTAACAAATTAAACCATTTATAGGTTTGTTTAGTCATTAGACCATGAGTTCTAATAGGGTATTTAAATAACGACGGCCCAATGGCGTGATTTGCCAATAGGTGGCGGTTTCACTTAACAAACCTTTATTTATAGCATTTTGCAGATTAGCCTGCACATCCTCAGCGAGAGCTAAGCCGGTATATTTTTGATAATCAGCTTTAGGACAGGGTTCAACCAAACGCAGGCGATTCATAAAAAACTCAAAGGGCAGTTCATCAGCGGCCACGCTTTTTAATTCGCTGGTATAGGCTTTTGTTAAGTCCATATACCCTTTAGGGTGCTTGACCTTTAACGTACGCACAATTTTGTTTTGCTCAGGCAGAGTGATTTTGCCATGGGCCCCACAGCCGATACCTAAATAATCACCAAAGCGCCAGTAATTAAGATTGTGCTGACATTGCTGGCCGACTTTGCTGTAAGCCGAGATTTCATATTGCTCGTATCCTGCTGCCTCTAGCAAAGCATGGCCTTGCTCTTGAATATCCCACAACAGCTCATCCTCGGGCAATTTTGGCGGCTTGGAGTGAAATTGAGTATTGGGTTCAATAGTAAGTTGATACCACGATAAGTGTGGAGGGTTTTGCGACAGCGCACTGCTTATATCAAACAAGGCATCGTCAAGATTTTGTTTAGGTAAGCCATGCATTAAGTCTAAATTAAAGCTGTTTAAACCCACATCATGGGCAATAACGGCGGCTTGACGTGCCTGATTATCATCATGAATACGGCCCAAACCGAGTAATTTATCCGCCTGAAAGCTCTGCACACCAATCGATATGCGATTAATCCCCGCTTGAACATAGCCGGCAAAGCGTTGACTTTCTACTGTACCCGGGTTGGCCTCTAAGGTTATTTCGGCATTTGGAAGCAAATTAACCCGTTCGCGCACCCCTCTTAATAGCCTATCAATAGCCTGTGCACTAAATAAACTGGGTGTGCCACCACCAATAAAAACACTGTGCACTGGGCGGTCGCCGACTAATGCCGCATCTTCTGCCAAGTCAGCCAGCAAATGACTAACATATTCACTTTCGGGCAGTTCTTGTTGCTTTTGACCGTGGGAATTAAAGTCACAATAGGGGCACTTTTGCACACACCACGGAATATGAATATATAAAGATAGGGGCGGTAAACTTAACGCTGTGACTGGATTGGTATGCTTAAGCAATTTGGCTTTCCATGGCTTTAACTAATAAAGCAAGTGCTTTGCCACGATGACTCAATTGGTTTTTTTGCTCGGGACTAAGCTGGGCAGAACTACAATTTTGCTCCCTAAGCCAAAATACTGGGTCATAACCAAAACCGTTTGTACCAATTATTTTAGCGGTAATTGCGCCATGCCATTCGCCTTGGCAAATGAGAGGTGTTGGATCATCTGCATGACGCAAATAGACCAAAACACATAAAAAACGTGCCTGACGTTGACCTTCAGGTACGTCTTTTAAGTCTACTAATAGTTTGTTGATGTTGTCTTTGTCAGTAGCATTATCGCCGGCAAAGCGGGCTGAATAAACCCCAGGCGCACCACCTAATGCATCTACGGCTAAACCTGAATCATCGGCTATGGCAGGCAAACCGCTGATACGCGCGGCATGACGGGCTTTAATAATCGCGTTTTCAACAAAGGTAGTGCCGGTTTCGGCCACTTCACCAATGGCAAATTCGCTTTGCGCAACGACATTCAAATTGAAAGCGCTAAGCATTTTACTCAGCTCGTTTACCTTGCCCTGGTTACCCGTGGCTAATACTATTTTTTGACTCACAACTGTCCTTTTTAACTCAAGAAAAACTTACGCTTCTGGTGATTTTTTACCGCGGCCTTTTTTCTTTTTAACTTTGGTTTTTACTTTTTTACCTAAGCTCTTTTTAACTTTGGCACTTACCTTAGGTTTTTTAGATACTTTCGCTTCTTTATGTTTAGGGCGAAGTTCATCAATCACGCGGCGCTTAAGTACTTGCTTAGTGTAGCGCTCAATTTTAGGGATGATAGATACGTCGTGAGCTTCAATTAAGGAGATAGCGGTCCCTTTTTTGCCTGCGCGACCAGTACGACCAATACGATGCACGTACACATCTGCGGTGCGTGGCATATCGTAATTAATCACGTGGCTGATGTCTTCAACATCTATGCCCCGCGCAGCCACGTCAGTCGCAACTAAGATTTTTACCTCACCTTCTCGGAAACGACGCATTGCATCGTTACGTTTATCTTGCGGCATTTCACCTTGCAACCAAGCAACACTAAAACCATCCCGTTCGAGCAATTGTTTTAATTCGTTTAAGCGGTCACGAGTTTTGACAAACACCACAGCGCTATCAACCTGATGTTCTAGAATATGACAAAGCAGGGCATACTTGTGTTTAGCATCGTCGGCTAGATGCAACCATTGATGAATTTTGGCGTGTTCTTTACGGCTGGGATCGGCACTGAGCTGCACTGGCTCATTTAATAGCTCTTTAGCAAAACGCGCTATACCACCACCTTCTAATGTGGCTGAAAACAACATGCTCTGTTTGCGCCAGCGTGCTTCAGCGGCAATTTGATTGACGATCGCGGAAAAGCCCATGTCGAGCATACGATCCGCTTCGTCCAAAATTAGGCATTCGATATCCCGACAATCAAATTTTTCGGTTTCAATATGCTCAAATAAACGACCGGGAGTCGCGACCAAAATATCCAACTCGTTGTCGAGTAAGTCTAAATCCGTTCCGTAGTTAATACCGCCAGTGATAACGCCACAATGAATATGCGGGCAATACTTGCTGATGAGTTTAGCTTGCTCAAATATTTGCAAAGCTAACTCACGGGTTGGTGTCAGGATCAATATCCGCGTTGAGCCAGGCTGCCGGCGCGGATAGTCTAATAAAAACTGGCAAACAGGCAGCAAAAACGCCGCAGTTTTACCGGTACCCGTGGGAGCTGAGGCTAGTATATCTTTGCCTTCCATCGCCGCTGGGATGACTAACTGTTGAATACTGGTAGGCTCTTTGTAGCCTAATTCCGCTACTGCGCGGCATAAATCATCGTCTAAATCGAGTTCTTCGAACATGCTATTTTAATTCTCTTGACTAAATGTCACTGATTTCTCTTTACAATATGGCGGGATTATAAAGGAGTAGGGCGCAATAGGGCAGAAAAAATCAAAAGCATTTTCACTAATGAGTAACCAAAGAAAGCTGAGCTTAAGAAAAAGCAGACAAGAGCAGTAAATAGATACGAGAAAATAGTGACTAGAAAAGTACAAAAGACAAAGCTAAAAGCGGTTTAACCACAGAGGGCACAGAGTTCACAGAGGAAAATCAGTTAAAAAAGACAGTTATCATTGGAGTAAAGAGCTAGAGTTGACTTGCTCTAATGTGCCAATTGCAGACCTTCACTTATCTTCAAATGAACGATCCCAAATAGCAAAAAGCAGGCGTTTGTGGTGAAAATGGCTAGTGCTTCATTCTAGGGCAGTAGGTCAATTCCAAAATTTTTAACCACTAATACTAAAAGCCAAAAGCATATAACTGTTATTACTGCACTTATGAGCAATGAAAACCAAAAACTAAATTTTTGTAATAACATAGGAAATATCAAAAACATAGGCAGTGTGGGCACTACATACCAGAATGTATACCATGCGTGATTGGCAATTTTTTCCATTGGTTGTTTTTCAATATATAGCCAAACCATTACCAGAATAGTAACAATAGGTAACGCTACTATCAGAGCGCCTAATTTATCACTTCTTTTGGCAATTTCAGAAACCGCTACAACAATAGCCGCCGTTATTAAATATTTGGTTATCAACCATGTCATAAATTACCTTTAACGTTGACTGAAATAAAAACCGATTGCCTGTCGGTTTTTATTTTGACACAATAACGTCCTTAGAGTTAAGAGAAATATTTCATGCAGCTAGGTGAATTGGAAAAATTGGTGCTCCATTATCTGTGGTCAGGTATAGAAGCAGATGCGAAACAAGTACATAACGCACTTGGTGAGACTCGTGGTATTTCAGTTAATACTATTCAAAGTACCCTAGACAGATTGTTTAAAAAAGATTTGTTGAGTCGAACTAAGCAAGGGCATGCCTATTTATATCGAACCAAGATTGATCGTGAAGCCTTACTCGCCAAATTGATTGCTAATGTCACCAGTGACTTTGTTGAGGAAGGTGAACATAGTTTGATAGCGGCATTTAGCTCTGCGTCTGCCAATTTGAATGATGCTCAACTCGATAAATTGGAACAACTTATTGAGCAACAACGCAAACTGCGTAAAGGACTGCAATAACTATGTTTGCAGGGAGTTTGGCAATTGCATTGAACCTCACGAGTGTGGCATTACTGGCATTTTTTATTGGGCTGCTATTGCTTTCATTGCTGACTCCTTTGCTCTTTCCCAAATTGAGCTTTTTCAGCTTTGCTACACGTAAGTTTTCACTTTGGTTGTTGGTGACCGGCCCTTGGTGGATCGGTGGAACCTGTGTTGTCTTATTCTGGCCTCGCATGGACAGTGAGTTATCGCTTTCTTGGCTTGCAAACTTTGCCCATTGGCATCATGCAGACTTATTTAATTTTACCAGCTGGCATGGCTTAATTTTATTAGTTTGTAGTTTAATTGTAGTTTGGTTATTGATAGTTATTTCAGTGCAGAGTTGGAGAAAATCTCTTTCGATGCGCTGTCTGTTAGATCTTTCCAATACACAAAAACTCCAAAATCATATGAGTCACAAGGTTTATTTACTTCAATCAAATATACCTTCAGCATTTACTTCAGGCTTAATGTCTCCCAAAGTTTATTTAACCTCGGCTTTATTAAAACAATTAGATCAACAGCAACTCGATATAATCATCCAACACGAACTTGCCCACGTACGTGCCTATGATCCTTTATTTAACGTGATATTTAGTGTGTTTTGTCGATTCTATCCCAAACCAATTAGTCATATTTTAATGCAACATTACAGACTTTTAACCGAGCAAATGGCGGATAGCGCGGCTACCTATTATTACGACAACTTGGACATAGCACAAACCTTGATAAACGTAGCGAGATTGTTACAAAAACTCCCCAATAACTGTGATGGAACTCAACTCAGTTATTTTGGTAATGAGCAAGTTAGTCAGCGTGTTCATCGACTCATTTCTCCAGTTGAAAAACCCTCTGTGTTGATATTACTCATTACCATAGTCGCACTGATTGGTGCGCCACTTATAGCTGCATCTACTGTAGATAGCTTTCACCATTTTATTGAAACCATTTTTACCCACTAATTAAGGATTGGGCATGAAGCCATTTTTTCTAATGAGTACGCAAAAAAAACCGACCGCCAGTCGGTTTTGTATTGGGGTGCTGAGTCTCTCATTGACTTTTTGCGCCACTGGGGAGGTTTTCTCAGAGCCTCCTAAGGTACTAACGTTGTCACAGGCCGTATCATTAACACTGAAACAGCATCCAGAGTTTAAAGCATTTGTGTCTCGCAATATGGCACAACAAGGTTACGTTCAGCAGTCCGGGGTTGGCGAGCGTCCGCAGGTGGGGTTAATCATTGAAGATGCCTTAGGTAATGGAGAGCATAGTGCTTTGCGAAACATGCAAACAACCTTGACTTATGCATGGATATTACAACAAGAACAAATAGATGGACGTATAGCTGCTGTAAAATCTCAAGCTGCACAACTTGAGATAGAACAGCAAATAGCCTCACTGGATTTAGCGGGCAATACAGCAAAGAAATTCATTCAAATCCTTATTAAAACAGAGCGCTTAAAACTCAACAAAATAGCACTGCAACAAGCACAAGATGTGGTTAAAGCCTTAAGCGAGCGAGTTGATGCAGGGAAAAGCTCCAACGTTGAAAAATTACAAGCCCAAGCAGAGCAGGTGCGTCGTGAACTGGCCGTTGAGGATTTGGAGCATGAGTTAAAGGCCAGTCATTATCAATTAACTTCCATGTGGGGGGAAGCGGGTAAAAGCTATCAAGTCAGTGGCGATTTAATGGCTTTACCTGCTAATCCATCTGTTGAATCACAATTAGACCGTCTTAAAAAACAGCCTTTATTGGCAAAATTTGCGACACAACAACGCATCGCTCAAGCACAAATAGAGTTGGCTCGTATTGAGGCTAAACCACAATGGCAAGTATCGGCAGGTGTTCGCCGTTATGAAGCGACTGATGATTTTGGCTTGGTTGCTGGGATTTCAATCCCATGGGGAAGCGACAACCGCAATGCAGGCAAGATTACTGCACTGCAAGCACAGCAAGAAGTGCTTGCCGATGAGGCCAACGCATTGTTGCAAAAGCTTGATGCACAACTCTACGTTCTTCTTCAAGAGATGGGGCATTCACGTCATGTTATCGACACCATGCAGCAACGCATTGTACCGCTTTTAGAAAATGCCCTATCTGATGCAACCCGTGCTTATGACATGGGACAACTCAATTATACCCAATGGAACAATGTTCGACAGGAGTTACTGGCGGCTAAATCAAGCTTATTAGACGCCTATGAAAGTTTGCACTTGCAACATATTGAAATTCAACGACTGACTGGCTCGTCCATTTCCCAATGAGAAATTTTATGAAAAACAAAAACATCATTTCAGTAATTATCGCCTGTTTATTGGGGCTAACATTTTTATCATCATTACCTGCAATCGCAGAATCAAGCCCTGCTGCTGAGCAGGCCGAGCCTGAAAAAGGTCCCCATCGTGGACGTATGTTACGTGACGATGATTTTGCGATTGAGCTTGCTATTTTCGAAACGGGTGTACCGCCAGAATTTCGAGTTTGGGTTACAGATAAAGGGCAACCAGTATCACCTGATAAAGTTGATCTTAATATAAAGTTAACCCGACTTGGGGGCATAGTGGATGATATTCAGTTCATTAAACAAGGTGATTTGTTGCGCGGTGATATGGTGATTTACGAGCCGCATTCCTTTGTAGTGACAATAACCGCCAAGCATCAAGGGAAAACCCATCGCTGGGAATATGATAATTTTGAAGGGCGCACAACCATTGAGCAGGCAGTTGCTGATGCGATGGAAATTAAAACCGATATTGCTAGCGCCGTCACACTTCACCAAACTATTCCCGCGTACGGTAAGTTAATATTACCACCCGGTGCGGATCGCATTATCAAAGCGAGATTTGAAGGCGAAATCAAACAACTCCATGTAAAACAAGGCGATAAGGTTAAAAAGGGGCAATTGTTATTTACCGTTGAAAGTAACGAAAGCTTGAAGTCATTCCAAATTACCTCTCCCTCAGACGGGCTTATTACTGCACAACACGCAAATGCCGGAGAACAAACTGGCGGACGCACGTTACTGATTATTACCGACACTTCTCGCTACATCGCACAGCTAGCCGTCTACCCCATTGACTACCAAAAGGTGTCAGTAGGCGTACCTGTTACCTTGAATATCGACGGTTATAGTTCGGCTTTTAGTGGCAACATCGCCTATATCGAACCGGCGGTACGAGACGACCAAGCTAGGCTGGTATGGGTATATGTTGACGATGAAAAAAGACAGTTAACTTCAGGTAGTTTTGTTAAAGCGGCGGTTGAAATCGCTACTATTAAAGTGCCCCTCGCTGTAAAGCGTACTGGTTTACAAGCCTTTCGTGATTTTACTGTTGTGTATGCCAAAGTCGGTGAGCAATACGAAGTACGGATGCTGGAGTTAGGTCGTCAGGATAAGGAATGGGTGGAAGTATTAGGTGGCTTAGATCAGGGCACCGAGTACGTTAGTGAAAATAGTTACATTCTAAAAGCCGACGTTGAAAAGTCTGGCGCATCCCACGACCACTAGGAGCACCGAATGTTAGAATCGATTTTACGCTTTTCTATAAAGCGCAACTTGCTCATTATGGTAATGGTATTGAGTTTTGCAGGTCTTGGGATATGGAATTTCACTAAACTTCCTATTGATGCAGTACCTGATATTACCAATGTACAAGTCATGATAAACACTGAGGCCGCAGGTTATACACCGTTGGAAATAGAGCAACGTGTGACCTTTCCCTTGGAAAATGCTCTAGCGGGATTGCCCGGACTTGAATATACGCGTTCGGTGTCTCGCTATGGACTGTCACAAGTTATCGCCATCTTTGATGATGACACTGATATTTATTTTGCTCGCCAGTTAGTCAACGAACGCTTGTCTGCTGCTCGTGCTGAATTACCTTCTGGACTAGAGCCTCAACTTGGCCCTATAGCAACAGGTTTGGGCGAGATATTCATGTTTACCGTGGATGCAGAGCCGGGCGCAACCAATGATGATGGCACCCCCGTCACACCAATGGATTTACGTACCGTGCATGACTGGACTATTCGCCCACAATTAATGCGTGTACCGGGAGTAGTGGAAGTTAACCCGATCGGCGGTTATGAGCGAGAAATATTAGTGGGTTTTAAGCCTGACAAATTACTGGCCTATGGGTTGACGCAGGCGGATGTCATAACTGCAATTGAACAAAATAACAGTAATCAGGGAGCAGGTTTTATCGAACAAAACGGTGCTCAATGGTTATTACGCATGCCCGGTCAGATTGAAGACTTGGAAGGTGTAGGTCAAATCCCCTTGCGCAGTAATAGTGGTGCGTCAATACGAATCAAGGATGTTGCTGATATTAGTAATGGTAAGGGACTTAGAAACGGTGCAGCGACACAAAATGGTCGCGAAGTGGTGATGAGCACAGTATTTATGCTTATTGGCGAAAATAGCCGTACCGTTGCAAATGCAGTGGGTGAAAAACTGACTGAAATTAACCGCAACTTACCTGAAGGGGTTGTTGCAACCGCGGTATATGACCGCACAAAATTGGTTGATAAAACATTACACACCGTCCAGACCAACCTGCTTGAAGGTGCATTGTTAGTCATCGTTGTATTGTTTGTATTACTCGGTAATTTTAGGGCTGCCTTCCTAACAGCACTTGTCATCCCTTTCGCCATGTTAATGACTATAACTGGCATGGTACAGAGCAATGTCAGCGCAAATCTTATGAGTCTAGGTGCCCTTGATTTTGGCTTATTAGTTGATGGCGCCATTATCATTGTTGAAAACTGCTTACGTCGTTTGAGTCAGGCCGGTTCAGCAAACCAGACTTTGCCTTTAAAAGAACGCTTGGAGTTAGTATTTGACGCAACACGCGAGGTCATTCGGCCAGCGTTATTCGGTGTACTCATCATAACCGCTGTATATTTGCCTATTTTTGCCCTCGAAGGCGTTGAAGGAAAAATGTTTCATCCAATGGCGATAACTGTCGTGATCGCTTTACTTAGTGCCATGTTTTTATCGATCACTTTTGTACCTGCCATGATTGCTTTGCTTTTCAAAAAGCCAGTACAAGAAAAACATAATTTTATCATTCGCGGTGCAACTGCTATTTATCAACCTGCACTTACTTGGGTACTTAAAGGTCGATGGTTAATAGTGATTGCGGCGAGTCTACTGGTCATCATATTTGGTTTTCAGGCGACACGTTTAGGTAGTGAATTTGCGCCAAATCTAGATGAAGGTGACATAGCTATGCATGCTTTACGGATACCGGGGACATCACTGAGTCAGGCAATTGTATTGCAAGAGGTATTAGAAGAAAAAATTAAGCAGATGCCGGAAGTCGAACGTGTTTTTGCCAAAATAGGCACAGCAGATGTAGCAACAGATGCTGTTCCGCCGAGTGTTGCAGATAACTTCATTATTCTTAAACCGCGTGAACAGTGGCCTGATCCTAATAAATCTAAAGAGCAAGTGGTAGAAGAATTAGCGGCTATGGTTACACCCATTCCGGGTAATCGATATGAATTCCTGCAACCGATACAAATGCGTTTTAATGAAATCCTAGCAGGGGTTCGTGCAGAACTTGCCATAAAGGTATTTGGTGATGATTTTGAAACATTGACATTACTAGGAGCAGAGATTGAATCTGCGATAAGTAACGTGACGGGTATTGCCGACATCCAAGTTGAGCGAACGACAGGATTGCCCGTGTTGAGTATTGAACCCAAGCTTGAAAAGCTTGCTCAGTACGGCATAAGCAAAGCTGCGATACAGACACAACTAGCCACTGCAATGGGCGGTACTGTAGCAGGTAAGTTTTACCAAGGAGATATTCGCTCCGACATCGTTGTTCGCTTGGCTGAAGACTTGCGAACAGATATTGACGGACTGGCTTATTTACCTATTCAATTACCTGATGGTCATGCTGTACCACTACAAGAACTCGCCACACTAAATTTGGTAGATGGTGCTAACCAAATAAACCGTGAAAACGGAAAACGGCGAATAGTGGTTACTGCAAACGTCAGAGGACGTGATTTAGGGAGTTTTGTAGCTGATGTTCAACAAGCTATTGGTGACAATGTTGATGTACCCGCAGGCAATTGGGTGGAGTACGGAGGCACCTATCAAAAGTTACAATCAGCATCACAGCGACTCAGTGTTGTGGTACCAATAACGTTAGTTATGATCATTAGTTTGCTTGTATTCGCACTGGGTTCATTTAAAGACGCCATGATTATATTTAGCGGAGTGCCATTGGCGCTAACCGGCGGCATTGCGGCTTTGATGCTGCGAGACATTCCGTTCTCGATTTCGGCTGCTGTTGGATTTATTGCTTTATCCGGTATCGCCATTTTGAACGGACTGGTCATGGTCTCTTTTATACGCGAACTTCGTAAAGAAAATGTCTCACTGAACCAAGCCATCTTTGACGGGGCTACAACCCGTCTTCGACCTGTATTGACAACCGCCTTGGTTGCCGCACTTGGATTTATTCCAATGGCACTTAATACGGGGATCGGATCTGAAGTACAACGCCCTTTGGCTACCGTGGTTATTGGCGGAATTATTTCATCAACCCTATTAACCCTGTTTGTTATACCAGCGTTATATCGTATTTTGCATAAAGAAAAGGAGTCAATTACGACTAAGTCTGAGTTATTGGGATCATCTAATGCCAGCTAATTTACTGAAATTTAGCTTGCTTATAATCTCGTTGTGCTTGATGGGCTTAAGTATCGAAGTGTTTGCTCATGGCGTAGATGATAACACCCGCGCATTTTTGCAGCAGAATACGGGCGTTCAATTTGTACCTTTCTTGTATATTGGCGCTAAGCACATGGTCACCGGCTATGACCACTTGTTATTTCTGGTTGGAGTGATCTTCTTCCTATACAAAAGTCGCGACGTATTACTGTATGTCACCATGTTTACTATTGGTCACAGTGCAACTTTGTTGTTAGGGGTACTAAGCGATATTCAGGTAAATGCCTATTTGATTGATGCCATCATTGGTCTATCGGTTGTGTACAAAGGCTTTGATAATCTAGGGGGCTTTAAACGTTGTTTTAATTGGCAACCGAATATTCAATGGGCAGTGCTGATATTCGGACTGTTCCACGGTTTTGGTCTGGCGACAAAGTTGCAGGAGTTCCAACTCCCCGAAGATGGTCTGATTATCAACTTGGTCGCCTTCAATTTGGGAGTGGAAATCGGACAGTTTGCCGCGTTAGTGTTTATTTTAATCGCTATAAACGCATGGCGGAAACTACCGTCATTCCAAAAATTTTCCACTTTGACCAATACCTTATTGATGAGTAGTGGACTGATGCTCATGGGTTACCAACTCGCCGGTTTTGTTATCAGTTAAATTTAAAGAGAAGAAAATGCAACACACAGTAAGTAGTAAAACACTAATAAAAGCGACAGCCTCAGCCACCGTCGTCGCTATTGTCGCGGTAATCACCCTCATTTTGCCTGCGGAGTACAATATTGATCCCACCGGTATCGGGCACAAGTTGGGTTTAACGGTTCTTGCCACAACATCTGCGACTGAGACACCGACTAAATCACAACAAATAGAAAGAGATGAATATGAAGTTATTGAGGTTATAGTCCCCGCTGGGCGGGGAGTTGAATACAAGTTCAGCATGCAACAATATGACAAAATGACTTATGAATGGCTCACTGATGGGGCTTCGTTGTTTTTTGATTTACACGGAGAACCTCAGGGCGACACCAGCGGATATTTTGAAAGCTACGCCATTGCCACGTTAAATGAAATGAAGGGTAGCTTTACAGCTCCTTTTGATGGCTCTCACGGTTGGTATTGGAAAAACGAATTAGAAAAACCTGTCGCTGTGCAACTCATGGTGAAAGGTCAATATGAAGTGATAGGTATTAAACAATAATTGGAGAACATAATGAAAAAACTATTATCTGTCTTAGCACTTTGCAGTGTGATTACCTGTAGTAACGCTTTCGCGCATAGTGACCACGGCATTATTAGTGGTCAAGCTGCGCTTAATATTGTTAACAAGTCGATACCCAAAATGACATTCAAGGAATTTGATTTTGAAGTCGGAAAACTGGACAACTCATGGAAAGCTGTGTCTTCAGAAGATTTATCCGTGGTCAGTGTTGAAGACAGTTTTTTTGTGGTAAGTGCTACTAACAAGGAAATTGGAAATACAATTTACTTCAAAATTGCCACTGATGGTCAAGTATTGGATGTAACGAACAAAAACGAGTTTTAATTTAATTTTAATGGGTCAGAGGCAATACCTATCCTCTGGTCCATTATCCCTGTTATGTAAAATTAACAAGTAACGCTAAATATTTCGAATGTCCGCTTCTCAGTAAAGCAGATCGTGGTGTAAAAAATCCTGACTGACTATATTTCGCTCAAACCGGAAATAATCAAAAAATATAGCTACGTCATTGGGCTAAGAAGTCATTTGGGAATTGAATCAGGCAGCTGTGAGCCGATAGTCTAGTGTTAAACCATACTGAGATGTTTGTGCCACTGTCAGCAGTTCGTCATTGGTTTTTAATCGCAATAAATTTTAATCTGCCTGTGTGTAAACTCAGATACAATAAGATTTATTAAATTACGACTATTTTAGTTCCTACTAAATAAATTTTTTAAGTCTCGCTTTGTTTTTTACAAATACGCTAAGTTATTAATTTAACTTGGAAAATATTTTAACAAAGTTTTTATTAGGAAGCAGAAAAGTCTCCTTAAAGTCAGGGTGACCCCGTCAGGTCTCCTTTTGCATTTGCAACTCTTTGTGGTTTGGATAGCGTGATAGAGAAAACTACTTAATAAAATCAAAAGGTAAGTGCTGAAAGTGACGGAAATAAAAATCAAATCGAGAAGTTACATATACGACATGCTCGAAAATAAGCGTTATGTTTTACTTTTAATTAGGAGAGAAAAATGATCAAGTTTAAAACAATAATAACAATCACTGTGCTTTCTCTGTCTTTAGGCGGATTGGCACATGCTAAAAATGACAAAGAGAAAAAACTACCACCAGGGCTAGAGAAAAAGGTTGAGTCAGGTAAAAGTCTCCCTCCAGGTTGGCAAAAAAAATTGGCGGTCGGTGAAACTTTAGATGAAGAAGTATATAAACAAGGAAAAATTGTTGCTACTGACTCTGACAAAGGGCTTATAACGATAAGCGCGGAAGGTAAACTTATTAGAGTTATAGAAAATACGAGAGAAATTATTGAGATAGTGGAAGGTCTTTAATAAAGCGTTATACGAATGAGTGAAATGGAAAGTTATGCGAACTACTATTCTAATTTCTAAAATAAAATGCCCAGATTGTGGCTTTGAAAAAGACGAAAAAATGCCAACAGATGCTTGTCAGTTTTTTTATGAATGTACGTCATGCCATGCTCTTCTGAAGCCTTTAACAGGTGACTGTTGTGTGTATTGTTCTTTTGGAACAGTTAAATGTCCTCCGATTCAAGAAGGCAGTAATTGTTGTGAGTAATTCGTATAACACACATATGAGCCACATTGAGGAGCATGTAGCAGATTCCGACTGTCCGCTTTCTCAGTAAACCAGTAATAGCCTCAAACGGCGTCGAATGTCTCCTGTCGCTCAAAGACGAATATCGTCCATGTGCCAATTGCAGACGCAAATGCACAACGGCTTCACTCCCATAGCAGATATTACACCGGCACTGATCCAGAAGGTTCCGAAGGTTTCATAGCATTCGCATGTTGTTTGTTTTTTACCCACAGTCTTAGTTTAGCCAGTTTCCTTACTTTATAGTTAAATCAACCACTTACTCTAGAGTTGGCACTCCTTAATATCCGATTATTTTATTGCAAGTCTATGAAAGTATTACTAATAACTCCCATGGAACAGCTTTTGCAGCCATATAAAGTCTGCGTTCACCATTGTTAAGCGTTTGCTTAATTTGGGGAGTACTTGAGCCCCAGTGAAATAAAAAACAATAATCTTATAATTCGAGAATACAATGAAAAACATTTTCTATAACGATGATAAAAAAGTACGAAATGGCTGGTGGATTTTAATCTTTATTGCCCTTGTAGCAGCAACACGTCCAATCTATAAACCCATTAAAGAAGGATTGAGCCACTTAGGATTTACCGAGCAAATGTTAGAGCCTGTATCTTTTTTACTCTTGTTATTGGTTACTTGGATTTGTATCAAAATCCGTAAAGAGTCTTTATCTGATGTGGGTTTTGGGTTTAGCCCTCGCTGGTTTAAACACTTTTTCGGTGGAACGATTGCTGGCATAACAATGATGCTTGCCACGGTTGCATTAGTTTATTTAGTGGGGGGAGTAAGCTTTGAACTCGATCCGCAAAGGAGTTTGCAAGTACTCAGTTACGGATTCTATTTGTTTTTACTAGGTTCTTTATTTGAAGAAATCCTGCACCGTGGTTTTGTATTTCAACGCTTGATAGATGGTATTGGCATTTGGGGTGCACAGTTACTGATCGCTTTTTTGTTTACCTTTGGCCATTGGGGAAATCCAGGTATGGAGGGCAGCACCCAAATATTTTCATCCATTGATTTATTTTTAGGCTCAATAATTTTAGGCCTAGCTTACATAAAGACTCACAGTCTGGCTTTGCCCATTGGAATACATCTGGGTTGGAATTGGATGCAAGGAAATGTATTGGGTTTTGGCGTAACCGGGCATGAGCAAGCGGGGTGGTTCAAGCCAGTATTTCAGGGCATGCAAGAGTGGGTAAGCGGTGGAGAGTTTGGTCCAGAAGCCAGTATATTTTCTGTGGTGGTGAGCATTGCCGGACTAGTAATTTTGCTTCGTTGGAAAGGTACGGTAAAAAGAAAGCAAAACACTCAGGAAACCATAGCGGAGGCTACCGCAACAAGCTAAATTACGCTTCCAAATGGTAGGCGGTGACAACAACTTTTAGCATGTTGTCACTGTCTATCTGTTTTAAATGATGGGGGGGCACTATCCTTTATTCTATAGCGTCAGCCTCTTTTTTGGCTTTGGACAATAATACACTGACCCGCTCATCGGCCTCCCTTTCAATTTTATTGGCGGAGTTGTCTGCTTCTTTCCTTAACTTTTTGGCCGCCTCTTCCGCTATCATTCTTTTTAGCGGGTTGTTACTGGTCTCGTCCATCAACTTGCCTGCCTTGGCATAACCTTCTGTTCGGACTTTGTCTGCTAAATTTTTAGCTTCGGTTGTCAGTTTGTCGGCCTGAGTTTGGGCCGCAGAAAGAATTTTTTGGCGTTGTTCTTCTTTTTTGGCATTTACGTCTCCTCCAAGCATTTCCTCGGTTTGCTCCTTCACAGCATGCTTAATTATATCGGCTACCTTAGGCTGTCCCTTCAATTTAAAAGTAGGCCCGTCGATGGTGCCGCCAATACCGATATTTAGAGGGATGACGCTAGTGTCCGAAGGGGTATTGCCTCCCAAATATTGAGACACTAGACTGTTTACCTGACTCCCTAATTGCCCGGCCGGAACGTTCATTTTTATATCGAAATCCAGGCCTCCACTTAACGAAGATGTTCCTGATAGGGTGGATTTATAACCGCCCAAATTAAGGTCAAAAGGTTTGACTGTTACCAGTCCATTTTTAATGGTAAACGTCATTAATATATCTTTTATCGTCACCTGTTCACGGGACAATAATTTGTTACCCATAAAGGTGCCAATACCTTGCAATGCATTAGAGTTTTTTAACGTTGCATTGCCAATATTTAAGGATCCGGTACCGCTAATGGTATTCATATCCGGCACCATGGACTGATCCAGCAATCCATTGAGCTTGAGGTCAGTAGACATATTACCATCAATGTTTTTGGCCATTGGGAAGTAGGTCTGAACAACCTTAAGTGTTTCAAACGCTTTATTGGCGGATAAATGATCGATTTTTAAGTTGAAATCATATTTTGCTTTTGACAAATCGCGGGGATCGTAAGCGCCGTTGACAGCGAAAGCCCCAGCCAACAGATTAAAATTTAATCCGCTTAACTGCACCACACCGTCTTTTACTATGATGTCTCCCTGAGCATCGGCAATGGACATATCCATCAACGTCACTGCCTTGATATTTGATTTCATCACAAAATCGATGTTTTTTGGTATTTCAATGACACCATAGCTTTTTTGTTGGCTTAGCGTATCGTCCTCAACTTCTTCGCTCATAAATTCATTGAGGTTAATCAGCTTGGAGGTTACGCTGATTGCTCCTTTGAGAACCTGATTTTCGGCAAATAAATAAGCCATATAGTTGGATACTGAACCGGTAATGGCAATGTCACTTTTGCCGATGGTTCCTTCATAGTGATCAATGGAAATCTTCTCAGGATCGAACGAAGCCGCCATTGAGGATATAGTGATATTGGAGGGCAGTTTACTATCCGTATAATCGAGCCCGCTGACGGCTACATTGCCACTTGTGGGTAACAGATGATATTTTTTGGCCTGCAGATCGGCCATATTGCCCGCAGTGGTAAGATTTGCCTTTACTTTACCCTTTAGACGAATGTCTTCGAGAGGGAGTATCTGGGTGATTTTTTCGAGATCCAAACCCCCGGAGGCATTTAATTTCCAGGTATAATTATCGAGGTTGGAAAATTCGAGATCCGCTGCAAAAGGTTCTCCATCCATTTCCATCGATAAGTTGTTAATGACCGCAATAAAATCCGCCATTTTACCCGTTGGGCTTTTCACTTGTGCTTCTAAATTCAGCTTGTCGAGCACATAAGGAAGCTCGGCAGTTTTGACCTGACCATTGACCAATTTGATGACAGCATCAATTTTGGGTGTCTGCCCGCTAAGGCTGTCATAAATACCTTGGGCTTTTAGATCTATGCTGAGATTTCCCTTCGTGGACATGCCCTCCATGGGGATCATAGTGGAAATCTCGGCCAGATTTAGATTGCCTTTCACGGACGCATCTAATTCATAATTGAGCAAATTGGCAACCAGGATTTTTGCATCAAAGGGGTTGTTGCCAAAATCCATATGAAATTGTTTTAGGTCTACTACCGTATTATCAATAATACCGTCTTGGTTATCGATTAATAAATCGAGACTGATGTTGGATATTGTGGCAGGTAAGTCAGGGTATTTAATCATCGCCTGATCCACTTTTAAGGCCAGATTAAACGCGGGCTTGGTTAGGTTGTTATACTTTCCGTTCACCTTTCCGACAAAAGACAGATTGCCGGCCGTTTCGAGACTATTAAAATTGTCAGTATAAATACCGGGTACCAAAGACAGCAGACTTTTAAACGTGGTTTGCTTAGCCTCATAAGACAAGTCCATGTCTATGCTGCCATCCTTATTGAAAGACAGGAAGCCATCAAACCCGAATCCAAAGTCATTAACGGCTACTTTATTTTCCTTAAAAGTATAACGACTGTTATTGTCGCTGATGGCCATAACAACGTCTGCGGTTACGGATTTATTGGACAGATATTCCACCCCATCATAAATTATTGACATTGCATCTATGGCAGTAAGTGTGGTGATGTCAAACTGGTCTTGGTTGAAATCGCCATTACCACTATGGTTTAAGTTTTTGATCTCTAATTTCACAGGTAAGGTGTCATTTTCGTAGACCAGATTGGCATTTGAGATCTGCCAGTGATTGAGCCCAATATTAAAATTGGCAGGGTCTTTAGTTGGAGTTCCTCTGGACTCTTCTTCATCAGTTGCAATGGCAATGTCATAATTGCCCGTCCCATTTTCGAGAACAATGATATTGATCTCGGGGGAAATTAATTCCAAACCGTTTATTGTTATTTTGTCGCCAAATAAACTGAATAGGTCGATTTCAATTTCAAATTTTTTGGCAGCAAAAAGCGTTTTCCCTTCAAATGGTGCGCGGTTGATTACCTTAATATTATTCATAGCAGCGGTAGCATTGGGGAAATTCTTGAGCAGTGAAATACTAAAATCATCGGTATCGAAAACAACATCAGCATTAACCGTTTTCCCAATGGCGGCATCAATGGCCGTATTGATATCATCCTCGAACACGATAGGAATGATAATAATGGCCGCTAACAGGATGGCAAAAATCGTGGCAAGGCTGATAAACAGTTTTTTCATATAAATGGATAATTGTTGGGGATTGCTGCCACGATAATTACTTGTTCAAGTTTAATAAGCAACTAGTCATTATTAAATTCCAAGGTAAATCAAGGGGTCAGAACACTTGAAAATCGACTATTGACTAAAAATCAGATATCAAGCAATTTTGACTATATTGAGCGCTGACCTGCCAGCCAAGTTTCATTTAGTCATATCACTGCAATTCGCTCGAAGCCGAACTTCGCTTTTGTGCTAATGGGGTTAATCTTTTAGGTCGAATTAGATAAAAGAACAAATTGAACCACTGAGGACACAGAGTTCACAGAGGAAAATCAGTTAAAAAAGACAGTTATTATTGGAGTAAAGAGCTAGAGCTGACTTGCTCTAATGTGCCAATTGCGGCTGTTCACGTTCGCCCCTTTGAACGATCCCAAATACTGCAAAGCATACACTAACGCTCCTTTAAGATACTTTTAATTGTTGGCTAAAAAGTGGAGTGGAGCGAAACGGCACCTAACCGACTGTTAAAAGTCCGGCTTGAATGGCTTATATGGGTATATGACTACAGATTAGCAATTAAATAACATATGTAAAATATCCCAACAATAGTAGAAATTTTCACAACGATTAGCAATATAAAGCCTATTTTTGATGGCATATCAGGTAGGTCGTCACTAAATGAGGAATATTCCATAACCGGAGGCTTATCAATTTTAATTCCAAGCAGCTCACTAACAACAAATACACATGGTTGAGTAAACGCCATTACCCTAAAATCAGACTCTTTGAATGTTTTTATTATGAAAGTGTATGTTAAATAAAAAATAAACAATATGCCTACAACACTAACCACAAAAAAGCCTGAGACTATGAATTCCAAGAATTCACCTCTCATCAAAGAACTACCATTAATCATCAAAGTGAACACGGCTAAATAAATCCAATGTTCTTTAAAAGCTAAAGAAAAAGCATTTCCCCAAAACGAAGGAAATAGAAGCATTTTAAAAAGACGAATATTCAGATCCATGTCTTGCCCATATTGCCCTAATAATGGGCAAAATTGTTGGCTAAAATGTTTAGGAACGAAAACAGCCAACTGTTTTTTGTCCTTATTTATTAGCTTGTTATGTTTTCACTACAATCAAATACGCGATTGTTTTTTATGCTTACTTTTAAATAGTAAATCGATAAGGTAGTTACAAACTATAAGCAATATTATGGTCATTAATATGAAGCCACCTGAAAGGGTGTAACTGCCAAACATTAACTCATTTTGTGCATAATGTATTTGTTGTTCAGAGCCTGAGAAAACCTTATTCGCAATAGCGCCGTATACGCCTAAGAAAAGTATTCCAATTATGCCAAAGCCTATTTTTTTAAACATATGCTTGAATCATCCTGAAAACATAACGCCCCAAGCAGGGGATTTTATGAGTGTTTTTCAGCGAGTAAAATTCCCGCTGACTTGGCTTGTGTATGCCCAGCATGGGCATGAATTAATGAGCGGAGGCCGCCCCGGGTGAAAGTCCTCTGTAGAAAGATCACCGTTTAATTAACTTACCGTTATTAAACGTTAACTACTAGCGAATGGCAAGGGCTAAACCGTGAGGTTTGGTCTGGCAGCCGTCTGTCGTCTCAGTGCCATTAGAACTCATTGCAATTTGTGACAACAGATTGCTGTGGTTAACGACAGCTGTATATCGAATTCTAGTCCAATTTGACTGGCCTTGTTAAGTAACGCACCCGACATATTTGATGGATTTAAACCGCAAAAAATAGTGATTTGAAAGGAAATCTAAATTTGTGTGACTGCTTTACTTTATAAAAGCAATATTCACTGGTAAATAATCGAAGATCCGCTTTTTGCTTGGAGCCCTCTGTCGCTTGAGTGCCAATAGCGGTCATAGCTTACTTGTTCAGGGAACGCTCCCTTCTAGAAGATTGCAGACGTTCAGGATTCCTCAAATTATGTCTGGATAGGGCGAGAACAAATCGGTCGAAGCGTTGGACATTTAATATGTGATTTTGCTTAAAGGTGACATCTAGCATTTGTATTAAAGCAAACATTCGTAGTCTTCGAAACCACTGAACTCCATATATTATATGGAGTTTATACTTGATTTTTTTGGACCTTTGCCTAAGTCAGCGGCGTTGACCACCGAGTACTTCACCCTATAAAAGACTTTCATTTTTTATAGTTCAATATTAATCTGACTAACAGATTGTTTGCTATTAATTTCTGACGCAAAGACTTTAGTGCTGACTATTTTAAAGTTGCCTTTAGATCAAAACATTAATTTCAGGATTTAATACTATGCAAAAATGGTTATCTCGTAATTTACCGATACTCACGTTAGTTGGCCCTCTATTTCTGGTTGTGTTGGTTGGTGTGATGTTTATGAGTTCATTAAATACCGTTAATCATTTAGCAAACACCATGAATAGGACCGAATTGTTGTCTCTAAGTAATGCGCTTTTGCATGAGGTTCAAAAAGAACGTGGAATGACAGCAGGATTTATTGGTTCAGAAGGGCGAAAATTCACAAACGAATTAATAGACCAGAGGCGAAATGTTGATAAAGCCATTCAAAATTTGAACGAATATTTAACAAATTTGAATGATGACCTCATAGATAGCTTTTTAGCCGAGCCAGTCAAAACAAGGTTAAGTGCACTTAGTGGCACCCGAACTTCAGTTGATGAAATGTCAATTGAACTGTCATCAGCTATTCGTTACTACACAAGCATAAATCTCGTCATTCTTGAATTCAACGGTATCTTAGCTAGGGATATTGATGTGCCCCTACTCAAACAGAAATTTACTGTTTTGTATAATTTAAGCAATGTCAAAGAAGCCTCAGGAATAGAGAGAGCTTTGCTAAGTAATGCCTTTGCTGAGGGTAGTTTTAACTCAAACTTGTTTAATCGTTTTATAGAAAACAAAACGCAACAAGCGGTTTATTTAAAAAGTGTTGAAGCATTTGCTACTAAAGAATTTAAACCGTTTATAACTGAGTTTTTATCAAGTCAGGCAAATAATGATGTCATTCAGTATAGGGACTATGCCACTACACAAGTATTACTGCCTTTGGATCGCGATGCAACGAAGTGGTTTACTGTTGCCACTTCACGAATTAATGAGTTAAAACGAGCTGAGGATATTTTATTAACAGAGATCGTGCAATTTGCAGAAGAAACAATATTTACTGCAAAAACTTTTATGTACCTGCAACTATTACTACTTGTCTCTATGATTGTTTTAGCCTCTATTATTTACCTTATGCTTCGTGCGCGTGGACGTCAATCCGACGCAATATTAGAAATTATGGCTAGTGTTGCTCAAGATCATGACCTGTCAAAACAAGTTACTATTGTAACTGAAGATGACCTAGGGCAGATTGCTCTTACGATAAACGTAACGTTAAAAGAGTTACAGACTGACTTTAAATCATTACAGCAATTTGCCTATGAAATTGCGGCAGCAAGCACTGAAACAGCTTCCACAACAGAACAAACAAGTACCAACATAATTAATGAACAAAAGAGCGTAAGTGCGAGCCTTAAATCGGCAGAACACTTGAATAATGGAATCGAAGAGGACTTAGCAAACATAAGCAAAGTCAGTAATACTACCAGCGCTGCTCGAAATTCTTCGCATGAAGGTGAGATTAATGTAGTGAAGGCGGTTGATGGTATTAAATCAACGGCAGCAAAAGTAAAGAATGTTGGTGGCATTATTTCTGAACTGAATTTGCGGGTTAAAGATATATTAGGAATGGTAGACGTTATACGTTCAGTAGCCGACCAAACTAACTTACTTGCCTTAAACGCTGCCATAGAAGCAGCAAGAGCTGGCGAGCAGGGGCGAGGCTTTGCTGTAGTTGCAGATGAGGTGCGCGCACTCGCTAAACGCACACAGGAGTCAACAGATCAAATTTCGCGTATTGTTGGTGAGTTGACAACGTCTACGAACCAAGCAATCCAAACGGTTGATCAAAGTAATGAACAAGCTTCAGAGGCTGTTGCAATGGCTGAACAAATGAATACGACGTTGAGTAATGTAACAGATAGCATGGTAATCCTCGATGAAATAGCATTACAGGTATATCGTTCAGCCGAAAAACAACAGAGAGCGGTTAGCCTGATGACGCAAGAGATACGAAATATCGATAATATGTCACAAGAAAACTCATCTGGTGCAAGCCATATAGCATCGGCTGCTAGACAGTTGTCCATTATTGCTAATGATATGTTGCGCCAGATTAAACGTTACGTTGTTTAAGCGAAGTATTTTCTAAAAATATGAGCGTCTGTTCACCGCAGAACAGATAAGATAGTGTCAAAACTCCGGCCAGTCCATTGGTACAAATTTGCCATCCAACTAAAAAACAGTGATTGGCCGGTTTCTCAAGAAACCAGCAATAGCCCTCAACGTCGTCGACTATCTCCTGATCGCTCGAAGACTTCTGTCACCTGAGTGCCAAAGGAGAGATTCGCAATTGGTTAAGCAGAATGAGACATTCAGGGTCTTAATTAAAATCATTAATTCACTAGCCCACAGAATTTAGTAACAAAACAGGCGCATGACTTAATTAGGAAGATTACGAGCCCAAGACATGTCGAATAACGCGATTTAAGTCTTCTAATCTATATGGCTTACTTAGGATTGCTTTCGTGCCTACCAAGCCACCTTGCTGGATTTGTTTATCTCCATATCCTGATGAGATGATTACACTTACATTAGGATTTATTTTAAACATCTCTTCGAATACTTCTTTTCCTGACATTTCAGGCATATTCAAATCTAGAATAACCGCAGCAATTGAATTTATATTTCGTGTATATATCTTCAAAGCTTCCTTACCGTTAATCGCTATTAGTACCGGATAACCCAATGCTTCAAGCATATCCTTCACCACACTTAGAACCAACTCATCATCATCGACTAACAGTAAGGTTTCTGCCCCACCTTTTTGAACAATTGTTTTAGGTGGCGTATCGATATTTATTAAAGATTGAGCTTTAGGCAGATAAATATGAAATGTTGTTCCCTCATTTATCTTACTCGCTATTTCGATAACTCCGTGGTTATGTTTAGTAATAATGTTGTAAACCACTGCAAGGCCTAGTCCCTGGCCACGCTTACTACCTATATCTTTAGTTGTGAACATTGGGTCGAAGGCTTGTATCAAGACCTCATCAGACATTCCACATCCCGAATCGCTAAATGAAAAATGAATGTAGTCGCCGTCAATTAGTCCAGTTCTGTTACCGTTTCGCACCTCAAAATCTTCAGCATTAAGCCGAATATAATCTTCACTGGTGACTTTCCTCTCTTCAATGGCATGGATTGAATTAGTAGCAAGATTTAACAATACTTGATGTAAGTCCCCAGAATTTGCAGATATGAGGAACTCGCCCTTATTAAATTGAACTTCTTTTTTAATGAGTCTATTGGTGGTTGCCTCAAGCAAACCAAATACTTCTTTTGCTATATCATAAACGTCAATAGTCGTTTTATCAGAATGGCGGATTGATGAAAGTGATTGAAACTGTTTAGTCAGTTCAATAGCTCGATTTGTACTTTTTTTCGCGTTTTCCAAAAATTTTTGCTGCTTTTCATGAAAATTTTCATTGTATTGACTTAGCAGGTCTAAATTGCCGGCTAATGCACCGAGTATATTGTTAAAATCATGAGATATGCCCCCGACAAGGGTACCCAACGAGTCCATTCGCTGACGAATTAATAGTTGCCCTTCGATATATTTGCGCTCGGTCATGTTGCGGGTGATCCCCAGTAGTGCAACAATCTCATCTTTGTCATTTTTAAAAGGAACTGCGTGAGTATCAAGCCAGATATGCCCCCCTTTAAGCCCGACCGTTTCGAATTCTAGCGTTCCTGAGCCCCCCTTAAATACATGTTTGAGCAAAGCTAGGAAGGCATCCCTGTATGGCTCTGTGACCAATGGACAGATACATTGCCCTTTGACTTGCTCAAATGAGTCAGCTTCTACCATCTCCAGTCCAGCGCGGTTCATCATCAACAGGTTACCGTTAATATCGAGCAACTTGATGCACTCTGGCTCCGTATCTATGATGGCCTGCAAAAACCTTTCGTTATCAGCCAAGGCTTGTTGCGCGTGCTTACGTTCTGTAATTTCATGGAAATTCAGTAATAACCCATCTATTGCTGGATTATCGAGCAAATTGGTTACGCTCAGTTGTATCGGTTTATAATGCCCATTTTTACATTTATATAGGTACTCAACTTTTTTTGACAAATTCCCCTTTTTCAGGAGAGTGGATAATACCTTTTGTATACGCTGCATATCGTCCGGATGAACCGTTAATAGGTAATTCGAACCAATAAGCTCCTCCGGTTGCCATCCAAACCATTTTTCGACATTAGGACTTTCGTATTTTACAATACCGTCTTTTCCAACTATGCAGATTACATCTGAAATATTGGAAATCATTGCACTTTGCTTGTTTTTAAGCTCTAGTAACACTTCTTCAGCTTTTTCTTTTTCAGCAATGGATTGCATTGTCACCATTATAGAACTAAAAGACGTAAGCAAGGGTTGAACAAACTCTACTATAGTCTCATCATAGCCACCGACCCGATTTGAAACTCCCATCATGCCAACCAATTCATTGCCTGAATAAACTGGGAGTCCTAGAAACGCATTTAACGGCGGGTGTCCGTTTGGTAGTCCACCCCTCCTGATATCCTTATTGGGAGCATTGGAAATTACCGGCTCACCTGTTAACAAAACCTCACCGAAAAGTGATTTGAGTTTCCTAAACTCCAAACCTTGCGGTGCGTTTTCATCATAAAAACGTCTAGTATCTTCGTCCCATGAAATGTTGGTGATCGCTAAGGTCTTGAGATAGGGCTCCCTTTGACTGTTGTAAAAAACTTTACCTACGAAGCCGTATTCACTAGCGGTTATCTCAAGTATTACTTTCAATACACGGTCGAAAATTATTTTCGGATCTACGTTACGAATATATAGTGACTCAATCTCTGAGATCCCCTGCAATTGAGCGCTCAGGGTTTTAATATTTTCCTCCATGTGCTTACGCTCAGTAATATCAACCATGTTTACATTACACAATTCTTCATTGTTAGTAACGATGCCGGTAAGCAAAACATTGACTAATAAGTTTCCATTGTTTGATAGCGTCAGTTCACAGACTTGTTGTTTTTTACTTTGAAATGCGTTTTCAATAAACAGTTGAAAAACTGATAGAGTGTCTTTTGAAACAAAAGAATCAAATCTACTGTTTTTTAACGTTGAATGCTCCTTACCAAGTGTTTTGCCGCTTTTAAGATCTATTTCAATGATGTCACCTAACTTCGAAAGCGTAAAATAGCCAGCAGAGGCTATTTCAGCGTGCTTACTCGCCGCAATCCGAAGTATATCATTCTCTGATTCAAGCTCAATCTGGCGTAATTCTAACTCGTGGATGCGCTTCTGTATCTTAGTTTTGGAGGGTAGTGAAGGTGCTTTCAATGGTGGATTGGCAAGAGCCTCAGTGTTCAGTTTATCTTCTGATTCCTCAGTTATTATCTCGCTCATTATCAAAATATCCGCAGTGCCTAGTAGCCTAATTGAATCCAATAAATTGCTAAATGGACTATGGGCAACAACGACCTAAGTTTTCGTTTGTAAAAAAAGATTATCAGATAAAATTCTGATTTAAAAGATGTTTTGACTGTAACTGACAGCACCCTATTTTTAATACGCCATCAATTCATTAAATTCATCTGCCCTAATTCAGATATTATTAAGCAGATTTAGACACATCCTTAAGCTACTAGGTAATCTAGCAGTAATTAAAATATTATTAGTCACTGTTCTAAAATGGATGGCAAATTAGCTTGTATACTGCGCTATTGAGATGATTTTGCTAACAACTCGCCATCATTCCTGCATGGCGGTAATGAGTGTGGATATTCCAACAATCGACATCATTCGTTTTAGATTGTAGGCCAATACATGAAGGCTCATTTCCGTACTGACGTTTTTCTTTCGTGTCATCAATAAGTGAGTTGCCCCCATCCACATTTTGATGGTGCCAAACGGGTGTTCGACGGTTTGTTTTCTAATGACCGTCGTTTCAGGTGCGGCATCTAACCTTGTTTGCATTACGTCAATTTCAGCCTCATGTATCCAACGCCGCATTCGTCTGGGGTCGCGTTTCAATGTTGTGCATTTGGCGCGAATTGCGCAGTCCCTGCAAGCAATATGGTTAAAATAAACATCTTGTTCTAAGCCACTATCAAACACTCGCATTCGGTTTTGTAATTCTTCGCCAGCTGGGCAAACATAAACATCTTTGTCCTGATCATACTTGAACAATGACTTATTAAATATGCCTTTCTTTTTTGAGCCGGACGTATCGATTTGGGGGACTAAAGCTGTCGCGCCTAAATCCTGAGCTGCTTTAATATCATTACGGCTGAAATAACCTTTGTCGGCAAAAACGGTGATATCTTTTCTATCTAGAGCCTCTTGCACTAGCGTTGTAACGGGCGTTAGTTGGCCTCGGTCTGTCGACATCGTGATGTCATGACTGACGATAAGGTGATGTTTTGTATAGACTGCGCTTTGCACGTTATAGCAGACCTTGCGATTCATGTTATCGGTTTTCATTAAACGCGCATCGGGGTCATTTAACGATAATTGCTTGTCTGGGTGAGCATTAACTGCTTCTTCAATTTCTTGCAACTCAACAAGGCGATTCTTGAGCCAGGCTAATTTATCTTGCATCAACCCCACATCTTTATCACTTTTATCGTTAGCGTCTGCACTATCTAACTTCAATAAATATTCGCTGATACTCGTTTCAATTAGTGCAATATGGTCTTTGGCTTTTTGGGGAGTGAAGTTATTCTTTTTGGCATTTACCGCTTTAAATTTGCTGCCATCAATGGCGAATACCGCATCGCTGAACATGTTCATTTGGCGGCACAGTTGAATGAACTGGCGGCAAGCATTTTTAATGCCTTTGCCGTTGTCTTTTCTAAAGTCAGCAATGGTTTTGAAATCAGGTTGCAAACGTTCGACTAGCCACATCAGTTCAACGTTGCGATGCGTCTCTTTTTCCAAACGGCGTGATGATTGAATACGGTTTAGATAACCGTAAATATATAACTTGAGCAGTGTTGCTGGGTGATAACAAGGACGGCCAGTTTGTTTTGCCTGCACCCGATTAAAACCCAATGATTCAAGATTGATTTCATTCACAAAAACATCAATGACTCGAACGGGATTATCTTCAGTGACAAAATCGTCTAGCACTTCTAGTAGCAGTGTAGTTTGTGTTCTTGATTGGCCTTTAATATGGTGAGACATCACAGATTCTCTCTGGTTTGGCTGACCACTTAATTATACTAAAAACGGAGATTAGATAGGTGATTACATTAAGACTGATTGATCATATAAACACCGTGCTTAGTCCAAAAGGTGATCAATAGTTTTCACACAGCCTGCGCTCGAAGCGGCTCACCCTTAAAGAAATTAGCCCAAGCACTAAGCTAAATAACCCTGCACTTTAGCCTCTTTCTATTTCCAGACTCCTTTTCTCTGTGCTTAAAACGCTTTTGGCTTTTTATCAGCAGCTAGTATCTATTTACTAGCTGCTGCTTTTCGCTTAAGCGGTAGCTTTATCTAAAGCTTGGCTAACATCAGCGATAATGTCGTCAATGTGTTCAATACCCACCGAAATACGCACTAAATCTTCAGACACGCCAGCTTTGGCGAGTTCTTCTGGACTTAGTTGGCGGTGAGTGGTGCTGGCTGGGTGACAGGCCAATGACTTTGCATCACCGATATTCACCAGACGCAATATCATTTGTAGAGCGTCGATAAACTGGCCACCGGCTATTATACTTTGCTCGGCGGAATCCGCTTTGATGCCAAAACTAATAATACCTGAGGCTTTGCCACCGGTGATTTTCTGACAATTGGCGTGATGCGGGCTGTTGGGTAAGGCCGCATAATTAACCCAACTTATCTTAGGATGTTGCTCTAGATATTCAGCTAGGGCCAGGGCATTACTGCAATGGCGCTCCATTCTTAAGCTTAAGGTTTCTAAACCTTGTAGCAGCAAAAATGCACTTTGTGGAGCAAGGGCTGCGCCAGTATTGCGTAGCGGTACAACACGGCAACGACCAATATAAGCTGCGGGACCAAAGGCTTCGGTATACACCACGCCATGGTATGAGGGATCAGGTTCGTTAAGTATGGCGAAGCGTTTTTTGTTGGCTACCCAATCAAACTTTCCTGAGTCGATAATCACGCCACCAATGGTGGTGCCATGGCCACCTATATATTTGGTCAGTGAGTGAATGACGATATCAGCGCCGTGATCGAATGCGCGGCATAATACGGGGGTTGCTACGGTATTATCAACGATGAGCGGTACCCCATGTTTATGGGCAATATCGGCTAAACGCTGTAAATCAACAATATTACCTGCGGGGTTACCAATAGATTCACAAAATACTGCCTTGGTATTGTCATCAATCAAGGCTTCTAAACCAGCAAAATCATCATAAGCGGCCATGCGTGCCTCAACCCCTTGACGGGGCAGGGTATGGGCAAATAAATTGTAGGTACCACCATATAATTGACTGGTACTGACGATGTTGTCGCCCACTTGAGTCAAAGCTTGAATAGCATAGGTAATCGCCGCCATGCCTGAGGCTACAGCTAAAGCTCCAATTCCGCCTTCAATGGCGGCTAAGCGTTGCTCAAGCACACTGGTAGTGGGGTTCATAATACGAGTGTAGATATTGCCAGCTACTTTTAAATCGAATAAATCAGCGCCGTGCTGAGTATTATCAAAAGTATAAGAGGTGGTTTGATAAATAGGTACGGCCGCTGCTTTGGTGGTGGCTTCAGATTCATAGCCATGGTGCAATGCCAATGATTCGAGTTTCATGATCGCTTCCTTTATGTGAAAGTGGACACTGATATCAAGCCCTGTTGATATCAGTGTAATAACAATTTAGAAAACCATAGCATTTAGCCATCTAGATGTCTAAGGCTTGGTGTCGGTGGCTTTAGTACTTTTTGTTGGAATTTGTTTCCAAAGCATATAAACCACTGGCACTAAAATTAACGAGAGAACTAGGGCACTGACCATACCCCCTACCATAGGGGCGGCAATGCGACTCATTATTTCTGAGCCGGTTCCTGAACCATAGATCACCGGCATTAAGCCGAGTATTACGGTAGATACTGTCATTACAATAGGCCTGATGCGCATTCCTGCACCCTGTTCAATGGCTTCAATTAGGTGTTGTTTGTCAAGTGGCTGCTTGCTGTCTGGCCGCGCTTCTTGCATCTGCTGATAGGCTTGATTGAGATAAACTAACATCAGTACGCCAATCTCTACCGCCACCCCCGCGAGGGCAATAAAACCTACGCCGACTGCCACTGATAAATTAAAGTTGAGTAAGTAGATCAACCAAATACCGCCAATCAAGGCAAAGGGCAGGGTTAGCATGATCAACATCACTTCTGAGAAACTTTTGAAGCTCATGTACAGCAAGATCACAATAATCGCTAACGTTAGGGGCACCACATAGCTGAGTTTTTGTTTCGCTCTTTGCATATATTCGTATTGCCCCGCCCACGTTAAACTGTAACCGCTGGGTAAATCGAGAGAGTCGGCCAAGGTTAGGGCAGCATTTTCAACATAGCTGCCGATATCTGTGTTGTGATCAAGGTCAATATAAGTCCAACCGTTGATCCGCGCATTTTCACTTTTTATGGCGGGCGGACCATCTTCTATGTATATCCTCGCCACATCAGCTAATGCGATACGCTGGCCTAATTTTGTGACAATGGGCAACAATGCTAACTGTTCAGGTGACTCGCGGTAGCTTTGTGGATAACGTAAATTTATGGGATAACGTTCCAAACCCTCAACAGATTGTGTGACGTTCATGCCCCCTATGGCCGTGGCAATAACTTGTTGAATATCACTAATATTTAAGCCGTAGCGCGCCGCATGATCACGATTAATATCGACTTTAATATAGCGTCCACCGGCTACCCGCTCTGAATACACCGAGGCAGTGCCAGGAAATTCACCTAAGATTTTTTCAATATCTTGGCCAATACGCTGAATCACTTTGACATCGGCCCCAGCTACTTTAATACCCACTGGGGTTTTAATGCCCGTGGCGAGCATATCTATGCGGGTTTTTATGGGCATGACCCAGGCATTGGTTAACCCCGGAATTTGCACAACGTTTTCAAGTTCTTCACGCAATTTGTCTGTGGTTAATCCTGCCCGCCATTGCTCTTTGGGCTTAAATTGGATGAAGGTTTCGATCATGGTCAGAGGTGCGGGATCAGTGGCTGTTTCGGCGCGGCCGATTTTACCAAACACGGTCAATACTTCAGGAATGGTATAAATTAACTTATCGGTTTGTTGCAGAATTTCGCGGGCTTTACCGACAGAAATACCGGCATAGGTGGTGGGCATGTACATCAAGTCTCCCTCATCCAGAGGAGGAATAAATTCAGAGCCTAATTTTGTTAAGGGATAAAAGCCAGCGATTGCCACGATGACAAAGGCTAACAAAGTGGTTTTAGGGAAGTTCAGTACCCGTCGTAATATGGGCAGATAAAGCGCAACCAGCAAGCGATTGAGGGGGTTACGGCCCTCACTCATTACTTTGCCACGAATAAAGTACCCCATGAGAACTGGGATCAAGGTAATTGCTAAGCCGGCAGACGCCGCCATGGCAAAGGATTTAGTATAAGCCAGTGGCGCAAACATCTTGCCTTCTTGGGCTTCCAGGATAAATACCGGCAGAAAACTAACGGTAATGATCAGTAAACTGAAAAATAGTGCTGGGCCCACTTCACTCGCGGACTTGGCAACAATTTGCCAACGATTTTCAGATGTCAGTGGTGTGCGTTCAATATGTTTGTGCATATTCTCTATCAGCACAATAGCGCCATCTGTCATCGCGCCGATGGCGATAGCAATACCACCCAGAGACATAATATTGGCGTTGATCCCTTGCCAATACATAATGATAAATGCCACCAATATACCAAGAGGTAAACTAATAACCGCCACGAGGGACGAGCGTAAATGAAACAAAAATGCCGCACAGACTAGGGCAACAATTAGCAGTTCTTCTAAGAGTTTCGACCACAGATTTTCCACTGCTCGGTTTATCAGTTCTGAGCGGTCATAAACGGTGACTATTTCAACGCCATCGGGTAAACCGGCTTTTAAACTGTCGAGTTTAGTTTTGACCCCCGCGATGGTCTGCTGGGCATTACCACCAAAGCGCATCACCACCACACCGCCTGCGACTTCACCTTCGCCATTAAGTTCAGCAATACCACGGCGCATTTGTGGGCCTAAACGAATATCGGCCACATCACGCAATTGTAAAGGCGTACCTTTGGCATTTAAGCCTAATGGAATGGCCGCCAAATCTTCGATTTTCTGTATATAGCCACTAGAGGTCACCATGTATTCGGCTTCGGCCATTTCAATCACCGAGGCACCGACTTCCTGATTACCTTGTTTAATGGCTTGTTGAATATGACTCAGCGGAATGTCGTAAGCGCGCAACTTGTCGGGATCAACAGTGACTTGATACTGTTTGACCATGCCCCCGATGGCAGCGACTTCGGAAACACCTGCGACGGTTTGCAGTTCAAACTTTAAAAACCAATCTTGAATAGCCCGCAGCTGGCTAAGGTCATGCTGCCCTGTACGGTCAACCAAGGCATAGAGATACACCCAGCCCACGCCAGTCGCATCAGGGCCAATTTGTGGTTTTGCCGCCTCAGGTAAACTGCCTGCAACCTGAGATAGATATTCCATTACCCGACTTCTGGCCCAATACAAATCTGTTTTGTCATCAAAGATCACATAAACATAAGAGTCACCAAAAAACGAAAATCCTCTGACGGTTGTCGCACCCGGCACCGATAACATGGCGGTGGTAAGTGGGTAAGTGACTTGGTCTTCAACCACTTGTGGCGATTGGCCCGGATAGCTGGTTTTAATGATCACCTGCACGTCTGACAAATCTGGAATAGCATCTACCGGCGTATTTTTTATCGCAAACAGACCGGCGCCGATCATAATAAAAGTGCAGACCAGCACAAAAAAACGATTGTTGACCGACCAATGAATGATGCGTTCGATCATAAGTTATGGTCTCCCTCTAAGCTCATTAAGAACACGATTACAAAGGCCGATTCCTGCTCTGCTCCCTCACGGATCTCAAAGGTGAAATGAATATTTTGTTCGAGGCTTAAACCTTGTATATCGATATTGTCAGCTAATTGAAAATCCATCGTTGCGGCCGGTCGTTGCCATTTTTCGATGGCATCGCGGGCAATAGTTAGTACGCGGTTTTCGCGGTCAATCTGCAGTATTTTACCGTTGACCATGGCGCTGGGAACTGAAGGGTCAGTGGATAGCATATGGCTCATGTCTGTCATATCACTGATCTTGTGAATGTTTGGCTGTGCATCATGATCCATGCGTTTGAAGTCAGAGCTAATACTGCTTTCAGAGTCCAGTAAAAACTGCGCGGAAGACACCACTGTATCGCCTTCTTCTAGGCCCGCTAATATTTGTATTTTATCCGTGCTAATGACACCTAGTTTGACGGCTACTGATTTAAATTGTCCTTCACCTAGGGCCATCACCACTCTGTCTTGCGCGCCTGTGCGGATCACTGCTTCGCGAGGCACCAGTAGGCTATCTTCAGCCAATTCACTGTGAATGGTAACTTGCGCAAACATATTGGGTTTGAGTTTACGCTCAGGGTTGGCAAAGCGCATTCTGACTCTTACGGTACGTGTGACAGGGTCAAGAGTAGGGTAGACATAATCGAGTTTACCTTGCCATATTTCACCGGGTAAAAAGCCAAGGGTCATGGTCGCTGCCAAATTGGCTTTGACTTGTGATGCTTGGCGCTCAAATATTTCCGCTTCAACCCAGACTTCATCTAAAGCGCCGATAGACATTAAAGTGGTGCCAGGTTTGACATAAAACCCTTCTCTAATATTAAGATTGTCGACCACACCTGATTGCGGGGCAGTAAAAACCACGGTTTGCTGTACTTGCCCCGTTTTACTTAATTGTGCAATGCTCTGGCTGGGCATTTGCAAGGCTTTTAAACGCTCTAACGATGCGGCAATTAGCCCGCTATTATCGCGCTTACGCGCTAACAAAAACTCTTCTTGGGCATTGACTAATTGCGGCGAATATAAGGCATAAAGGGGCGCATCTTTTACCACTTGTTGGCCCGTCGTTTTGACATACAGGGTATCTATCCAGCCCTCCACCCGAGGGTGAATATGCACTAACGAATCTTCGTTGTAGCGCACATAACCCACTGTATTTATTGGTAGGTGTAAAGATTGCCGACTAACCTGTGCCGTGCGCACGCCAAGGTTGTTAACCACATTGGGATTGATTTTAACGGTGCCCGGCGAAGCCGTTTTTTGTGCCTCGTCGGCGTATACTGCAACCAAGTCCATGCCCATGGGCGATTTACCCGGCTTGTCTCGTCGATAGTTGGCATCCATGGGGGCAACCCAATAAAGAGGCTTTTGTTCTGTTGCAGCAGATTCGATGGGTGTGGCAGTCCACTGCATCATGGTGTAGGTTAGGGCGCTACCAACCACAATGCCACCAATGGCCGTATTAATGATTTTCATGGTCGTTCTCCCATAGCGTTTAAAGGTGCTTGGTTATTTTTTGTGGTGAAAAAATAGTCCAGTTGAATGCGTGATTTGGCTTGTTCGTTTTGTAACTTAATCACATCAAGTTCAGTGTTTAACTGGGCTATTCTGGCGCGCATAACTTCAGAAAAATCGCCTTCGTCACTGGTATAGGCGTTAAGTGCGGCTTCCGATTGCTCAGCCATTTGTGGTAAAATTTTCTGTAGGTAGTGCTCAATCCGTTGATTAAGACTATCTAGGGTGCGCCATGTACTTAACATTTGCGCAAGAAGCTGGCGCAGTAATAGTTGTTTGTCGGTTTTGATTGATTCAGCTTGCAGGCGCGAAGCTTCTACCTCTTTATCTTGTTTATTGGCGGTAAAAAAAGGCACATCCACGGTCACGCCGATGGAAAAAAAGTCAGCACGAGTGTTGCCTAGCGGGTCATTATCACGATAGGCGTAACTGGCATTAACGCCCCATTGCGGCTGATATTTTTGTTCAGCCAGATTTACTGCGCTTTGTGACGACTTAATTTGTTGCTCAATGGCCATTAGGGCAGGGTGCTGAGCCAAGATCTGCGAGAGACTGCGCAAATCTTGCTGCTGTAATAAATTTATCACCGATGAGTCAAGCATGGCTTGAATTGGCCAGCTTTGCGGTAGGGTTCTCCCACTATGTGCTGTTGGCACAAGATTTGGCTCTAGCTCGTCTTGTAACCATTGGCTTAATTCAGCCAAACTTGTATCTCGTTCTGCCAATAGTGCGGCGAGTCTGTCATCTAAGCGGGCTAATTCAACTTGGGCGCGCACTACGTCTTGTTGGGTAGTACTGCCCTGCACAGTTGAATAGCTAGCCTCAACAATATCCACTAATTGACTGAATAAAGGTCGGCTGTGCTCGACAAGTTGGATCCGCTGCTCGGTGGTGAAGGCATCAAACCATAATTTGCTGACCATGACTTTGAGTTTTGCTTGGCGCTCATAACGTAATTGCGGGTATTGAGCCGCCATTTGCACTAGCTGCTCTTTTTGTAGAGCAAGGCTATCCCCACGCGGAAATTGCTGGCTGACGCCAATCTTAAATTGGGTCATGGGCTCCTGATTAAAACGAAAGCCATCAGTGGGTAAATTCGCAAATCCAAGGGAAACCATTGGGTCAGCGAAGGTTGATGAGGCTACGCTATTGGCAATAATGGCTTGTTCTTGCAGTTTATTTCCCACAAGCCAAGGGTCGTTTTGTAAGGCTAATTGCTGTGCCTGTTGTAAGCTTAATTCAGCCTGACTGGCTGAATTGAACAATATGCAGCTGCTTAATACCGATATATTAACTAATAGCCGCCGAGCTGTGCCAGGTAAAAGTGGTGCGAATCGCATGGTGTCATATCCTACAAGTTGCTAGATGAAATTACGCAGTACTTGTTGTAAAGAATGAATAAGAGGGGTAAACCTCAATTTTTAGATAGATCTAGGGTAGGTTATCTGTCTTGAGGTGGTTTTGCGTGCTGTTTAAGCGAGCTGGTGAGGCTGGAAAACTGGTAATCATCTAACAGGGCATTGCTGACTTTAGCCGCAGAGGTGTTTTGCATATTGACCAATAATAAACTGAAGCTGGCGCCAGTGGGGCAGTGACAGTTATTATCACAACAGTCCATGTCGCTATTAGTACTGCTGGTGGATTGATGCGTTGTATTCGACATGTCATGGCAAGGCATAACTTCATCATTGACCGTCATATTCATTGACATTTGGCCACTAGACTTGTTTAGCGGGCACGCCATAGCAGACACAGTAAACCACTGACTGAGCAGCAGTACTGATATGACTAGATAATGGGTAAATACCTTACTAACCATGCCTACAATTAATTACCGATGATAAATGAGCCTGTACTTTAACCGACTCTGTACAAAGAGTCATGCTCTTTGTGCTACACGGTCCATTCACTTGTTGGTTTTAATCGTAGCAATTTCACTGGTCACTTCACCGTCAATAAAGCGAGTGGTGAGAACATCGCCCGGTTTAAGTTGTTTGACACTTCTGATTATTTCTTGCTGTTTAAAGTTAATACTGTAGCCACGAGCTAAGGTTGCTAAAGGACTCACGGTATCTAACAAATGACCGGCATTAGCGAGTTGCTTGTGTTTATTATCGAGTAACTTGCGCCATTGTTGCAACAATCGCTGCTCCAGTTCATTAGCGGACTTAGCGCCTTGCAAAAACAGCTTTTGCGGATTGTTATTGGCTAAACGTAAGGCTAAGTTTTCTTGTTTGATACTGTCTTTGCCTACACGTGCCTGCAAGGCTTTTTCTAAACGTTGACTGAGTTGGTCAACTGCTTGAAATTGCTGTTCCAATTGTTTTTGTGGGTGGTTTCGCTGTAGTTTTTGCAACATCAATTGTTGCTGATAATCGAGTTCATTTAATCTAGCGCGAAAACGTTTAGTGAGTTGTTGTTGCAAGGTGGCGATAGCCAATAACAGAGCACTCTGATCACGACTGACTAATTCTGCCGCCGCTGAGGGGGTGGGGGCCCGTAAGTCAGCCACAAAGTCGGCAATGCTGACATCCACTTCATGGCCAACCGCACTAACAATGGGTAAAACTGATGCGAAAATGGCCCGCGCCACCTCTTCATGGTTAAAACACCATAAATCTTCCAATGAGCCACCACCTCGGCCAACAATTAAAACTTGAACTTCATCCCGTTGATTTGCGATGTGTATGGCCTTACAGATTTGTGCGACAGCGGCATCACCTTGCACTTGAGTGGGATAAATTATCACCTCAATGGCCGGATTACGGCGTTTTAGCACCGTCAGAATATCGTGCAAAGCCGCGCCAGTTGGAGAAGTGATTACGCCCACCTTTAACACCGCGGCGGGTAAGCTCTGCTTATGTTCTTGGGCAAACAAACCTTGTGCCGCCAAGGTCATTTTTAATTGTTCAAATTGTTGCTTAAGTTGACCTTCACCCTCAGGCTCCATAAATTCAACGATAAGCTGGTAGTCACCGCGTGGCTCATACAAACTAATATTGGCCCTTACCAATATTTTGTCCCCCTCCTTGGGGCGTTTCACTACTCGTTGATTTGCACCTTTGAACATGGCCGCTTTGATCTGCGCTCGCGGGTCTTTTAAGGTGAAATACCAATGGCCAGAACTGGCGGCGACAAAATTAGATATTTCAGCCGACAGCCAAATTAGGCCTATCTCCGATTCCAAGACATTTTTGGCCATTCGGTTTAATGCGCTGACAGTAAGAACATTGCGACTGGTAGATTGTGGGTTAAACATTAAGACTCAGGATAACTTTACATTTGTCGGTAGTTTACCCTGTAATACCGGTAAAAACGATCATCTAAAACTATGTTGAATTCAGCGACGTGGATTGTTAATGCCAAGTAGGTTTTCTGTTAACTTGTGGTTTTACTTTTTATCCTAGTGCAATAATGTAGTGAAAAACGCATTTGTTAGTTTACCTTGGCGTGCATTTCCGCTAGAATCGCGCCGCAATTAAAACCCCCTTTAAAGGTGAAAATTGCATGTTACGGATCGCCAAAGAAGCCCTAACGTTTGACGACGTTTTGATCGTACCCGGGCACTCGACTGTCCTCCCTCATACCGCAGAATTGAAGACTCAATTAACCCGTGGTGTGAGTTTAAATATTCCCCTTGTTTCTGCCGCTATGGATACTGTATCCGAAGCGCGCTTAGCTATTGCCTTGGCACAAGAAGGCGGTATGGGTTTTATCCACAAAAATATGACCCCAGAGCAGCAAGCTGAGCATGTACGCACCGTTAAAAAATACGAAAGTGGCGTGATCTCTGATCCTGTTACGGTATTGCACACCGCTACCATCGGCGAAGTTAATGCCTTAGGTTTGCAACATGGCTTCTCGGGTTTCCCCGTGGTCGATGAAGACAACAACCTGATTGGTATAGTTACCGGCCGTGACTTACGTTTTGAAAAACGTTTTGAGCAACCCATCTCAAGTGTGATGACACTGAAAAAAGATTTAGTGACGGTCAAAGAAGGCGCCAAGTCTGAGTTAGTGCTTGAGTTAATGCACGAACATCGTATAGAAAAAATTCTGGTGGTGGATGATGCCTTTAAACTAACGGGCATGATCACCGTTAAAGATTTCCAAAAAGCGGAAAGTAAACCTAATGCATGTAAAGACGAGCGTGGCCGTTTGCGCGTAGGCGCTGCAGTCAGTGTCGGCCCTGGTACGGATGAACGTATTGCCCTGTTAGTTGAAGCGGGTGTAGATGTTTTGTTGATTGATACCTCACACGGTCATTCACAAGGCGTTATCGACCGCGTTAGAAAAGTACGTGATGCCTATCCTGATGTGCAGCTTATCGCCGGAAACGTGGCAACAGGTGAAGGTGCTAAGGCGCTTGCTGATGCAGGCGTTGATGCGGTTAAAGTCGGCATCGGCCCCGGTTCAATTTGTACTACGCGTATCGTGACGGGTTGTGGTGTACCACAAATCACTGCTGTATCTGACGCAGTTGAAGCCTTAAAAGGTACTGGTATACCGGTTATCGCTGACGGCGGTATTCGTTTCTCCGGTGACATTGCTAAAGCCATTGTGGCCGGTGCGAGTTGCGTCATGGTCGGCAGTATGTTGGCTGGTACGGAAGAAGCACCCGGTGAAGTGGAGCTCTATCAAGGGCGCTACTATAAATCTTACCGTGGAATGGGCTCTTTAGGCGCGATGAATCAAAATAATGGATCGTCAGATCGTTATTTCCAAGACAGTAAAAATGCGGAAAAGTTAGTGCCTGAAGGCATTGAAGGACGTGTGGCTTATAAAGGGCCTATCGCAACCATTATTCACCAGCAAATGGGCGGTTTACGCTCAGCTATGGGCTTAACCGGTTCAGCGACCATTGATGAATTACGCACCAAACCTATGTTTGTCAAGGTGACGGCTGCTGGTATGGGTGAATCACATGTGCATGATGTGAGTATCACCAAAGAAGCGCCAAACTATAGACTTGGTTAAACACTGATATATGAATCGGACTGGTTAATTCCAGTCCTTTTTTTTTTGCAAAAGAGTAACTACATGACCACTAATATCCATGACCAACGTATATTGATCCTCGATTTTGGCTCACAGTACACCCAACTAATTGCCCGCCGCGTACGTGAAATAGGCGTTTATTGTGAACTTTGGGCTTGGGATGTGAGCGAAGCGCAAATTCGTGAATTTAAGCCAAACGGCATTATCTTGTCAGGTGGCCCTGAGTCAGTACATGCTGCAGATTCGCCACGGGCACCGCAATATGTGTTTGAGGCTGGTGTGCCGGTATTTGGTATTTGTTATGGCATGCAAACTATGGCTGAACAACTTGGCGGCGCGGTACAAGGCTCCGACATGCGTGAATTTGGTTATGCTAAAGTTGAAGTCATTGCCGACATGGCCCTGCTCAATAACATCGAAGATCATATTGGTGAGAACGGTAATGCTTTATTAGATGTATGGATGAGTCATGGTGACAAAGTCAGCAAAGCTCCCCCGGGTTTTATTACGGCCGCTAAAACCGATAGCTGTCCCTTTGCTGCTTTTGTTAATCCTGAAAAGCAATTTTATGGTGTGCAATTTCACCCCGAAGTAACGCATACCCGTCAAGGACAGCGCATTTTGTCGCACTTTGTATTAGACATTTGTGCTTGTGAAAAACTATGGACACCTGGCGCGATCATTGAAGATGCCATCGCTCGCATGAAAGCCCAAATTGGTGATGATGAAGTCATCTTAGGTTTATCGGGCGGGGTTGACTCATCAGTCGTGGCCATGTTGTTGCATCGCGCTATCGGCAAACAGCTGACTTGTGTTTTTGTTGATAATGGTTTGTTGCGCCTAAACGAAGGCAAACAAGTGATGGATATGTTTGGCGATCACTTTGGTTTAAATATCCGTAAAATCGAAGCCGAACAGCGCTTTTTGTCGGCTCTAGCCGGTGAAGACGAACCTGAAGCCAAACGTAAAATCATCGGCCGTATATTTGTTGAAGTTTTTGATGAAGAATCGAAAAAGCTGGTGGATGCCAAATGGTTAGCCCAAGGGACTATTTACCCTGATGTTATTGAATCTGCAGGCTCGGCTACGGGTAAAGCTCATGTTATTAAGTCTCACCATAATGTGGGCGGTTTACCGGCCAACATGAAAATGGGCTTAGTTGAGCCATTACGCGAATTGTTTAAAGACGAAGTGCGTAAAGTCGGCTTAGAACTAGGTTTACCTTATGACATGTTATATCGCCATCCCTTCCCTGGGCCTGGTTTAGGTGTGCGTGTACTGGGTGAAGTGAAAAAAGAATACTGCGATTTATTGCGCCGTGCCGACCACATTTTTATCGAAGAGCTCCATGCCGCAGACTTATACAATAAAGTTAGCCAAGCCTTTACGGTATTTTTACCGGTTAAGTCAGTCGGCGTAATGGGCGACGCGCGTAAATATGATTGGGTAGTATCACTTCGCGCAGTAGAAACCATCGACTTTATGACGGCTCATTGGGCCCATTTACCCTATGAATTTTTAGGCAAGGTATCGAACCGCATCATCAATGAAATCGATGGAATCTCGCGGGTTGTCTATGACATCTCAGGTAAACCGCCAGCAACGATTGAATGGGAATAAACCGTCTCACGTTTTATTGTTATTTGATTAAAAGTGCAGCCTCAGCTGCACTTTTTTTTTGCCTTAAACCAAAATATTTCCTTGTAGGAGCGGCTTTAGCCGCGAACAGATTTAAAAGCCACAAGCCTTTTCACCACAGAGCGCTACGCTACACAGAGAGCACGGAAGCGGCTACGCCGAAAAGCTCATAGTTACGTCTGTATTGTAGGAGCGGCTTTAGCCGCGAACAGATTTAAAAGCACAAGCTTTTTCACCACAGAGCGCTGCGCTGCACAGAGGACACGGAAGCGGCTACGCCGAAAAGATCATAGTTACGTCTGTATTGTAGGAGCGGCTTTAGCCGCGAACAGATTTAAAAGTACAAGCTTTATCACCACAGAGCGCTGCGCTACACAGAGAACACGGAGGCGGCTACGCCGAAAAGATCATAGTTACGTCTGTATTGTAGGAGCGGCTTTAGCCGCGAACAACTTTCAAACCACAAGCCTTTTCACCACAGAGCGCTGCGCTACACAGAGAACACGGAGGCGGCGACGCCGAACAGATTAGATTGATATGTGTTGTAGGAGCGGCTTTAGCCGCGAATTTTTTGGCGAACTTTATTAAAACCTAAATAATATTATCATCAGCCAAAAGTCTGAACTAACCTTTAGACTTGTTAGCCCTAAAGTGGCTCAATAAAAACTCTGGCCACAAAAAAAGCGCCGAAGCGCTTTTTTAATTGAGCTGAGTACTACCAAATTCTGACACGTTCAGCGGGTGCTAAATAAAGCGCGTCACCTTCTTTCACATCAAATGCCGTATACCAAGCATCATGATTACGTGGCGCTAATGCTCTGAATTGTCCAGGTGCATGGGTGCCAGCTTTTAGTTGCGAAAGCATGCTTTGCTCTGTGCGTTTTTCACGCCAAACTTGTGCCCACGCCAAGAAGAAACGCTGATCACCCGTGGTACCATCAATAATCGGCGCTTCTTTGCCATTCAAGCTTAGTTTGTAAGCGTGGTATGCCATTGACAAACCACCAACATCACCGATGTTCTCGCCAAGACTGTTACGACCATTTACGAAGTTGTCTTCAATTGGTTCATAAGCGCTGTATTGCGCGGCTAGGGCATCGGCTTTAGTTTCAAATGCAGCCCTGTCTTGGTCAGTCCACCAATTTTGTTGGATGCCGTTGGCATCAGATTTAGAACCTTGGTCATCAAAGCCGTGGCCCATTTCATGGCCAATAACTGCACCGATTGCGCCATAGTTAACGGCTGCATCTGCGTTTGGATCAAAGAAAGGAGCTTGTAAAATTCCTGCAGGAAAGACGATTTCATTGAAAGAGCTGTTGTAATAAGCGTTAACACGCTGCGGAGCCATACCCCAGCGTTCGCGATCTGTTATTTCTAGTTCCTTAGCTGCGCTGTCATCACGGAAAAACTGACGCATACGCACAACGTTGCCGAGCAAGTCATCGGGTTTAATTTCAAGCCCAGTAAAATTCTGCCATACATCGGGATAACCAATTTTAGGGTTAAATGCGGCTAGTTTTGCTTGCGCATTGACTTTGGTTTCTTCACCCATCCAATCTAGGTTCTCAATCCTCTCACCAAGCGCTTTACGCAAGTTTTCTACTAGTTCAGCCATTTGCACTTTTGAGCTAGCTGGGAAATGTTTTTCAACATAGGTTTTGCCAATGGCAAAACCTAATGATTGAGTGCCAGACATTTCAGCGATAGCACGTTTCCATCTTGGACGCGGCTCTTGTTGACCGTTTAAGGTCTTACCGTAGAAGTCAAAATTAGCATTAAAAATTTCATCGGAAAGCAGGTCAGCGTGATTGGATATGGTGTGATAGGTCAAATAATCTTTCCACACCGACAATGATGCATTGTTAATCACATCAATCACCTTTTTTATCGGCTCAGGTTGCGACACATTCAAATGTGGAACTTTGTAGGTAGTTTGTGCAAAGTAACTGTCCCAATCGAAATTTGCATACTCCTTCGGCAGATTTTCCCTGTCAATTTGATTTAAGCTCAAATCACGGTTCCTGCGCTTTTCTCGTGGCCATTGAACGTCAGCAATTTGGGTCTCAAGGGCTAATATTTGTTGTGCCTTTTCTGCGGCATTTTCTACCTCAGCGAAATTAAGCATTTGCTCGATGTGTTTCACGTATGCTTGGCGAATTGTTTTGAAGCGCTCTGTGTCTTCTAAGTAATAAGAACGATCAGGCATGCCTAAACCACTTACCCCAATAGACATTTGATACTGATTGGGGTCGAGGCGATTAAATCCCAAACTACCTGAGATGGGACTAGTTGAACCATCTAACCAAGCGCTGCCGAAGGCTTCGGTCAGTTGTTGTTTGTTGCTGATGGCATTTATTTTATTTAGGACTGGGGTTAAAGGCGAAAGACCTTTTGCATTTGCTGCTGCAACATTCATGAACGAGGCGTAGAAATCTGCGATCATTTTTTGTTCTGCATTTAAATCTGTCGCGGTACTAATTTCCTCAATGATCGTTTTGATTTGTGTTTCGCTGGCCTCAGCCAATTTATCAAACGCACCATAACGTGTTTTATCGCTTGGCATTTCAAAGTTTTTGTACCAAGTACCGCCGGCATATTGGAAAAAGTCATCGCCTGGTTTAATTGATTCATCTCTCGCATCGAGTTCAACACCGAAACTTCCTAGCTCGGCACTGGCTGATTTTGACTCTGCAGTTGAAGAAACTGTCTGGGTTTGCTGCACGGGTTCACTGCATGCACCAAGTAAAAATACGCTCGCAATACTTGCGGCAAGTAAGGTCATTTTCATAAATTCTCTGTTCGTTGTTAAATGTAAAAGTAATGTCAACGTAAAAAAGCGCTACTTAGGCCATTTCGTTGGTATTTTTCTTATTATTTACGTCTTATCAGGGACGATTTCACGTTTGTACAAGGCTGTACTTTATTAACGAATGTTTATGTTTGGAAGTAATTTATGGCTAAAAATCAAAAAGTGTTTTGTAATATATTGATTAAGCCGCAACAAGACTGAATATCTGTGCGGGTGGTAAGAAAACAAAAGGGACTCAATTCTATCGGTTATTCAGTCACTATTATCAGCTAACAGGGCCGAAGTGCTTTACTAAGCGTATATCTATGTAACTTATATTTTTGATACAAGTATTCAGTAAATTATCTTGGAGTAAGCATTGGACTCATTGACACAAATAGTACTAGGAGCCTCAATTGCAGCGGTCTGTGTGCCGCAACCAGCAAAACGAAAGGCAGCGGTGATTGGGGCTATTTTAGGCACAGTACCGGACTTAGATGTATTTATAGATTACGGCGATGCGGTAGCAAACTTCACCTACCACCGCGGGTTTAGCCATTCTCTCTTGGTATTAATCCCATTATCTCTAGTACTTTGGACACTGCTTAAACGTTGGTATCGACCAGTTCAAGACGCACCCATTCCTTGGTTACTAGCAATTTCACTGGCTTTGATCACCCATCCATTACTCGATGCTCATACGGCTTATGGTACGCAATTATTTTGGCCTTTAAGCTCTCCGCCGGTCTCCTGGAGCACTATTTTTATTATTGATCCGCTTTACACCTTACCTTTGTTGATTGGCACCGTGCTAATTCTTATTAAGCCTTCTAAAGCTTGGGCGAATAAAGTACTTAGTGTAGGGCTGATAATCAGTTCGAGTTATTTGGGCTGGACATGGCTTGCTAAGTTCAGTGTTGATAGTCATGTGTTAGCGTCATTGGATACTCAAAAAGCTAAGTTATTTACTACGCCTACGCCTTTTAATTCTTTGCTATGGCGGGTTGTGGTGCTGCAAGAAGATCAATACCTAGAGGGTTTTTACTCCATGTTGAATCCAGACCGGTCGATTCAATTTAAGAGTTTTGACTTAAATAAAGAATTGTTGCTGCAAACTCAGCACTTGAATGCTGTCAGCAGATTACAGTGGTTTACCCACGGCTTTTTAGCCTGTGCCATAGTCGATAAGCAAATCGTCATCTCGGACTTAAGAATGGGTTTTACCGATAACTATGTTTTCAGCCATGCAGTGGCAAACGTTGGAGAGCCACATTTTTATGAAATTGAAAGTGTTTTGTTACCCTTTCAATTCAAGCCTGAGGCCCTCTCTTTTGTTTGGGAAACGCTTACAAAATCGCCATAATTATTAGCAGGACTCAGTTAAAATCTAAGCTGCGCGGAAGGCTCAGAATAATGTCTGTTGTAGGAGCGGCTTTAGCCGCGAACAGATTTAAAAGCTCCAAGCCTTTTAACCACAGAGCGCTGCGCTGCACAGAGGACACGGAGGCGGCGACGCCGAACAGATTAGATTGATGTGTGTTGTAGGAG
>NZ_JBDYKM010000011.1:0-121354 GCF_040012495.1 Paraglaciecola sp. 25GB23A
CATTAGGGCTAAGTTACAATCGCGCACCCGTTTCTCTTAATTCAGCGACCCGCGCAAGAATTTAGCATATTCGACTAAGACTTAGTCAAACCTACTAACCTTTTATCGTTAAGCCTTCAGATTGAAGAATAACAATATATTTATCAATAGATTAACTATTGGTATTGGAATTGCTGTTCAGACAAACAACCAAATTTAAAACTGATTACCTATGCTTAAAACATTTATTTTATTTTCTTTCGCATGTGCTTCTTTCACTGCTCACCCCGTATCTCAACGTGATCAAAATTGGATAGAGGATGTTGAATTCCTTGTTGAACATGCACCTAAAGAGCACGTAAATTTTTATAAAAAACACGATGAACAACAGTTTCTGGATGCGGCAATGGCTTTGAAACAAGCGATCCCTGAACTTCAAGACCATCAGATAAAAGTGCGGTTGGCTAGTTTGCTAGCTTTAGCTAAGGATGGTCATTCATTTATCCGCTTTTATCATCCTTTATTTGAAAGCGAATTTGGTAATGGTATGCAGGTTAAACCCATTCCACTGCGCTTTGCAGCATTTGAAGACGGCATTTACGTTGTTGCTACCCATAATGATTTCACACAATATATGGGGGCCAAACTAATAGCAGTGAATGATGCTGATAGCATGAAAGCCATGAGTATTGTCAGCGCCATGTTTCCGATTGAAAATGAAATGAATGTTAAACAATGGGGAGTCTATGCCCTGTCTGCTCCAGAAATTTTGCATGCTTTTGCATTATCAAGCTCACCGCAATCAGCTAACTACACGTTACAGGTAGGTCAGATAAATAAGAAAGTCGATTTAGATAGCATAGATAACTGGCCTCAAGAGCAAAGGGGTATAGTAGTTGACGATAACTGGTATTCATTGTCTGATGAACAGCCGTTATATCTGCAACATTTAGATAGAATGGTTTGGTATACCTATCAACCTGCTAATAACTTGGTATACCTTAAACTCAACGGTTTCACAAAACCGGAACTAGGTAACATTGAGCAACAAGTGGCAGCTGCAATTGCCCTATCAAACGAAAAAATCGGTAGTAAATTAGTAATAGACATTCGCCATAATCCTGGGGGGGAAACTGGTTTAGTGAATGATTTAGTTAAAGCTATCGCTGCCAGTCATGCCAATCAGCAAAAGAATCTCTATGTAATACTCGGTGGTCGCACGTTTTCGGCAGCCCAACTTATGGCCACTGCATTAGAGCAATATACCTACGCAGTGTTTGTAGGTGAGCCTACAGGTATTAATGTTCATTTCTTTGCTAATGCGAGAAACCGCTTTGACTTACCCAATAGTGGCTTAAAAGTCATTGTTTCAACCAAGTTGTGGCAAACCACCAACGCAAATGACGACAGAAAATGGCAAGAACCGGATATTTATGCACCTTTGAGTTTCAGCGATTACTTGCAGCATATAGACCCCTCACTGAATAAAATTCTCAAATAGACTACAAACCCTGAAGATCCGCTTTCTGCTAAAAGCTCTAGTTCAGATGAATGTTGGTGAACGGCAGTAAATGGCACATGGCCGATATTCGACTTCGGGCGTTAAGCCGTTGGGTATTATTAGAGCAGCGTTTGGCCGAAGCTTATCTGACAGCCTTATACAAAGAACTGTTTCTAAATAAAAAGTGCCTATATAGTTAGGGGAAGATCAAAATAAATCTAAGAGAGTAAAATCCATGAAATCGGCTTTTGTATCAATGTCAGAAAGTGTAAATAGAGGTGAGGAATTATATCGACCACATCCCGGCGACGTTTTCAAAAGGCGCTGTCTTTCAAAGACGATACTTAAGCATCGGGAAGTCGCTGATCGGTTATGTATGTCGGCAAGACATTTATCTCGGTTCTTTAATGGGCATGTTACCGTAATAATAGATCTTGCAAGAAAGCTTGAGTCAGTGACTAACATCAGTGCAACTGCTTGGCATTTTTATCAAAATGCCTATGATCTTTACCTGACAGCTGATTGATCTTCCCCTAACAGTGATGACATATCGAAAGAAACGTTTTAGTTACTTCGACAGCACGATGAAAATGCATAAACAAAGCGGCACTGAAAGGCAAAGTGTCGTTGAACTATTTCATGAGCACCGCCGCAAAAAAATATCTGTATACAGATATCGAAATACCTAAGGTTAACCCCATTAAAATTGTGAGAGAAAAATGACGACAAACTTTTTGCTCATAGATAATGCTAATATTATTCACACTTTAACTACTTAAATTAATAAGGGGTTCTTTATAGTGGGTGTTAATGTCTACTTTCTCTGTATAGCCATTGTGCATTTTTCCGCAATTAATCGAACCACAGTATCTTATCTCTGGAGAATAGGAATACTCAAACTCCGTTAGCGTCTGTAATTTATCAACCTTGTTTTTAGCTAAAATTGGTGAGTAAATTTACGCGCAACGGTTGCGTCCTCAAAAAGATTAAAATTTTTCTGAAAAAATGCAAAATCGAATGTTCTTAATAGGTTTAATGTTAAAGCGCAACCAAAAATAGTAAAATTGTATTTGCAATAACTTGTTAACAAAATCCCATGGGTAATATGGCAACTTTTGACTCATCATAAAACGCCTCTTTAGATATACCCATCCAGCGGCGTAACCTATCTCCACTGGCGTCATCAAAAGGCAGTCCAGAGTCATGCGCCTGTCTACCTGGTGCTTGACCTGCAATGAGTATTTTTGCCTGAGGGTGAATTTGCAGAATGGGCTTTATGCCATGTTTTAGATGAGAGGCACATACTTGGCATGCTTGTATCGCATTGTGTAAGGATTCAAACGTCTGCATAGATAAGATGACTCGGCAGTGATTAGGATTAGGTGTGTATTGACACTTTAATTAAATAAAAAATTTATGATTCCTTTTACTTATGCCTCCTTTATCAAGTTACTGCTGTATATGACAATTATGCGCTTTTAGCCCAGAAAATAGAGGATGAGCACTGCCCTGTATCATTCAGACTTAACTTCCACTATTTAGCTTTTTGTCGCATAATCAACGGCCGTTATTAGCCTAATGATCAGCAAATCCGTGAAAGATACCCCGAGAAAAAGCGCCGATCCAAAAGTCGAACGATTAAAAATTCCTCCTCACTCAATTGAGGCCGAGCAGTCTGTGTTGGGAAGTATGCTTATTTCACCAGATGCCTGGGACAAGGTAGCAGAACTGGTTAATGACGAAGACTTTTATAATCGTTCACATCAAATAATATTTCGCGCCATATTGCGATTACTCCGCAAAAGCCAACCAATAGATTTAATCACGGTTTCTGAAGACTTAGAAGAGCTTAACGAACTTGAAGACGCGGGTGGTTTTGCCTATTTAGGTGAGCTCGCGCGCAATACGCCGAGTGCCGCTAACGTAATCGCTTATGCGCAAATTATCAAAGAACGAGCGGTGACTCGAGAATTAATAGGGGTTGCCCACGAGATAGCTGAGGCTGGTTATAATCCCGAAGGTCGCAACAGCGGCGAAATATTGGATATGGCTGAAAGTAAGGTTTTTGAAATTGCCGAAAAACGCACAGGCAAAGACGAAGGCCCCAAAAACATCGAATCTGTGTTGGGTAAAACCATCGATCGTTTAGAAATACTGGTAAAAAGTAATAAAGAGGTTACTGGGGTTTCTACCGGATACACCGATCTAGATAAAAAAACCAGTGGCTTGCAACCCTCTGATTTGATCATTGTGGCCGCACGTCCATCTATGGGTAAAACCACATTTGCAATGAATTTGTGTGAAAACGCCATGTTGCTCGAAACCAAGCCGGTGTTGGTCTTTAGTTTAGAAATGCCTTCGGAACAAATTATGATGAGGATGTTGGCCTCACTTAGTCGGGTAGACCAAACTAAAATTCGTACTGCCCAGCTTAATGATGAAGATTGGGCGCGCATTTCCAACACCATGGCGATGCTGAAAGATAAAGATAATTTATATATTGATGATTCATCGGGATTGACGCCGATGGATGTGCGAACCCGAGCGAGAAAATTAGCCCGTGACCGAGGTGGTATCAGCCTCATCATGATCGACTACTTACAGTTAATGCGCGTGCCCAGTTTAAGTGAAAACCGAACCTTAGAGATAGCGGAAATTTCACGCTCACTTAAGGCCTTGGCTAAAGAACTTGAAGTGCCTGTGGTGGCTTTGTCACAGTTAAACCGTGGTTTGGAGCAACGCGCTGATAAACGCCCAATCAACTCCGATTTACGTGAGTCCGGTTCCATAGAACAAGATGCTGATTTAATTATGTTTATATATCGGGATGAGGTTTACCACGAAGAAAGCACTGACAAAGGTATAGCTGAAATTATAATCGGCAAGCAGCGTAATGGTCCTATAGGCACCAGCCGTCTTACTTTTCAGGGGCAGTTTTCACGTTTTGATAATTATGCGGGCCCCGCAATCGCTGACGATTATTAAGCTTATTGGTAAATATATGGGCAAGTGCCCTGTCAGTTTTACACATCAAAACGTAGTTTTTACATAAAAAAAAGGAGATGCAATGCATCTCCTTTTTGTTTTTAGTCTATTTTAGTGGACTATTTTTCTACTTTAACCCGATTACTAGCTGTTACTTTAGCAGTAATACGACGGTTAAGTGCATTTGCCTGTTTAGTATTAGCGGTATCAAGCAATTGTGTTTCGCCATAACCCACTGCCTTGATGCGTGCAGCGTCAATACCGTATTTGGTAACTAGTAACTTACGCACTGCATCAGCACGTTTTTGTGACAACATCATGTTGTAATCATCGTTACCAGGCGCTGAAGAGTGACCTTCTATAACCGTATCGGTATTAGGATAACGATTCATGAAATCAGCAAAAGTTTGGAAATCTGGATTATTAGGATTACTGATAATTGAGCTATTATTGCCGAAGTTTATACGTAAGTTTTGGCTTACTTCTTCTTCCATAAATACGCTACAACCTACTGCGTCAACTTTATCAGACATTGGCGTGTTAGCACATTTGTCATCTGCATCAGCAACACCGTCGCCATCTTCGTCTGCACCTAATGCACAGCCATTGCTGTCAACTTTTGTTCCAACTGGAGTGTTTGGACATAAATCTAAGCTGTTTAATACGCCGTCTTTATCTTCATCAATATCACATCCTTTGGCATCAACTTGAGTACCTGGTGCAGTATTAGGACACATATCTAAAGTATCGTTAACGCCGTCATTGTCGCTATCTTTAGGCATAGCAGGAGCGCTGTTTCCAAAAGTATAGGCTAAGCCAACTTTAACACCAATATCATTATTGCCGTTTTCGAAATTATTGTAGGCTGCGACTTCTGTAATTACTTTGAGTTTCTCAGCGACAGTCCAATGCTTACCTAAACCAAGATTGTACATGGTATCGCTATCAGCAATTTTGATTTCTTTAACGCCACCAAAAATATACATAGAATCATTTGGTAAGAAATACATCGCGTCAAATCCCAAACGGCTACCAGATTTGTCCTGCCCTAGCGAAGATGCATCGATGTCTAACGATGAATATTCAATTCTCCCTGCCCACTGTGGCAAAAAACGAAAACCGAACTCGGCGCCTAAACCGGTGCCGTCGCTTAAATAATTTGGAAAACCTGATGCTTCTTGGTCGGTAGAGTAATATTCTGCAAAACCTGCAATCCATTTGTCGCCTTGTTGACCTGGATCAGCCAAAGCTTGTGTCGATAACGCTAACAATATACTTGTAGCAATTGATATCTTTTTCATGTGTACGTCCTTCTTAAAGTGTGTTCTGCTTGTAAAAAAATTAAATCATCAATACTTGCTTCATTTGATGAGCGCAACTATTGGGTGTATCAAATAAATAACGGTCTAACCTTTTAGTTTGTTTTTATCGTTTTTTGTGCTCACTTAATAAAGTAGCAAAGCAATTCCACTCTTTCGCTCTTGGGGATAGAGTATATTAATCGCTCAATTTACATTTTATTTATACCTAACTCAAGCTCTGCAGGAAATGTGCCAATACTGCTTTTCAGCTACGAAAATAAAAATTATAAAAAACGCCGCAAAGTATACGCCCTAAGCTTAAAATATACCTTTGTAATTACAATGTTTTTTTCCAGTATTTAATCATTGAAGCACATTTCTAAATACAGATTGCCTGAGATATGACTGAAGGGCAGTATGATTTTTTTGCCGTCGACCTGATGGTCTACCGTGTGATTTTTGCCTGAGACCACCATAGGTGTGGCCATTCCAAACTCAAAGCCTTTCTGACTTAGTTCATTTTTTGCGCCACCACAAATCATATTAGTGATTTCGCCGACCATATCTTTAACATCAGCATTAATGCTGGCGGGCCTTTCGCCTAACATTTTATCCATAATCTCGAGAACTAAATTTTCTTCAAAGGAAATAGATAATGAGCCTTTTATATTTTCACCCACCATACCGATAAGGCCTGATATATCTCCACCTGCCTTGTCATCACTTTTTCGTTTTGGTTTGCCAGGTTTAAGTTCTATTTGTGCCATAGTACTCATAACGTTAATTAAGGCACTGATAAAAGGGTTAATAAATTCAGCGTTCATAGCTCACAAATTCCTTACTGATGGGCGAATGGTTGGATGATGATATACAGATGACTTTATTTGCATGAAATGCACAAACCATGCGCTTCGATAGTTTGCTTGATAACATTAAATCCAACGGACTGTGCTTGTTTGTTGAGAGTTTCTTTAAGACCTTCTGATTGAATTTCTTGTACTTCACCGCAGCTGTCACAAATCAAAAATTGCACAGGATGGTTACAGTCAAAATGATGGCAAGCCACAAATGCATTGGTTGATTCCAGCTTATGAACCAAACCAAACTCAAGCAAAAAATCTAAGGTTCGGTACACAGTAGCGGGTTTGGCGCCAGGTTCACTGAGTTTCAGCGAGTCTAATAATTCGTAAGCCCCAATAGCTCCTTCTTGTTGCAACAATAGCGCATAAACTTTCTCACGGAGAGAGGTAAATCTTGCGCCTTTTTTCTCGCAAAAAACGCGCGCTTTATTTACATGCACTTCAATACTGGCCACAAACTATTCCTAAGGTGTTAACCGCTAAATAATACCACTTTTTTGCTAAAAAATTACTCATTTTTGTTGTGTGCACACTGCTATTTATTAGTTAAGTACTAATAATATAGTTTGAGCTTCTAAAAATATGTTGCAAATAAAAGACAGCCAATTGACTAGTCTATTAAAAACAGCCCCGTTTGTGGCTGAATACTATACATGCACATCCTTGCATAAATGTCTCAAATTGCATACAGCATTATTGCGATAATTATTAAGACCTAATTAACCCTTTTTTAATTTGTGTTAATCTTGCGCCCTAAAAATAGAAGAGCGCAGTTATGGTAGAGCAAAACATTAGGATACAAGCAGATCAACTGGCTATTTGGTTGATTATTATAGGTGACAAAGTAGTTCAACTTATCCATCAACCGGGCTATCTAAAAAGTGCGTGGCAGGATTTATCTTTTGTGCATGCCTACCAAGAACAAATAGTGAAAATTGGTGACTATGAAGACCATGCCTGTTTTCTTATCGATATGGGTAATGAGCAAATTGATAGTGACGCCATTGAATTGATCAGTTTACGGTCGATATTAATGCAAGTCGAAAAACCTTTTTTTGGTATCGCCGCTCGGGCCTGGCAAGTTGCCTTATTTATGCGCACCCATCGTTTTTGTGGTCAATGTGGCACCACTATGCAACAGATTGATTGGGAAATGGCAATGCATTGCTCACGTTGCAATCATCGTTGCTATCCGCGAATTTCGCCCTGTATTATTGTAGCCATTAGACATAAAAACAAATTATTGTTAGCGCAAGGTAAACCGCACCAATCAAGACAAATGTATTCAACCTTAGCCGGGTTTGTTGAAAGTGGCGAGACACTAGAGGAGGCGGTACACCGCGAAGTCATGGAAGAAGTAGGCGTTAAAGTCACCAATTTGCGTTATTTTGACAGTCAACCCTGGCCTTTTCCTCATTCATTGATGGTAGGATTTTTAGCGGATTTTGCTGGTGGAGACATTGTTGTTGATGGCCATGAAATCATAGATGCTCAATGGTTTGATATTGATGCTTTACCCCTTACTCCTCCTACTTTGTCTATTGCAGGACAACTAATTCAACGTACTATAGAAGAAATCAAGCAGGATCAATCGAGCTAGATTAGTTAAATTTCAAGCAATAAAAAACCCCACAAAGTGTGGGGTTTGAAAATACTAGCGTCTTGGTCTCGTCAACGAGATTCTTAGTTTTGTAATGCTTTCGCAACACTTTTATAACAAGGTCCAACCAGTAATGCAAGTTTTTAGCAAATTTAACCAAGATAAGCCTGTTTAAACCAGTCAAAGTCGCTACAATATTGCCTTTTTACTGCTTTTTAGCAGATCGTTCCGGTAGAGGATTCAATGCAAAAATTACAAAATGATCGATATTTAAGAGCCTTATTACGCCAGCCGGTGGATGTCACTCCGGTTTGGATGATGCGTCAGGCTGGTCGATATTTACCAGAATATAAAGCAACACGAGCAGAAGCGGGGGACTTTATGTCTCTGTGTAAAAATGCAGAGCTTGCCTGTGAAGTCACTTTACAACCGCTGCGTCGTTTTGACTTAGATGCCGCTATTCTTTTTTCTGATATTTTAACTATTCCGGATGCAATGGGACTTGGTTTGTATTTTGAAAATGGTGAAGGACCAAAATTTGAACGGCCGCTTACATCACTGGCCGAAATTAAAAAACTAGGCATACCCGATCCAGAAGTAGAATTGGCTTATGTCATGAATGCGGTACGCACTATTCGTAAGAACCTAAAGGGTAGTGTGCCATTAATTGGATTTTCTGGCAGTCCGTGGACCTTAGCTACCTACATGGTAGAAGGTGGTTCAAGTAAAGCTTTCACTAAAATTAAAAAAATGGCTTTTAGTGAGCCTCAGGCCTTGCACTTGTTACTGGATAAATTGGCGGATTCAGTCATTTTGTATTTAAATGCCCAAATTGCTGCAGGTGCCCAATCGGTGATGGTATTTGATACTTGGGGTGGGGTATTGTCTGGTCGAGACTATAAGGAGTTTTCGCTCCAGTACATGCATAAAATTGTTGACGGATTGACCCGTGAAAATGATGGTAGGAAAGTGCCTGTAACCCTATTTACTAAAAATGCAGGTTTATGGCTTGAATCTATTGCCGCTACAGGTTGTGACGCAGTTGGTATCGATTGGACGGTTGATATGGCTGATGCTAAACAACGAATTGGTCATAAAGTAGCGCTGCAAGGCAATATGGACCCTTCAATGTTATATGCCCCATCTGAACGTATCGAACAAGAAGTACAGCTTATCTTAAATGGCTTTGGCACAGGCGATGGCCATGTATTTAACTTAGGCCATGGTATTCATCTTGATGTACCACCAGAAAATGCCAAAGTGTTTGTTGACGCTGTACATCGCTTAAGTCGTCCATTTCATCTGTAAATTAGTCATAAGACTTTACCTGCTTGGCGATTAAAGCAGGTAAAGTTAGCTGTATTAATGGTCTGATTTTATCGAGAGTTGTTTATTTAAACACTTGATTTAAATAAGCGGCAATACGCACCCCACCCATTTGTAAACGCTGTTGCACAGTCGGCATTTGTTGATACAAATAGTCCCACGACAGTTTGTTGCTGCTCGGATATATGGTGTCTCTAATGGCACCACTTTCTTTTATCCATACTTGTGGATCAGCGACTAACCACTCTTTGGCTTGCTGGGTTGAAATTTTTCTACTAAGTATTGTTGTCCATTCAGTGTAAGACAATTCTCGCCTGTCAATTAATTCAGAATCCCATACACGATGAAGGTTTGAATCTTGCCAGAAAAACTCAAGTTTGACATCGTTGCCGCCTTTGTCAGTGCCATTGCCAACATGCAATGGTTGATGTAAATCACCGATAATATGCACAATAAAACGCAGGGCTAACTGTTTATCCGCTAAGCTGGCCTGTGGGTCTTTCAGACTTGCAGTAAATTGGCTTAAGGCGGTTAATGCATCACCTTCTTCAGGAGCACCGACTTCTTGATAGGTCTTATTCGCAGGTACGGTGACATAGTGCCAAGGATTGGCGGTCTTTTTCCAAAACTCACTAGGGTCCGCACGCATTTCGTCGGGGTAAGTCGATGCCTCGGCTAAATCTTCGTTAACCAATATTTGTGAAATGGCTTGTTGAGCTTGCGGTGTAAGATACTGCTCTGCAATTGCCCCTGTGACACGATGACCGTTTTGGCCCCAAGCCACTGCTTGGCCACTTAAAGCGATTGAAGCGATAGCGATAACAATAGTTTTTATTTTCATAGTTTTTCTTAATGTTAGATTGTCGATTAATGGTTTAGTTTTGCGCAGTGGCCACTGGCGTTTCTGCTAATTTGTCTAATAATAACTGGTGAATGCCACCAAAACTGCCGTTGCTCATCACCACAATATGATCACCTGGCTTAGCATAAGCAACAATAGATTTTACTAATTTATCTAAGTCTTTATACAACAAAGCAGTTATATTACTTTGCGCGAGTAAGGCTTCCATTGACCAGTTTAAATTGCTCGGCTCAAATATAAATACTTGGTCAGCCGCTGACCAAGACTGAGCTAAGCTGTCTTTGTGCACGCCCAACTTCATCGTGTTTGAACGCGGCTCCAACACAGCGAGTATTCGCTGTTGCCCCACTTTTGCACGCAAACCTTTCAAGGTGGTTTCTATTGCGGTCGGATGGTGGGCAAAATCATCGTACAGAGTAATACCATTAATCTGTGCTTTTAGTTCCATGCGTCTTTTGACATTAATAAACTGCCCCAACGCGTCTAACGCAATCGAGGTGGGCACGCCTACATGATGGGCCGCAGCAATCGCCATAATTCCATTATTTATATTATGTTGACCGAGTAAATTCCAACACACTTTGCCTTGCAGTTCACCTTTCAAAAATACTTCGAATTCACTGCCATCGTCTGCCACATGACCTAATTGCCAATCTTTTCCAGTCATTTGCACGGGCGTCCAGCAACCCATATCCAATACCCGAATAAGGTTTTCATCTGTTTGTGGAATTAACACTAAACCATTATTAGGTACGGTTCGCAGCAAGTGATGAAACTGTTTTTGAATATCTGCAAGACTGTCGAAAATATCCGCATGATCAAATTCTAAGTTATTGAGCACAACGGTACGTGGATGGTAGTGAACAAATTTCGAACGTTTATCGAAAAAAGCACTATCGTATTCATCCGCTTCAATAACAAAAAACGGACTTGCACCTAAGCGTGCCGATACGGCAAAATTTTGCGGAATGCCACCAATTAAAAATCCGGGATGCATGTCAGAGTATTCTAAGATCCACGCTAACATGCTGGCCGTTGTTGTTTTGCCATGAGTACCCGCCACGGCCAATACCCAGCGGTCTTTTAGCACATTTTCAAGCAACCATTGAGGGCCACTGACATAGGGAATATTGCGATCCAATACATATTCTACTGCGGTATTGCCTCTTGATAGCGCATTACCAATAACCACTAAATCAGGTTGGGGTGTAAACTGATCAGTGGAAAAACCTTCCGTCAGATGTATACCCAGCGATTCTAGTTGTGTGCTCATCGGCGGATAAACGTTAGTATCGCTGCCGGTAACATTATGTCCAAGAGCTTTGGCGATTGCCGCAATTCCGCCCATAAAAGTGCCACAAATGCCGAGGATATGAATATGCATAATTTAACGAATCAATTTTAAGTTTAGGCTAAGACTATCAGAACAGCAGGCTACAACCCAATCACTAGTTGGAAATTAATTTGCTGTAAATAAGAATTTTAACTTTATACATTCAATTTTTTCGGTATTGTTAACAGCGTTTTTTGCTTATACCCGTTATGATCGAAAAAAACTGACAGCACTCAAAATAATAATAAGCTGATCTACCTCTACCCTACATTTTTAAAAAGGTATACACACACTATGAAACGTTTGAACTCTCAACTTCAGGATGATGGGGCTCCTATGGAGCTAATTCTGCTAATCAGAACTTTATTGGCGGGCTGCAAAGAAATTGCTTTTAGGGTAAGTCAAGGAGCACTAGCAGGTGTTCTAGGCTCTACTTTGAGTGAAAATGTTCAGGGAGAAACTCAGAAAAAACTAGATGTCATTTCTAATCAAATTCTTAAAGATATTCTAAAAGATTCTGGTTATGTCAAAGCGATTTCTTCAGAAGAAGAAGATGATGTAGTGGCATGTAATCCTGACGGCAAATATTTGGTGAGTTTTGATCCCCTTGATGGTTCATCAAACACGGATATCAATAGCTTGATTGGGACTATCTTTTCTATTAGTCATGCCCCGCAATGGATGAAACCCGACGACCCCTCAGCTTTTTTACAGCCGGGCACTCAAAGTGTTGCTGCCGGTTATGTATTGTATGGCCCTTCTGCGATGTTAGCTATGACCACTGGACGCGGCACCCACCTTTACACGCTTGATAAGACCCATGGTGGTTTCCTGCTGACTAAGGCTAATGTGAAAGTGCCCGAACAAACCAGCGAATTCGCGATTAATACCTCGAATCAGCGCCATTGGGAAGAGCCGATTCAGCGTTACGTCAGTGATCTAATTGCAGGCGAAGATGGCCCACGCGGCAAAGATTATAATATGCGTTGGGTTGCCGCCATGGTGGGTGATATCCATCGAGTATTGAGTCGTGGTGGTATTTTTCTTTATCCTTTTGATAAACGAAATCCGGAAAAACCTGGAAAGTTGCGCCTGTTATATGAAGCTAATCCAATGGCATTTTTGATGGAACAAGCAGGTGGATTAGCTGATACAGGCACGGGACGTATAATGGAAGTCATGCCTACTGAGATTCATCAACGAGTTCCGGTATTGTTAGGTTCAAAAGAAGAAGTTGAAGCCTGTCTAAACTATTATAAGTAGTCTAAAAAGAGACTCGTGGCAAGACGACGATTGAGCTTGTATTTGTCACGAGCTATTAGATTGGAATGATATTGCTTTTTGACTATTGATATAAAAAGATGTGTTGTTGCACAAAAGTGCTTTAAAACTTCGATGAATTGGCGATTTGCGACACAATATTTATGACTTGTCATTTCATCTTCATGCTCTAGCCTTTATAATCCGGCGAAATTCAAAGTAAAATATAGGAAATAATATGAGTTTAAATGACGTACCTGCAGGTAAAAATTTGCCTGATGAAGTCAATGTTATCATTGAGATACCAGCCCATTCTGACCCAGTAAAATACGAAGTAGATAAAGACAGCGGCGCTATTTTTGTTGATCGGTTTATGGCTACTTGTATGCATTACCCAACCAACTATGGTTATATCAATAACACCTTGTCAGAAGATGGTGACCCTGCTGACGTATTAGTCATGTCGCCGTTTCCCCTGTTAGCCGGCTGTGTCATTAAGTGTCGCCCTGTGGGCGTATTAAAAATGACCGACGAATCAGGTACAGATGCTAAAATTTTGGCAGTACCTGTTGATAAATTATCTACGATTTACCGCGGCATTACTGATATTGATCAAGTACCTGAATTAACCAGACAGCAGATTCAACATTTTTTTGAACATTACAAAGACCTTGAACCTAACAAATGGGTTAAAATTGATGGCTGGGAAGATGCAGCATCAGCGAAAGCAGAAATTATTGATAGTGTTAAGCGCTACGAAGCTAACAAATAACAGTAATGTTTGAGTGCCTTATAAAGCCGACGTTTGTCGGCTTTTTTGTTGGATCTAAGTTATTCTCAAGCTCACCTTGTAAGGTATTTTACCTTGCGACTAAATTTACTGTATGCTCTATCCTTATTATCTCTACACTCAGCCAATCATAGGCAATGAGGTCGATTTAACTTTATTGGCTTGCTCGGCAATATTCAAAATTAAAAGTGCAATAAAAAATGAAAAAAATCTTAATTTTAATCTACTTTTTGACTGTTAGTGTTCAAGCAGAAACGTTAGAGCTGTTTTGGGAAGACATGATCCCTAAAGATTATATTGCTCCTCAGCAGCAAGTCAGTCACGATGGCAGCATGGTACAACAAAATTTAGATGCGCCAGTTGTTAGGTCGCTAAACGGTAAAGTGGTTAAAATTCCCGGATTTATTGTGCCCTTGGAGGGCGATAATGAACTGACCCGTGAATTTTTACTTGTTCCTTATTTTGGTGCTTGTATTCATGTGCCCCCTCCGCCCCCTAACCAGATAGTCTATGTGAAGTTTTCAGGCGGGGTGCCGATAGATAACTTATATGATGCTGTTTGGGTCACGGGCACGCTTTCCACCGATGGATGGGAGGGCGAAATAGCCAATGTTGGTTATAGTCTAACTGGCATAAGCGTAACGCCATATGACGGATAAAAACCTTAATTAAATATTATTACAGCGATATTTTGAGTTGCCTTGAACGGAATTCTGGCGATATTTGGTTTTGTGGTATAGCTTGTTTATAAACAGTTTTTTAATAGTTTGATATTACAAAAAGGTAGCTCGATGAATTTCTTAACCAAGATGTCTATAGCGCAAAAGTTATTTCTCATTCCAATTATTGGGACGGTTGGTTTTCTGCTTTACTTGGGGATCACTACGATTACTGGTTTGAGGAACGTCGAACTACTAGACGACATCATTGAAGTGCAATACCCCGCTTTAGATGCGACCAATAGTGCTTTAGTTAAAATTGAGAAGGTACGAGATACCTTAAGTAGTGCAGCGATTACTGGCGATGAAGACGCACTCGATACAGCCAAAACTATTGCCAATGATACTGAAGCTTTACTTAAAAAAATTCAGTCAATTAATCCTAATTTGGCCAGTGAAGCCAATAGAATTATAGAATTATTTGACCGCTATTTTGAATTTGCCTTTGGTATTTCCGAATCTATGGTCAATCAAACGGCTGACATGTCTAAATTGGGCCAAAGTTCAGTGCGTATGAATGATAATTATGCAGAAGTGGCGAAAGCACTTACTGCTTTTCGCGAAGCACGAATTAATGCCTTTCAAAACGGAATTAACGCTTCTAAAGACAGTGGTACAAACCTAATTACGGTAGGCGTAATTATGGCAGTGTCTATTATCATATTGCTATTTGCTACCGCCATTCCTATCGTAACGGGTTTACGAGGTAGTGTTGCACAGGTAGTGAGTTCACTGAAAGACATAGCCCAAGAAGATGGTGATTTAACTGTGCGGCTGGTGACTAAAAATCAAGATGAAATTGGTGACTTAGTTTATTGGTTCAACCAATTTATGGAAAAATTACAAGGTGTTGTCAAAGACATCGTTAATGCTTCATTACCTCTTTCTGAATTAGCCCAAAATTTAAATCAACTGACCGATGATACTAACAAGACTATTGATGTGCAGCAGCGCGCAGCAGGTGAAGCTAAACGTGCCGTAGATGATATGACTGCTAGCGTAAGTGCTGTTGCGACCAGTGCGGCTGAAGCAGCGAGTGCTGCCGGCGACGCTTCTTCTGCCGCTGATAATGGACAACTAGTAGTAAATCATACTGTGCAAAGTATTCGTCAACTGGCCGAAAATGTTGAAGAAACGGCTGAAGTGATCAGAAAATTAGAATCAGACTCAAATCAGGTCGGTGTGGTGCTGGATGTTATTAAAGGTATTGCAGAACAAACTAACCTGTTGGCCTTAAACGCCGCCATTGAAGCGGCAAGGGCGGGAGAACAAGGCCGCGGTTTTGCTGTGGTAGCAGACGAAGTACGTACCTTAGCTTCGCGTACACAACAATCGACAGAGCAAATTCAAAAAACTATTGAGCAGCTGCAAAATGCCGCACGTTCTGCCGTGAATGTTATGTCTAAAGGCACAGAGCAAGCTACCAACAGTGTTGAAACCGCTAATAAAGCGGGTCAAAGTCTGTCGGTTATTACTGAGACCATAAGTCGAATTACCCGAATGAATGACCAAATTGCTCATTCAACTGGCGAACAACAATCAGTTGCTAAAACCATCAGTACCAATGTGGATGAAATTCATCAACGCACGGTTGAAACGTCTAATAGCTCGGCAAAATTAGCATCTGTTAGTAGTGAGTTGGCACAGTTGGCGCAACATCTAGAAGCGATTACTAAGCAGTTCAAAGTTTAAAGATAATTGACTGTTAGTTTTACAAAAAAGCCGCTTTACAAAGCGGCTTTCTATTGAGGGTTGGTTAGCGCTAATAATTACTCTTTTGGATGCTGTAGTAACTGGTTTTTAACCGCCTCATTTATCCGCTTGGAACTGGATGTAGCGAAATCAAAGTGGACTAAGGTGGTTGTGCCCGAAGCGCAGCATTGTGAGTTTTGCCATAATTCTTGATAAACATCAAAGGAGCTGTTGCCTATACGACTTATATAGGTGCGCACTTCAACCCCATGACCGTAAAAAATTTGCTGTAAAAAATCAACCTTATAGCTGGCCAAAATTAAAGGCCAGTTTTTCAAATCTAATTGTGGATTAAACATGCGAAAAATCGGTTCGCGCGCAGTTTCAAACCACTGCACTAACACCGTATTACTGACGTGGGCTAAGGCATCAGTTTCACAAAATCGAACTTTAAATGATTCACTTAACATAATTACGGCTCCTTAAATAATAAGGGCTTTAAGAAACGTGCGGTATGCGAAGCCTCAACCTGACAAATATCTTCAGGCGTACCTTGAGCGACAATTTGACCGCCACCTGAACCTCCTTCAGGCCCTAAGTCCAGAACCCAGTCTGCAGTTTTAATGACATCTAAATTATGTTCGATCACAACGACAGTATTGCCGTGGTCACGCAGTCTATGCAAGACAGCGAGTAATTGTTTGATATCGTGAAAATGTAAACCCGTGGTTGGTTCATCTAGAATATACAATGTTTGACCTGTATCGCGCTTGGATAATTCCTTGGCGAGTTTAACCCGTTGCGCTTCGCCACCCGACAAGGTCGTCGCCGCTTGTCCTAGGCGCACATAAGACAAACCTACATCGATCAGTGTTTGTAGTTTGCGAGCAATAGCGGGAATGGCATCAAAGAAAGGTCTGGCTTCTTCAATCGTCATATTAAGTATCTGATGAATGTTCATGCCCTTGTATTGAATTTCTAAAGTTTCGCGGTTGTAGCGTTTGCCTTTACATACATCACATGGCACATAAACATCGGGTAAAAAGTGCATTTCGACTTTAATTACGCCATCACCTTGGCAGGCTTCACAGCGACCACCTTTGACGTTAAAGCTAAATCGACCTGCTTGATACCCCCGCGAACGAGATTCGTGGGTACCGGCAAATAATTCGCGAACCGGTGTGAAGATCCCTGCATAAGTGGCAGGATTAGACCGCGGTGTACGACCAATTGGACTTTGGTCAATGTCGACCACCTTATCCAAATATTGCATACCATCAATGCTCAAATATGGCGCAGGTTCACCCGTTGTCGCGCCATTTAATTCACGATGAGCAATGCGATAAAAGGTGTCATTAATCAGGGTTGATTTACCTGAGCCCGATACCCCTGTGACACAGGTCATTAAACCAATAGGCGCCCTAAAGGTTACATTTTTTAAATTATTACCACTTGCTCCCACCAATTCGATCCATTTGCTTTGGTCGATAGGTGTTCTTTTGCTCGGTATCTCAATACGTTCACGGCCAGATAAATACTTACCGGTCAGTGAATGCTCACTATTCTTAATGTCTTCTATAGTGCCTTGAGCGACAATTTGTCCGCCATGCACACCGGCACCAGGACCAATGTCGAGTACAAAGTCTGCCGCTCGAATCGCATCTTCATCGTGTTCAACCACGATCACGGTATTGCCCAAGTCACGCAAATGAATCAAGGTTTGTAGGAGTCGTTCATTGTCCCGTTGATGCAAGCCAATAGAGGGCTCATCTAAGACATACATAACGCCGACTAATCCTGCTCCTATTTGACTGGCCAAACGGATCCGCTGTGCTTCACCGCCGGAAAGAGTGTCGGCACTGCGTGATAAGGATAAATAATTGAGGCCTACGTTGACCAAAAAGGTGAGTCTGTCGTTGATCTCTTTAAATATTTTCTCAGCAATTTGCTCACGGCTGCCGGTTAAGCTGACATTTGCAAAAAATGCAACGGCATCAGCAATCGACATGTCAGTGATAGTGGGCAAAGGGGTATCACCAATAAAAACGTTTCTGGCCTCTAAACGCAAACGTGTACCACCGCAACTGGTGCAGCTTTGTTGACTTAAATATTTAGCTAGCTCGTCACGAACGGCGTTAGATTCAGTTTCTTTATATCGACGCTCCATATTAGGAATAATCCCTTCGAAGGGATGTTTGCGTTCCATGATATCGCCGCGATCATTGATGTATTTGAATTTCAGTGACGTGCCTTTGCTGCCATACAAAATTAAATCTTGGGCTTTTGCATCAAGCTCTTTGTAGGGTTTAGTTAGATCAAATTTATAATGGTCGGCTACCGCTTGTAGCATTTGAAAATAATAATAACTGCGTTTATCCCATCCGCGGATGGCTCCGCCTGATAAACTCAATTCATCATTAGCTAGGATACGTTGTGGATCGAAAAATTGCTTGGTACCTAAACCATCACATGTTTGGCATGCGCCCGCGGGGTTATTAAATGAAAACAAACGTGGCTCAAGTTCCGCCATACTATAACCACATTTTGGGCAAGCAAAATTAGACGAAAAAACCAGTTCTTGTTTACTGGGCTCGTCCATAAAAGCCACCTTCGCCGTGCCAGCCGATAGGTTGAGTGCGGTTTCAAATGATTCAGCCAGACGCAATTTTAGGTCTTCTCTGACTTTAAACCGGTCTACAACCACTTCAATGGTGTGTTTTTTATGTAAGTCTAAAGGCGGAGGATCGGTTAAATCACAGACCTCGCCGTCTATCCGTGCACGAATAAACCCTTGTGCGGATAAATTCTCCAGGGTCTTAACATGCTCACCTTTGCGGTCTTGTATGACTGGAGCCAACAACATCAATTTAGTCTCTGGCTCCATTTCTAGGACCCGGTCGACCATTTGACTAATAGTTTGCGCGTTTAAAGGTAGATGGTGATCAGGGCAACGAGGTTCACCAACGCGGGCATAGAGCAAACGCAAATAATCATAAATTTCGGTGATCGTCCCAACCGTCGAGCGCGGATTATGGGAAGTTGACTTCTGCTCGATAGAAATGGCTGGTGATAGCCCTTCAATATGATCGACGTCAGGTTTTTCCATCATCGACAAAAACTGTCTGGCATAGGCTGACAGTGATTCTACATATCGACGTTGGCCTTCCGCATATAAAGTATCAAAGGCGAGGGAAGACTTACCGGAGCCTGACAACCCGGTGATAACAGTCAATTTGTCTCGAGGAATATCTAAACTTATGTTTTTCAGATTGTGGGTGCGAGCACCACGAACTTCAATTCTGTCCATTTCTAACCAAGTTTGAGAGCAAAAGAGTAGTATTACATACTCTGCAAAACAGCTCTATGCCCAGTGTGATTATCTTTTACTGACTATTAAGTTTAGCCCCTTAAGCTTATTTTCGGCTATCGGTAAAGCCTCAAGTTATGCTAGAATCTCATGCCCAAATTACGCTTAATTTATCACTTAAACTGAATAGTAATTACTTTGAATTCAATTGAACTTCGCGCGGCATTTTCGCTCGCTTTTATCTATGTGCTGCGCATGCTTGGGCTATTTATGATTATGCCTGTCATGGCAGTGGCTGCGCGTGAATATCCTGATTATTCTGCTATGTTGGTGGGCTTGGCCATCGGAGGTTATGGCTTGACCCAAGCATTGTTACAAATACCCATGGGCGTGCTATCCGATAAGATCGGTCGAAAACCAATTATTATTTTTGGTTTATTGATGTTCGCCATAGGCAGTTTAGTTGCGGCTTTTGCAGATACCTTAGTATGGGTAGTCATTGGTCGTTTTTTGCAAGGCGCCGGGGCTATTGCGGGTGCGATCATGGCTTTAGCTGGTGATTTAAGTCGTGAAAAACAGCGACCTAAAGTCATGGCTATTATTGGTGTCGCCATCGGTTTTTCATTTTATATAGCCCTATTACTGGGGCCAACCATCGCTAATATTTATGGTTTAAAGGGCATATTCTTAGCAACTGGTGTGCTTGCCATTCTGTGTGTTTTTATGGTGTTGTGGGTTGTGCCAAACGCCAAGCATGTCGCACCCAAAGGCGACACACTGCCGGTTATTAAAGATATTAAGGTATTGTTGGCCCATCCACAGTTGATCCGTCTTGATATGAGCGTGTTGATTTTACACATGCTTATTACCCTGCTGTTTGTGCATATTCCGAAGTTTTTTGTGGCTCTTAATTGGCCTTTATCTTTGCATTGGCAGTTATATCTTGTGGTCCTTTTAGTTTCTATTGTTGGACTGGCGCTCATGATGGCCGCAGCTCGCAAAATTAATCAAGTAAGCTTGTTGATGGCTAGCGTTTTTGGCCTAGGCTTAGTGTTTGCTATGCTCAGTATTGAACATAGCTCCTTGCTATGGTTATTGGTTTTAGTCAGCCTGTTTTTTACCTGTTTTAACTACCTTGAAGCAAATTTCCCTGCCCTTGTTTCTAACATTGCACCAGCAGGTAAAAAAGGCTCAGCGATGGGGATTTATGCCAGTTGTCAGTTTTTTGGGGCATTTTTAGGCGGAGTATCTTCATCGATGATTAGCCAGTACTTTGGCTCTCAGTGGGTATTTGCGCTCGCAGCGGTGTTATGTGTGCTTTGGCTGTATTTAATCAAAGGTTTGCATAGTACACAGCGCTTAAAACGTTATACACTTAAGACTACTAGCCACAACGCCGAGCACACTCTAGGACAACTGAGTGACTTAGATGGTGTTGAAGATGCTAATTTTATACCCAGTGAAGGGGTAATTTACATTAAAGTGGATGGGCAAAAATTTGATATTCAGCGGGCTCGCGAGTCCCTGAATTTAGAAGAATAAGAGGAGTAAAAATGGCAACTAAAGGTGTAAATAAAGTAATTTTAGTCGGCAATTTAGGACAAGATCCTGAAGTCCGCTATATGCCAAACGGTAATGCAGTAGCAAATTTGAGCTTGGCCACCAGTGAAAGTTGGAAAGATCAAGCTGGACAATTACAAGAGCGTACTGAATGGCATAGAATTACCATGTATCGAAAATTGGCTGAAATAGCCGGTGAGTACCTGCGCAAAGGTTCACAAATTTATATTGAAGGAAAACTGCAAACTCGCAAGTGGCAAGACCAACAAGGTCAAGACCGTTACACGACCGAAATCATTGCTGATCAGTTGCAAATGTTAGGCAGTAAAGGCGGGCAAAGTGGCGGCCAATCTGAGGGTGGTTTCCAAGGGCAACCGCGTCAAGCACCCCAGTCTAATTCAGGTAATCAGGGCGGTTATAATCAAGGCCAGCCGAGCTATCAGAAAATGCCTAATCAAGGTGGCACTAATCAAGCTGCGCCTAATCAAGGCTTTAATCAAGCGCCAGCTGGGCAGAAAAATCAGCCGCCCATGGTTGAACCTGATTTTGATTTTGACGATGATATTCCCTTCTAGGCTCTGCCTAGAATGTAGCACGAATGATAAAGCCTCTAATTTATAGAGGCTTTTTGCTGTCTAATTCAGGCAGTTTTATGGCTATAGTTTTGACCATGCCAGATGCCGTTATTTACAGCTTTTATTGCTTGAATAAACGTGCGTAGTGATTTAATGATGACTTAAGTTTTCTTAAGTATTCTGTAGATTAATATAAAATTTAGAGCAAACAATGATTAAAAAGACGGTGGATGTTTCGGTTGTTATCCCGGCCAAAAACGAAGAGGAAAATGTCGCTCCAGTGATTAAAGCTATAGTGGCGGCATTGAGTAACAAAGTTTCCTTTGAAATTGTTTATGTGGATGATGGCAGTGATGATAACACCTACGCTGAACTGCAACGTTTAATGAGCCAAGGCATCGAACAAATTTACCCGGTTAAACATCGTTTTTCAGTGGGTCAAAGCACCGCTATTCACACTGGTGTCAAAATGTCGCGAGGTCAGCTAATAGTAACGCTTGATGCTGATGGGCAAAATGATCCCGCTGATATACCTAAATTGCTTGAACAAGCCATGTTACAACCGCTTGGGAGCGACTTTTGTATTGCTGGTTATCGAAAAAATCGCAAAGACACAAGTTGGAAGCGATTTCAGTCAAAAATTGCCAATAAAGTACGTAGCACATTATTACATGATGGCACCCCTGATACAGGCTGCGGCTTAAAAGTGTTTCCAAAAACCACTTTTATGAAATTACCTTATTTTAATCATATGCATCGCTTTTTACCTGCTTTAGTGCGCCGTTTGGGCGGTAAAATAGTTGTTGTCGAAGTCAACCATCTAGACCGTCAACATGGAGTATCTAAATACAATATGTTGGGTCGTTTAGGTGTGGGTCTAATTGATATGTTTGGTGTGATGTGGCTACAGCGCAGAGTAAAAATAGCTGAGGTAGTCAGTGTCGACCAAGATCACTAACACCCGACTGTTTGCTGCACCTTGGTTTAAGAGCAGTCTCATTCTTCTGCTAGTTTGTGCCTTGGTGGGTTTTCTTGTCAGCTTACTGCCCTATAACGAAGTGCTCAATAAAAACTGGGTTGACGTGCATATACGTAATAGTGGTATTACCGGCATGGTGATATTTCTATTAATTGGAGCGGGAGCTACCGCCCTTGGCGCTCCGCGGCAGATGGTTGCGTTTTTAGGCGGTTATGCCTTTGGATTTATAGCGGGTTGTTTATTGGCGACTCTGGCCACGGCGATAAGTTGCTTAGTCACTTTTAGTTTTTCACGTCAATTGGGCCGTCGTTTTATTCAACAACGTTTTGCGCGCAGAATTCAGCGTATTGACCGATTTTTGCATCACGATCCCTTAACCAAGACTATCGTGATTCGCTTATTACCTGTGGGTAACAACTTAGTGACTAACCTTATCGCTGGGGTTACCCATGTAAGAACTGCGCCCTTTGTCATTGGCTCCTTTATCGGTTATCTCCCGCAAATGGCGATTTTTGCTTTAATGGGTAAAGGCATAGTGGTGCTCTCAGCATGGAAAATTATCTTAAGTGTCGTGCTTTTTATCATTTCAGCAGTGTTGAGTCTGCGTCTGTATAAACAATATAAAGCTGCGCGTTTATTGGATGATGAATCCGTTGAAAGCGTTGCAGACTCGTCTGTTTAATAAATCTGAGGTCCACTTAAACTAATGAATTTGAAATCTACCAAGCCATCGTTGTTTTCGTTTAATTCAGACTTTGGTCATGATCATGTAAGCAACTTATATTGTTTGTTTGGCCTAGCCATATTGATGATTTTTATCGGTTTGGGCCTTAGAGATCCTTGGCCTGCTGATGAACCCCGTTTTGCCCAAATTGCCATGGAAATGGTGCATTCGGGGCAATGGTTTTTCCCAAGCCGAGGCGGTGAATTATATCCAGATAAACCCCCTATCTTCATGTGGTCGATAGCCCTGTTTTATTGGTTAACGGGTTCAATCAATATTGCATTTCTATTACCTTCGGCCTTATCTGGCCTGGTCACTGTTTATTTAGTTTACAGTCTGGGTCGCAAGTTGTGGACTAATCAAATTGGCTTTTATGCTGCATTGTTACTGATATTCAGTGTGCAGTTTACTCTTCAGGCAAAAACCGCTCAGATCGATGCCATGGTATGTATGTGGATCACCCTAGGTTGTTACGGTTTGGTGCGCTTCTTACTCATCGATGGTCTATGGCGCTGGTATTATATGGCCTGGTTTTTTATGGGAATTGGCGTTATCACCAAAGGTGTCGGTTTTTTGCCGCTGCTGATGTTACTGCCTTTTGCCTTATTACGTGGATTTAAAGTCCAAAACTGCCAAACCGGTGCGCCAAACATAGTAGGGCGTTGGCAGTGGGCCTTAGGTCCAGTTGTGATGCTACTTGCTATATGCTTGTGGTTTTTGCCGATGTTATTATTAGTTGAACATAGCCAAAATCCCTTGTTTGAAACCTATCGCGACAATATACTTTTTAAACAAACGGTCAAACGATATGCGGACTCATGGCATCATATCAAACCGTTTTATTATTATGTGAGCTCGGTAATACCGGTGTTTTGGTTACCTATCAGTGTATTGCTGCCTTGGTTAGTTGTGCATTGGAAACGGGCGAGTAAAGCGGGTGACTATCGCATTATTTTGCCTCTGGTATGGATAGTATTAGTCATCGTATTTTTTAGTATCAGCCCAGGCAAAAGAGGGGTTTACATCCTACCGGCTCTGCCTATGTTGGCTTTGATCAGCGCCCCCTATTTATTGGCGATACTTAAAAATAAATGGCCTAGTCGTATTTTATGGTTACTTGTGGGTTTGCTCTCCTTGCTGATGACTTTTTTGGCTATTGCGGGGTGGCTTGAGGTTAAAGCGAGTGTCAAACTTGTCGAACAATATCAAATTGAACCTTGGGGCTTTTTAGCTACTATTGGCCTAGCAGGGTTGGCTGTTTTTGTTATCACCTGGTGGAAAAAAGCGCAGATTAAGTTGCTGGCTTGGCCCTTATTTATTGCTGTTTTGTGGTTAGTGTATAGTACGTGGGGATATACCTTACTCGGAGAAGTAAAAACTCCAAAATCGGTGTTTGCAGAAATGTCTCAACTTATTCCAGATGATGCGCAATTAGGTTTAGTGGATTTTTCTGAACAATTTATCTTGTTTTCTCCCTACCCTATTACCCATTTTGGATACCACACCGATAATGATGAGCAGCTCAAAGCGGCGTGGCAGTGGCAAGCTGAGGATGCAAAAAATTATATTCTGATTAATGAAGCCTTGATCAGTCAATGTTTTGATAGCACACAAGCCTTAGACGCGGGTTATGCCCATCGTGTTCATTGGGTCTTGTTGGGGCCAAATAGTCGGCTACCACAATGCGACATGCCGAATGAAGTGGTCAGGCAATATCACTACAGCAATTAAACTTATTTGAAAGACGTCCTGAGCGGCATTACTGCCGCTTTTACCTTTTGTCTATGCCCGCCAATAAACAAGATTAAGCAGTTACAAGCCCTACTGAGCTTGTTTGAATTTGACCAAATTCGGTGCAGAGTTAAATTTCACATCTGTTTGAATGTCAAACAAAGAGATCAAGGTCTTAGCTAAGGCATCATGGGAATTAGCCTGTGTTGCCAACTCCCGAGTTTGCGTTAAATCAATGTTCGATCCATCATCACTCCACAATATGATTGGCACATGTGTCTGACTATCAGGCGCAAAGGCATAGGGCAATCCGTGTAAATAGATGCCGTTTTCACCCATTGATTCCCCATGATCACTGACATATAACATGCTGGTCTGAAAATCATCTGTATTGGCTTGCAGCAGCTCAATAATTTTTGTTAAAAAATAATCGGTATAAACAATGGTATTGTCGTAGGCATTTATAATTTCTTGATCGCTACAGCTTGATAGTTCAGCTGTTTGACATGCTGGGGTAAATTTCTCGAATTCTTTGGGATAGCGCTTGTAATAAGAGGGTCCATGACTGCCCATTTGATGTAATACAATAAATATATCTTTAGGCTGACGATTAATAAAATTCTGTAAGTCACCTAACATTCTGGTATCGCGACATTCATTTTCACATTCTGCATTTTTGTCTGCTGTCCTAAAATCTTCAAATAATTGCCGAATAGCCACACCTTTCGAGTCAGAATTATTATCACGCCACAACACACTTACGCCGGCCTTAGCGATAATATCAAGGGTATTTTGCGTGTAAGAAGCAGAGTCAATATCAAAGTCATCTTTTGCTAACAAAGAAAACATACAAGGCACTGAAATAGCGGTTGAAGTACCACAGGAACTAATCTGACTATAAGTAACAACGTTTGCCTGCTGACTTAACAGTGGGTTTGTCTCTCTAACATAGCCATTCAGGCTTAAATGATCTGCTCTTGCCGTTTCGCCAACCACCATAATAACTAATTTTTTACTTTTACTGTCTGGTGGTAACAAAGCATTGTCAGTCAGAATCACATAATCCTGTGGTCCTGTATTCTTAAACTGGCTGGCCATATATTTGCCGCCCGAATAAATAGCTTGAATAGGATTGATGTAATAACGCAGCTCTTTATGCTCACGAATGAAGCTAGTAAACTGAGCGCTGTATATGGCGATACACATGATAATCAGTAACAATGAAATACCCAAAGAAGCCGCCACAGATTTGAGCTTAACTAGCCATTTAGCTGAACCTAGTGTTGCCTTAATAGGCATCAGGCTCAGTATGACGATAGGCACAATCGCTAACAGCGTTAGTCGGAACAACAAATTCAAAGTCAATAAATCAGAGGCTTCAGCCATATTCGTTTGTAAGCTATTACGGATCATCTCTACGTCTATCACTATGCCAAACTTATCGGAAAAATAGCCGCATATTGCACTCAGTATCATCATCACGGCCACTGACCACTTCAGTGGCAATAGCAGGTAAATAATGCTGGTTATCAGAATGTTTAAGGCAAAAATAATCACCATAAGCGCAGATAAAAAGCCGAAATTATTATTAATTTCATATTCTTGAGCAAAATGCTCAATAAAACTGAAATTACTGGTGGCTGTAATAAAGAAGCTAGCCACTAAAATAAACATTAGAGGCGCGAAAGTCACACTGCGTAGCGGTGCTATTATCGAACGTTGGATGAAAGACATTGAATTTACTACTATTTGTTACGGAAGACTTTTGTTGAGCTTAAACTAATTGTTTTGTCTTAAGACAAGCTTAATAGATGCTTTAACTTGTCTGCTACTCAGCATCTTTATACAAGTTGTCACGTAATTGTGAAGGTAAGGTGCCAAACAGAGCTTTAAACTGTCGACTAAAATAACTGTGCTCCGAAAAACCGCAGCGATAGGCGACTTCAACAATTGGCAATTTTGTTTCAATAAGTAGACGTCGGGCATTTTCTAAGCGAATTTCATTAATAAATTGTTTGGGCGTTTTTAATAAATATTTCTTAAAACGCCGCTCCAATGCACTCACCGATAAAAAGGCAGATTGCGCTAATTGCTTGATACAAATATCTTTATGAAAGTTTTCTCGTACAAACTCAACCGGCGCTTTAATCGCATCTATGCTGGAAAGAACCTGTGAGGTGCGATTCATTAATTGGGTAAAACCGTAGGAACCAACGATATGCTGATTTTGATCATATAAGGGACGTTTAGAGGTAGAAAACCAGGCAAAATCACCTGTTTTCAGCATATTCAGTTCGATCCTGTCGCTAATAACCTGACCATTCATAACACTTTGATCATCATTGATAAATTGTTTAGCGATGTGGGGCGGGAAAAAAGCCATGTCTGTTTTGCCTAATACTTGCTGGAGTGAATGCCAGCCTATATGTTGCACAAACTTATTATTGGCATACAGGATCCGACTCTCTGCATCTTTAATCCAAAATATGATATCCGGTAATAAGTCGAACATCTGCAATATTTGGTTAATGCCCAATATTGCTTGCAGATCAGCTTGCTTATCTGGGGGGAGTTTCTCGTCCATCGTCTTGTTAATTTCTCTTATTCGAATACGCCGAATAGTTGGCATCGCTTTGCATTCAGTAAACCACTCATCACTAGGTTGGTTCAAGTCTCTTATACTTGTTACTCTAGCCTCATGGTTGTTATTGTGTGGGGAGTTTGCTGTGTAATAGCGGCTAGGTAAACGCAAAGTATAGCGAGTTTATTTTTAGCCTAAGCCGATAAAACACTGATCTGTATATATTATTAATAGCCGGGGTAATAGTGATGCAAGGCTGAAAATACGCTACCGATAATCTCAATACTAAGCTCGGAAACGATTTCTAAATAACTGATATAACTGGTACTTTTTCAATAACTTTGCTGTAATGATAAAAAAGTCAGGAACAAGCAAATCAAATGCAAATAGGGTGGCGAGAATATATTAAACGCCGGTTCACAAAAGCCTCTTCGTACCACAGTGTGGGTATAGAATACGGTATTAATGAGCTACATATTGCTACTCTGCAGCGTTTGAATGGTGAATTGACTTGGGTAAAACAACATAAGATTATTGGCGCTGATTGGGCCGCCCAGCTCAGCATTTATGTTAAACAACAGCATCTTGAAAACACTCAATGTTATGTCAGCCTATCCTTAGCCAAATATCAATTGCTGCAACTTGATAAACCGCAAGTACTCGCTAGCGAAATTACCCAAGCCTTACAATGGACAGTTAAAGAGCAGTTGGCCACAGACGAAGAGTTAGCCATTGACTACTTTGACTTACCTGCGGCGCCAGCCAATGCCAAAAAACTCAATGTCGTTGCTTTGGGTAAACAGGAGTTACGGCTGCTGCGTGATGCGGTGCTCGGCGCTGGTTTGCAACTTGCAGGCATTACCATAGAAGAACTATCAAATTGTAATTTGCTGGAGGCCAATGATCAGGCTGCTATTGTGCTGTATCAAAATGTGGGTGAGCAAATTAGTCTTAACATCGTAAAAAATGGCTTATTATACTTTTCGCGTCGTTTACGAGGTTATGAAAACTTAGCGAGTTTCTCGGCGCAAGAACTACAATTAGGTATCGCAGATAATCTGGCCTTAGAAATTCAGCGCTCGATGGATTATTTCGAAAGCCAATTGCGCCAAGCACCGATAAAACAGGTTTATTTATCACTTGATACTCTCTATCAAGCAGAGCTAACTGAATTGATTAAAGCATTAATATTTATCAATGTGAGCGACTTGAAGCCATCGATAAAACACAAAGAGGATTTGATTTTTTCAACTCAGGTTTATGCCAGCATCGGCGCAGCAATGGAAAATGTCAGTGAGATTGCTCGATGAAAACCAAGGTCAATTTATATTCGGCAGAATTTCAACCGACATTACGGTTGTTGTCTGTAGGTATTCTTTTGTCAAGTTGGTTACTGATGGTCGTGGTTTTACTGACATTCTGGGCGGTTAAGCTAAATCAGCAACAAACGCTCACAGACCAGCTTAATAAACTTAATCAGCAAAATGAAGAACAATCTACCTTAGTGGCCACCTTGCAAACGGGTTTGGCTAACCGTCAATCCGATCCATTATTGTTGCAAGAGGTGAATAAAAAAGTTTCAGAGTTGGGAGTAAAAAATCGGGTATTGCAGGAGCTGCAAGGTCAAGAAGACCTCAAAACTAATGGCTTTTCTACTCTTATGCTTGATTTGGCCAATCACCATCAAACGGGCCTGTGGTTAACGCAAGTTTCACTTGATGGCCATCAAGTTAAGTTAGTCGGTAAGACGCTTGATTCGTCCTTGGTGCCCTCTTGGATTAATAGCCTTGGCACGACCGCCTATTTCAAAGGACAAGAATTTGCCGAAACCCGATTGTTTCGAGATGCAGAACAACAATTACACTTTAGTCTTTCCAGCTCACCTAGCGAGGGCGCATTAGTGACAGAGGGAGGGAATGGGCGTGAATAATACCTTGCACAGCGAATTCGCCAAACTAAATACAAAGTTTGACGCTATTACCTCCCGCGAACAAATTATGGTACTTATCTGCGGTTTTATGCTGCTGGCTATTGTGTTGCATATGCTGTTGCTTGAGCCACAGTTGCTGAGTAATAACGCGTTAAAAGAAAATATTCAACGCAGCCAGAATGAGTCTCAATCACTGCTGCAACAAACCCAAGAGCTCAGTCAAGCCTTGCAGCTCGACCCTAACTTGTCAGTTAACACTCGTATCGCTGAACTGCAATTGCACATTATGCGAGTAGAACAACAGTTAGCGCTGTATACCGCCAATTTGGTTCCCGCTAATCAAATGCCCCGTATGTTGGAAAATGTGTTAGCCAGCTCAAGCGGTTTAAAAGTGATTAGTTTGCAATCCATTCCTCCTACCCCAGTGTTAAAAGTCAAAGAAAATGACTCTGTTGAACAAAACGCTGCAGGGGGCCTATATCGGCATGGTGTTAAGCTCATTGTTGAAGGACAATATTTTGATATTCAACGTTACTTAGCCAAACTTGAAGCACTTGACTGGCAATTTTATTGGAAAAAATTTGATTACAAAGTCAGTGAGTACCCTTTAGCCGTGGTTGAATTAGAAATATATACATTAAGTACTAATAAGGCATTCATAGGTGTATAAATGATAAAAATAGTCTGTCTTATGGTCTTACTCACTTTTCATTGTGGGGTGAGTGCGCAAGTCTTACCTGACCCAACTCGTCCTCAAGAAGCTAATAGTGCCGCCCGCAGCAGTGGGCAAGTTGATTCATTGTTGCTCTCAGCCATTTTTATCAGTGAACAGTCAAAACAGGCAATTATTAATAATAAAAGCTTTGTGGAAGGGCAGATAATTCAGGGCTTTACCATTTTCTCAATAGCCAAAAATAGGGTGGAATTGCGCGGTCCAGAGGGGCATAAAATTCTTCAGCTTATTAATAATGATATTAAAAAAGATGCTAACGATGATTTCTAAAATAATAGTTTTATTGGTATTGAGTGCAGCATTGGCTGCCTGCCAAAGTCCCCAAAAGTCTACGCAATCGAGTATTGCGATGGATTCGGCACTGGCTGAGTATCAAGCGCCAAAGATAGATAAAAGCCAAGAGCTAAGTGCCTTACCAGAAGCAGTTAGCCAAGCGTTGTTGCCAGATGTGGCAAGTGGCGATAATCCACTGTTTGGTCAAAGCAAATATGATATTAATGCCCAGCAAATTGATGCGGCCACCTTTTTTGCAGGCATAGTAAAAGATACGCCCTACAGCGTCGCCGTTCATCCTGATGTTACTGGCTCCATCTCGTTAGACCTAAAACAAGTGGCTTTAGACGAGGTGTTTGAACTGGTTTCAGAAATGTACGGTTATCAAATTGAACGGAAACAAAATATTTATCGCATTTATCCTGCAGGGTTGCGGACAGAGACGTTTGCGGTTAATTATTTATTGATGAAGCGCGATGGTATTACTCAAACCAGTATTACCTCTGGCGGTGTGTCTCAACAACAAGGCAATAATAGCAGTAGTTCGCAAAATAATTTTTCCGGCAACTCCAGTGGCAATAACAACAGCAGTAATAACAGTAATAACCTAAATGGCAGCAACAATGCCAATGGCACCAATATATCCACTCGGACTGAAACGGACTTTTGGACTGAATTATTGACCACGCTAAAGTCAATGATCGGTATTGCTGAGGGTAAAACCGTAACGGTTACTCCTCAAGCAGGCCTTGTTACGGTTAGAGCTATGCCCGATGAAATCCGGGCGATTAAGCATTTTTTACAGGTTTCTGAAGAGATTATTCAGCGCCAAGTGATACTCGAGGCGCGCATCATAGAAGTTTCCTTAAGTGATGGGTATCAACAAGGCATTAATTGGGGACAAATACTGGCCAATGTGGGCAGCACTGAGTTTCAGTACTCAACGTCTTCAGGCAGCATTGGCGACAATATTAGTGCTGCGTTAGGCAATATCACCAGTCTGTCTTTTGTTAATAAAGACTTTTCGGGTGTCCTGTCATTATTAGCAACCCAAGGCAATGTGCAGGTTTTATCAAGCCCTAGGGTGACGGCCGTTAATAATCAAAAAGCGGTGATTAAAGTGGGCGATGATGAATATTTTGTCACCGACGTATCAAGCCAAAGCACTATCTCCGCGAGTACCACCTCTGTCGTACCGAATATTGAATTGACCCCCTTCTTTTCTGGCATTGCCCTCGATGTTACCCCGCAGATCGATAAAGACGGTGTGGTTCTGTTGCATGTGCATCCTTCAGTCATTGAAACGCAAGAACAAGAAAAAATAGTGACGCTAAATCAAGAGCAATATATTTTGCCTTTAGCGCAAAGTAATATTCGTGAGTCTGACACTATTATCCGCGCCCGTTCAGGCGAAATTGTGGTGATAGGCGGTTTAATGCAGTCGATGATTACCGATTCAGAATCGAAAACCCCGCTACTAGGTGATATTCCATTTTTCGGAAACTTATTTAAATCGATAAAACAGACCGAGGTAAAAAAAGAGTTAGTTATTTTGCTAAAACCAACCGTGGTTGATGCCCAAACATGGCGAAATCAGTTACAACGTAGCCGCGACCAAATGGCCGATTGGTTGCACGTGGAGTAACTATGTACCTTTACCATTTTGGTATTAAAGAGCTGCCCTTTACCTTAACGCCAAATACGAGTTACTTTTTTGGCTTGCCGAGTCATAAAGAGGCGCTCAATGTACTGATGACGGCACTTAAATGTGGCGAGGGTTTTATAAAAGTGACGGGCGAAGTGGGCACAGGTAAAACCCTGATTTGTCGCAAGTTACTGAACGAACTTCCTCAGCATTTTGTTGCGGCTTATATCCCTAATCCTTGTTTGACACCCACTGAGTTGCGCCGCTCTGTGGCCAGCGAACTCAATGTTGAATTGACGGCCTTGGCCGATCAACAAGAATTTACTCAGCGTATTCAACAACGTTTAATCGATATTCATCGGCAAAACCGCTCCGCGGTATTAATTATTGATGAAGCCCAGGCTTTGCCCATCGAAAGTATCGAAGCGCTGCGCTTGATGACCAATTTAGAAACGGAATCTCGTAAGCTTTTACAAGTGGTGTTATTTGGTCAACCTGAACTGGATGAAAAGTTGGCTTTGCCTGAATTACGTCAGCTTAAACAACGTGTGACGTTTTCCTATGTTTTACGCTTAATGGACGCTGATCAAGTGTATCAATATGTCAGGCACAGGATGTTCGTCGCCGGGTACCGCGGCGCTGAAATTTTTTCCAAGAAAAATTGTAAATTGCTATTTAAGGCCAGTAAAGGTACTCCGCGAATTGTCAACGTGTTATGCCATAAAAGCCTGATGTTGGCTTATGGAGAAGGGCAGCAACAGGTTAGTTCAAGGCAAATCAATGCCGCTATAGTTGATACTGAAGCCGCCTACCTGAGCTCGTCACTAATGTTAAAAATTAGCTTAGGCCTTTGTTTGCTGAGTGTATTATCGGCAGCTCTTTATTACGCTTATCAAAGGTTTTATTTATGAGTGTAGTCAATAAAATGCTGCAAGACTTAGAGGCTCGCCAGGCAAGTGATACCTCGGTGTCTGCTGATTATCAAGCACCTCAGCGTCGAGTCCATTGGTGGTGGATACTCAGTTTATGTCTGTTAGTTGTGCTGGCTGGTGCTTACTGGTTATTAAACAGCAGTGGTTCTCTTTTGAAGTCATCGCAGCCTATATCTGCTGATACGGCCGAGCAAAACGTCGGCCAAGAGACTCAAGCTCCAAGTAAACCAATGTTAGTGGCTGCCAGCGGTTCGCAGCTTGAACAGGTTCAATCTGCAGAGCAAAATACTTCACTGAATGTGCCTACCCAGCGAATTGGTGATAAGCAAGCCAATACTATTTTGGTCTCAGACGTAAACCAAGCAAACGACTTCGAGGAAACCTTACCCTCGGCATTGGGTTTACCTGCCGAAACTCAACTGGTTGCAGTAGCTGCACCCCCAGCCCCTAAAGTTGCAGCGATTGATCCCGTGTCAGCGCCATCGGTATTTAGCATGCAAAGTAGTAGTCAGGCTAATCAGACGGCGAGTTTACGGGCCAATATAAAAGATGCCTTAGCCAACAATAATGATGCCTTAGCCATTACATTATTAAGCACTTTGCTTGAGCAGGAGCCAAATAATCTTAGCTTGTTGAAAAAGCTCGCTTCATTGCTCTTTGCTAATAATCAGCGGCAAAGAGCAACAACCTTATTGCAATCTAGTATTCAACAAAATTCACGGCGTGGCGATCTTCGACTGATGTTGGCCCGCTTATATGTGCAACAACAACAATCACCCAGCGCGTGGACATTACTTAATGAAATAGAGCCTGAACAACATATTGAAATTGATTATTGGGCTTATCGCGCAAACCTAGCACAACAATTAGGCCATTATTTACTTGCCAAACGTGATTATATTGCCTTGACTCAAGCACAGGCATATCAAGCAAGATGGTGGCTCGGCTTGGGTATTACACAAGAAAAATTAGGTGCACAAAGCCTAGCTAAAGAGGCTTACCAAAAGGCCTTAAGTTTGGCTCAATTCGATGCCCCAGTAAGCGATTTTATTGAACAAAGGCTGCAAATATTGGTGGGTAGGCCATGAACCCAAAAACTAAGATCCGCTTAGGCGATTTATTGGTTCAACAAGGCATTATTACTGAACAGCAGTTGATGCAAACCTTAGCGACGCAAAAAGAGTCCGGTCGCAAGCTTGGGTATGTACTAATAGAACAAGGATTTGTTACTGAAGCGCAATTAGTGAGTTTTTTGTCACAGCACCTGAAGGTGCCCTTGGTGGATATCAGCCAATACAATGTGTCGGTTAGCGCAGTTAATAAGTTGCCAGAAGTGCAAGCTCGCCGCCATCGCGCCCTAGTGTTAGATGACAAAGGAGATCATTTTCTGGTCGGCATGAGTGACCCCGCTGACTTGGCTGGGGTAGACGTATTGTCTGGCCTATTGCACAAACCCATCAAAGTTGCGGTTGTTAGCGACAGTCAGTTATTAGATGCCTACGATACCTATTATCGGCGCACTGAAGAAATTGCTTCTTTTGCTCAAGAATTGGCAGAAGAATATCAAGAAGGGTCTGAATTCGAAATAGACAGCGGCATTGGTGATGAGCAAGATACTGCTGTAGCGCGTTTACTCCAATCTATTTTTGAAGATGCGGTACAAACCAAAGCTTCAGATATTCACATTGAGCCAGATGAAAATCTGTTGCGCATACGCATGCGTGTGGATGGAGTGTTGCAAGAAAACGTTATTCAAGAAAAAAACGTGGCGTCGGCCTTGGTGCTGCGGCTTAAATTAATGTCTGGCTTAGATATTTCAGAAAAGCGCCTACCACAGGACGGTCGTACCAGCATCAGAATTAAAGGGCATACTATTGATGTGCGGGTGTCCACCATGCCTATTCAAAATGGCGAATCAGTGGTTATGCGTTTGCTTGATCAATCTGCTGGTTTGTTGACCTTAGATCAAACGGGCATGCCGCCCAGTATATTGAGACGTTTTCGTAGTTTATTGAAACACCCTCATGGCATGATTTTGGTGACCGGTCCAACAGGCTCAGGTAAAACCACAACCTTATATGGAGCCTTAAGCGAACTAAATCAGGCCTCTACTAAAATTATTACCGTGGAAGATCCAGTAGAGTATCGGTTACCACGTATTAATCAGGTGCAAACTAATAACAAGATTGGCTTGAGCTTTGCCAGTGTGTTGCGCACTACCTTACGCCAAGATCCTGACATTATTATGGTCGGCGAGATGCGTGATCAAGAAACCGCCGAAATAGGTCTACGGGGGGCCTTAACTGGCCACCTTGTACTGTCAACATTACATACTAACGACGCTGTCAGCAGTGCAGTGCGTTTGCTGGATATGGGCGCACCAGGTTATTTGGTAGCAAGCTCACTTAGAGCCATTGTGGCACAGCGTTTAGTGCGTAAAATTTGTGAAAACTGTAAAGTTCCTTATCAGCCCCATGCTGAAGAGTTATTGTGGTTAAAAAGTATTGATCCCTTGCTTGGTGAGGTGAATTTTTATCATGGCAAGGGGTGTTCAAGTTGTGGAAAGTCAGGTTACAAAGGCAGGTTAGGCGTCTTTGAATTACTCGAAATGAGTGAAAGCATGATGAATGCCCTAAAAGTTAACGATACGGTATTGTTTGCTGATGTAGCCAAGCAAAGTCCTGGATTTGTGCCTCTGGCAAAAGTCGCCCTAACGTATGCAAAAATGGCGATCACAACCATAGAAGAAGTACTCAAACTGATTGAATTAGTATTAGACGAGCGTAGTTTGAGTGATGCTCATGGTGCTGATTTACCCTTGGAACAAGAATTGGCAGCTGCTAGTAAAGCTAAGACATTAAGTTCGCCTACTTTCTCAAATGAATTTTCTTTTGAGCTTGAGCCGCAGGCAAAGCTAAGTGATGGCGAAAATGGCCCAGTTTAGTTACAAGGCGCGCAAACCTGGGGGGGAGTTAACCACTGGTGTATTGGAAGCAACTGATGCAGCTTCTGTTGCTCAAATTTTAGTTGGCCGCAGTGTTATACCTTTGGAAATAAGTGAATTTTCTGCCCAAAAAGTCAACAAACCTGAAGGCGTAAATTTTTTAACTCCGCAGGTCAAACTCGATGATTTAGTTATTTTTGCTCGGCAGATGTATTCTTTGGCAAAATCGGGTATCCCGATATTACGCGCAGTTAAGGGCTTAGCTGACACCTGTGGTTCTAAACGCATGGCTATTGCATTGCAAGATGTCGCCAGCCAGTTAGAGCGCGGGCGCACACTATCGAGTGCCATGCATAAACACAAAAGTATCTTTAGTCAGCTTTTTGTTAGCATTGTGCATGTGGGTGAGAACACCGGTAAGTTAGACGATGCATTTTTGCAACTATCATTTTATTTAGAACGAGAGCAAGAAACACGCAAACAAATAAAAGCAGCAACACGCTATCCGCTATTTGTTATTTTTGCCATTGTTATCGCGATGGTGATTATGAATATCGTGGTCATTCCAATTTTTGCCGATATGTTCACCTCACTTGGCGCAGAACTGCCATTAATGACGCGGGTGTTATTAGCCTCTTCCCATTTTTTTGTGACGCAATGGGCTTATATATTAGTGGGAATTATCGCCAGTATTTATTTTATACGGCGTTATTTGCAAACCCCACAAGGCCAGTATAAATGGGACAAACTTAAACTGCGTTTACCCATTGTCGGCAGCATTTTTGAACGCACTCTGTTAGGACGTTTTTCCCGCAGTTTTTCCATGATGTTAGTGGCAGGCGTGCCCCTCACTAGCGCGTTGAATTTGGTGGCTGAGGCGGTCAATAACTCTTACATGGCAGCGCGTATAATTGCTATGCGTAAAAATATTGAAAAAGGCGAGAGTTTGTCGCGAGTTGCTGCCAGCAGTACCTTATTTACTCCACTCGTTTTGCAGATGATCAACGTGGGTGAAGAAACGGGGCGTGTAGACGAGCTATTAGCAGAGGCCGCTGACTTTTATGAGCGAGAGGTGGATTACGATTTGAAAAGCTTAACAGCCAAAATTGAACCGGTACTCATTTCACTGGTTGCAGGTATGGTATTGGTGCTCGCACTTGGTATATTTACTCCAATGTGGGATATGATGGGGGCTATAAAGGGCTAAGTTTATGCAGAAAAATCAAGCCACAGAAGAGCGTAATCGTTCAGTGTTTTTTAATCTCAGTGTCATTGTCATATTTGTCGCCTTGATGCTAAGTTTTATTTTGTATTTTTATAAAACATCACCGAGTATTAAACGGGTGAATTTAGACAATTTGGCCAATAGTTTTGCGACTAGTGTTAATAGCGCACATTGGCAGTGGCAGGCTCAAGGACGACCTGAAATTATTATTATGAGTACCTTTGCACCTCGATTAGATGACGAAAAGACCTTAGTTGAGGTAGATAAACATCCTGTTTTTATGAGTGCAAATGGATGGCCTAAAGCGGCGCAAAGTGGCAAAGGTTGTGAAGATATTTGGAATATGGTGCTTAATATTCCCCTAGATAGTGACGGGTTTAGAGTCATTGCTGAGTTTTATGACGGGGTAAGACTTAGCGGTGATGTCGAACAAAGTCGTTGTCGCTATCGCCTGTCTAGTGGCTCGTACTTTGAATACAAAGTATTTACCGGCGAAGTAATCAAAAATTAGCCAGCGACACATAAATATACTCAATAAGAGGTTTAAATGAATAATAAACAGACTCGACAACCCACATTCAATCTATCGAGAATGCCTCAGGTCCAAGGTTTTACCTTAATTGAGTTAGTGATTGTGGTGGTTATTTTAGGCTTATTGGCGGCCACCGCTCTCCCTAGGTTACTGGATGTCACCAAAGATGCGGAAGATGCCACAGTTGATGGGGTCGCGGGTGGTTTTGCATCTGCAGTAGGTTTAGTGCGTGCGCAATGGGAATTAGAAGGTCGACCGCAAGAGAACAACGGTACCAACTCTACCTTTGTCACCATTAACAGCATTCAAATTGGGATTGACAAAGATACGGGTTATCCCACTGGTCAACTCGATACTGATAGTAGCAGTGAAGACAATCAGTTGAGTACCTTAGATTGCGAAAGTATCTTTAATTTAATAATGCAAAGCGCTCCAACGATTTCGTCAGATTGGAACGATCGTCCATTTAAAAACTATCGTTATTTTACCAATCTTCGAGCAGGTAGCGGTTCTGGTGGCAATGACGTGTGTTATTACTACTTAACCCAAACGATCAAGAATCAAAACAATGAACCTGTAGATAACCTAAGTGGCAATGGTTTTATCTATGACCCAAGGATCGGTCAAGTCATCGTATATAGTAATAATTAGGCCCAGTTACACTTAATTATACATACCTTGTTATGGTATTGACTCACAATACTCACTAGCGCCAACAATGAGTTTAGTGTTATAAACTACTGATATGTTTCAAAAATAAAATTTAAAATCATCCATTGAGGACAGTAACATGCAACAACAAAAAGGTTTTACATTAATCGAATTAATTATTGTGATTGTCATTTTAGGTATATTAGCGGTCACCGCAGCACCTAAATTTCTCGATATTCAAAAAGATGCTAAAGCCAGTACAGTAAAAGCGGTAGAAGGAGCCATTGGTTCTCTTAACTCTATCGTATACGGTAAATCCTTGATTGCCGGACAAACAGGTGCAACGGGTACGGTCACAATTAGTGGCGTTGACTATGCTACGGTTTATGGTTATTTAGCGCCTTCTGTGGACTTAACCGCACTAGTGGATGTTGATGCTGACATGTTTCCTGCATTTGAAGCGGGCGGAGGAGCTGCAGCAACGGGTAGACCACTGGCTGGCACCTCGACCCTGCGTTTTTATAACTTTGTGGATACGACTTTTAGTTATGGTTCCCCGGCTGCTGATACCGGCTGTTTAGTTATTTACAAAGCTTCTACAGGTCCTAATGTACCCGCTACCGTAACGTCATATACTGGTGAATGTAACTAATTTATTTGCTGTTACCCAAACTAGTTTTAAGGCCATTAATGTTGTATTAGTGGCCTTTATTTTTTGGGCAACAATAAACATATCTGAGCATGAAAATGAATAATAGTCATAAGACTCAACGAGGTTTTAGTTTATTAGAGCTGATTATTATGATTGTATTATTAGGTATTCTCGCCGTTACCATTGGTAGTCGCTTCAATGGCACACGGGGTTTTGCTGAGTTTGCCTACCAAAGTAAACTGGTGTCCAGTTTACGCACTATGCAAACTCGGGGCATGCAAGATACCCGCAGGGGCTTTTGTTTTAAGCTTAATTTTACCACCTTACCATCGGCGTTTGGGCCGCCCACGACTGAGTATAATACCTCAGATAGTAGTGCTTCGTGCGCCAACACTGTTGACTATGGACTCGCTAACAGCTTATCCACTTCTGCTACTGAAATGCTCGAGCAAAATGTCACGATTTCTTCTGTCCTTGATGCAACAACCGCCATTACTGCGATTGGTTTCGATAATTTAGGACGGCCCTTAACCAGTGCAAATAACTGCAGTAGTGGTTGTCGAATCGAGTTAAGCGGTGAACAAGTTGTTGCAGTTTGTGTGGAAGCTCAAGGTTTTATTCATGTTTGCCCATAAACAGACTCTGGCTAAGGGTTTTACCCTTATCGAACTGATTATTGGCATTGTCGTGTTTGCCGTGGCCTTGAGTCTATTTGCTTCATTGATAAAGCCACTCGCCACTCGGAGTGTTGAGCCGATCTTACAAGTTAAAGCGGCAGAATTAGCCCAATCACTGATGAACGAAATTTTTGCTAAGTCCTTTGATCAACAATCTAACCGCAGTGGCGGATTAGTGCGATGCAACGAGTTAGCGAATCCCTGCACTACCAGTAATAATTTAGGGCCAGATAACGAGTCGCGAGATAGTTACAATGACGTAGACGACTATCACGGTCTTGATCAGAGTGGTATTGCAATCTTAGATGCTAACGCCAACGTTATCGAAATTGATGGTCAGTCTTTTTACGCTGGTTTTAGAGCGCAAGTCAGGGTTTACTATGACGATAATATGGATGGTATTGATGATGCTATAGCGGGTGGTTCAGCTTATATTGGCAACACTAAGTTAATTCAAATTACGATTATCACCCCCAATGGCGAGCCTATAATATTTACTGGCCTGCGGAGTAATTATTGATGCAATATCAGCAGACCAATAAACTGTCCAATGGATTTACCTTGATCGAGTTAATAACGGTAATCGTGGTATTGGGCATTGTGTCTGTAGGGGTTTCCGGTTTTTTGCGCAGTGGACTGCAAATCTATAGCGATGCAAATGAGCGGGATCAATTATTAAGCCAATCGCGTTTTGTGATTGAAAGAGTGAGCCGCGAATTACGTGCGGCGATACCCAACAGTGTGCGCTTGCAATATTCGGCCAGTGCGGGTACCCAATGTTTGGAGTTTGTGCCCGCTTTATGGGCTTCCTACTACACCACCCTGCCTGTTATTCCCAGCACGGCAACCTTAGCCCGCGTAGTAGAACTTGCCGACAATGCTAATCAATACGCTTGGCAAGCGGGTGATTCCACTTTTGTTTACCCAACGTCGAACCAAGATGTGTACGGCAGTAATTCGTTGAAACGTCAGACCATTTTGGCCTGCAGTGATGATATGGATGCCGATGAAGACGGCAATCCTGATGGTGATGGTGACTGTAATACTGCCGATAGTACGAGTCATATTGCAGAGCTAGAGATCAGTGGCGCTTTTGCCGATTCGTCGCCTGCTTCTAGAATGTATTTTGCCCGCAATACCGTTAGTTTCTGTGCCCGCAATGGCAGTATTTTTCGCTACCAAGATAACATCAACAATAACCAAACCTTATATCAAGTGGGGGGAGATTTACTGGGGCAAAACCTGCACAACAATCTTACCCTGAGTAATGAGTTGCCTTTTCGTATCAGTGGGCCAACGTTAAATCGAAGTGCCTTGATACAGCTACGTTTAGCTTTTGAATTGCAGGGTGAAATCGTTAATTACAATACTGAGGTACATATTCCTAATGTACCCTAAACATCAACGCGCTCAACAAAGAGGCAGTATGTTAGTGATGGCCCTGTTTGTCATCGTCGTGCTGGCTTTTTTAGGCCTAAGTCTCAATAAAATTTTAGCCAGTTCGGCAGATGCCATTGTGCATGAAGTGCTTGGACAAAGGGCGCTCAATGCGGCAAAAGCAGGGATAGAGTGTCAAATAGCTGCAAATTTACCTATCAGCGCAGCGACGGCCCCCTATTGTAGTTCACCGACAAATTTTAGTTTTAACACCTTAGCGGGACTAGAAAACTGCCACTACACAAGCTCGTCGAACAGTAAGGTAATTCGAGATGGGATCTTAATTCAAACCTACTACCAAATTAGTAGTACTGGGCAATGTGTGGTTGGTGATATTGTGGTGAGCCGCACGGTGTATGTCGATCTGATGTTATAGGCATGGTCCAAGCGCATTCTCTAGGGTATGACCACATGCAATTCAAGGTAGCTCTGATGAAAAAAACTCTCTTCTTAATCACGATGCTGTGGTGTGGCTTGTCAATAGCAGGAGGCTTATCTGGAAACCTCACTGCAGATAATAGATTCGATGTTTACCTCAGTACTGACGATAGTGTGCAAGGCCTTTATATTGGTAGCGGCAGCAATTGGCGGAAAACCTATAATTTTAGTTACGACTTAATTGATGGGCAAGACTATTTCTTGCACATTGTGGCTGAAGATCAAGGCGGAATAGCTGGCTTTCTTGGGCAATTTAATCTCACCAGCGAACATTTATTTAGTAACAAACAAACCACTATTTATACTACACCAGAGCATTGGAAAGTCAGTAAAACCGGTTGGAGTAACTATGTAAACGCAGCTAAGGTCAATGGTAATAATGGTGTTAGTCCTTGGGGAACCCGCCCTTCTATCTCTGCCAATGCCACTTGGATTTGGTCTCAAGATGCCTACAATGACAATAAAGTTTATTTGTCATTGGCTATTATTGCTCAGGTTCCAGCCCCTAATGGGGGGCAATGTGAATCGGTGTTCTCCAACGGTGCTACAACCCATAGTGCCACTGGAAAAATTGACTTCGGCTACAACGCCCAACTGTTGGGTGCTGCAAACAATGTTCTAACTACCTCGAAGATTACCAGTAACAAGGGATCCAATAAAAAAACCTGCAGTACTCGTAATTGTGTCGCATCGGGTGGGCAATCTGCTGTGATTAATGTCAGCAGCTTTGTCAGTCGCAGCAGCACAGACAATGTGGTTATTGGCTATCAGGGCAGCGCTTCTATTGGTGTAAGTCCTTATCCTAGTAATAGTTATGCCCAGATCAATCCAAATTACGCCTCTGAGGCGAGGATTACTTTTTCCACTAATCACCGTGAATATTTTGTAGATACCCTTATTTTAGCTTACAAAAATACGCTTTATTTGCAAGGAGGGAGCGTTTATTGGATTAATCGTCTTGTTACGTCCAGCCAATCCCAAATCATTGTCAATGGCAGTGGTACAGCTATTGTCTATGTTAATCAAGCCCTTGCTTTTCCTTCCCCCGGCTTAATCAATTCACCCGCGGTCAATACCAGCGGTGTCGCCAGTAAATTAGTTCTGTATGCCTTTAATGATGTCTCCTTTAACAATCAAACAACTTTTAGCGGCAGTTTATACAGTCGAGGCGATATTACACTGGGGTCGGCGAGTTATGCCTTTGGTGCAATTAGCGCAAACAACATTACCTTGGGCAGTGAGTCCACCATTAATTACCAAGCATCAGCGGTGGCTAACACTAATTACGCCGGTTTGTGTTCATTCACTGATGCGGTGGACCATTTTCGCCTAGAGCATGATGGTCAAGGCCTGACTTGTGAGGCTGAACCCTTTATCGTTAAAGCCTGTGCCGATGCTAATTGCACTAGTTTATATCAGCAGCCGAGCACACTGACTTTAATGCCTGGTGCGATTGAGGGCGGCAATACGCTGACTTTTACCGGCTCTAGGGCTGTTAATTTGTCGATTGCCACAGCAGGAAATTATACATTGAGTAAAACCTTACCTTCAGATGCGGCTAATTTAAGATGTTTTGTGGGTGCCACTGAAACCTGCGATATAGGTTTTGTTGACGCAGGATTTGAATTTGTCGGTGCCACAGTGAGTGAGAAATTATTACCTGATCAGCTGGCAGAAACAGCCTTTACTAAGGTGCAATTGCGTGCGGTCCAAAATAACAATGGGGTATGTCAAGCAGCGTTAAGCGGTAACAAAACGATTACCTTTGGCTATGACTGTGACTCCCCTAATACTTGCTTAACAAGCTTGGCTGGTATCGCTATAACCAACGCCAACGGTGAAAACACAGGCGCTCTTAATCTTGTCTTTGATAGTGTTGGTTTAGCTTCATTATCTAGCTTGAATTACGCTGATGCCGGCCGCTTGAAACTCAGTGCCCAAACGAGCTTAAATAATGGCCAGATCCTACGTGGGATAGGATTGATTGATGTCTATCCAGCTTATTTGCAAAGTCAAGTCTCACCACTTTCCCTTGTAGCCAGTGATATTAATGATTCAGGTAAATACACCGCAGGGCAAACTTTTGAAATACTGATTGGTGCTTATGGGTATGCAGGCAATTTGCTACCAAACTATCAGGCTGAGGGGCTGCAACTTGAAGTGCAGCGTTTGGCGCCTATAGCCGCAGGTACCTCAGATGGCCAGCTTAAATATGCCAGTGCTGGCTTTGTCAATAGTTCGACGTCCCCAGGTTTATTAAGCAGTACTGGGTCTTTAACCTTCATTGGCGGACAGTATCGATACAGCGGCGCTTATTACAGCGAAACAGGTCAAATTTCCTTGGCTGCTCATGATAGTAGTTATTTGGGTAATCGCATCCCCAGCTATGCCTCGTTGGTGTTAGATCCCTTTATACCCGCTTATTATCAAGTGGCACCCATGCTTCCGCTGCCCGCTTTGGAAGATGTGCAAGCCAGTTTCACCTATATTGGTCAGGTTAATTCGTTTGCGCACAACCCTCAATTTGACATCATCGCCAAAAATGCCCTTGAGCAAACTACCTTGAACTATGACTCCTTAGAATGGAATTTAAAGCCGAGTCTTGCGGATGTTAACGATCAGAATAAACTTACTTATCTTGATAAAAGTATTTATAGCGGTGATGTGAGCGTTTTTAAGGGGAGCGCGCCTCTGCTAAGTGATGACAATAATTACGATGGTACTGTACATTTAGTCTTGCCAGATGCCACCATTCGCTACAACAAAGTCGATGTAAATAACACCATGTTTGCGCTGACGGACCCCTTCAGTGCGGTCTTTGATATTGTTTTTTACTCCCCATTTTTTACCGATAGCAATGGCGTCTGTTTCCGCGACGATGCATTAGACCCAAGCTGTAATGATTTCATTTTTAGTGATGTAGGTGGTGCTAATTTGCGTTTCGGACGATTTAAACTCAACAGCGCTTATGGACCCGAAACTGAGCCTCTAACTGTCGGGTTTGCAGCACAATACTACCGAGCCGGAAGATGGTTAACTAATAGTCTAGACAATGAAACCCTTATTGATTTTAGTCAAGCAAACGCTCAACTCATTTTAAGTAAAAGAGGTGCTACCTCAGCCAATGATCTAAGTGGATCATTTGCTCCTATTACTAGCGACGGCGCTTTATTGATGGGAGTACCCGATAGCCTCAATGATTTTTATTTTAGTGCGCCTGGCCAGACGGGCGAAGTCTTATTGCAACTTAATCCGCAAACTGAGCCATTATTGTGGCCTAGTTATCTGAATTTCGATTGGAATGGTGATGGTCTCATTTGTAATCAGACTAGTGTTTGTGGCAATGCATACCCAATAGATTATCCCAGTGCCATTATTAGTTTTGGTCAATTTAGGGGCAATGATCGGGTCATTCAATGGCGTGAATTATTTAATTAAACGAAAGCTTCTGCTTTAATTTTTAATGTTTAGGGTAAAAAATAACTCTATTTAAGTCATTTATACCCAGAGTGCACCTGAGTACCAAGTAAAGCCCTGTTAGCACTTCGCTGCTTATTATTTAAGCAATTTGGAGTCAAGTTTTCACTTATTGCAAAAAAGTCACCAATATATTGCGCTAAACCCTGTTTTTTGCGCTTTTGTTTTACCTGTTTGCTTGCCCAATCAGGGGCCTGTTGGTAAAGTTGCTGATTATCTCTCTCACCAACTAGGATGCGGTTTCTTCCATGTTCAAAAAGCTTCGAGGAATGTTTTCCAACGATTTATCAATCGACCTCGGCACAGCCAATACGCTGATTTATATTAAAGACAAAGGTATCGTCTTAAATGAGCCTTCGGTTGTGGCAATTCGTCAAGAAAGAGCAGGGGGCCCAAAAACTGTTGCGGCCGTAGGGACCGAGGCCAAACGTATGTTGGGTAGAACCCCAGGTAACATAAAAGCGATCCGTCCGATGAAAGATGGGGTTATCGCAGATTTTTATGTGACCGAAAAAATGCTGCAGCATTTTATTAAACAAGTCCATGACAATAATTTTTTACGCCCCAGCCCACGTGTTTTAGTATGTGTACCTTGTGGTTCTACCCAAGTAGAGCGCCGTGCTATTCGTGAATCTGCCTTAGGCGCCGGTGCACGTGAAGTGTTTCTGATTGATGAGCCCATGGCTGCAGCAATCGGCGCAGGTTTACCGGTTTCAGAAGCAACGGGTTCGATGGTGGTAGATATCGGTGGTGGTACCACTGAAGTGGCCATTATTTCACTCAATGGTATTGTTTATTCCTCATCGGTACGTATCGGCGGTGACAAATTTGACGAAGCGATTATCTCGTATATTCGTCGTAACTTTGGCTCACTGATCGGTGAAGCAACAGCTGAGCGTATTAAACATGAAATCGGTGCGGCTTATCCGGCTGAAGAAGTGAAAGAAATCGAAGTCCGTGGTCGCAACTTGGCTGAAGGTGTACCGCGCAGTTTTACCCTTAATAGCAATGAAATTCTTGAGGCCTTGCAAGAACCCTTAACCGGTATTGTTTCAGCGGTTATGGTCGCACTTGAACAATCTCCACCTGAATTGGCTTCTGATATTTCTGAACGTGGCATGGTTTTAACCGGTGGTGGCGCTTTATTAAAAGATTTAGATCGATTATTAATGGAAGAGACTGGTATTCCTGTTGTCATAGCAGATGACCCCTTAACATGTGTAGCCAGAGGTGGTGGTAAAGCCTTTGAGATGATTGACTTACACGGGGGCGATTTGTTTAGCTACGAATAAACATTGATCTAAGGTGGCTTGAAAGCCAATACATTCAAGTCACCTCACTGGCATTACTTTATGAATCCAATTTTTTCTACTGGTCCCTCGCTGTTAAATAGACTCGCTCTTGGCTTGATTTTATCCGTATCGCTTATTATTTTTGATCATAAATTTAATGGTTTTGGTACCACTAGGGTCTACCTCAATTCTCTGGTTAGCCCTTTGCAATATTTAGCTAATTTGCCAGGTGAATTAATCAATGCCAGCCTGACACGTTTGAGCTCCCATGAACAATTATTAGATGAAAATGCTCAACTGACCCTGCAAGCCACCTTAATGAGTCAAGAGTTACAAAGGATGGCATTTTTAAAAGAAGAAAATATTCGTTTACGTAGATTACTAAATTCACCTTCAAAACAGAATACTCGTAAAGAAGTGGCCGAATTAATGGCAGTCGATAATAATCCTTATAGCCATCAAATTGTGATTAATAAAGGCGCACTAAATGGTGTCTATGAAGGACAAGCCGTATTAGATGAGAAGGGTGTGGTTGGACAAATAATGCAGGTGAGTTCAACCAATAGCCGCGTATTATTGATTGCTGATATCACTCACGCTATTCCAGTGCGTGTGGCACGTAATAATTTGCGGCTGGTAGTTTCAGGTTCGGGTAGCTTAGACGAGTTACATATTCAACATGTCTCCCATAGTGCAGATTTACAAGTGGGCGATTTACTGCTGTCTTCTGGTTTAGGCAGAGTGTTTCCTGAGGGCTACCCTGTGGCTGAAATCACCTCTATTGTGCGTGATGAAACCCGACCTTTTGCCATTGTCAGAGCTAAACCGGTGGCTCAACTTGACCGTCTAAAATATCTACTTCTGTTGTGGCCGGAAGAGCCGAACAGCAATGCGCAACCAAGCTCTGAGGAGGATCAGCCCTAATGCAATTCAGAGCCTACCTAATCACTTTCAGTTTAATTTGTGCTTTGGTGCTACAAATTATGCCGATGCCTGCCTCGGTTGATTTATATCGACCTGAATGGGTGCTATTGGTCCTCAGTTATTGGACCCTGGCTTTACCCCACAGAGTGAACATTGGAGTGGCGTTTATTAACGGTCTAGTACTTGATATCTTGTTAGGCTCAAGTCTTGGTGTACATAGCTTTGCAATGTGTGTGAGTATTTACGTACTGGCTGCCAACTATCAACGTTTACGTAATTATTCAGTCTGGCAACAGGCTATCGTCATCGGCGTTACTTCAGCCTTTTATAACTTAATTGTTTTTTGGCTACAGCATCTATTAACTGACGTGTATTTTTTGTTTACCTACATGTGGCCGGTTGTTAGTTCAATGGTCATTTGGCCTTGGCTATTTTGGTTGTTGCGTAAATTGCGGCGCCAAATGCGTTTAAGTTAAGCCCGCGATGTTATTACTCGCCTCACAATCACCACGACGAGCAGAATTGTTAAAGCAAATGGGGCTGGTGTTTCAAACAATGCCAGTCGACTTGGATGAAACAATCTTGAGCAACGAAGCCCCTTTGGATTATGTCAGACGCCTAGCCTGTGGCAAATCGGCTTTAGGCTGGCAAAAGTCAGGGCAAAATATGCCAGTACTCGGTGCTGATACTGTAGTGGTGATTAATCACTTGGTCTTAGGTAAACCTCAAGATAAAGCCGATGCTCAGCGAATGTTAAGGTTACTGTCTGATAATATTCATCATGTTTACACGGGTGTTGCATTAACCACAGGCGAAGGCCAAGTTTATTGTGTGGTAAAAACCCAAGTAAAATTTGCCGCTTTGTCAGTCCAACAAATTGACGATTATTGGCACAGCGGTGAGCCCGTTGATAAAGCAGGCAGTTATGCTATTCAGGGTCTCGGTGGGCAATTTGTAGAGAATATTCAAGGTAGTTATAGCGCCGTTGTGGGTTTGCCACTTTTTGAAACTCGCCAATTACTAAATAAAATAGGGTATCAGCCATGAGCGCAGAATTACTGATCAATGTGACACCATCTGAATCTCGTGTCGCTTTAATCGAAAATGGCATATTGCAAGAAATTCATATTGAACGTCATACTAAACGCGGTCTGGTAGGTAATATCTATCGTGGTAAGGTCAGTCGAGTATTACCTGGTATGCAAGCCGCCTTTGTTGATATAGGTCTGGACAAAGCTGCGTTTCTGCATGCTTCAGATATCGCTATTCATAGCGAAGTCGAAGAAGAAGTAGCCAGTAGCCATCTGCCTAAAAAAGATATCCGAGATCTAGTCAGGGATGGTCAAAATATTGTGGTGCAAGTGGTTAAAGATCAAATTGGCACCAAAGGCGCACGTCTTACCACTGACATTACGATTCCGTCACGTTATTTAGTGTTTATGCCAAGTGTGACTCATGTGGGTGTATCGCAACGCATTGAAGATGAGCAAGAGCGTGAACGTTTAAAATCGTTGGTGCAGTGTTTTTGCAGTGAAAATGGTGGGTTTATTCTGCGCACAGCCGCCGAAGGGGTAAAAGAACAAGAGCTGGTCCAAGATGCCGACTTTTTGCGGCGTTTGTGGGAAAAGATTCGTTCTCGTATGAAAAATAAATCCCATATTTTGTATGAAGATTTGCCGCTAGCTCGCCGTGTATTGCGCGACTTCGTCGGCACGACTCTCGACCGTATTCGTATCGACTCTAAATTATCCTTGCAAGAGCTACAATTGTTTACCAAGGAGTATGTACCAGAGTTAAATCGTTTACTGGAATACTATCCGGGTGACCGCCCGATTTTTGATTTGTACGATGTAGAAAATGAATGTCAGCGTTCTTTAGAGCGCCGAGTTGATTTGAAGTCTGGTGGCTATTTGATAATCGATCAGACAGAAGCCATGACCACTATAGATATCAATACCGGTGCTTTTGTTGGCCATCGTAACCTTGAAGAAACCATATTCAATACTAATATCGAAGCGACTTTAGCCATCGCCCGTCAGCTACGTTTGCGTAATTTGGGCGGCATGATTTTAATCGATTTTATTGATATGACCGACCAAGACCACCAGCGCCGAGTGATGCATAGTTTAGAAGCTGCTACTGCTAAAGATCGGGCAAAAATTAATATTCATGGCTTTACTGCTCTTGGTCTCATTGAGATGACGCGTAAAAGAACGCGAGAAAGTTTGGAACATATACTGTGTGGTGAGTGTCCAGTATGTAAGGGCCGCGGTTCGATCAAAACCGTTGAAACTGTATGTTTTGAAATAATGCGTGAAATTGTCCGGGTTAATCGCGCTTATGAGGCTGATAAATTTGTGGTTTATGCTTCACCTGCCGTGGCTGAAGCCTTGTTGGGTGAAGAATCTCATATGTTGGCTGAACTAGAAGTTTTTGTCACAAAACAAATTAAGGTACATACTGAATTGTTATATAACCAAGATCAATTTGACGTCGTAATGATGTGAGGAAAGCAAACCAGCGTAATGTCTAAGCCTTCATTTTATATTGCCTACATAGTCAGAAAAATCTGGGCGCTATTTGCTTTGAGCTTGGTGCTGGTCGCTGTTGCGCTGAGTTTGTTGCGTTTTTCGCTGCCTTACTTAGATCAACAAAAGCAGTTTTTAGAAAACTATCTTAGCCAACAATTTGAAACAGAATTGAAGATTGGTAGCATCTCAGCTAAATGGCAAGGTACAGGCCCAGCCATCGTTTTAAAGGATGTAGTCTTAGTTCAAGATGCTGAATCGCCGGTACAACTGGATATTGCTGAAACAGTGATTGAGATAGATTTTTGGAACTCGATTTTACAAAGGCAATTTCAGTCTAATAAGTTTGATTTACAAGGCATGCGTATCACCCTTAACTTGGGCTCCCTAAGGCAAGAAAACAGTGACTATCCCATTGTTGCTGCCCTCGAAAAACTGTTTCTGCAACAACTTCAGTCTTTCTCTATCAGTAACAGTAGCTTCTTATTGATCACGCCTAATGACACGCAAACTGTGCTCATTGACCAAGTCTCGTGGATAAACAAGAATGATCGACATCAAGGCAAAGGCCAGTTACAAGTAGAAGAAATCGCCAGTAACTCGGCATCCTTTATTCTCGATTTATACGGTCAAGAAGATGAATTGTCCGGTACATTTTTTGCCAAAGGTGAAGAGTTGGATTTATCACCTTGGATCAATCAATGGCTTAAAACATCGTATACCTTAACTGAAAGTCGTGGCAGTTTTGTGATGTGGGCGAGCATTGCACAAAAATCCCTAAGCTCGATTCAGCTTGATGTGTCAAATAGTCGTTTTAGTTGGGCAGTCGACGATAAGATTGTGCGAGCTGCGGTCTTGGGCGGGCAAATGAATGCTGCACCTGATGCGAGCGGCTGGGTGATGAATCTAGATAACTTTTCATTGCAGATTAACGATCAATTATCGAGTACCAATTGGTTAACTCGACTAGATAAAAATGGCAATGTCAGTATCACCAATGCAGAACCTATAGACTTAAGTCCCTACGTGGCCCTCATGCCCTTGCTGATGGACCCCAGTGCCAGTGAACTCATAAATAAATTACAACCTATGGCTAGACTCGATTTGATCCAGTTAGGTCTTAGCTTAAGTGATGGCGTAAACGTATCTGCGGCTATAAGCGACATTTCCTGGCAACCATTACAGGCAATCCCGGGCGTTGCAGAGGCCCGCGCGGACATACTCTGGTCCAATAACAATGGCAAAATTAGTCTACAAAGCAGTGATAATACTTTGGCTGTTGATAGCCATTTGCCGCAAAACATTGATTACGCCGATCTATCCGCAACACTATTTTTAGAAACCAGCCAAACCGGCCTAATCATTAGTAGCGATGATGCTGTGTTACGCAGCAAAGAATTGGTGATCACACCGCAATTTTACTTTCGCAGTCAGGACCAGTTTTTGGCTATTAGTGCCAATGTCGCCGAAATGGATGTAGCCAATTTAGCCCACTATTATCCTGCAGAATTAATGGGTGTCGATACCCAGGCTTATTTAAGTTCGGCGCTTAAAACAGGGACAGTTAAAGGCGCTCAAGTTTTATGGTCTGGGCAATTAGATCAGTTTCCGTTTACCCAGCAACAAGGTGTTTTTCAGGCCAGTGTTGATATTCAAAATGGCAAACTGAAGTTTGGTTCGGATTGGCCGGCTTTAACTGAACTCGATATTAATTTGTTATTTGAAAATGAAGGTCTGTGGATGTCCAGCCAACATGGCAAGCTCATGGATGTTGAATTAGCTGGCTTACATGCGGCCATTCCATCATTGTCGAAAGGCGCAGTGCTGACCATCGATGCCAAAGGCTTAGCAAGTGGTAAACAAGTACGCGATCTAATGGCGCAAAGTAGTCTGGCTGATAGTCTGGGTAAGGCCCTGCAGCAAGTTCAAATTGAAAACCAACTTGAAGCGAGTTTGAATTTAGTGATCCCCTTGGCCGAACCCGATGTGGTCGCCAGCGGCAAGGTTAAACTGGCTGACAGCAAGGTAACTATTGCCAGTTTAGGTTTGCAGTTAGATCATGCCAAAGGAGAAGTCAGTTTTGTTAACGACAAGGTTAAATTCAGTAATTTAAGTGCAAAATTATTAGGACAGCCAGTCTCGGTTTCATTTAATGGCGAGCAGCAAAGTCAACACTACCAAGCAGATATTAAGTTGAAGGGCGATTGGCAGGCAGAGCAGTTGTTAGCCTCTGTATACCCCAAAATGACGCCCTATTTGAAGGGGAAAAGCCAATGGTCAATCGATGTTGCTTTGTCATTGCCTGCAGATGGTTACGAATACACTGCAGTTTTAAGTTCTGACTTAGTCAATTTGAACTCTTCATTTCCTGCTCCGTTCAACAAAAGTGCTGAACAAAAACGCCCACTAAGTGTTGAAGTTAAGGGCAATATGCAAGCCAGCACGGTAAAAGCCACTCTTGGCAATGACATTACCTTTAATGGCAATTTGCCCCATGAGAGTATGCAGTTTTCTCGCGCCCATCTGTCTATTGGAGAGTCTGATATGGTCGGGATGGGTCTTGGCTTTAGTATTTCAGCCAAAGTTGAGCAGCTTGATAGCAGTGCTTGGTATCAAGCCATTGCGCATTTGCTATCTGACAGCAGCGATAGCGAAAATAAACCGACAATTATAGACGCGCCTAAACGTATCTATATCAGTGCAGACAGTGCATTGTTGGCAGGGCAAAAGTTAACAAATTTAGAACTGGTAGCCAAAAACACCAGCGACAGTTGGTTATTTGATATCAATGCCAAAGAAACGAGAATGGAAGTCGCTTTGTATAAAGATTGGTTGGCGCAGGGCATCAATATTAACGCTGATTTCATCGATATCCCTACTTGGCAATCAATGGAGCCTGTAACTGAGCAGGATGCTAAATCTGACTTTAACCCTAATCGTTTTCCGCCCATAAATTTCTCATGCAAACGCTGTAGTATTCTAAATAATCAACTAGGTAAAGTGGATTTTGTGTTGGCTCGCTCTGCCAGTGGTATGCATATTGAAAGCCTTCGACTTAACAACGACCACGGTTTGTTGTATGCCGAAGGAGATTGGTTTATCAATCAAGGCCAAAGTAGTACGCGTTTTAAAGGTGAATTTAGTAGTTCAGATTTTGGTGCCTTACTTAAGGGTTTCCAGTTTAACTCCGGCATTAAAGACTCCAAAGCCAGCGCTAAGTTTGATTTAAGTTGGCAGCAAGCTCCTCACGAATTCAATTACGCTAGCTTGAGTGGTGAGATGGACTGGCGTTTGACCGATGGCTATTTAACCGAAATCACCGACAAAGGCTCGCGAATTTTCAGCATCTTAAGTCTGGATTCCTTGGTTAGAAAACTTAAACTAGATTTTAGAGATGTATTTGCTAAAGGATTTTTCTACGAAAAAATGACTGGCTCATTTCAAATCCAAAACGGTGTGGTGGAAACTCGAGATACCTTTGTTGATGGTGGTGCAGGCGAAATTAATATGCTCGGTTTTACTGATTTGAATAACCAAGAGTTAAATTATCAGATTTCTTTTGTGCCAAACGTAACATCCAGTTTACCGGTTATCGTGGCATGGATGGTTAATCCAGCAACCGCTCTGGCGGCTTTAGCCCTCGATCAAGTATTAACCTCAGCCAAGGTGATCTCAAATATTAAATTTTCTTTAACTGGCACCTTTGACGAGCCTGTGATTGAAGAATTGGGCAGAGATAGTAAAGAAATCACTTTACCGGCTCGTATTACTCCGTCAGATGTCGAAGTTAACCCTAAACTGCAAGGCAGTAGTGTTGATAGTCAACCTGTGGGCTTGCAAATTATCACAGAGGAGTTAATCAGTGGCTAAATTAGTTGCACTGCAAATGACCTCAAGTCCGGTGGTAGCAGACAATATTAAGTTTGTTGAGCAACAGCTTCAGCAGTTAAGCGTGAGTGAAGCTACCCTGGTGGTTTTGCCAGAGTGTTTTGCCTGTTTTGGCGGCGGTGACAAAGCACAATTAGCCGTTGCAGAAACACCTAATGATGGGCCTGTACAAACACAATTATGTGATTTGGCTCGTCAATACAAGGTCTGGCTGGTGGCCGGCAGTTTTCCACTTAAAAGTGCAACTGTTAATAAATTTACCGCCTCTTGTTTACTGATTGATGACCACGGTCAGATTCAAGCTGAATATCAAAAAATTCATTTATTTGATGTTCAGGTGGCCGATAATACGGGAAGCTATTTAGAGTCTCGCAGCACTGAAGCAGGTAAACACTTAGCCGTGATTGATACCCCTTTTGGCAAGTTGGGTTTAGCCATTTGTTACGATATTCGTTTTGCCGGCATGTTTCAGGCCATGAATCAATTGGCTCAGCTTGACGTATTAGCGTTGCCAGCTGCCTTTACTTATCAGACTGGGCGTGCTCATTGGCAGGCTTTGATCACCGCTCGTGCCATTGAAAATCAGTGTTATATCGTCGCCGCCAACCAAAGTGGTGAACATGCCAATAAGCGACAAACCTATGGTCACTCCAGTATTATTTCGCCATGGGGCGAGACCTTGGCGCAATTGACTACGGAAACAGGTACAATTAGCGCAAATATAGACACTCAGGCTTTGGCCACTATTCGTCGCAATATGCCTATTGCCCAACATAATCAATTCAGGAGTTACCTTGTCTAACTTGGTAGAAGCAAACTTACTTGACGCCTCAAATCTAAATCGTTCATCACTGTCTTCAGCGTTAGATATTATTTATCAGCACGACAATGATTTTGCCGATCTGTATTTTCAATCTAGCCAACACGAAACTTGGGCGCTTGAAGACGGCATTATTAAAGAGGGTAGCTATAACATCGAACGTGGTGTTGGTGTGCGCGCAGTCAGTGGCGAAAAAACCGGTTTTGCATATTCCGATGATATTTCGCCTGAGGCTTTAATTAAAGCAGCAACCGCAGCGCGTTCCATTACCGCCAGCGGTGGTCGACATAAGGTCGCGCCGCTCAACGAAATTAAAATCGATCCGCGCTATTACCAACAAAATCCATTGCTGGGCATGCAAGAGCAAGAAAAAATCGCCTTATTACGGGCAGTTGATGAATATGTGCGTAAAGAAGAACCTGCTTTAACTCAAGTCAGTGTCAGTATCAGCGGCGTCTACGAAGAGATACTTATTGCTGCCACTGATGGGACCTTTTGTACCGATATTCGCCCCTTAATCCGTTTAAATTGTTCAGTACTAATGGAAAAAGACGGTCGCCGTGAAAAAGGCAGTTCAGGTATGGGCGGGCGTTATGCCTATGATTATTTTATTCAGCAAGAAGATGGTCGCAAACGTTACGAACAGTTAGCCGATGAAGCCATTCATATGGCGCGGGTCAATATGCAAGCGGTAGCCGCACCTGCAGGTAAAATGCCAGTCGTACTCGGCAGTGGTTGGCCGGGTGTATTGCTACATGAAGCCGTTGGCCATGGTTTAGAAGGTGACTTTAACCGTAAAGGGGCGTCAACATTTAGTGGCCGTATTGGTCAACAAGTGGCGGCCAAGGGCTGTACGATTGTCGATGATGGCACCTTAGCTAATCGCCGTGGCTCCTTAAGTGTAGATGATGAAGGCACGCCCACTCAATATAACGTATTGATTGAGGACGGTATCTTGAAAGGCTATATGCAAGATAAACTCAATGCGCGATTGATGGGGGTTAAACCCACCGGTAATGGCCGGCGTGAATCTTATGCTCAATTGCCTATGCCACGCATGACTAATACCTATATGTTAGCGGGTCAGTATTCTCCTGAAGAGATTATTGCCTCTATTGGTAAGGGTATTTATGCACCCAACTTTGGTGGTGGCCAAGTGGACATCACCTCGGGCAAGTTTGTATTTTCAACCTCAGAAGCCTATTTGATTGAAAACGGCAAGATCACTAAACCAATTAAAGGCGCTACTTTGATTGGTAACGGCCCTGAAGCCATGCAAAAAGTGTCTATGATCGGCAATGACTTGTCATTAGATAAAGGGGTTGGGGTGTGTGGTAAAGATGGCCAATCTCTTCCGGTTGGTGTCGGTCAGCCCACCTTAAAAGTGGATGAACTAACCGTAGGTGGCACAGCATAATCCCTGTGCTTATGTAAGACCACCCGGTAACCGCTGTTATATAGGCGGTAGGTCTGTAAAAGCCAAAAGCTAAGCGACTGTCACCTCGTTTAGCTTTTGATAATGCGAGATAAACGACACAATGCCCTACACACCAGCGCACGCTATTATCTCGCTACCTATCAGTGCGCTAAGTCGCGGTAAAATTCCCCTAGCCTCATTAATTATAGGCAGTATGTCACCTGATTTACCGTATTTGCTGGCTCTTAAGACTACTTATGCGCCAGGTCACTCGTTACTTGGTGTACTCATTTATTGTCTTTTACCGTCTATTCTTGTTCTATTCCTTTGGTACCGCTGGCTTGAAAAGCCGATTCTGCATTTGTTTAAATTACCTCATACACCAGTCACCTTTAACAAAACGACATGTTTTTTAATACTGATTGGCATATTAGTGGGTGCATACAGCCATGTAATTTGGGATGCAAGTAGTCATTATAATGGCGTTTTTGTGGTCGATAGCCATTTTTGGAACAAAGAAATATTTTCACTGCCTGTTTATCAATTGAATCAATATGGTAGTGGAATACTAGGCTCAATCGCTCTCGTTATATGGTATGGGCGTGCTCTGACAAAAAACGCTCAGAATGCCTACCAAGGGCACCTAATACTTGGTTTAAGCATTTTTATACTCAGCATTATTTGCTTTATGGTGCTTGCAAATCTTATACATCATTCAGATACCACTTTAGACTTCCTAGTACGTTCTTCTATCGGTTTAATCAGTGGCAGTATTATCGCAGCATGTTTGTATGCTTTTGTCGTTAAGCAGTTTAAAAGTCAAACCGCGGTGAGCTGAGAATATCAAACGCTACATAAAACGATAAAAACCCAAACTAAAAAGGGCCGCTAATAATAGGACCCTTTTACCAAATAAAGATATTTTACTTTTCTGTTGTGGCTCTCAGCCCTTGGGCTCTAGCGATTAATTGCGATTTGCAAATACTTAAACAACTCACGCGCAGCTTTGGGCGCTTTGTTTGTGGTTTGTTCTTTATTCGCCTGACGAGATAGCTGACGTAATTTTTGTCTATCTAGCGAAGGGTATTTTTCGATAGCCTCTTCAATTTTTTCATCACCAACTTTGATGATGTTATCACGCAATACTTCGATTTTATGAAAGGCGGCGCTTGAGGTTTGATGGGCTGCTTTAATGACAAGAATGGCTTGTTCAATCACGTTGTTGTCACGATGGCGCATCATTTTACCAATTAATTGTAATTGGCGGCGATAACCTTCTTTTTTGCCCGTGATACGACGCGCTAACAAAACTGCATCCAGCAGCGCTTCGTCCATAGGGATTTTAGCCAATTCATTTGGGCTGAGTTCAATCAGTGATTCACCCAATTTTTGCTGCTCTAGCATTTGGTTTTTAATCTGAGTTTTACTTAGAATTTCAGTTTCATTGTCTATTTGAAATTCGCTTTCTACATCTTTGTTCTTTTTAGGGGCGGCCATGTGATGATCTTTAGTGTTACACTATGTGCAGATTGTAACCTTGAAAGCACTATTAATATAGTTCGATAACGCAGGTCGTATGCAGCAACAACTAACAGAAATACAAAATGTCGTCGAAGATGTCCTTAAACTAGCCAAAAAAATGGGTGCTACTCAAGCCGAAGCGAGTATGTCTAAGGTGCAAGGCATCGCGGTATCTTCGCGTTTAAAGGAAGTTGAAACCGTTGAGTTTACCAATGACGGCGGTTTGGGGATCACGGTTTACCATGGCCAGAAAAAAGGCAGTGCTTCGACCGCAGACTTATCACCTCAAGCATTGAAGCTAACCGTCGAAAAAGCCATTGAAATCGCCAAACATACCAGTGAAGACCCTTTTTCTGGTTTGGCCGATAAAATGTTAATGGCCTTTGATTATCCTGACTTGAATCTGTTTCATCCTCAAGAGCTCGATACCGAACATGCTATTAAGCAAGTTATTGCGGCTGAAGAAGCGGCATTGAATGTTGATAAACGTATCACTAATTCTGATGGTGCATCTTACAATGCTAATTTAGGTACTAAAGTCTATGGCAATAGCCATGGTCTCAACGCCGGTTATAACAGCAGTCGTTACAGTTTAAGTTGTGTGGTTATTGGTGAGCAAGACGGTGATATGCAGCGCGATTATAGCTATACCGTTGACCGTGAAGCGTCTTTACTGCTATCACCACAGCAGGTTGGCCTTGAAGCCGCGCAGTTTACCCTTGATCGACTCGGTGCGCGAAAAATCAAAACCGGCAAAGTCCCTGTTTTGTTTCACCGAGAAATTGCCTCTGGTTTGTTTGGTCATTTCATTAGCGCGATCAGTGGGGGTAACTTATACCGTCAATCGTCATTTTTACTTGATAAATTGGGCCAACAAGTGCTGCCCAAGTGGTTAAACATTGTTGAGAAACCTCATGTAATGCGCGGATTGGCCAGTTCCCCCTTTGACCATGAAGGCGTGATGACTAAAGATCTTGATATCGTCACCAATGGTCAACTCAATACCTATCTGTTAACCAGTTATTCGGCGCGTAAATTAGGCATGCAAACTACCGGTCATGCCGGTGGCATTCACAATTGGTATATCAAAAATAGTGGTGAATCTGATCAAGAGATGCTGGCTAAAATGGGCACAGGTTTGTTAGTTACCGAATTGATGGGTCAAGGAGTGAATGTGGTAACAGGTGACTATTCTCGCGGTGCTGCAGGCTTTTGGGTTGAAAATGGCATTATTCAGTATCCCGTGCACGAAATCACTATCGCCGGTAACTTAGCCGATATGTTGATGAACATTGTTGCGATAGGCGCACAAACGGAAACGCGTGGTGCTATACAAACCGGTTCAATTCTGGTTGATAGTATGCAAGTTGCCGGCGAATAAAGTTACATAAATACCGCCTGTATAAACTGACTTCTCTGCAAAGATATATTCGCTGCGCGGCCTTAGCCGCGCAGTTTTCATCAAGTCCTAAGAAATTTTCATCGCCTTATAATCACTATAAATAAAACGCTCAACGCCTGTAAGTCGGACTAATGGTGAGCTTTGACTTTGGTTAAAGGGCAGCGAATACGGTCCTTTTTGCATGCTTATTCAGTACTTAAGTGTTGTTTTAAAAAAGCCGCCACTTGCTGATAAAAAGTAATTCTATTGGCCAACTTTGCAATACGATGACCTTCATCTGGAAAGCGTAAATAGGTGACTGCTATATTTTTATCACGCAGTGCCTTGACCATGGTATCTGACTCTGTAACCGGATCCCGCGGGTCGTTAACGCCATGCTCGTAAAACATAGGCGCTTTAATGTTATGCACGGTATTGATGGGCGAGTTCTGTGCGTAAAAATCGAGCCAACGTTGTTCGCGAATATCGCCATACTCAATGCGATCCGAGGCTTTAAGGCCCGGTGATGCGGTTTGCAAGGCTTTGACCCAATCAGCTACACCCACGTATGAAAGACCTGCTTTAAAGGCATCTGGATACGCTCCCATCACGGCATTGACCATATAACCGCCATAAGAGCCTCCCATGACAGCCGCTTGGCTAGCATTGACCCTGCCATCGGTCTTTAGCCAAGCCAGAGCATCGACTAAGTCACGTACACTGTCTAAACGCTTTTCTTGATTATCTAGGCGTGCATAGGTCTTGCCGAAACCGGTTGAACCTCTCACATTGATGTCGAGCACCGCGATACCTTGACCCAACAAGTATTGAATCAAAGGCCCCCACGTTGCGCGAGACTGGCCTGTCGGACCACCATGCACATCGATTACTATGGGCGGTAGACTTGCGCTTTGGCTTACGGGTAGGTACAACAAACCATTGAGTGTTAGACCGTCTCTGGCGGGAAATTCGATAATCTGAGGCTTTACCATCTGCTGAGGATCAATACCGGCCATGTCAGGGGCCATAAGTAAACGGGTTTGCTGATTAGTTAAATCGACTAAAAACAAACTGCCGGGTGTCGCAGGCCCACTGATACGGACCAATAAATCTTTACCGGCTACACTACATGAAAGTGAGTACACACCATCGGGTAGCTCTACTGTTTTACTGGTTTTTGCTTGTTGATTGTAAATATGTAACTTATCAAAACCGTATTCGTTGGTGGTCCAGGTTAGATATTTTTCTTGCATACAGCTTTGGATATTTTCGATGTCAAACTGATGACTAAATAATACCTTGCTAGTACCTGTGGCGACGTCATATTGGCGTAAGGATTTCATTTCGCCATCTTGGTCAGAGGTGAAATAGAATGCCTTACCCGACTTAGACCAGACAAACTGGCTATAGTCTGATGATATCTCTGGTTTAAATAAGTTAGTCATTTTACCTGTTTGGGTATTAAGCAGATAGACATTGGCGCCATCTTCACCTACTACTTCAGTGACTATTGATAGATCACCACTGGGCTGCCATTGACGCGGGTAAAAACCAAATTCGGATTGATAAATTAGGGTGGATTTTGCTTCTTTGTTGTCCAAGCTGAAGTCGAGCAGATAAATATCAAAATCTCGACCATTTCGCTCAGTCGAGGCATAAGTAAACTGTTGACCTTGAGAGTCAATATCACCAAACACCCGATAAGCCTTACTATGATCAAGTAGCAATTGCTCACTCAAACCATCAAGTGAAATAAGGTAATACGCTTCTCGCTCATTACCTTCATTATCTGCACCATAAATAATATGTTGACCATCCGGATGCCAACGATAAAAGGTTACGCCATTGCCATAGGTTAATTGAGTGGTTTGACCGCCTTCTAGGGACAATAACCAGACTTGTGGCACGCCAGTAATACTGCTGATATAAGCGACCACTGAGCCTTGTGAGTTCATGGTGGCGCTTGCTGGACCACGTGCCAATAAAAATCGCGAAATATCTATGGGTTGGTCACCGGCCATGCCAATACGGATGGGGTTTATTTGTGGTGTATCTTGTGGATAAGGCCAGTCTGCGCTGTGTGTTTGGTGGGTGAATAAAACAAAAAATACAGCGAGAAAAACAAATAAGCTTGAAAATTTCATGTAAATACTCTTATTGAACGCGCACGTTTTGCTCAGCTTAGTTGTTGTTGTTGGTTATTGTCACAACACTTATGCAATTAATGTTGGCTAAATCTACTGAGCAATTAAATCATGAATTTCATTCAGCGACGGCAGTATGTGTGACTCGTGATAAAACAAACGGTTGAGGCGACCTAATAAATTCACGGTTCGTGATGGATCGTGTGCTTTACGACGATGCAAGCTGGTGGTTTGCAAAAACTCCCAGGGCTTAAAATTCCATTCGAGAATTTCCTCTAGTGGTATATCTAACTGACTGACGGTACTCAAAATGCGTTCGGTTTTACTTTCGTTAATCGGTAAAAGTATATCCTGATAGAGACCTGTCAAAGGCTGACCTATGGCATCAATCGTATGGTTGATGGCTCGCCAAATGTCATCGTGTTGGTGATGCACTCCTTTAGGGGCATAATAGCCCATGACTTCCCACTCCAGCTCAGCATTTCCAACTGCGATTGAGCTACCTACGCGGGGCGAATAAGATAAATCAGGTCGCGCCCCAATATTGTATGCATCTACCGACAGACCCACATTAACGGCGATGTCGCCCATTTCAGCTTGGTTAATATAGATTGCTTCAAAGGCGCTACGTTTAACGCCCATCCAGCCATAAACCACGGGTTCGAGTGCAGCGAAGTCCCGCACCTCATCTGGCAGGTCTTCGCCGTATTTATCAATAAATAAGGGCGACGGATCTTGCTGTAAATTATCGTCGGGTACCCACACTTCGTATTCTTGACGGGTATCCCCCTTGCCGCGACTTTTGATGCCATAAGACAAGTTTATCGGTCGACAAATATTTCTGTTCTCTCCTTCTTTATGAAAAAACTCTGAGCGAAAACGTTTAATAAAGGGCGCTTCAAGACCGGCTATCGCGGCGGTAGGATAACGAAAGCCAATATCACTTTTAGCGACGATGTGAAAACCGGAAATATGCTGTTCAAGTAGGCGTTTTACGCCGCGGAGGTCTTTAAAATTAGGCACTACAATGCTGCGCTCTGGCTCAATAGTTAAACGTTGCCCCTCCGCGGTGACAAATTTAGGGGTTTTATGATAGCCGTGACAGTTAAGGCCAAGGGATTTAGCAAAGTCATTTCTGACAATAGCAAGTTCGCTAAATAGTGCATCGTGATCGCGAATATGTTTAAACAAAGGACGATGAATGGCCATGGATCTATTCCTAACGGTGATTGGTTTATCTGCGAACTAATTTGCTATTTGTCGTCCATTTTGTGGAATAAAGTAACTAAGCTTAGCGTTATTCGCAATGAGTATTTTTGCCGTAATTAAGTAACAATATATGAAAACTGGAAGTCCTGTATGTTCAAACCAACTTCGTTTCGCTCAATTTGTGTGTATTGTATTGCAACAGTTATCGTTGTGTTGTCGGGTTGCGAGAGCCAACTCGATTCAACTAGTCCTGAGCAGTTATTAGGAAAATTTAATCCACAACATGATTTATTGCTGGCACAATTTGATAGTAAAACCGATGTAGATGACATTCATAGTGTTGCAGCCGTTGCAACCATGTTACAGCATCCCAATCTCGCTAAGGTTAAATATCACGCAGTGGCCGGTGCTTATGGCATTCAAGAAGGAGAATATGTGCCTGCTCCTGAATTGTTTGAACTGGCTTTTGCTGACCATTGGTCTGATGCCCATGCTGACCGAAATAAGGCCCTTGCAGATGTACTTATTTTAGTCAGAGCAAGTCTAAAACAAGGAGGGGATATATGGATAGCCGAAGCCGGTCAATCGGACTTTACGGCCATGGTGATTAGGGCTTTAATAAGTGCTGAGCCAGACATACTTACTCAACAAAAAATACATATTGTGCAGCACAGTGACTGGAACCAAGACAATACGTCTGCCGACGCACTAGCTTATGTAAAAATCCACAGTGATTATCATAAAATTCCAGATGGCAACGCACTTAATAATGGGACTGCAGGGTATAAATCAGATAATTCACTTGATTGGACAAGAGCCCTAAACAACAAAAAAGTCGGGGTATTATGGCAATCAGCACAACAAATAGCTGACAAATATAATGGGCAATACGGACGTTACAACAATGAATCTATTGCGCAAGGCGGTTTTGATTTTTCAGATGCAGCGGAACTAACTTGGATTTTTGCACTTGAAGATGCGCAAGATGTCAGTGGTTTTTTTGATCAATTCCTACTTTGAATAATTATTGTCATTGTGTCAATTCACCATAACACCGCCAGTATAAGTAAGCCGGATTTACCGGCTTTCTCATGAGTCTCTGTTAAGTTAGTTAGACTAAGTTTTTGATTACGAATGTATTTTTAGCCTAGGTGGTGGCTCTAATATAAAACACACCAACATCTGCTTCAGTCACTTCAACCTTAGTGCCTATCGCTAAGGTTTCTGTGCTAATCAATTTCCAATCAATGCCTGAGTAACGATATTTAGGATTAATAACAGGAGACACTACTTCGGTTAATACAAAGCTATGGCCTACTAAATCTCCTTTGGCTTTAGTCTTATCTACTTTGTTTTGTAATTTTTTTAAGGGTTTCCATAACAAAATAGCAGCGAGTGTGCTGATGATGGAAATAGTCAATGCGGCACTTAACACTGAGTCAGGAATAAGGCCTAAAAATAACAAAACACCGGTCAATACTGCTGCTAGTCCTACAAAAAAGAGCACAAAGGTTGAAAAACCCAATACCACAATCTCGATGGCCAACATCGCAAACCCAAGTACTAATAAGGTTTGGGTTAGGTTATTAGTCGCCCATTCCATACCTTAGGCCTTTTTGTTCAAGGTGTTAATAATCGTCATAGCTTGGGCTACAACACTGGCTGCGTCTGTACCACTATCAGGTAACAACACCACAGAAGATTCTTTAGCAATCGCGTGTTTGGCTTCGATGGCTTTGGTGGCAAGGTCTAGTTGAATGGCTTTTTGCCCTTCTTCAGTCGCTGCTGCAGCACCGACTTGGCGTAAAGCTTCAGCTTGAGCACTCGCTACAGCAACAATGGCTTTGGCTTCACCTTCAGCACGCAATACGGCCTCAGCTTTATCGGCCTCAGCAGCAAGTACCACCGATGCTTTTTGACCTTCAGCACGGTTGATGGCAGCTTGTCTGTCACCTTCCGATTCGAGTATCTGCGCGCGTTTCACTCGCTCGGCTTTCATCTGTGCTTCCATCGCTTCCATAACAGATTGCGGTGGCACAATGTCTTTAATTTCGTAACGTAATACCTGAATACCCCAAGGGCCAGCTGCCTCATTGATAGCCGCTACAATATTAGTATTAAGTACATCACGTTCTTCAAAGGTTTTATCCAGTTCCATTTTACCCAGTTCTGAACGCATGGTGGTTTGCGCCAGCTGAGTTACTGCAAATACGTAGTCGTCTATGCCATACGTCGCTTTATAAGGGTCAAGTACCCGAAAATACAGTACGCCATCTACCGATAATGAAATATTATCTTTGGTAATCGCACTTTGCTCTGGTACATCCACGGCTTTTTCTTTCAAAGAACGGTCCGCAGAAATACGATCGATAAAGGGCACGATAAAATTCAATCCAGCTTCTTTGGTTGATTGATATTTACCGAAACGTTCAATCACATACGCGCGGTTTTGGGGTACAAATTTGATCGACGTTTTTAATAAAACCACGACAAATACTAAGATCAATGTTTGTGGGCTAAGAATATACTCGAGTAATATTTCCATAATGTTCTTCCTTACAACAAGTGGCTAAAGCTGCCACTGCTTTAATATCTGTGCAAAGGTGGATTAATTCAACTAAGTTCGACACATATTGTTATTAAATTAGCCGATTAAGTCATTGTCGACTTGGGAAATGGTTTTATCAAGTTGATGGTAAGCCATTGTAAGCAGACTTTAGTGAGTATAAACAACTTGAAAAGCATAGTATTCTAAGCCTTAAAATGTGCCATTTATCCATCCAGTTTACTGTTGCTGCTACTGCAAATGATTGAGTAAACGCAAAACTCAGAATAAAAATTTATTAGCGGCGAGCCACACTGAATTTTAATTTAACCATGCGTAGCTTAATTTCATAAATACCGACTGTTCAATGCTATTTAAACCGCTGACTACATCGTTTTGTGCTGCGGCATTAGCATAACCGATAAAAAACTTCGTGAGCGGATTGACTTTGTACGAATAAAGTAACTGTGCACCTAAATGTTTGCTGTTGCCCTCCACCTCAACATTATAAAGGCCAGGATTGCGCGAGATATTTGAATAAATAGCGATAAGTCGCAAAAATTGCCGTTGGTTAAATTGGTAGGTAATCCGTAAATCACTCAGGTTTGCTCTAAATAAGGTGTCGTTTTGTATCTCTAATTTTTTAAAAACGTGGGTTAAATTCACTTGTAAGTGTTGACCAAAACTCCAACCAACAGTGGGTGTTATTTCTGTTTGTTTACCAAGACGATTATTATCAAAATCGATTTCATCACCAAAGCGCATAAATAATTCTAAATATAATGGGCTAGTTGGGCGCATCTCTGCATACAGAGTGACAAAGCTCTCATTAAATAAGTCGGTATTACCCTTTATGAGCAGTAGACTCGGATCATGGCGCAAACCGACACGTTCGCGATCCAAGTAAGCTATTTGAAAATAAGACTGCCTTTGGCCATTCATAGAGACATGTATTTCGCTCTCTTTTTCTAACAACTCACCGTTATCATTATGCGAAATATCCCAATCTCCATTGACTCTAATTTTATTCCACCATGAATTTTCACTGTACCAATTGTAGCCGCCACCAATAACTTTTTGTTGCCTATCGGCTAGGGTGCCAAAGCCGAGATCGGTGCGAAAATCAGCATCTCGATTTTGCAACATACTCCAAACGTTCCAATCGCGTTGCACGTGCTCATAATTGATACGATAGGCGCTGCCAGTAAACGCCTGATCTTTGTTTAAACGCAAAGCCGCTTCAGTGTAGTCGCTGTTATTTGTGCAGTCGTTGTCGCAAAATTCTTTATATAAATCTTGCGGATATGCCGTATCAGACTTAAGCAATTGTATTCGCAAGGTGTCTTGTGGGCTGATTTGGTACTTAGTGTCAACGCTGTAAACGTAGTTGTGATAATCGCCTGCTTCGCGCAAGGTATTGGTCCAGCCAACCGATAGGTCATCTGAAACATCATAACGGTAACGCAAAGCCATATTAGTTGATTTGTCATCAAGCTGCGCGATACTTGAACCCAAGTTGCCGGGTACTAAAAAAGTGGTGTTTTCGTCATTCGCTACAAATAAGCCAAAGGTGTGCTCATCCACTCGTCCTGTTACTTTAGTGCCATAGTCAGGCGCATTAATATTGCGGGTATAAACCAAATCAACATTGGTTGAAAAATAATCGGCATTTTCTAAAAAAAATGGCCGTTTTTCATTAAAAAACAAAGCAAAGGTATTGTTAATACTGAGTTGAGCAGAATCAGCTTCAACCTGTGAAAAATCCGGGTTAAGGGTCGCTTGCAAAGAGATTTCCGGTGTAATACCCCACTTCAGGTCTAAACCTACCTCACTATTATTAGAGCCTTGCCATGGCTCTATATCGCCTAAAGCGCGATTACGCGCCTTGCCTAAAACTAATGAAGGCACAACCGCAATATTTTTGCCTTGTTTAGCTTTCGCAAAGCCGCTTACTTCTCCTATTTGGCATAAGTCACAGGCATTGTTCCGATCTCGGGGAGAGTTAGAAATACGCAGCCTGTCCTCTCGTGGGTAGTAGCGAATAAATTCTGCACCCCACGTTTTTTTACCATCAGACTCTACAAAGTTCATCACACGCAGTGGGATCGCTATTTCGACTTGGTAACCTTGGTCGATAATTTTGCCGGCAGATTGCCAAATAGCATCCCAACTATCGCTTTCATCACCGGTCATTTCGTTCATGATGGAGTCAGCCTGAATGCCGTGGGGATTGACAAAAAATTGGTAAGCAAGCCGCCGATCATTAAACGTGTCTAAGGTAAGACCGACAATATCATCGTTCCAAACGTTATCCCGATCACGAAAATAAGCGCGAATTTTTTCGGGCTCTGCATCGCCAGCTTTAAACGCTACAAACAAGGTTTCGCCATCTTCAAAAATAAGGACTTCAGTTGTCACCGGGGAAAGGGTATTTTCGAAGGGGTGAGTTACCACATTGAGTTCGATTTTTCTTGCTTGTTGCCATTGGCTTTCAGTGAGCTCGCCATCGATGTCGACTTTACCTAACAAGTTAGGGACATCATATTGATTAAGACGCAATTGTTGGCTTTGCGCAAAAAGTGCCGAGCAATATCCGAAAGGCAAAACAGTGAGTAACAGGAGTTTAATAATGGCAATGGGTAAAGAGTTAAACATTTAGCGTGGGTTCCGATCTTTTTAAATATTTGGTAGTGCCGTTTTGCGGACGCGCAAGCTTAAATAAATTGGCTACAAAAAACAGAGTTAAGCGTTTAATCACCTAAATAGTCGGATCAAGTGCGTACTAGATTGATAAGTCGCAATACAGAGGGAATAAGTTTACAAAAGAACCTATTAAATTAAGCGAGTGAGATTGAAATAAAGAGACTTAAGCGGCAACTACTTGATTGCGACCATTACCTTTGGCTTTGTAGAGAGCTTTGTCAGCTTCGGCAAAGGTTTGACTAGCTGAGGTGTTTTCGTGGAATTGGGCGACTCCAATACTAATGGTGACTTTACCTACTGTCGAAAAAGCATGGTTTTCTACTGCACTTCTTACACGTTCGGCCAAATTCAACGCCGTATCGAACTTTGCACCATTGGCGATAACCAAAAACTCTTCACCACCCCAGCGACCAATCGTATCTTGTGGGCGCAGATTATCACTCATACACTGGCTTATCTCACGCAGTATGTCGTCGCCTACTAAATGGCCATGTATGTCGTTTATCGCTTTGAAAAAATCGATATCAATGAGTAACAAAGAAAATGGCGTATTTTTAGCTACTCTGGTATTTAGCTCTGATTGCAGCAAACGTCTATTGCCGATGCCTAATAGTCCGTCATTGTTGGCCGCATGTTCCATTTGCAAGGCTTTTAATTGTGAATCTTTATGGGTTTGCTTAAGCCTCATTACGCCAATCATACAAAAAAGATAAACGGCATGGGTAAGGCTAATATTTAATGCCAAAGCCTCTAGCGAGGGAGACTTCGTTTCTATAAAACCTAAATAGGTAAGTAGCAGTAAAGTGACCAACAATACATAGATTGCAATAGAACTAAAAATGGCTTGTTTCACCGGCAAAAACAAAAATGCCACAAGATATAAAATAGGCACCCATTGTAGGGTCGATGCAAAAGAATAGATATCACCAGTTTGGGCCGATGAAATGTAACTAGCAATGGTTAGACTGATTAAATAAAGCGAGATATAGCCAAACAGAAGTACTTTAGCCAAATTAGTGCGGGCAAAAAAATGGCTTAGTACTAAACAAAACAAGGTCGCGATGATGCTAATGGCGTACCCATAACGATCGTATGGCAGAATAACATTATAATGCTCTTCTAGAGTCCAGATCATTACAACAACAGCAATACCAATCAATAGGAAATAAACAAACAAGTTGTTGTGCTCAGTCAAGCTATCTGTTTTTATGCGTTTGACCATGACATAGCCCTGTAAAAGTACCGTAACTATAAATCTGTAAAACGTTCCATGTTGGTTAACTAATTGACCTGTCGAAGGAAAATATTGCTTTGGTACTCATAATACCCTTTTTATACTAGCTTAATTCTGCACTATTTTGATGCTTTTTTAAACTGCATAGCTCGGCTGGAGTAGTAAAATATAGGGATATGAGCATCAGGGCGACACTTTATTTTTTCGCATGGCTTAAGCTCATGCTTTCTTTGATAGGCAGAGGACTTTGCACTAGCTGTGCTTAACACAAGCGACCAAAGCAGAGAGAAAAAACTCTCTGCTTTTGATATTGCTGAGGGCTTAGTTCAAGCCTAATTCACGAGTTAGGTTTTCGTTACGATCGCGATGTACCACGATATTATCTTCTATGCGGATGCCACCATAAGGCTTTAAGGTAGCTATCACATCCCAATTAATGAATTTAGAATTTTCAGTGGCTTTTAAATCCGCCAGTAAACTGTCAATAAAATATAAACCCGGCTCGATGGTAAATACCTGACGCGGCTCTACTAAACGCGTTGTGCGTAAAAAGGGATGTTCTTCAGGTGGTGGATTAGGTGTGCCCCAGTCATCGGCTGCATGACCTGCTACATCGTGCACTTGTAAGCCTAAAAAATGGCCAATACCATGTGGGAAAAAGGTATTAACTATACCCTGCGAAACAATATCGTCGGCGGCTAAATTAACGATACCAAAGTCAGCTAATAAGCCAGCAATTTGACGATACGCTTCAATATGAATTTGCGTATAAACAACCCCGGGTTTGAGTTGTTCCGCCAAGTGTAAGGTGAGTTTATGCATCGCCTTGATTAAATCAGCAAACATCCCCGAGTGCTGGGTATAGGTGCGAGTGATATCGGCGGCATAACCATGAAAGCTTGCCCCAGCGTCAATTAAAAAAGAGCGACTTTGTGCCGGAGCAATTTTATCTACTTGCATGTTATGCAAAATGGCACTGTTTTCGTTCAGGGCAATAATGCTGTTGTAGGGCACTTCATTTTCACCTTGGCCAACAGCGCGCAGATACGCTAGGTTTATCTCAAACTCACTTAAGCCCTGCACAAAGGCCTGATGTGCGGCACGATGGCCATTGACCGCCAAACGGTTGGCTTCGCGCATACAATGCAGTTCGTAGTCAGTTTTATAAGCACGTTGATAATGCAAATAATGCAATACACGGTCTGGGTTAACCAACTCAAAACCGAGCGCTTTGGCCACTTCAATGTATTCACCTACATAGGCATGACGACTTTTATCAAAGGGCAGATGTTTTTCAACCGCATTTGCTTGAGTAAGAAACACAATATCAAATTGCTCAGCCCAAAAATCAGTTGGTTCGGCTGGCACCTTGTGCCAAAAATCCTTGGGACGATAAAATATTAGCTTAGGTTTATCTACCCCATTCACTACCAACCAACAATTGGGGTTATCAACCACAGGCACCCAAGCTTTAAACTGCGGATTAACGTGAAAAGGATAGTTATTATCATCGAGGAATAGTCGTTTGCTCTGACCAGAGTGAATAATTAAGCCATCGATGCCCTCACGAGCGAGCGCATCACGGGTGCGATGTTGTAATTCTTGAATATGTTGAGGATAGGTTTGGGCAAACACAGACATGAACAATTCTCTTCTAAACCAAAATGGCGCTTAGCCTATCATAAGCAGCCACTGGCTTGCATCTGAGGAGTGAATAATAGGGCAGATCGTGTAGTCCTTTATTTACATCGCGGGTAGTTATTTTTCAAATAAGTATTGACATTTGTAAATTATTTTTGCATTTCTGTGTAATTTTACTACCCTTATTGGGCAAATTAAATTTACAAAAGGAACTTGTATGACTCTTCTATCGTTAGTTGCAGTAACTCCACTTGTTGCCTTAAGTGCTTTTTCACTATCGGCTCAAGCCATTAATTCCAATCCTGCCAATACAAATATTGCAGTAATAACCAACACGCTCGATGCTGCTTTAGTTAATGTCGCCAGTATTGATGATGCAAATATAATTATTCCAGACTATTTATCCCCCACCTCATTTTCTAGCAATGAAAGTTCGGAAAAGCCTTTTGGTGATATTGATGCGTGGGCAATGCCAGGTGGTGGTGGCGACCCCGGTGACGGTCTTGGTCCTGCCAGTGAAGATATTTTTGCCCGTCTTAATACCGATTTTACAGTCAGCCCGCATACTACTGATTTGTTGGGTGAAAGTGTTGATGTGAATAATGGAAATGTCTCGTTTCGTAATACAGACATTGTTATTCCGGGCAATGGCTTGGGTTTAGACATCGTTATCAGTCGAACCATAAAAGGGGCCGCAAATTCTTTTAGTAGACATAATATGTTGGCTGATTGGACATTGGATTTTCCGGCGATTCAAACCACTTTACTGCGCAGTCAAATACGCTACTCAGGCTCGTGGGGTATTGGCAAAGAATGTTCAGGCAGTTTGGATCCTGGCTCGATTGTAAACTGGGGAACGACATTTGGAAGTCAGGAATATTGGAATGGCGATAATTTACAATTACCCGGTGGTAATGGCGCAAAGTTACTGGAGAATAATGGTTACCTTGCACCAAGTAGCACATACAAACGAGTAACTCAGTCTAATTGGAAGTTTAGTTGTTTCAATCGGTCTGACGGGCAAGGTGAAGGCTTTATTGGTTACGCCCCCAATGGTCTGAAATATACTTTTGATAAGCTCAGGCTTATTAGTACTAAACCAATTATTAGAGATTATAAACCTACTGCACGATTCAATGCTTTTATGTTGGCAACCAAAGTAGAAGACCGTTTTGGTAACTTTATCCAATATAATTATACCGGTAATAATTTGACCTCGATTACGACCAATGACAGTCGAACCGTCATATTTAATTACAATCATCCCTCGCAATCCAGTTTGATAACATCAATTTCTTTCAATGGCAGAACCTGGCATTACGAGTATGCCAACATATCAACGAAGTACACGTTAACTAAAGCAACCAGACCTGATGGTAAATTTTGGAGTTATGATTTATCCAATCTTGCCTTCAGAGTACCGCCTGGTATGACGACGTCATCACCCGGCATTCCGGGAGATACTTGGGAATGTTCAATCGTAACTGGGAACTCAGGGCACACAGCCTCTATAACGCATCCAGATGGAATAACCGGCACATTCGTTTTTGAAGCACAAATACACGGGCGAAGTAATGTAATGCAGTTTGGCAATGGTATTGGAGGAGTTAATTTTAAGCCTATTCAATCTCGTTGCTATCCAAATCACGCCTTAGCCGAAAAAACGTTGTCAGGTCCCAGTGTTTCGCCACTGACGTGGAATTACACCTATTCCGGCAACTTAGGAACATGGACCACGACAGTTCCAGATGCACCCTACAAACTGCCAAGTAGCGCCCCAGTTGACGCTGTAAATCATAAATCGACTACAGTCGAAGCCCCTGATGGCAGCAAAACCGTCTATTATTACAACCGTGATTTCAGCAGCTTCAAAGAAGGCAGTTTGATTGTTGTTGATAAATACGATAAAAACGGAACAACGCTATTATCACGCACAGAGTCTAATTTTGTCGCAAGCCCTGCAATTGGTAGTGATGAAGTCTTATTTGAAAACAGCGCCCCGAACAAACAGCGGATTATGCAAAGTAGCAGTGTGTTGAGTAAGGTAGATGGCTCAACTAATACCTTCACGACCACCTATAATACCTTTGATATATTTGGTTATCCGCAGGTTACCAGTGAATCTAACAATTTTAACGGTAAAAAACGTTATACCAAAAATTACTATACTCACGATACCACCAATTGGCTAATTGGTCTCCCCAGCTACACTCAGGTATCCAGTAATGGTAGTAGCTACACCGAAACAAGTCGAACCACCTATCACAGTTCCACAGGTAGTTATAAATCATTGCCTTATGAGCAACGCGCATTTGGACGTTGGTATAAACGCAACACCAGTTACCACACATATGGAGTCAATGCAGGCTTGCCCAACAGAGTTGACTATAACGGCCCGAATCGCTGGGTATATTTTTCTAATTATAAACGCGGTATCGCCCAAACTATTCGCACACCACAAAGCCGAAGCACTGCCAGTCAATATGCTTACAAAGTCGTGGATAATAACGGCTGGGTAACCAAACAAACCGACTTTTTAGGTCAATGTATTAACTATGGTTACGATAGTTTAGGCCGCATGAACTTAGTTGACCCTTGTGATACTCGCTGGTTAAGCACGAGTGTTAGCTATTCTGCCACGGGCAGTAGTGAAGGCCTTAATTACGTTACTGATGGCATGTTTAGACAATTGATTAGCAGAGGTAATTATCAAAAAACGACCTACTTCGATAGTTTGTTACGCCCTGTGATGAGCAAAGAGTGGGATACTTCAAAATCATCAACTGCGCGTTACACTCGCAATGCGTTTGATGCTGCAAATCGCCCTACCTTTCAGAGTTTTGCCTATACAAATAGCACCACACCCTACGGAGTCTATACTACATACGATGGTTTAGGTCGCTCCGTCGAAGTTGACGATAACTCCACTTCAGGCAGTGTCAGCTATAATTATTTGTCTAATAACCGTGTCCAAGTGAACGACAATAAAGGCAATGTGACTACTACTACCTATCTTGCCTACGGCACACCAGAGCAAGGTATGGCTACCCTTATTGCCTCGCCTCACAGTGTTAATACAACCATGGTCTACGACATTTATGGCAACCTCACCACGGTCAACCAAGGTGGTCTAACAGAGTATCGAGTATATGATACCTATAAACAGTTGTGTAAAACGGTTCGCAACGACGTTGGTAATACCGCGTTTGCAAAAGATGCATTGGGTCAAGTGTCTTGGCAAGCACGAGGAAGTTCTGTTGATAGTTCAACAACTGCTTGTGATACCGCTGTCAGCGCTTCTGACAAAGCTACCTTTGCTTACGACAATCTAGGCAATGTAAAGTCAGTATTGTTTGGCGATTCAAGCCCTGATCAAAGCTACGTGTATGATGCCAATAGTCGCTTAGAAACTCTAACCGCCGGCAATGTAGTAACTGCTTATGAATACAACTCTGAAAACTTAATTGAAAAAGAAACCATGTCGGTTGACGGGCAAAATTTCAGTTTAGATTATATTTATAACAATGTTGGTAACCTGACTAATACTGTTTACCCCAGTGGCGCCAATATCAGCTATTCGCCCAATGCTTTGGGGCAAGCAACCCAAGCTGGTGGTTATGCGAATTATGCGAGTTATCACGCAAATGGCATGGTTAAATCGCATTTGTATGGTAATTACGCTACCCACACATCCACACAAAATACCTCCGGCTTACCCAGCACCTTTTATGATAAGAAAGGCAGCACATACATTATTAATCATAGCTTTACCTATGACGCTAATAACAACCTCACTAAACTGACTGACTACGTTGCCAGAGCCTACGACCTAAGTCTGAGCTATGACGGTTTAGACCGACTCGATGTGATAAGTGACAGTTATTTAGGCAGCGGTGATGTTAACTACGACACCATGGGTAATATCACCTATTACAAGCTGGGCAGTAAAACTATTAACTATTACTACAACAGCAGTAAGCGGCTTGATTACACCACAGGTAGTAAAAGTTACAACTTTAATTATGACGCTAAAGGCAATGTTACAGATAACGGTACTCGCGGGTTTACCTACAATGCGGCCAATCAAATGGTGCAAAGTGATGGTTATGTGTATACCTACGATGGCAACAATAAGCGGGTAAAAGAGCAGGGCTCAAATGGCATCAGTTACTCGTTTTATGCTAGCAATGGCAAGCTGATGTATCGTAAAGCCGATGGACTAGATATCGACTATTATTATTTGGGTGGAAAGTTAGTTGCGAATAAAAAGGGCAACACAGTGACTTATTTACACAGTGATTACCTTGGCAGTACCGCTGCCGAATCCACTATCAGCGGTAGTGTTTTTAATCGCATGCACTACCAACCCTTTGGTGAAAGTATAGAAACACCAAAAGATGACATTGGATATACAGGGCATAAATTTGATACCGACCTTGGTTTAAACTATATGCAGGCACGATACTATGATCCAGTTATTGGGCGGTTTTATTCGAATGATCCAGTGGATGCGGCGGCTTTTCTTATTCAAGGTAATATTCAAGGGTTTAGTCGCTATGTTTACGCAAACAATAACCCATTCAGATATACTGATCCAAATGGAATGGCCCCTGAATCTTTCGAGGATTGGAAAAACCTAGCGTCAGGGACAATTAGCTATGCAAAAGGTGCGGCTACAATGGTAGCGGGTGGTATAACAATGGGGTTTGGCGTTGTAGGTGTCGCTCTGCCAGAACCCGGAACTACTTTATTAGGGATAGGTTTGTTTGCAGTTGGAAGTGCCGCGCTACCAATTGGTAGCAACGAAATGCTTGATGGTCTAGATCAAATGTCAAAAGGTTGGAATAATGGCAAGGAATCAATAACTGGCCAAGATTTAAAAATGAGTACTGCAGGCAGTGTTTTGAATGAAGCACTGGGCATTGATGGTTCGTCTGTTGTAAATTTAGGCAAGGCTGTCGATGGTGCTATATCTCAAACTGCCAATGCGTATCTACCAGCTTCGTCTGTATTAACTACTATAAATAACGCTTCCACTATGAATGATATTAGCAAACTAACTATACCTGAAAAGAAGAACTAAATGGCCAGTAAACAAGTGAAAGATCTTTTCTACCCAATCCTTTATCCAAAATATTTGACTGGTAGAGCTAACGTTGAGTTTTGTTTGATAAAAAGCAAGTATTTAGGGCGCTATAGTATTGCCTATATTGAAGTAAGTGAAATTGATCAACTTAACAATTGTATGAATTTATTTAGACGCGAGATTGCTAAAATAACCGGCGCGATTTGGTTGCTTAGAGAGGTTGGAGTTTTTATAATTATAGAGGTAAAAAACGAAATACCTAAAGAATTATACTTGGAATCTTTAGTGGATAAAACAGGATTCCATTCGGTAATAATACAAGGTATTTGCTTGTTCAATGAAAAAGAACAACGTTTTGCCAAATCAAAATGGTTTAAACACTCTTTTGGTGATAGCGATCAAATCCTAAGCAAGCTAGTTAGTTAGTTTGTGATTTACCTTACTAGAACTTAGAAAGTACAATCATAAACATTACAAAGACCCATAGGACGCGGCCTCTAAAAGATAAATAAAGAGACATATATGGACGCTCCCGATATGTCAACGCGCAGTGAATCTTTTTCGTGCTGCGAATCAGTACGAAAGGTTCTTTTTCTGTTTTTACCGCTATTCTGTTGTGTTGAAGGCAGTCTAAAAGTGGCTTAGTTCAGGCATATATTCAGGCTCTTAATTTGTAGTAGCTCAGACTTGATCTGACAGTTACCCATTTTTCAAATGGTGCTGTCAGTTTAGATTTGAGCTAAATTCTTTTCTGCCCAAACCGATTTCCCATCCAGTAATGTTTCATACGGAGTTCGTCCGCAACACACTTTACCCTGATGAGTTCAATGATTGTTATAGGAATCCATCCAGTCGTCCAGATCTTTTTGTAATTCCTCCATCGTCGAATACAGTTTTTTCCTAAATGTGATTTGATAAAACTCGTTTAGGATCGTCTTATGGAACCGTTCACATATCCCATTTGTTTGTGGCGACATGGCCTTTGTTTTGGTGTGGTCAATATCATTGATAGCGAGATATAACTGATAATCATGGTGATCGACTCGACCACAATATTCTGTACCTCTATCGGTCAATATACGAAGCATAGGAAGGTCATGATGCTCGAAGTAAGGCAATACTTTGTCATTCAGTATGTCCGCCGCTGTAATCGGTGTTTTGGTCGTGTAGAGTTTGGCGAACGCGATTTTGCTATAGGTATCAACGAAGGTTTGCTGATAGATACGCCCCACACCTTTTAGATTACCCACGTAGAACGTGTCTTGAGAGCCGAGGTAGCCAGGATGATGCGTTTCTATCTCGCCACAAGCTTCGTCATCGTGTTGTTTCTTCTCCAGAGCCGCTACCTGTGCGTCGCTGAGGATAATACCATCATTAGTCACCTTCTCCTCTAGCGCTTTGAGCCTTTTCTTAAAGTTTTCCAAATTGTGACGCAGCCATACTGAGCGCACCCCACTGCCCGAAACAAAGACCCCTTTCTTGCGTAATTCATTACTTGTGCGATGTTGGCCGTAGGCTGGAAACTCAATAGCTGACTCAATAACAGATTGCTCTGTCACTTCATCAACTCGGTTTTTTAGATTAGGGGTTCGACGACTTTGATTGATTAATGCATCAATACCACCGTCTTCTACTAGCTCTTGATAACGATAAAATTTATCTCGCGATACGCCCATTACTTTAAAGGCTCTAGAGACGTTACCTAGCTCTTCAGCTAAATTTATTAAGCCTGCTTCGTGTTTAATGATTGGATTGTTAGTATGCAACATGAGAGTTACCTTAGTTTGTTTTGATTTAAAGATTCGACACCTTTATCAAAACGGGTAACTCTCTCTTTTTCAAGAAGAAATGTCAGATTAAGTCGAGACTAATACACTTAATTATACACTTAATTAGCGTTGGTTTAATCAACACTGGCCTCTGATGAACTCCGTACCGCGTACCTTATCGCCTTTAAAGCACCCATGCGGATTATTATCCGTGCCTAAGTCTGGCTTTGATGAGGTAGGATAGACCGTAAGCTTCATCATTGTATGACTAAGCGAGTTGGGTAAAAAGAGTGTTATCCCGAGTCTTGCCTTCTACAACACCCGCACAGGCTTGATGCCTTTGTCTCAGACGGAATTGAGCAAAACCAGGATCGCTTATATAGACAGCCATCTTAATTTCTCAAAGCCTCGTTTCGCCCCGCGTCATGGCTTTATCGGACTGTCGAATCAACAATACGCATTAGTTTTGCCACGTGTCCTTTAAATGCTTTTCTACCTGCCTCTGTTAAATACAGCCATGTTCGTTGTCTGCCGTTGGCATTCTCTTTACGTTGTTTTACGTATCCAGCGTCTTCTAGTTGCTTCACGTGTTTTGAAAGCACCGAATCACTTACGCCTAATTGGTCTCGGATAAACTGAAACTCTGCATCTTCAAGAGGTGACAACAATGCACAAATTTGTAGACGATTAGGGGCATGAATAATACTGTCAAACTGTGTGTCATTCATTTACGCTTATCCTGATCGATTTTATTTTGGTATTTGTTACGTTCAGACTCATTTATCCAATAAACGCTTAGCGTTGCTATTACACCGGTAATAATTGGCCCTAGAAAGGTCCCATAAGAGGCGCGCACATAGATGGCAATGAATATTAAGCCAAGCATAAAAGCGATTAAACTGACAAGTGCAATAATGGTCTTCTTCTGCATGGTAATGGTTCGGATGGATGCCTTAGTTTTACTACGTTGCACGGCAATGATGAGCGGTAAAGCAATAATTGGGAAAATATAATAATCACGAAGTCCTGCTCCAATTAAAAATACCAAAAGCCCCACAACTAACGCTATTGAAATCGCAAACCACCTTGGAGATATAGCGTGTTGTAATGCAATTCCTTCTAAATGTTTAATTGATTCAAGTGCAACTCGCGCTTCTTCCGACTCTACTTTTGTCGTTTCATTTGTCATAATTATTACTCTTTAGTTTCCAAGTTGGAAAGTAATATGCATCTAACTTTCCAACTTGGCAAGATATAACTTTCCAGCATGGAAAGTTAGTCTTGAAATAAATAAAAAGAACATCTATTTTTAGAAAAAACACCTGATTTTATAGAAAGCGTTTTGATGGGAAGTCTTGAAAAAAAAGCAGCCAATTCGATGATCGTTTTGAGCGAATTACTGCCGAGCTGCTCGATTAAGGTGGTGACTCTCATATTGGCTCAATGTTTAGCGCTATTCTGGGACTTCCCTTTTATGACTGGTCTTCGAATAAAGTCAAAGGCCACTATGTATTGGGTAAATCTGCTGAGCAAGCGGATAAAAATCATATATAACAAGAGACTTTGGGGGTAATAGTTATTTTAAAGCTTTGCTGTTTCCCATATTACCCGCTCGCTAAATATCTAACTTAAGATATCTACCATCACCTTGATGCAAGCGTAAATCTCTGCTGATGGCACATGGTTTTCTGTCAAATGTGCTTAAGCCGTATTACTAGTTGTTATCAGCTTAATTCATTTTCTTAAAGTCTAAGAGTTCCTTATCTATATATTGGATCACAACCTTACCATCGGGACCGGAACTAATAAGTTGTTTGCCATCGCTTGTTAGATTCACATTCGTTACATCATCTGTATGGTTGTTCAATCGTTTTATAGCCCGACCTTTTTTTACATCCCATATTCTAATAGTCACATCATTTTCATTACTCTTATATTGCCAATGATATTGAAGGAACTCTCCAAATAAGCCCTTATCTCTGCCGCCGCTTATCAGCATTGAATCATCTGGATTAAACGTTAAGGCATAGATGGAGTATGAATCATCTTCGAGTGTTTTTAAGACAGACCAGCTTGATGTATCCCAGATTTTAATAGTGTAATCATCGCCACCTGATGCCAATAACTTGCCGTCATGACTAAAGGCTAGTTCAAGGACTGCACCAGAGTGTTCAGTTAGTTTTTTTACTAGTGTAGATGAAGATACATCCCAAATATTTATCACATTGTCTTCACCACCCGTTAATAATTGCTTGCCATCTGGGCTAAATACTAGACCCCATACATCACCTTCATGTGCAGATAATACCCGTGATTCGCCGGTTGCAATATTCCATAAAATAGCATTGTCATCAGCACTGACACTGGCTAAAGTTTTACTATCAGGGCTAAACGCGACTTTAAAGATTATATTTTTATGACCGGACAACGTTTTTAATAATTGCCCATCTGAAACCTGCCATATCATAATCTCACTGTCATATCCGCCTGTAGCAATGAGCTTGCCATCAGGACTAAAGGAAACAGACGGTACACCGCCCAAGTGCGGTAATGAATGAATAAGGTCTCCATCTTCAATCTGCCAGATATCAACATTGTCATCTGATTTTGCACTGGCAATTAATGAATTATTAGGATGGATAGCTGTTATACAAATACTATTTTTAAATACAGGGCATTTTTGATATTCGGCTATAACGTCTTTAGCATGGGCCTTTGAAACTGTGCTGATGCTGCTACACCCTGTTATTATTAGAGCTAAAGCAGTTATAGCTAAACGACTCTTTCTTGTTTTACTTAGCATTGTAAAATCTCTTTGCTGTGGAAGTTAGGCAAGGTTAAGTAATAAATTGGTTTAGTCACAATGAAAGATGATTAAGTGCCGAATATTAGTGATTAATCGATGGGTTCTTACGTTTGTCATAGATAAGTCGCTTTTCGTCATATAAATATTATTTCTTGGGTACCTAAGAAAATTATCTTTCATTATCCAAAGTTAACATGGAATTTGAAGTTACTGGGTATACCTCAGGCACTGGCTCATGTTATTTCTGCCCCATTATTAAGCTACAGCTATCTGGTAACTCTGGCTTCATATAACTGCCGGATATTTTTATAAAGCTTAATGCGAATGCAAGTCAAGCGTTCACAATGTCCGCAAGTTGCTATTTTCAGGCAATTACTTAGTTAGACACTAGAAGCTAGTTAACTGCCAAAGTTCAGAGCCGTTTGGCTTTTAATGAAAATCTAGCCTCTAGAATCTAGAACCGAGTGTTTATTCACAAGCTTTGCTCTGGGCTCTGCGTTTAGTAGAAAAGAGTAAAGAGCTCACCGCGCAAATATATAAGAAGTGCGCGGCGGCATATTGCTGATGTTTGTCATTCCAAAACATTAAATGACTATCAAAACTAATCTGTAGTTATCTTCCAAGGGGATATTGGAATATGGATTTCGCTGTCATTAAACCAGGTAATGCTTAATGGCTCTGCGGCATCTCCGATAACTTCTGTATTGACATCTTTGCCTGAGCCTAAATTCACCTGGGTGTCAGCATTTTTATTAACGTTTAATACTAAGACTAAACGACTTCCTTTATTGAGCAGTTTAGCGCTCATGCGACTATTGGTAAGCGGAATTTTAGTTTTTTGACCTGGTGTCAATAGTTGACGCTGACTCATGTCTGCTGCGTAACTTGCCCGGCTCATATAATGGATCAAATGAAATACTTTGCCATCAGGCATCATTTCGTAAAGATTATAGCCGATATCAACATCGCGTTTATTGGTCGCGATTGAAAAATAGCCGGTTAAGGTCCCTGCAAATTGTTGTGGGCTGTCAAAGGCTTCGCTCACAAAAACTAAACCGTTGGGTTCGTTGAGTGTATCTTCAATGACTGACCAGTGATTATTATTACGCTCTTCCGTTCTATCTGTCATATCTACGGTTTGGGTCACTGAGCCTGATGTTGTCTCTGGTGACGTTGTGAGGGTGAACTGCCCATTATTATCGGCACGACTACCTAAGTAGAAATTCATGCCTTGTTGGTTGAGGTTTTGGTAAGTAGGGTGATGCTGCCAGGTGTTACTGCCCATCAATTGATAGTTGATCTTATCTTTGAGTAGTTTAGGTTTGGCCTTGTTAAAAAGCACATGATCAAACCAAGCAAAGGTAATTTCTTCGGTGTCTTTTTCTAAGGCAACCTCATCGAGTTTATAATTACCCTCATGAGAACGCGGAATGTTTTGCGCGGTAAAATGACTATAAGGACCGATGAGTAGGGTATGGTTGGCGTTTTTATTAAACTGGTAATGTTGTGTTAAAAAGTCTACAGCAGAAATTTGTCCGCCATCGAAGTAGCCAGTAATGCTTAATACTGGGATATTGATGTTAGCGTAGTCTTGTTGATAGGGCAGCATGTCTTGGTAGTATGCGTCGTAACTTGGATGTGAAAGCCATTTTTGAAACCAAGGGTTGGGTTTGCCGTCAATTTTATCGATATCGACGATAGGGCGACCACTTTCATACAGTGTTTGGCGACGCTGATTGGCTTTTTGCCAGTCGTTGTAAACACTCGGATCAAGGGTTTTGTTATTCGTCACATAGAATGCCCAATCGTAATTAGCCGTTAAAACAATATTATTTTCATAGGGTAAACCGGTTATTGGGCTTGCCGCCGCATAAGGCACGATAGTTTTAAGTGCAGGGTGCATGTATTTCGCCGCGGCCCATTGAGTAAAACCGTTGTAACTCCCTCCGTACATAACCACTTGCCCGTCACTCCATGTTTGTTTACTTATCCAGTCGATAACGGTTGTGGCATCTTTACCTTCGTGCTCCCAGGGCGTGATTTCATTGGTACTTGAACGTTTACCCCGAGAATTGGCAATAATGCCCACATAACCGTGCGCTGCCGCATGAGTGGCTGTCATGATATGCGCGTCGACATCGGCATAAATAGTAAATTGGAGTGCTGCAGGGCGTTTTTGCCTATCGTTGCGTTTTCTGACAATGGTGGCAGACAGTTCAATGCCCTCGGGACTGGTAATCATGACCTCAGGTTCAATCACGTAGCGTTTATTATTTTCAAGTGCAAATGAGGCTGTCGTTACGGGAATGACATCAGCCAATACTCGATAAAGCTGGGTGTTGACGATGATGTTGATGGCTTCATCTGTTTTTATGAATTCGCGGTCTTGATATGATTTATATACGTTAAGTAAATATTCTTCAGCATTGGGTACTGACCAACCTAGGGCTGATTTAAATAACTCTTCATCCGGCATCTTGGCCAATCGGCTAGTCAAAAGTGCTTTCAAACTTTGTTGAAATTCACTACGGCCAATTTTTTCATCAGCTTGGTGTTGAAGCAGTACCTCTGAGTGCAAGGTATAATGATAAAAACTTAATGGATGGCTATCGGCGGCAATGAGTTGTATTAAACCTTGGTAATTTCCCTGCATCGACAATATGGCGGTTTTGTTGAACATGTTTTGCTCGGCAATAATGACAGGATCAAGTTGTGCCGTCAGTGTTTTGATCTGAGATATGAAATCTGCAGATGACACTAAAGAACGCAAGTCATTAATATTCTCTACATGAGTTTTAGTGAATTGCGTCGGATTGCTAAAGGTTTTTTCATGATCATTTTGGGCAAAGGCGGAACTGCCGAAAATGAGCATGATGAAGATTAAATAAGTATAAATTTTCCGCCAGCAAAGGTGCCAGTTAAAGATGGCCTCAGGTTGTGTTAAATGTACAGTTCGCATTATGTTCTTATCCTTATTGGGTAATGACTTGATAAGGAGCAATGCTATAGCGCTCCACAGTTATTAAGGTGATAACGCCATGACTTCTTATGACTTTTGATGACCAAGCGAAAAGCCTATGGTATTTTGATGTTTTAAGTCTCAAACAGGTTTTTGCATGCGTTGGCAAATTGCCCAATTTGTTTTTTGTGACCAGCAACAAACACTTGTCTCAGACAATCACGTCCAACAATTAGAGCCCATGGCGGTAGAGCTATTACGCTATTTTTGCCAAAATCGTGATCAAATTATCAGTATTGATAGGCTAATTGAGCATGTTTGGTTAAACCGTATTGTTAGTGATAATGCGGTGAGTAAACTGATCACTAAACTGCGTAAAGCCTTTAACGATAATCCCAGAAAACCTATTTTTATTGCCACCTTTCCAAAGAAGGGATACAAATTCATCGCGCCTGTGATCCCGCTTTCTGCAGAGCAAACCAATGTCACGCTATATTCAAATGACGAAGTAAATGAAACGGCGTTAAAAAACAGCAACTTAGATTCAGGCAAATCCATACAAGCTTATTTAAGTTTGGGCCTTATCCTTGTCGTATTGGTCATTGGTGTTTTATTGTTTAATAGTAATAAACCAAAGCCTATGCCACTTGCCACTGGGGTAAAGGCTCTGACCCGTGATGGCGGCAGTGAAATGGCGCCCAGAGTATCACCGAATGGACAATATCTTAGCTATATGCGACGTGGTGAAAACCTCAGTTTGTGGATTAAATCTCTTGCAAGCCAAGAGGTCGTCGAAGTAACACATGCTGAACTTGCGTCGCCATGGCTTGGACCGTTGTCATGGAACGATGCAGGAAATTTAGTGGTGTATCTGGTTACCACCACTGATTCGTGTGCGTATTATGTGCGGGAGTTTGCTGGACTTCAGCTAAAACCCGCCAAGTTGCTACTTGAGTGTCCAGCGGGCAGTTATGGTAAAATTGCCTTTATTCATGATGATCACCGCTTTGTATATAGTGCTTCACCAGGCCCCAATTCTGCATTTTCACTGTATGAATTTAATCAACTGAGCGGCGAAACCCGGCTGTTACCGCAGCCTGAACTAGTATTAGGCGGAAACAGCCTGTTTGACGTTCATCCAACTGAAAACAAAATTTTAATTTCGTCTCCCGATAAACAGCAATGGGAAGGCTTTTATTCCCTTAATCTGGATACCGATGCACTGAGCTTGTTGTTTAAGCAAGACGCTTATATTTGTTGTGGCATATGGGATCACAGTGGTACTAAAGTGGTATTGATGGGCGAGCATCCTGCTTATCAATTAATCAGTTATGCGCTTAACGGCAAAAATCCGCAAATTGTTTATTCTGGCAGTCAACAATTACGCAGTCCTGAACGGCATAGCAATGGTAAAGACTATTTGTTTGTCGCAGGAGATAAAAACTACAATGTATATCGATATGATTTGCTTGAAGCTACCTCCAAACCCATTGTTAGCTCATCGGTGGATGATCGTTTAGCCGTTTATTCAGCAGCAAAAAATAGAGTCGCTTATGTGAGTGTGACCAGTGGTAACGAAGAAATATGGCTGGTTAATGGCGACGGTAGCAATGCTAAAAAGCTCACTAATTTCAATGATCACCGCCATTATCTCGAACTTATTTGGTCAGCAGATGGGCGTTTTTTGTTTGCAACGACGCTCAACGAAATTCATCAAGTTGATACTATAACTGGGCAAGATACCAAGCTCTCCCTCGCACAAATTGAACTGCGTGGCGTATCAGTTAAGGACGAGAATACCATCGCATTTAGTCAATTTATCAATAGTAGGTGGCAACTCACGTTCTATAATCTTGCTACTGACCAAACAACGCTGGCTGAGATTAAATGGAAGTATGTGCAATTTGCGCCAAATCCAGAGGACACAATTTGGCAAGACCAGAACGAATCAATGTACGTGGGTTCAAGCCCAAGACTGATAAGCGACCCTGATATTAGTCCACAATTCATGTTGTTCGGCCGTGTGTTCAACATCAAAAAACGCGGTAATAATTGGATATGGCAAGTCATGGAAAACGGTCAGTATCAGATTATGTTAAAGGGGCAAGATAATAAAGTCAGACCTTTATTGGCTAGCGATAGTTACCATGTTGATTTATCAGAATTGGGTATTTTATATCATCAAATTAACGGTGACGAAGCCGATATTTATACCACAATCAGTCACTGATACACATTGAATCAGAAGGCTAAAATAGACCTATAAATTAGGATTTGCCGACCCACGTTTGCATGTTGTTAGCAAACTTAGACCACACATTAGAGTTGATAATGCCCAATTTTTTGCTGTACGTTTTCCACCGCAATACATCCCGACTCTGAATTCAGCCTTTGCATACGTAATGTGTACTGAAACTGGAGGACAAATGTTGTTTTAGGTTAGACCTTAATAACCCGGCCATTGGCTGCAAATATGGCAAAAATACAAAATTAGGTATAAACAGGATTTGAATAAAAAAATGAATAGTGACTATAAGGTTGGCAACTTAATTTATGACGCAAATATTTACGATGGATTAAATACATTTTTAGATGATTTGCAATTTTATAATAAGTGGCTACCAAGAATTAAAGACGCAAAAGTACTTGAGCTTGGTTGTGGCACTGGCAGACTTACAATTCCTCTTGCAAAGAATGGATATAATATTACTGGCGTAGATTTCACTTCTTCTATGCTCCAAAAAGCAAAGGCAAAGACTACCAGAGCAGGTTTAAATATTGAGTTTATTGAAGCAGATATGAGAACCCTTAGTTTGTCTGAAAAATTTGACCTAATTTTTATACCCTTTAATTCGATACATCATTTATACAAAAATGAAGATTTATTTAATACTTTTAAAGTCGTAAAACACCATCTCAAAGACGGAGGTTTATTTCTATTAGATTGTTTTAACCCAAATATTCAATATATTGTTGAAGGGGAAAAAGAAACAATAAACACCGCTGAATATACAACTGACGATGGCAGAGAAATATTGATAAAGCAGAAAATGCGATATGAAAATAGGACGCAGATTAACCGCATAGAATGGCATTACTTTATAAACGGTAAGTTTGACTCAATACAAAATATAGATATGAGAATGTTTTTTCCTCAAGAATTGAATTCATACTTAGAATGGAATGGTTTCAACATTCTTCATAAGTTTGGGAGTTTTGAAGAAGAAGCATTTAGTGACAATTCAGAAAAACAGATATTTGTTTGTCAATAAGCGTACGTCTTGCCATACCTGCAGCGAGGCTCCATCCCTTTACTAGCAAAACATTACAAAGACACCTAATTTACCAAATCTGTGAATAACTTTTGCCGACTATTAACAGGACAGGCATGATAACAAGCGAGATAACTAAGGTTTTTTGTGGCTTCGTACTATGGGTGTCCAGATAAAAAGTAGAGGTATAAAGCGTATTATATAAGCATGGGCTATAGCCAAAGTGGCGGTCATTAGTTTGCCTGATGAAAGATGACTATTAACAGGACAGGCATGATAACAAACGAGATAACCAAGATTTTTTGTGGCTTTGTACTATGGGTGTCCATGTAAAAAGTAGAGGTAGAAAGCGGATTGTATAAGCATGGGCTATAGACGAAGTGGCGTTCATTGGTTTGCCTGATGAAAAATGGGGGGATTACCTAATCACCGCGGTGGTCGCCTTAGTGAAAGCTAAGGAACAGGACTTAGCAGAATTACGCACTTTTGCAGAGCCTCATTTGACAAAATTTAAATTGCCATGCAAGTGATACATTGTGCCGGCGCTGGCACGTAATCCTGCGAGTAAGGTCTTGAAGTTTGTCCTTAAACAATAATTATCAGAGAAATTATAAGCACTGTAGAAATTTCGGCAGGGTTTAATTAAATGCGTGAGACTCCCTCAGGTTCAAAGTTATTGATTTTTTCCGCACACGCCTTAAACACTGTTATGCTGGTGGCCGTCCAAGCCAAGAAAGTTGAGCCTGTGTCAGACCCTAATCAAGATAAAAATAACCCTGAACCACCTAAGTCTATGCTAAAGAGCACCAGTCGTTTAGTGATTGATGCGCTCATCAGTATGACTGACGTGGTTGAATCGATGCATCAACGTATAAGCCCTTTGTCGAAGTCGGCGACGCCGGTTGGAAACGAACGAGGCCGAGGTATCAGTGGCCTTGTTTATAATAGCATCCGCAGTATAACTGCACTGGTGGGCAAGAGCCTGGATAAACCCCTTGCATTGATAGAGCAGCAAATGGAGCAAAGCCCTCCATCACAAAGTGGACAAGCCTTAATCTCAGCGTTAAATGGTATTTTAGGTGACCACTTAGTCAAGCGTGAAAGTCACTTAGCCTTGCCGATGACGCTCAGACTCGATGAGCAGCAACTTGACTATGAAACCTTAGCAAAATCGATCCAGCAATCTCAGGGTAAGTTACTGATTATGGTCCATGGATTGTGCATGAATGATGTGCAATGGACTCATGGGGGTCACAATCACGGCAAAAACCTAGCTGAGGAGTTTGATTATGCCCGAGCTTACTTACGTTATAACAGTGGACAGCATATTTCAGATAATGGCAAAGCCTTTAGTCAAGTGCTTGAAAATGCAGTTACACACGCGCTAGCCCTCGATAATTCGCTGCAACTCGAAATTTCGATAATCGCACATAGTATGGGAGGCTTGGTATCACGCAGCGCTTATCATGAAGCACAAACAGTGGGGCATAGTTGGCCAAACTACTGTAAGAATTTATTCTTTTTGGGTAGCCCTCATCATGGTGCTCCTTTGGAAAAGGCAGGGAACTGGCTTGATATGTTATTGGGCATTCATCAGTACACCGCCCCACTAAAACGCTTAACCCAAATTCGTAGCGCGGGGATCACTGATCTTCGACATGGCAACCTATTAGAATCTGACTGGCAAACGCGCAATAGATTTGATTTTTCTAGAGACAAACGCACCCCTTTACCCTTGCCGGTAGAAGTAAAATGTTTTGCACTGGCCAGCACCATTGCAGTCCAAGCTAATAAAATAGCGGATCAAATTATTGGTGATGGTTTAGTGCCATTAGACAGTGCCTTAGGTAGGCATCAAAACAAAGCCTTTAACCTACAATTTCCTGCTGAGCATCAATGGATAGGGCGAGATATTAATCATATGCAGCTCTTGAGTCATCCCGAGGTTTATAAAACGCTCAGAAATTGGTTGGCCTAAAAAAAGAACAGAATTAATTAGAACTGTTGTTAATGAGCCTATATTGGCTTTAGACTTGACAAAGAAAATCGAGATCCTAACGAGATGACCTAAATGCGCCAGTAAATATTTCTCTCCTCTATGCCTTTGTGTACTTTAGATAAGCAAATTCAACCTCTACATCCGACTATTTATAACACCTAGAGCAGCACAACTTCCGTAAAGTCATTTTTCAAATATATACTCACGCCACTTTAAAATCCGCCGGGACGGAACGTGTTGGGCACTGCACTTCTGCATAGCCACCTCTCGAAAGGATGACAACATTCCTTCAACGTGACGCCTTGAATTAAAGCGCCCCAGCCATTCTGAAGTGTGTGTTTTGAAGTAACTTGAGTATAAAATGGTAAACATATCGTTAGCCCCGCCTCTCAAGTAGTAATATGGCCAAAAAAATTAGCATATATTTTATCGAACAACCCGATTGGGAAAAATGGATCCGCATGGTCGCAGTAGATTTTGAGTTATTTTTTGGACCGTGTGAAAATTGTTATCCGCCTGACTATGACTTAGTCATCCCTCTTACCATCAATGCCACACATTATTTGAATCGTTATTATCCAGATTACAACGGGTTTAAATTCTTGGTCAGTGACTCAGATGTGTTAGCAAACAGTGATCATAAAGGGCGTTTTGCTGAAAAGTTAGGCAGGCTAGGATTGGCACACCATAGCCCTAATTTGCCTGTTGGGTTTCCATCCGTCTATCCCTACGTATTTAAAAAAGCCGTTTCTGTATTCGGCGTTGATGCTTATGTGATTGAAAATGAAATTCAAGAGCGCGCGTTAATGGCTAAGGTGAATGAGACCGATTATGTTAGACAACGTTGGATCAGTGGCGATGTAGAGTTTGCAAGCCATGTGCTATTTGACGGTAAAAAAGCACTGTTCCTGCATACCATTGAATATCAAATGCCGCAGGGGTTTTATATCAAAGGTAGACCGACTAAATGTCAAAGTATGAAACCGATTGAGCATGGTCATTTTCTGAGTTTGTTTGAATTGATTTTGACCGGCCTTAATTTTAGAGGACTATGTTGTTTTGATTAAAAGTTAGAAAATGGTGAACTTAAGATATTTGAATTAAATGCGCGTTATGGCGGCTCATTGAGTAGTGTTATTAATAGAGTTATTCCTATTCTGTACGAATATTTACAGCAAACCCCAACTGTGGCTAATAATAACGATGCGATGTTAACTTACTAAATGATGAGATTTTTATATTGCCTATTTCAAGCTATCTGTACTCAGAGCGAATATGATTTTCTAACCAACTAATATTAGTGGGGTCGCTTAAGGATCTATCCAATAAATGGATCAAACTGGCAGCCCAAGGTAGTTTGGGCGATAGGGCCAAGTAAAAGGGATTTTGAGACAAACAACCTAGTTGTTTAACCGTATGTTTATCGTTGTTTTGAAGGTGCCAGTTCATTACATTAGCATCTTCAATTAGGGCTGCTATACGATTTTTTTCGAGCATTAATACAAGTCGTCCAAGGCCTTCACTACCAGCCAATTGCACAATATTATTATGTGTATTATCGGCAATAAAACTGTCTAACGGTTCTCCGTATCCGTAATCTGCCATCACACCAATCGTTACCTGTACCAAAGAGTCTTTGTTGGTATATTGCCACAATGCAGAGGGCAAACCATAAAAACACATTTGGTAAGTCATTAATGGTTGGTGGGTAAAAAGCAGCTCAGGCGACTCGCTCGGAACCGCGGTTAATAAACCGTCACTGTTACCATTATTAACTTCTTGAATTGCCCGCGACCAAGGTAAAAATACGATTTGGATTTTTCTACCGTATTGGGCAAGTAAGTATTGGACATAGTCAAAAGCAATCCCTTTTTTACGTCCATTATTTTGACAAGCATAGGGACACCAATCAGTGGAGGCTAAGTACAAGGTCTCTGGTATTTGTTGGGCAAAAGATAAGGGCGTGTTTAACAGCATCAAGCCGATGAAAAGTGACGTAATCTTTTGCCTTGTTGGGCTTTGCAAGGGCCTAGCTCCGCGATCGAAAATTCAAACTACATCTGGTATTTAGTCTAGTTATACGCAGGTCGACCAGTAAGTGCAATATTGGATGATTGATTATGTAAACGCTGAATACTTTAACGACTAGCGAACTAATGCTAAATATTGCCTCTTTGTCAAAGTCGTCACAAAGTTTACTGTTGATGTTGTTTTCATCCCCAAAGCGTTTACCTTACTCAATAAAATACCTGCCCACGCACGAAACTACAAATGGCTAATAGTTCATCAAGAAGGAAAGCTATTTTTATGTTGTTGGTCCTGCGGGTTTAGGGGGGAGCTAAGTAGATTTATTAATGGCGGGTATCCGGATTTTTAAGTTGTCGTTTCAACTGAAATATAAAACGACAACTTTTTATTCCGTTAAGGCTGCATCACCAATACATCAGTTTTAAGCAAGGTGAGTATGCTTTCTGCTGTATTTCCCATTAACTTTGCCCTCAGTCCCTTGCGCCCAATACTGCCGATAATCACCAGTTCGGCTTGCACTTTTGAAGCTAGGCTAGGGATTACATTACTTGGGTCACCGGCTTTAATATGAATGTGATCTGGCGAAACAGGCTGGTCTCCTACCATTTGTTGAATGATAGGGATGTATTTTTGCTTGGCTTGTTTTAGGGTTTTATCTTTATCAATAATACCTAAGTCTTTTAACACGGGTGAAATAGCCAAGCTAAAGCAATAGTGTACCGGCATGCCAGAAATGCTGCTTAATTTTGTTGCAGCATTAATCAACTTTTGATTTAAGGCTTGCTTAGATTTAACTTTAGTCGCCATATCTAGTGCCACCATAATGGCGCGCTTTTTACGCCATTTCTTATCTGCCACTAATAAAACAGGCGTCTGACCATTGCGCATAAGATGCCAGTCAGTAGGCACATAAAATGCGCCTTCACTGCGATGACCCGTTTTAACAATCACATCATAGTGAGTGGTTTTACAGTGTTTTTTAACCCAAGCGGAGATGTCTTTTTCCCACACCACCTGCAGCTCTAATTCGGCTTTAATACCTAAGTCGACAATCTTACTACTCAATTCATTTTTATGAGCCTGTAGAATTTTTTCTTTTAGGCCTTCTATTTGCTCCTTATCGAGCTCGGCAGAAATACTTGCAAGATGCTCGTAGTAAAAAGCAACAACATGTAATTTGGCATCAAATTTAGCTGCCAGAGTGGCACTGTGTGCTAAGGCTTTTTGTTCGCAGTCTTGCTTGTCTGCGATGACTAAAATAGAGTTGATATTCATAGGAGTCCCTGTGCTTGATACTTTCTTTGAGCTCTCAGCGTATAAACGATTACGCTATAAGTAAACATTATCGTTAATTATAACTATGATTTTCGAACATAAAGTTGAGATAAAACAACAAAATATCAATTCAGCCTAATTAACCTTTAGGCATCATTTGCATATTAGCCAACTCTTTAAATCTATTTTCGCTGTTACCTAATTGTTCGCGGTAAATCTGTTGATAGGCAAGCACGGCCTTTACATAATTGCGGGTTTCTTTGTAGGGGATGGTTTCAATCCACAGATCCAAAGGCATGCCATTTTTTTCCGGCAGCCAACTTTGCACTCGGCGCCAGCCAGCATTATATGAGGCGGTTACTAAAATGGGGTTGTTGTCCATTTTATCCATTAAATAACGCATGTATTGCGTGCCTAGACCCACATTGATGGTGGGATCAAATAAGCTTGAAGAGCTGACTTTTTCTTTTGCCAAGTAGCGCGCAGTACTTGGCATTACCTGCATTAAACCCATTGCGCCTGCACCTGAATTAGCATCGGGCATAAATGAACTTTCGCGTCTGACGATGGCAAAGGCCCAAGCAGGATCAATGTTGTTTTTCTCAGCACTAGTTTTCAACGTTTGATCAAAGGCCATAGGAAAACGACGCGATAAGTCGTCTAAATAACCCGCCTTTGAAAAGGTAAAGATAGCTTGATCGTGCCAGCCTTTTTGATCGGCCAAAACTGCGGCAATTTTGAGCTGTTCATCTGTGAGTTGAGATTGTAAAAAATTCCATTCCCTTCTGGCACTGACGTTGCGCCCCAGTTCACGAAACTCAAACGCTCGCTGCGTAACTGGCATATTTAAAACTGAATCCAATTGTTGCTGTGTATAAATCAAAGGGATGTTGTTTAGATTGGTATGGCGAGCCAATTTACCACTTGCCATAAAGCCATAATAATGACGCTGGTCGGCTAATTTTTCATAGTTCAACGTGGCTTGTTTTGGCGCGCCAACTTCTTCATAAGCCCGTGCTTGCCAATATTGGAATAAATAATCTTTGGCTAACAAGTCTGGCGCAAATTCAATAACATCTAGTGCATGTTTCCAGTCTTGTTCACGTAATATATGCGCCAAATGCCAACGTACCAATTCTTCGTCTTGGCTAAAAGCACTGGCGCGTTCTAGCCATTCTTCGGCATCAGGATGATTAATAATGGTTAGGGCAAGAGCAAACTTAGTCGCAATAGTTTGCTGTTGTTGCTCTGTAAACTCAAAGCGAGTACTCAATTTTTGCCAACTGCTTAAGGCAAGATCGCGATTAGTCCAAACCAGGTTTGATAAACCATAAGTAATAATTTGCGCTTCGTATTGCGGAACTTTGCCCGGAAAGTTAGACAAGCGGCTTACTTGGCTTGACGAGCGTCGCACCTTTAACCATAAATCTGCCAAATATTGCTGCTCTTTTGGCAACAATGTTTTGAGGTAGGGGATCAGAGTATGACTACCGCCTTGTGCAGCGAGAGTTAAGCGTTGCCATACGAGGGCGTCGGTACGCAGGCCTAAACGTTGCCACTCTAAAAATATTTTATCGCAAGCCTTAGGTTGCGAATCACCCACTACCCATAACTGTTCAATTATCTTTAAGGCCTGCTCCTTTTGATTCGGGTTGGCCAGCATAAACTCAGCGCGCTTACAGGCGAGTTCGTTTTCACCGAGATCACGGTATGAACTTAAAAATAATTCAGCTTGATTCTTTTGTGCAAGATAGCTCAACCAGCTTTCTCGTAAAGGACGGTCGAGAGGTGAACCTGCATAATCCACTAAAAACTGCTCAATAATTTGACGATTTGCTAAATACGGATAAGCAATCAGCGACTTCTGTAACAAATAGGGTTTGAGTGGATAATCGTCTAATTTAACCATTAAAGACTTAAAGCGACTACTACTGGGATTGTCTGCCAAACCCTCTGCTTCAATAAATAACTGACGTTGAATGCTTATTTTAGGCAAAACATCTGACTCTGACGCGCGCGGCGAGGATACTACTGTCGTCAGTAGGGTAAAACTGAGGAGCAAAGGAAAAACTATCTTAAGTGTCATACCGAGGGTTAAATAAAAACCGAACCTCATTCTAGCAAATTAACGCCTACAACCACGCAGCTATTTTAATTAAAATCTAAAAAAATTCAGATTTAACTGGAATGACCAGTTGAAAAGAAGTTAACTACCCACATGTTAGTACATTGCAGCTTATTTGTTAAAAGTAAGGTTGACCTTTCTAAATTCTTTAACAAGAATCAACCTCACCCTACACCGAAAAGTGCGAAGCACTTTTCTTTTCGTCACTCTGGCGTGCGCCACAGGAGATAATAATGATATATGCAGGTTCAAGCCTAAAGGTTAACTTGTTGCAAGATGGTATTGCAGAAGTTGTATTTGATGCCCAAGGCTCAGTAAATAAATTTGATCGACAAACGGTGGCTGAACTGGCCGAGGCTACCAAAGCGTTAAAAGCTAAGGCAGAAGTGAAAGGTGTAGTTGTACGCTCGGCTAAATCGACATTTATTGTTGGTGCCGACATTACTGAGTTCACTAGTTTATTTGATATGCCAGACGCTGAAGTTTTAACCTGGGTGGCACATACCTCTCAGGTTTTTGACCACTTTGAAGACTTACCATTCCCCACTATTGCTGCAGTCAATGGCTTTGCCCTAGGTGGCGGTTGTGAAATGACCCTAGCCTGTGACTTACGTGTGGCTGATACCACTGCCAGCATCGGATTACCTGAAGTAAAATTAGGCTTGATGCCCGGTTTCGGCGGCACAGTGCGTTTACCGCGTTTGATTGGTGCTGATAATGCCCTGGAGTGGATGACCACAGGCCGTGACCGTAAAGCAGCGAAAGCGCTAGCTGAAGGTGCAGTTGATGCAGTCGTAGCCCCCGATAAACTAGTCGATGCAGCTATTAGTATGCTGAAAGATGCTATTGCCGGTAAATTTGATTGGCAAGCTCGACGTGCGCAAAAACAAGCGCCACTTAAGCTAAACAAAAACGAAAGTATGATGAGCTTTTCAACGGCTAAAGCCATGGTCTTTGCTCAAGCAGGTAAACATTACCCGGCACCGCATATGATGGTTGACACAATTGCTAAAGCCGCTGGTTTGGATCGTGATGGTGCCTTAAAACTTGAAAACCAAGGTTTTGCGATCTTAGCAAAAAGCGATGCAGCTAAAGCGCAGGTCGGTATTTTCTTGGCTGATCAGTTAGTTAAATCTAAAGGTAAAAAACAAGCTAAAGCTGCCACTAAAACTATCAAGCAAACGGCGGTCTTAGGGGCTGGCATCATGGGCGGTGGTATTGCTTATCAGTCAGCGGTAAAAGGTACGCCGGTTATCATGAAAGATATTAACCAAGCTGCCTTAGACTTAGGTTTGAAAGAAGCCGCCAAGATTCTTGGTAAAGGCATGGAGCGCGGTAAAGTTGATGCTAAAACGATGGCATCTACGTTAAATAGTATCGTCCCTACTTTAGAATACAGCGCCATTAAAGACGTCGATTTAGTGATCGAAGCCGTAGTTGAAAACCCCAAAGTTAAAGGGATTGTATTAGCTGAAACTGAGCAACATGTCGGTGATGATACGGTTATTTGCTCAAATACTTCGACAATTTCTATTAATCAGTTAGCCAAAAGCCTGAAGAATCCTGCTCGTTTCTGCGGTATGCACTTTTTCAACCCAGTACACAAAATGCCTTTAGTAGAAATTATTCGCGGTGAAGACACCTCTGAAGATACTATTTCTACCGTAGTCGCTGCCACACTGGCCATGGGTAAAACTCCCATTGTAGTCAACGATTGTCCTGGCTTTTTAGTCAACCGTGTTTTATTCCCTTATTTTGCTGGTTTCAGTAAATTAGTGATGGACGGTGCTGATTTTGTCGCGGTTGATAAGGTCATGGAAAAAGTATTTGGTTGGCCAATGGGCCCCGCTTATTTACTCGATGTTGTTGGTATGGACACCGCTGATCACGCTTCAAGCGTTATGGCTGATGGTATTCCTCAGCGTATGCAGAAGATTGAGAATGACCCGGTGACTTTGTTATACAAAGCGAATCGCTTAGGGCAGAAAAACGGCAAAGGTTTTTACAACTTTAGTGTTGATAAGCGCGGTCGTCCTGCTAAAGCAGCGGCACCAGAAGCTTATGAATTGTTTACCCCACATTGCGCAGAAAAACGTGAATTTGATGCCGACGAGATTATTGCTCGTGTCATGGTACCAATGGCTAACGAGGCCATTCGTTGTTTAGAAGAAGGGATTGTCGCCAGTGCAGCTGAGGCTGATATGGCCTTATTATACGGTTTAGGTTTCCCTCCGTTCAGAGGCGGTATTTTCCGTTACATTGAAACTTTAGGCTTAGATAAGTTTGTTGCTATGGCGGATAAATATGCCCATCTAGGTGCTGTTTATCAAATCACCGATGGTGTGCGCGCTATGGCCGATGCCGGTAAATCGTATTTTTCAGCCGATGTTAAATCAGCTTAATCCCAACCTGAGGATCAGAACATGAAAGAAGTAGTAATAGTCGATTGTATTCGTACCCCGATGGGGCGTTCTAAAGGTGGGATATTTCGTAATGTAAGAGCCGAAACCCTATCTGCCCATTTGATGAGCCAGCTCGTGGCTCGTAACCCAAACCTTGACCCGAATGAGATTGAAGACATTATCTGGGGTTGTGTACAACAAACCAAAGAACAAGGTTTTAATATCGCCCGTAATGCCCAGTTGTTAACTGACATACCGCGTTCAGTTGCTGCGGTAACGGTAAACCGTTTATGTGGTTCTTCTATGCAGGCCCTGCATGACGCGGCAAGCGGTATTATGAGTGGCCGTGGTGATGTATACATGATTGGTGGTGTTGAGCATATGGGTCATGTGCCTATGGATTTTAACTTAGACTTCCACCCAGGTATCGCGCTGCATGCAGCACGCGCTTCTGGCAGCATGGGTATGACTGCTGAATTATTAGGTCGTCAAAACGGTATAACCCGTGAGATGCAAGACGCCTTTGGTGCTCGCTCCCATCGAAAAGCACATGCGGCTACTTTGGAAGGTCGTTGGGCAAATGAAATCGTACCGACTTTAGGCCATGACGCCGACGGCGTATTAAAACTGATTGATATCGACGAAGTTATTCGTCCTGAGTCTACCGTAGAAACCATGGCGGGTTTACGGCCAGTATTTGACCCAGTAAATGGTACGGTAACTGCCGGAACATCATCAGCATTGTCTGATGGTGCATCAGCTATGTTGCTTATGTCGGCCGATCGAGCCAAGGCTTTGGGTTTAACCCCTCGCGCTAAAATCCGTTCGATGGCAGTCGCAGGTTGTGACGCTGCTATTATGGGATACGGACCAGTGCCTGCGACCAAAAAAGCCTTACAACGTGCTGGTTTGAGCATGGCTGATATCGAAATCGCTGAGTTTAACGAAGCTTTCGCAGCACAAGCTTTATCATGTATTAAACAGCTGGGTTGGTTAGAGACTTACGAAGACAAAGTAAACCTGAATGGCGGTGCTATCGCACTTGGCCATCCACTAGGTTGCTCTGGCTCACGTATCTCCACCACTTTGATTAATTTGATGGAAGCCAACGATAAATCCATTGGTTTAGCTACCATGTGTATCGGTTTAGGCCAAGGTATCGCCACGGTATTTGAACGCGTGTAACCCGGTTTTTTAATTTGATAAAGGCGCCCAAGTGAAGGGCGCCTTTTTTTATGCAATAACAAGCAAGCCCGTTAATATTGAAACATTGCCCATATAACTAAACTCAACTCGCGTTAAATAGTGTTAAGCACTTACACGCTACTTTTGCACCTATCGTCGTTGGATTTGCTAACAATAGCTAACCATTGCGCACGGCAACCCCCCTTGCTACGCACAAAAATTCCACTAGTGGCCAATGTTTAAGATTTGTAACTCTAGGATGAAATATTTATCTAACTGATTTTATTAGTTTTCTTGAAACACTATGACACTCATTAACCCGCGCTGAGGTTAACTAACATTTACAGTTTTTTTGTGTAGCCCTAATAACATCCGCTGCGAGGCTTTTGTCGACACAATAATTAACAAGTCGATTACCTTGAAGCCTAACAATTACTTGTAGTTTTTAGCTTAAAGGTATTCACTGATCATAAGTGTTAGCTGCTAGGAGCAAGTGATGAAACTAAATATTGATGATTTTAAAGTAAAAGAGGGCCAAAAGTGTGACCTTAGCCAGAGGCCAACTCTTATCGAACCTTTATACAATTCGAAAAAAAAGTATCACAAAAAGCTAAAAAAGCAGATTAAAAAGCTCAGTGATCTGCAGCGTTTGTTGTATGCCACCAATGAACATTCAGTACTATTGATTTTTCAAGCAATGGATGCGGCGGGTAAAGATGGTGCCATTCGGCATGTTATGTCGGGCATTAATCCTCAAGGCTGTCAGGTCACCAGTTTTAAACACCCGACAGCTACTGAATTGGATCATGATTTTATGTGGCGTACCAACCAAGCTTTGCCTGAGCGGGGTCGTATTGGCATTTTTAATCGCTCATATTATGAGGAAGTGTTAATTGTTAAAGTTCACCCTGAAATTTTAGATAATCAACGTATTCCCAATGAAAAATTGCATAAAAAACATATCTGGCAAGAGCGCTATCGGTCGATTATTGAATCAGAACAGCATCTAAACCGTAACGGTACTCGGGTTATCAAGTTCTTTTTGCATTTATCTAAAGAAGAGCAACGCCGTCGTTTTGTAGCGCGCATTGATAACCCTGACAAAAACTGGAAATTTAGCGATGCAGATATTAAGGAAAGAGAGTTTTGGTCAGAGTATATGAATGCTTATCAAGATTGCTTAAGTGCAACTAGTACCGTACAAACACCTTGGTACGTTGTGCCAGCTGACGATAAAAGAAATGCGCGTTTAATTATTGCTAAAATTATTGTTGAGATATTTGAGTCGCTGGATATGCATTATCCCGTCAGTGATGACAAGCGAGTGCAAGAGTTACTCAACCTAAGGGAGCAGTTAGCTTAAATAGTCTCAGTATGTAGTTTTATTTTTAGTGTACCCAGTATATATTTTGCTGGAGTTCATGCAGTAATAATGGGGTGTGTATTAAAATTTTAAGGTATCTTATTCAGCTCACTGATGGGGGTCCTAGAAGCCCGCAAGTTGTTTTTGCTCAGTTTAATGAATTGCTCACCAAAGTTCCGCTGCTATATATCATTCTGTTGGTTAACTCTCTTAGCTTGGCTTATACCCACTATGGGATTGCACCTGATTATCTGACCATCTATGTCTCAGCATTTTTGAGTGTCGCCTGTCTATCTAGAGCCTTAAGGTGGTATCGCTTTAAAAATAAAACCTTTACCTTGGCGCAAGCTAAACATCAAATAAGAATGACGGTGTTGTTTGCCAATATTATGGGGGTCGGTTTTTCTTGGTGGAGCTACACTCTTTATGGCTATGGAGATTTTGCTCTGCAGGCCCATGTGGCCTATTACATGTCGATCACCGTTATCGGTATTATTATTTGTCTAATTCATTTACCCGCTGCTGCATGGTCAGCTTCTGTGACTGTGGGCATTCCCTTTGTCATTTTCTTTTTTTGGTCGGGGCAACCTGTTTTTGTAGCTATAGCCAGTAATTTTTTAATGGTTGTGGCCGTTTTAGTCATGATTACTTTGAGTTATTACCGCGCGTTTTCGAGCGTGATAGATGCTAAACAAGAGTTAGAAATACAAAACAGGCGAACACATAAACTCAATGCACAAAATGAAATATTAGCCAATCAAGATGGTTTAACTAAATTGGCTAATCGCCGCAGTTTTGCCAGTTATTTAAATAAAAAGCTGCAGGCAGACTTACAACAACGCAATTTTATTGTCGGCTTAATTGACCTAGATGGTTTTAAGCCGGTCAATGATATTCATGGGCATGCCGCGGGTGATCGGGTATTAACAGAAGTCAGTATGCGCCTGAAAAAACTATTGAGTGATGATTGCATGTTGGCTCGCATAGGAGGCGATGAATTCGCCTTGGTTATCGATCATAGTGCGGTTCACGATGAAATTCATGTACTAGGTAAAAGTATCACTGAAGCATTGCAACGCCCCTTTACTATGCGCACTGGGCTGGTGCAAATATCCGGTTCCTGTGGTTTTGCTATTTATCCAGAAGCAGGCAGTACGGCTGACGAATTAATGGATCGAGCAGATTTCGCTTTGTATGAAGCAAAGAGCAGAGCGCGTGGCAGCTCCATTATTTTTTCAAGTGAACATGAACGACTTATCAGACAAAAATCCCAAGTAGAATTAGCCCTTACTCAAAGTGTCAGCAGTCAGCAGATGACCTTACACTATCAACCTATTGTTGATGGAGCGAGCGGTAAGATTGTCGGCTTTGAAGCATTAGCTAGATGGTTCCACAGTGAATTAGGCCATATACCACCGGACCAGTTCATCGCCATCGCAGAAAAAACCGGCATAGTGACCGACATAACCCTTAATCTTTTTGAGCAAGCGGTACAGCAGTTAAAAAGCTGGCCAGAGCCCTTATACTTATCTTTTAACTTATCGGTACAGGATGTTATCAACCGCAAAACACTCGACCTACTAAAACTAATATTAGATAAACATCTGGTTGGGACATCCCGTGTACAGTTTGAAATTACCGAAACCATCATGATGACTGACTTAGAGCATTGTTCTAATATTACTCGTGAGATGCAGCAGATGGGATTTAAAGTTGCCCTCGATGATTTTGGTTCGGGTTACTCTAGCCTCAGCTATTTGCATAAATTGGCCTTTGATACCCTAAAAATTGATCGCAGCTTTGTGCATAATCTGCATCTTGATCAACGCAGTCAGGGGATAGTGAAAACCATATTAGCCTTGTGTACGAGTTTTAATGTAAGTTGCACCGTAGAGGGGGTGGAAAGCGAAGAGCAAAAAAATTTACTGCTCGCCTTAGGGTGTCAGTATATGCAGGGCTATTATTTCTATCGCCCTGCCGATATATCAACCTTTCCCTTGGTTTAACCCATATTGTGCCCTGCCAGGTGTCTGGCAAAAAAAACTAGGGTGCGTTCCCAAGCGAGTTCAGCAGCTTGGGCGTCGTAACGGCTAGTGGAATCATTGTGGAAACCATGTTGGGTGCCAGGATAGACATAAGACTGGTAGTTAACTCTATTCGCTTCAAGTACTGCTTTATATTGGGGCCAGGTGTCGTTTACGCGTTTGTCTTGTTCGGCGAACTGAAGAAGTATTGGGGCTTTTACGTTTTTAACTAAGTCGTCGTTGGCAGGCGTGCCATAAAAAGGTACAGCAGCATCAATAAGTTGTGGTGCAGCAGCGGCTAAAAAATTACTGATATAACCACCAAAACAAAAACCGACCACACCCAGTTTGCCGTTGGTTAAGTCATGATTTTTTAAATAGTTTGCTGCCGCAATAAAATCTTGTTCAATTTTGTTCCGATCTAGTTCCTTTTGCATCGCTCGGCCATCATCGTCATTGCCAGGATAACCCCCAACCGGGAACAGTGCATCCGGCGCAAAAGCAATAAACCCCTCTTTGGCTAAGCGTCTTGCTACATCTTCAATATAAGGATTAAGTCCGCGGTTTTCATGAACCACTAAGACTGCGGGTAATTTTTTATTGATTTGTGTTGGTGTAACCAAATAGCCTCTGCCTTTACCATGACCAGCCGGCGATAAAAACTCCTGATATTGGGCTTTTATCTTCTCGTCATTAAAAGACACTTGTTCAGCTAAGGCATAATTAGGCGTAAGTGCACTAGTTAAGCTGCCTAAACTTAAACCCACTACTGATAAAGACGCTAAGCGACTGAGAAAAGTGCGACGATCTATATCGCCATGAGCATATTCATCATACCAATCAAAGGCTTGTTGAGGTATCTGTTGTGGTTCAAGTTGTTTCATCTACATTCTCCAAATTTATTGTACTAAATGCCTTTGCCAATAAAAAAGATCAACTATTGCTGCATTTCTTGACGACGCATAGGCATACTATCGATTGTTGCAAAAAGAGCGGTCAAATCAAAATTTTGCGACTGCATTTTCACACCACCATCTTTACCAATTAATACTACATTGTCAGCAGTTAGCTGCTGAGCAATTTGTGTTAGCGTCAGCTCAGAAAGGGTACCCATAGAATTGCTTTTAACTTTATTATTCTGCTGCCACAACCAAACTATTTGTCTTTCATTTAGTGCGTTATTTTGTGCGGATAATTCGCTCAGAGTTTCCGCTGGTAGAACATCGCCATTGAGCAGTATCACTCTGTAGTTCCAAGATAGTTCAGCTAAATTTCTGACATATACGGTTTGTGCTATGGCTACAGAGCTTGCCATTAGTGCCAATATACTAAAAATGCTAATCGTGAGCTTGATAATACTATTCATGTTATGCCTTTTATTAAAAAAATTCTCAAATATACGGCCTATTATGAGCTTAATTTTCAGGTGAACAAGCGTAAAAGTTACCACCCTATAATCGTCGAAGGTTAGCCTAATAACAATCCATCAACACCCTGTTTACCAGAGTCGCGAAAGTCGTAAAGTTGAGTGCACAGTGATGGTTAAAAATCCAACAATTGTCTTGTTGGCTCTACTATTAAATCCATCTCAATTCGTTACACTGCGCGCCATTGAGACTTACCCTCTGCAGTAAACTGTTTTTTATGCATTGGCTTGTCAGCAAACTTCAAACAATACACCCATACAGGATGGATAATCGCATGCAATTCCCGACACACCGATTTTACGAAGACGTTATGGCTTTGTTTTGTGCCGGTGTCATGGTGTCTTTTGGTGTGACTTTGTTTAATAGTCATAATTTGATCACTGGTGGTACAGCCGGTTTGGCTATTATTGGCATGCATCTTACGCCTTTGAGTTTTGGTACCTTATTTTTTTTGGTTAATGTGCCGTTTTACTATATTGCTTGGACTCAGTTATCTAAGCGTTTTACGGTTAATACCTTTATTTCAGTGTCAATGGTGTCGCTTATGAGCGAATACATGCCTAAGTTAATTCATATCGACAGGGTGCATCCCTTATTCGCGGCCATGGTAGGTGGTATGCTGATTGGTGTGGGTTTATTGATCATGTTTAGGCATAAGTCTAGCTTAGGTGGACTGGGTATTTTGGCGCTGTTTTTACAAAACAAGTATTCTATCCGTGCTGGCAATTTTGGTTTGCTCGTAGACTCGCTTATCTTAAGTTCTTCGCTGTTTATGTTTGATTTTAAGGTCGTAGTGTTGTCAGTGTTAGGGGCTATTACGCTCAATTTACTTATCGCAGTTAATCATAAACCTGGACGCTATCAAGCTTATGTTGAGACAAAGAAGAGAAAGTTAACACCGGAAAATGATTTCGACTTAGACGAAGCGGTTTGGGGCCGGTTTAAATAAGGGCTGTGTTATTTTGGTTCAGCTTAAGTAGGTATTAGTTAAATAAAAAAAGGTGCAGTCAAGTGCACCTTTTTGTCGGTCGTATCATTATTGCGTTAAGGCGCGCAACATCCAAACCGTTTTTTCATGTAAGCGCATGCGATCTGAAACGAGTGCTGCTGTTGATTCATCATCCGCTTCTTGGGCTGACTTCAACACTGTGCGACAGGTCTTAACCACTGATTCGTGGCTTTTCACTAATATTTGCACCATTTCAGCGGCTTGAGGAACGCCTTCAACTTCTTCAATTGAACTTAAACGTACAAATTCTTTGTAAGTGCCTGGTGCGGCGACATCTAAGGTTCGGATCCTCTCGGCAATGTCATCAACGGCTACTGCCAGTTCAGTATAGTGCTCTTCAAACATCAAGTGCAATTCACGGAATCTGGCACCAGTGACATTCCAGTGAAAATTGTGAGTTTGTAAATATAGGGTGTAGCTATCAGCCAACAGGTGTTTTAAGCCCTCGGCGATAGTTTGACGATCTGCTTGATTAATTCCAATATCAATAGTGCTCATAATTAGCTCCTTTATTAGATTAGTTTAAGGCTTAGGGAATAAAACCGCATACAAGCTCAGCTTTGTTGCGCTTGTATTGCCTGCCTTGACCAAAAGATTTTTCGTCACAACAAGATATGCGGGTAAATCTACATTATTCAAGGGTAGGAAGCTCGCCCAGAAAAACGATTACACCAATCGAGTTTATTACCTGCACTAAAAAGCAATTACATTAAACACGCTATGATCGCTATTGCAGGCCATTATGATAACTATTAGTAAACGGTTTCCTATTGCTAATCCCTAACATAATCTAAATAAGCTAAATGCTTGCGATGTCCAGCATTAGCGGCTTAAATTACATTAGTTTTTGTAATCTGATTGAACAAAAAATGTGCATTGCTCTAAGGCGCCCCAAACACTACAATCCGCGCCTTATTGGCTATGTCGGCCAATTAATTTTTCAGAGTAGGAAGTAGTGAACAAAAGCGAATTTATTCAAATCCGACGATTTATCGTTAAGCTTGGCAAAATGTTGCATAAGTATGGAACACCCGCCTTTAGACTTGAGGCCTATTTACACGAAGTTGCCGCGTATCTCGGTGTGCACGCCTCGTTTTTGTCTACGCCTACTTCACTGACTTTTGTGATTTGGAGCGATAAACACGAAGATGAATATAATCACGCTGCGCGGGTTAATCCCGGTGATTTAGATATGAATCTCTTGTCACTCACCGACGAACTTGCTATCCAATTACTGACCGGAGAGCTTTCCCTAACTGAAGCTGACAAACGTCTAGACGAAATAAGTGTCAGTCCGAGTCCTTATGGAAAGCTGCTTACTGGTTTAGCCTTTGGTCTGTCAACCGGCTCTTTCGCGATGCTAATGGGCGCGAGCCTGCGCGAAGTGATGTGGTCAGGTTTATTGGGCATTGTGGCCTACTTTTGGACGTTATGGGCACAATATTCAAAACGGGTTAATTTGATGTTAGAGCCGGTTACGTCGTTTGTTGCCGGTCTGTTGGCGTGTGCTATTAGTTATTATATTGCCCCAGGGGTTAATATTCCCTTGATGGTGTTGTCATCAGTGATCATCTTGGTGCCGGGTTTGTCGCTTACGATGGGCCTAGCAGAGCTCTCATCACGCAATTTAATGTCGGGTACTGCGCGTATTATGGATGCCATTATGCAGTTATTTAAGCTGTACTTTGGTGCTTTTTTGGGTATCAGTGTCGGCTTTAGCCTGTTTGGTGCTAATGAGTTTGTACCTGAGGCATCCTTACCCTTTTGGGCGACTTGGTTGGCAGTATTTTTATTGTGTTTTGCCTTGGTGGCTATTTTTCGCACCCGAATTAAACATATCCCTTGGGCCTTGTTGTCAGCGTTTATTGCCTATGGCGCATCGACTTGGAGTTCGGCTTATTTAGATTTCGGTTTAGGTACCTTTGTAGGGGCTTTTGCCTTGGGCGTGTATGCCAACCTATTTACCAAATTTGCTAATGCACCTTCAACCATCGTGGCGATGCACGGTTTGATTGTGCTGGTACCAGGTTCAAAAACCTATATAGGTTTGAATTCATTTATCTCTGGGCAAGATTTTGTTCAGGCAGAGCATGTTGGCCAAGAAGTATTTTTAATTTTTATGTCGCTGGTGGCAGGTTTGATTTTTGCCAATGTAGTGATGCCCACCAAAAAAGCCTTATAGGTAATATAAAAAAGCGTCGACAAACATGTCGACGCTTTCGCAGGTTGAATTATTGCGTGTATAAATACGCAAGCACGTCTAATGCAAACTTATCACTTTGCTTATTTGCCAATTTTCATCAACCTTGTGCCACATCATGATAAATTTGCTTGGCAGCGAAGGGGCGTCAGGCTCTTGATTGTTATAAAATTTATGAAAGCCTATTTGCACTGCTCCATAGTTAGCAATGGGATAAACCTCAACACTGCCCTCAATAAGTTGGCGCGTGACCTTCCCACAAATATTACGTTTTGTAGCGTCTAATATGTCACTTTTAGAGGTCATTAAGCCGCCCTTATCATGAAAAAACTCTATATCTTCGGCATAAATGGCGCTTTGCGTGTCCATGTCACAGGAGTTGTAAGCGCTAAAAAATGTTTTGTCCATTGCCAGTATTTCGCGATATAAAACCTGATCTTCAACTACATATTTAGGAATTATCGAATCTGTGACCGTTTGCGCGCTTAAACTAGTGCAAAACAAACCAGCAAAAACAACATTTAAGGCGCACTTAAAGTAGGTTTTCATGTACATTCCGCCATATTTGGACTTTCCATTTTATAGTGTGTTACGCAAAGCTGACTTCAACTAACTTGCAAATAACTGAGTCATATCTTTAAAGGCCTTAAACTCAAGTGCATTGCCTGATGGATCAAGAAAAAACAAGGTGGCTTGTTCACCTACTTCACCCTTAAAACGGATATAAGGTTCGATAATAAAATCGGTGTTGGCAAGGCTTAGTTTGTCAGCCAGTACCTGCCAGTCATGCCACGCCAGCACCACACCAAAATGCGGTACGGGCACCGCATGTGAATCCACTTGATTGTGAGCGGGTGCGCTGGGCATTTGCGCAACAAGGTGAGTAACTAACTGATGTCCAAAAAAATTCCAGTCTATCCACTGTGCTGAACTACGCCCTTGCTCGCAGCCCAATAGTTCACCATAAAAGGTGCGCGCTGAGTCTAAACAGTCAACCGGAATGGCAAGATGAAAGGGCATGAGTGACATAATAATGTTTATTCCTTCAGAGGTCGTTAAAGTAACTTTTTAAGCCAATTTAATTTTGTCGAATTAAAGGGTGGATAGCGCAAAGCGACATCAAACAAGAAACTGCGTTTGAGCACGGTTTTTAAATGGCTAAAAGTATCGAAGCCAAATTGACCATGGTAAGCGCCCATCCCACTATTGCCAACACCACCAAAGGGTAGATTAGGGTTAGCCATAAACATCATGCCATCATTAATGCCCACATTACCGGCGCTAGTCTGTTGCAGTACCTGCTGCTCTAAACCCGTATTTTTAGTATAAAGATAAAGGGCTAGGGGTTTAGGGCGGCTGTTCACCAGTTCGATGGCTTGTTGGATTTTATCCACGGTGACGATGACTAATATTGGGCCAAATATTTCTTCTTGCATGACCAAGCTATCAGCGGAGGGCGATAATACAATGGTTGGCCCAAGGTACTTGTTGCTCGCATCTAATTGCCCACCATAGATAACATTTTGCTCGTGTAAATAATTGGCTAAGCGAGCAAAATGGCGCTCATTGATGATGCGTCCATAATCAGGGCTTTGTTTGGCATCTGAGCCATAAAAGGCCTCAATTTTTGTGGTTAAGGCAGCTACAAAGGTATCGACAAATGCTTTTTCAACCACAACATAGTCTGGCGCCACACAAGTTTGACCGGCGTTCATCCATTTGCTCCACGCAATGCGTGAGGCCGTAACCGATAAGTCTGTATTGCTGTCCACGATACACGGGCATTTACCACCCAACTCTAAGGTGACTGGGGTCAAATGTTCAGCGGCAGCGCGCATGACTATTTTTGCCACGCCCTCACCACCAGTATACAAGATGTGATCAAATCGTTGCTGGAGTAATTCAGTGGTTTCTTTTACTGCGCCAGTGACAACTTTGTAGGCCTGATTATCCAAATATTGTGGTATCAATGTCGCCAATAGCGTCGCAGTGCTAACTGAAAGCTCAGAGGGTTTAATAATCGCGCAGTTACCGGCGGCGATAGCAGCAACCAGCGGAGCAACAACTAACTGCAGTGGATAATTCCATGCACCGATTATTAATACGCTGCCTAAGGGCTCAGGTAGCAGATAACTTTTACCCGGCTGCACAAATAAGGGAGTCGAAACGCTACGTGGTTTAGCCCAAGCCGATAAATGTTTAAGGGTATGGTCTATATCGCTGAGCAGAAAGCCAATTTCTGAGGTCCATGCCTCTTGTTCACTTTTGTGTAAATCCTGATGCAGGGCTGTGATAAACTCGCCTTCGTGTTCGGTGAGTAATAGCTTGAGTTGAGTCAGTTGGTTTTTGCGCCAACCTAAGTCTTTGGTGCGCCCTGTGCTGAAAGTGTGTTGTAATTCCTTGACTGAATCAGCAATGTTAAGTTGTTGCATATTATCTCTATCTATTTACTACGCAGACCCCAAACTATACCCTTTCAATGAGTGGCTTTCATAGTCTATTTAGCGAAATAGTTGATGGTGTTCAGGCGATTTACTGAGCTAATGCCTCGAACTCAAAAGAAAATGCTAAATTATTTTCGTGCAAGGCTTGTGCGCCATAAGATGGCTGATTTAAATGGGCTAACTTAGCGCTAACTATAGGTTTTGTGTAAAAATACGCGCAACCACTGCGCCTTTGACCTAAAGCGTGTTTAAGAAATAGTGGGCCTGTGCCGTTAAATACTTACTTGTTGAACGTTGTTGTCATACCTATGTCACTGACTAGCGAGATACTTTGTCTTTTTTGAACCGTCTTTTCTAAGGACTTTGACGATGAACTTAATACGCCATAACATCAGAAACAAGCTGCTACTATTATTTGTTTCCGCCTTGATTATTATTCTCGCCGCTGTGTTCACGGGTTTTTCTGTGCTAAAAACTGTTATCCATGAGTACAGTGATACGGTTGAGCAAGATGTGCATTACATGGTTAAAGTCGGTGCGCTAAACGTTGATTTTAAAACCCAAGTGCAGGAGTGGAAAAACACGCTAATACGCGGTAAAAATCCAGATAGTTTAAATAAATATTGGACTAATTTTAATTCTTTGGCTCAGCAAATTCAGCAACATTATCGTGAATTATTATCTGACATGGATCCCAGCCATCCGGCCTATAAACACTTAAGTGCCTTTGCGTCGAGTTATCCTAAAATGCTGGTGGCGTATGAAGCTGGCTACGCCGCCTTTGTGGCAGCAAATTTCGATATTGCAATTGCCGACCTCAGTGTAAAAGGCATTGACCGAGAGCCAACTCAGAATCTGAATAAAGCCGTCGAGGCTGTTAACGGCAAAATCAGCACCTTGCAAACAGATATCGAAAGCCAATCTGATGCAGCGGCGCTTTACACCAATTTGCTGGTAGTGGTGGCAGTTGTTGTCACTATTGTTTTAATTATCTGGTTTGTTAATACGCGTATTCTGTTACCGCTTAATAATGTTGCACTCACGTCGCAGCACATTGCCAAAGGTGACTTCACCAGCGTGATAAATAAAACTACAGAGGATCAAATTGGCCAGGTGGCTGATAACTTTAGTTTAATTCAATCGGGTTTAAGCAAAGTGTTGTCAGGTATTTTCAGAGATGTCAAAAAGCTCGGGGTTATTATTGCTGAGTTGTTTAGTGCCTTTGAATACTTTAAAGCAGGTATTCTTACGCAAATTAATGAAACCACTAAGTTAAGTAGTTCCATGCAGAAAATGACTCACTCCAATGATTCTGTTAACGATGCCATCAGTGAAGCTAATTCTTTTGTTAATGAGTCAAATGCCTTGGCAGACAAAGGACAATTGATGTTTGATGAAAACGTGCAAACTAGCCAAATCATGCTTCAAGCGACTAATCATGCTTCTGATATTATTGCCGCCCTAAAAAAAGATACTGACGATATCGGTAGTGTAGTCAACGTTATTAATGGGATTGCTGATCAAACCAATTTATTGGCATTAAATGCGGCGATTGAAGCGGCGCGAGCGGGTGAGTCTGGCCGCGGCTTTGCCGTAGTAGCTGATGAAGTAAGAACCTTAGCCAACAAGACACAAGAATCAACCAAGCAAATTTCAGAAAACATCAGCAAGTTACAAAAGGAAGCAGATAAAGCCGTGCTGGCTATGAGCCAAGGTAAGGAACAAGCTGAGATAAGTCTGGAACAATCAAAACGTTCTCAGGAATTTGTCGATAAATTACACGCCGCATTTAATCAAATTAGCCGATTAAACCAAGTGGTTGAGCGTGAAATGATTCAGCAAGATCAGCAAACCAAAGACATTAATGCTGCCTTAAGCGCATTAGAATCACAAAGCACAGTCTCACAGCAGCAAGTACAAATAATGGATGAGGCTTCAAAGGTATTGGCTGATATTTACCAGCATATTGACCAATCGACTAAAGATTTTAAGGTTAAATCTGTCTAAGCTTTTAGATAAAGCAGGAGTTTGCCCTATTGATATAGGGCACACAAAATACCACTAGATAGCACTTTGATAAGCACCGATTTCAACTACATCAAACTTTGATTTTGGAGTGCCAGTAACAAATACGGTGCACTGGCCCCAACTGCTTGGAATGTTCCACGTTGAGTTTTCAGAGGCGGTAAATCGCGAACGTTTGTTGGCACATCTTATCTGCACCTCATCCAACTCACCTTCATTGACGCGTAAAGCAAAACTTTCTCGACTTAGTTCATGATAAGACGAACCACTAGTGCGTATTTCTGCTGAATGTATTAAGGGCTTATCACTTTGTAGCAGGGTTAGCACTTTGGTTGCGTAAGGCCGAAGTTCGGCAACGACATTAGCATTGTCTTCTTGCTCTAGTATTTGTTTATACGTTTGCATTGACTTGGCGTACTGGGTGTCGGCAACATACAAAATGAATTGGCGGTTAAGTAAATACAGATACGTTTGCCCAGTCAGAGCATCTTTTCCTGATGACAAGGCTCGATTGACACTGGCGAGTTCTCTTTGTATATCATCGACTTCCTTGGCATACATAGAATCTGCTAGCCAAAAGTAGCCGCTTTCACTATGCGTCCACATTTTGGAACCAGCCATGTCAGTTAATTTTTTTCTGCTAACTCAAAGGCTTTAGATTTTATCGCCTCAACAATTTTTACGTAAGCGTTATTAAATTTTCTAGTCACTCCCGACTGACCGCTCATTTTATAATCCATTTGCACTTCCATCTGACATTGTTCAATGGGTTTTCCATCTTGCATCGCGGGACTATATTTCCATTTTTTCATAGCCTTTAAGGTTTCTTTTTCAAAGCTTGTTATGCCACTTGAATCTTGAATGAGTGGATCAACTACATTGCCTTCTTCGTCGATGACAAAGCTCACTTTTACCCAACCCTCTTGACCTGAACGCGCAGCACTAACTGGATATTTAGGTTCAACACGGTTGAGCGGTTTAGCATCCACAATGGTTTCAATATGCTCAGACATATCAGCAGTTTGGGCAAAACTGGGCAGCGCGAAAGCTAAAAATAAACTACTTATAATGAAATTATTGGTTTTAATTGACATCGGTCATCCGTGAAATTTGAATTAAAGAGCTGAGAACTTAAACTACCTAAACTCAGTTTACAAGTTTTGCCTAGGGCCAAATTACAGGTATCAACATTGATACCTTAGCATTAACTGATATGCCTTGTTAGGGTGGAAAAACGACCCTATCGGTTCTAATGTTGTATACATGAAAAAGGCAAAGCTGTTGAAAGACAGCGACGCAAAGCTTCCGGTCTAAGGTTGTTTCGTTAATTTTTAGCGGGCCAACTAAGATAGCGGGGTTGCCAGCAGGGAGAGTTGCCTCAAGCCCACTTTTTCATATTCAAAACTATATTCAATAGCAGTAGACGAGAGTTTGTCTTGATGGCAAACCTTGTAATTGAGGAAGCTTATATGATTATCTTAGTCGGTGGCGAAAAAGGAGGCAGCGGTAAAAGCTGCCTAGCACAAAATATAGCCGTGCATTTACGGGTTGAAAAAAAATCAACGGTGTTGATGGTCGATTGTGACCCACAGCGCACCACATCTGATTGGATCCAAGAACGTACCGGTAATGCGGGGTTGAGCAATATTAACTGCGTTCAACTGTTCGGAAAAATTCGTAATGAGTTATTAAGTTTAAATAACCATTATCAATACGTGATAGTCGACTGCGGTGGTCAAGACAATATGGCCTTGCGGTCATCTATGTCTGTGGCCAATCACATACTTATTCCTTTGCGTCCAAAACGCCGTGATTTAAAAACCGTGTCGCATATGGAAGATATTATTTCTACCTGTAAAATGGTAAACCCTAAAATGAATGCGGCCTTTGTGATCACCCAATGCCCGTCTTTACCCTCACTTGCACCGCGAATATTAGAAGCTAAAGACGTTTGCCGCTCTTTCGAAATTGATGTGCTCGATGCCATAACCTACAGTCGTAATTTATATGATGACAGTGAGGAGTCAGGCAGATCAGTGATGGAAATCGAGCCAGATGGCAAAGCGGCCGCAGAAATTCGCGCCATAGTTGAAGAACTTTTTAGTAAAGGACAGCAACATGTCTCTGAGCAGTTTGAAAAAATCCGCGCCGTCGGCTGAACTAAAGCCGGTAACGGTTGATGAATTTATTCATGGTGCGGAGTTTTATGCCTGTGGTTTGCAGTTGGTGTCGATAGCGGAACAGAAAGTCTTATCAGATGAGCCAATGAAACGAGCGACTTTTACCTTGGGGAAGGTCGCCATAGCGCAACTTAACGCTTTGTCCGTAAACACTGGGATTGCCAAGTCGCGCTTAATTCGTATTTGGTTAGATAATCAAGCATCCCATTTACCAGCAAATCACTAATGTAAAAATTGCTTATCTGTTGATGGATGACACTAGACCATAGTCGCAATGCATCAAACATAATCCTGTGGCATAGTAAGCTCTTGCTATGCCACAGGAATTATCATGGAATTCGCCTTACCCAATCGTCCTGACTGGCCAGAACTGCTCCAGTCCGGTAATCGTATTTATATTGGCTCAAACGCTGCAGTACCCAATGCTTTGATTGATGATTTGATTGCCAATGGCAAAGGGCTGCACGACATAGAGTTGGTGCACATTAATACCCTATCAGAGAGTCGCTGGGTTGATCCGCAATTTAGTGATCTGTTTAAAGTGAACACTTTTTTTATTGGTGGCGAAAAAATTCGTCAAGCGGTGGCCGAAGGGCGCGTCGATTATACGCCGTGTTTTTTATCTGAAGTACCGTCGCTGTTTGAGCAAGATATATTGCCCTTAGATGCGGCTTTGGTAATGGTAAGCCCGCCCGATAAATATGGTTATTGCTCCTTAGGGGTAGCCGTTGATGTCAATTTGGCTGCGGTTAAAAAAGCAAAATATGTGATTGCGCAAATCAATCCTTTAATGCCGCGTACCAGTGGTCACAGTTTTATTCGCATTGATAATATTGCTGCCTGCATTGAGGTAGAACAAGCCCTGCCAGAATTACCGCATTTTGAGCCAGATAAAATAACCGAACGTATTGGCCAATATGTGGCGATGTTGGTAGAAGATGGTGCCACCTTGCAATTGGGTGTGGGTAAAATTCCCAATGCAGTATTGTATTATTTGCAGAACCATAAGGATTTGGGTGTGCATAGTGAATTAATCACTGACGGTATTATTGATTTGATTGCCAAAGGAGTAATCAACAACCGTAAAAAAACCTTTCATCCCGGTAAAACAGTAGCCAGTTTTTGTTTGGGCAGTAAAAAACTGTATGACTTTGTAGATAACAATCCCCATGTTGAATTCTATCCCAGCGACTATTTGAACTCACCGAGTAACATTGGGCGAAATCATAAAATGGTCGCTATTAATAGCGCCTTAGAAGTCGACTTAACCGGCCAAGTAGTGGCTGATTCTATCGGCTTTCAGTTTTACAGTGGTATTGGTGGGCAAGTCGATTTTATCCGCGGGGCGGCGATGTCAACTGGCGGTAAACCTATTATTGCCATGCCTTCGACGGCCAAAGATGGCACTATTTCACGCATTGTGCCGACCATTACTGAGGGTAGCGGTGTAGTCACTTCACGCGGTCATGTGCACTATGTGGTAACTGAATTTGGTGTGGCGTCACTCAAAGGGCGCAGTATTCGTGAACGTGCCCTTGAATTAATCAGAGTCGCCCATCCTAAATTTCGCGAGCAACTTTTAGCCAAGGTCCGCGAACACTATTGGGTACCCAATTATCAAAAGAACTATCCCCGCGAAGTGCCAGAATTAGGAGCAATTGGTTTTCTTACGCTGACAGTCGATAATCAAAAGTTTGACTTGCGTCCATTGAATCCCTCAGATGAACGGCGTTTACAAGAGTTTTTCTATTCTCATACAAAAGAAACCCTGTTTTATCGTTATAACCATTATCCTACCCAAATGACCCGGGAAAAGTCATGTAATTTGGTCAGTGTTGACCAAAGCAAAGATTTGGCCTTATGTATTGTGCGTCAGCAAGGATCGGTGGCTGAAATTCAAGCGGTAGGGCGATACTATTTGTGTAGCGATAATGAAAGCTGCGAAGTAGCCTTTGTTACCCGCGAAAAATTTCATGGTAAAGGCATGGCAAAACAGTTGCTGGGTGTAATGAGTGACATTGCCAAACAACGAGGTTTGAAAAAAATGCGTGCTATGGTCAGAGCGGATAACCGTAATATGCTTAGAGTATTTGAAAGTGCCAAATTTGAACGCCAGCCCGCCGATGAACCGGGTGAAGTCAATTTGGTATTAAGTTTGGATAAGCAATAATGAGTTTTGTATTTATTAGTGACCCCCACTGTAATTTACATGATGTGGGCGACGAGCATCCTGAAAGTCCCGCGCGCTTGCATGCCATTAACGATAGGCTAATCGCCTCTGGTTTAGATTTTGTTATTGATAAACAACAGGCTATCAAAGCCACTAAAGAACAATTGTATTTAGCCCACGACAAAACTTATGTAGATAAGGTTTTTACCACGGTGCCACAGCGAGGCTGTGTCGAAATAAACACTGATACCTTTTTAATGCCGCAGAGTCTAGACGCTGCTTTATATGCGGCCGGCGCAAACATCATGGCAGTTGATTTAGTCATGCAAGGCGATGCGGATCAAGTGTTTTGTGCCGTACGTCCGCCAGGTCATCATGCTGAGTATGCTCAGGCCATGGGCTTTTGTATCTTCAACAATATTGCGGTCGCGGGCGCTTATGCGATGGCTCAATATGGTCTTGAACGCATAGCCATAATAGATTTTGATGTTCACCACGGAAACGGCACTGAAAACATTTTTTTTGATGATGAGCGGGTGCTATTTTGCTCTTCTTTTGCCTCACCTTGTTTCCCTTATGATGTCGGGCCAGGTAATGCACATATTTTAAACTTACCCCTACCCCTAGGCACTTATGGGGACGAATTTATGCAAGCCATCAGTGAACAATGGCTCGCTAAATTAGATGCTTTTGCTCCGCAGTTAATCCTTATTTCAGCCGGTTTTGATGGTCACTATGAAGACATCATGGGCCAATTTAATTTAGTAGAGACCGACTATCATTGGCTGACAGTTGCGCTAAAAAAACTGGCCGTAAAACATTGTGGAGGCAAAATGATCTCTACTTTGGAAGGGGGTTACGCATTGAGTGCTTTAGGACGCAGTGTAACGGTGCATATAAAAGGGCTGATGGATTAAAAAGAGTGAGTGAATGGTAAATAAGGCGCCAAATTTTACACTAATTTAGCGCTTTTTATTTATTGGTGTCGTTACAATACCAGCTTGTTACTGTGAATTAGCTTCTCAAACTACTCAGGGTCGGGTGCTGAGAGTTTCTCAAAGGCCGCCATGGTAAATTCAGTTATCATTTGGGCCATTAGTTCTTGACTATATTCGAGTGCGGCCATTTGGGTTTCGTCTGATGTGGCTTCTTTGCGATGCACCAAAGGAATAACTAAATCAATATAGCTATGATTAGGTAAGGCGGCCTTAAAACAGCCGGCTTTTATACATAAGGCAAAGTAACCGTTCATCGCTGCCTTGTAGTTGATCATTAGTTCGCCGTTCATCTGGGATGTTGTGGCAGACTGTTTATGTAAAGCGAGATTGATATAAGGAAAAAATACTACGCCTTCATTTTCGTCCATATCAGCCAATTCAATTTGAGTGGCTTTAACGTTATCTTCGGCATCAAAGCCAAAAGACTCATAAGCAATTAAGGTCTTTTTGTAGTTCGGCATCTTTTTATTTAAGTCTGGCATATTTGGCGGGATAACAATAAAAGTGGCTGCTGCGCTTTCTGTGGCATCATCAATGGGGTAAACGGTTCCCCCCAGTCTTGTTTCTAATTCTTTAACGATTTTTTCATCGGCCCTATCTACCACTTCTTGAAACCCCCAAGTTGCCAACTCTAGATCTATCCACGAACTGTATTCGCCCAGTACACTAGCTCCTTGCGCGACTTTTATTAGCTTTTGAAAGTCTATATAGAGCACTAAAGGTGCAATAGTAAGTTCATCTTCATAGACTTCCATTGAGCCTGTTATCTTAATGGACTTGCGCACCTTTTCGTTAATTATCGCAAGTTGGGCATTATAAGCTTCCTCTGATATTACTGGTTGGCCCGAGAGTGAAAATCCAGCAAAAGTAAAAGGACTAAACGCGATAGTTAATGCGAGGAAGACCAGTGATTTCATAATATATCTCCTGTAGTTAGCATAATAATGGCTATCTTGATGCAATAAATTAGCCTGTGAAATAGCAGAGTAAGTAAGAGTGTCTTTACTGACAAATGCATATTTAGCTACTGTCAGGTAAGTTTTTCTTATCTGACAGCATATTGTTAGTTAATTTATCGTCTTGTACCGACACTTTATGCTCAGGCGCCACTAAGGCCTTCCAAGTTTTACCTGAGGCAATTACGATACTTTGCATCTGTAAAAAATACGATTCAATTTGTTTGTTGCTACTGTTTTCATCTAAAAAAAACCGAACTTCCCGCTGCAGATCAAGCAGGGCATGGCTGGTGGAACGCTCATTCATCCATAACTCATAGGGTTTACGTAGGCCCTCACGAAAAGCAATAAAGCCGGAAACCGCTGATGAAATAACGATGGCTAACTTGATGCTATTTTCATCGACCCAAAAGGTTAATGCTGCTAGCACTGCTGAAACAGCGCCGAGCGCTGAAACGGCATAACGGCAATTTCGATACAAATTTTTATGTTTTGCTGCTTCACCACTGAAAAATTTTATTTGCTCGTCGAGCATGGTATTGAAGCTACCGAGTTTGTTCATCACCTTTCCTTGTTGAGCGTGTTGACTCAAAGATTTTAGGAAGACTTTTGATAGAATGAAAGGGCTGAGTCGACTTTCTTCTGTGTGACTCTTGTAAGGAGAGTGGGACTTGATTCGAAGATAAAGATAGGTAGGCAGATAAAAAAAGGGTTGGTAACAAGACCAACCCTAGAAGGCGATTACTGTTTATTTATGATCGTAATACTTACCCTGAACTGCACGTTGTTTGATACTCAGTGGAGCACTCAGCGGTTTACCTAGCAGCGGAGGTAAATTACTTTGAGGCTGCATCACTCTGTTACTAAAACCAGAAATCCATTGATTTACTTCTTCAATAGTAATGTTACCCGCAGTATCGACGACAAAGTCAAAGGCATGCCAATATTCCGTTGTATTTCCGTCATTTGGCGAAAATATGCGGGTTTGAGTACCTAGTTTGATTTCAACTCTGGTCGGCGAGGTTAAAATATTACCTTGGCCAGAGTATTCATGCACAACATATTGATAACGACCAGCGAATGGAAAACTGGGTATAGTAATAATTTCAGGTCCAAAGCTACTAGTATCGTCCACGTCTAAATAAATAGTGGAGTCATCAATAGTGACTTCTTCATTCGAATAATAGACATGGAATTCTGAAGAGGCATCAGCAGCGGCTGGACCGTAAAAATGGCTATCTAAGTCTCTAGGATCTTGCCCCCACGTCAGGGTGATGGTTGCAGTCGCAGCTGATAATTCAAGACATGAATCAAGTTGCTGGCCGGTATCTCCGGCAATAACCGTAAGGGTTCGACTTTGATTACCATTAGCACTATATAACAATACAGTGCTGTTCATCATAACTGGGATACTAAAATTGCCGTTGGCATCTGTCCGCGCGGTTGATGAACCGTTGTAGGTGCGTCCTGTTGAGCGAACCGTTGCGTTTTGAATAGCAAGGCCGTCAATGTCAACGACACACCCTTCTATTAATATCGTAGAATAAACTTGATCTGCATTCCAAGTAGTAAAGTGGCTCACTGTGCCGGCATAAAAACTCTCACCATTTTCACTAGCCAGTGTTGCAGAGCCTTCTTCTACCCATGTGCCACTGACCGTATCAAAATAGTAAAGAGGAATAGTTGCTGGTACGGTATTCGAGCTTTCACTCAATGGAATACGAATATCGACAGTTTGACCCATTTGAACGTCGACTGCTGCTCCTGACGCATCCGTTAAAATCACATCCAAGGCACCAAAAGACTCAATTGGCACCATCTCATCATTGTTGGTGGTTAGCATATCCCCTGGCATGATACTAATATCACGACTTGGATCGATAATAGTGGCCTGAACGCTTACTTGGCCTTCAATGGGCATGCCATCTAAACGCTCAAGGCTATTGGCGGCAAACACCAATAAATCTATGCCTTGATAACTTAAGGTAAAGGCTTGAGTGGGGTCGAAATCAGCAGATACATCACTAGGCACTAGCGGAATAAATTGGTTTTCTAAGTTCGAGGCACTACTGTCAATTATCAAAGAATAACTGGCGAAACCGGTTCGATTTGCGGATAAGGTCATGCGTTCATTTAAAAAACGATCAACTACACTAATAGCATAATCACCTTCAGCAGAACTGCTTACTGGCTGACTAACATCAGCACCATTAGCAACCGTGACTTCTGCCGCTTCTATATTCGCGCCTGTATAATAATTAGCTACCTTGCCACTAATTTGCTGATAAACCAGCGCATCTACGGCAAAACTGACAGGCACTGCAAGTGTGCCATCTTCGCCACCGTCAGCAACATTGACCGTTATATTGAACTTTGTCGATGCGCTAAGGGCGGGAGTCCATTCTATTAATCCACTAGTAGAAACCGTCATATTTGCTGGCGCGCCAACTAAGCTATAACTAATATCACTTCCATTGTTTTCATCATCTACATCGCTCACGTTCAGTTGTTGACTGAAGTTTGCGCCATTATCTAAAGTGTAATCTGCTAATAGGGCTTGCACGCTTAATTGATCATTAACTGGAGTGACTGCCACAGTAAAGCTTTGCTCGACGTTTAATGCCGTTGCGCTTGCATCTTCCGCTACGACTACCGTCACTTCTTCAGAGCTTAAGACACCTTCCGTTGGCGTCCAAGTAATTAAACCTGAAGAATTAATACTCATTCCTGTTGGGGCATTGTTGAGGCTATAAGTAAGCACATGTGCACTATTGTCAGGGTCTGATGCTACAACTTGATAGCTATATGCCAGATCTTCAGTGGCTGACAATGCGGGGCTAGATGATATTGTAGGTGGACTATTTGTTGGTGTTGGAGAAGGGGTTGGCGTTGGCGAAGTAGGCGTAGTGCTGTCACTTCCGCCACAAGCCGTCAATATTGTAAGAGCAACAGCGACAGCTGATATTTTTGAAATATCCATATTAAAGTTCCTTTTAAATACTTAATTATTTATTAAATCATTCCTTTCACAGCCGAGCTGTGAGCTGCCAATACTAATTGGACAGAGAGACAGCATAACTGCCACTGATTCAATTGTCGATTTTTTACTAACTAAAGCCAAAATTTCTAGGGGTTTAACTAACTATATTCGCACATGAAAAAGAGTAAAAAACTCTTCGCTTTTTACGGTTTGGCGTTTCGAACAAAATCTGGTGCGATGCAACTTGCTGGTTTGTTTATTTATCATTTAATCCAGTCGTGCTGGGAGGGCTAAGTCAGGGGTATAAAACTGCTCTTATCTTCGTTCGGCAAAAACAGCGTAAATTCTAATTCATTAAGAATTGAATTAATCATATTGATAGGTTTTTTTCTGTGAAAACCTCTGAAAAACGCTGGGTTCAGCTTACTTAAGTGGCGCTACTCTGCTCTTCACTTTCAAGCCCCACCTCGACAATTTCTTGCGTTGTATTACGTATGCTAACAAATGGCTCAAAGTGATCCCGTGCCACATCGTGGAAGCGAATCCGATAAATAGTCCAGCAGGCCAAGATTGACAAAGCAATCCCTGAGACGATAAATAGGGCGTGACTAGTATAAGCAAGCAGAAAAGATACGATCAGCGGGCCAAGAATACTGCCCAAACTATTCATCATCAATACTCCACTACCTACTTCCATGATGGATAAATCGGTATTGTCATTGGCATGTGCCAGACACAGCGAATACAAAGGAAAGGTTAGCCCCCCTAAAGCGAACATAGTGATGTAGATAAACATCGGGCTAGTATTGCCAAAAAAAATCGCTACAACACTGGTGCAGACTGCCAATACCGACAAACCGGTAATGACAAGGCGACGGTCGATACGATCAGATAAGCGACCTACAGGAAACTGCAATGCTGTACCTCCTAGTATGGTTACCGCCATAAATATTCCGATTTGTCCTGCGCTTAAATCATTAGCATTGGCCACAACTGGGCCTAATGCCCAAAACCCACCAGTCACTAAGCCACCAAAAAACGCGCCAACCATGGCAACTTGAGATACGGTGAAGACCCGACTAAAACTAAAACTCACGGCCGGAATTGGGTGTGGTACTGGGCTAGTGGTAAGCCCGATAGGAACGATACCCAAAACCAGCAAGGCAGCCGCCAACATAAAGAGTCCTTCAAACCCAATATCAAAACCCACTAATAACTGTCCCACACAGATGGCCAATAAGGTAATAATAATATACACCGATAAAATACCCCCCCGATGCTCAACCGTTGTCTTGTCGTTAAGCCAACTTTCGATCACCATATAAATACCTGCTAATGCCCAGCCAGTTAGGCAGCGCGCGGCCATCCAAAAAATGAAATGATCAACTAAACCAATCATTAAAAGTGATGCAGTAGTTAGGGCAATAAGGACAGTAAATACTCTGATGTGGCCAACTTTCGCCACAAGTCGCGGCACTGTAAGACAGCCCAGTACAAAGCCGACAAAATAGCTAGAACCTATGTAACCAATCAGAGCAGGCTCCCACTCTAAGCTCAAAGCATAAAGGGGCACGAGAGTAAGTTGTAAGCCATGGCCGACTAACAAAATGGCGGCAGAAAATAACAAAGAGAACATGGATAGTAATAAGGTTGGCATGACACAATCCAATTTGGAAATGCCCGTGAAAAAAGGCACAAACACTGGTTCAAAAAAGCGAGCAGAAAACTCAATAGAACAACCAAAAGACGGCTGGCAATTAAGCTGTCTGCCGGACACCCACTTAGTATAACCGAAGTTAACATTGAGGTTCATACAGCTTGGCACTAATTTAACGAATGATGCATTTTTAGCGGGCGTATTTTGGTTGCTTCATGCCGGTAAGTCTAGATCCAATTAACGGCTTGAGCATTCTTATACACCTTAATGAGACATATATGGTAAATATTCAAGGTCATTAAAAAATGAATCACCACTGAGGGCCGCGCTACATAGCGCTGCGTTCAACGAGAAAAGTAAAATCATTGGATGGTTTAACAAAAATTCGGAGCTGAAGCACCTCCTACAAAAGGCCTATCTTATTGAGACACCCATGGTAAATATTAAAAGCCTAAAAGCTGAATCGCCGCCGAGGACTGGGCTACATAGCGCTGCGTTCAACGAGAAAAGTAAAATCATTGGATGGTTTAACAAAAATTCGGAGCTGAAGCACCTCC
>NZ_JBDYKM010000012.1:0-120122 GCF_040012495.1 Paraglaciecola sp. 25GB23A
GCGGGTAATATTTTTCAATAATTTGATAAAGAAGGGTTTGCTCTGGTTTATGACGTTCATACTTTACCGTCCCCTCTTTTCTGGCATCCTTTACAAGAGACATATATCACACCTATGCTGTAATTATATACAGTATAGGTGTGTTTTTTTTATTGTAGGTATGCTGATACTTTATAGCGCAAAAATATGGGCATTAACTGTTGAAAAACTAATTAGCCCACCGACCGCTTTTCGCTCAAAGCAGTCATAGCATAAAAACCCTCACAGTCCGCTTTTTACTAATTTCTGCCAGTTTAATAGAGCTTAATTGACTGCACTGAGATGTTAGAGCTTCGAGCTAAAAACGGAATCGTAGCTGTTTAATTCTTTAAGACGGATGAACATGTGATATTAAGAGTATATAATTTGTGACCTCTAAATATCCCAGAACAATACTGGGTGGGCAAATGGAACAACCTTGGTATAGAAATAAAACAGTTTATTTTCCGATGCTATCTGTCGTTGTCGTCGCTTTGCTCGCCGCCTATTTAGCTGAGTTGTACGACAACAAATATTATCATTTCATTTTTTTCTATTATTCAATATCGAGCCTTTTTGGTTATGACGCATATGAAACTGCATATTTAAATAAGCGTCATGAGTATCCGGTATTATGTTCAATAGCTTACGTCTTATTCTGGGTGCCAAAAAAGTTGCTCTTTATTTTTAAGTAATAGCCTCTCTTTTGACAACTAAATTTTGAATGTTGACCTTGAATTTTTCTGCGATCTCAGAAATTATATTAATTGCTTTTTGTTCGATTTCGATGAGCTTTTCTTCATCTAAATACTGAAGAAACATCGCTCTTTTTCTTTTTGAGACAGTTCCGCCACCTGATTAAGAAATGTGTAGCCTACTGGATTCATTTTTTATTTTATCTCAGTTAGATGCTATATTTTTAAAGCGAGATGATGCATATTGAGGCTCAAAGAGGCATAATCACATGTTAGTTATTCAGTATTTTCACTTACATTTCCAGATTTGACTTACAATTTCTGAAATCCACTTAAAAATCAAAATTTCACTTATAAATTCCAATTTCTAGTTATTAATCCAATAACTACTTATATGTCTTGCTTGTACTAAATCGAGCAACAATCTAAAATTTTTTTAGAAGTAATATTCGCTTCAATTATGATGACTAAAACCAATCTTCTTTTGTCTCACAACGCTTTGATATAAAGATACAGAGAATTTGGTCAGTCCTGTTACAACATAGTGTTTTAGGTGAGACGATTTTTTGTTTTGTGACAAGTGTTTGTCACAATGTCACAAAATAAAAAGTCAATAAAATCAATATATTGGGTCGTTTGATGCGCCAAGATCAGGATTGAAAATCCCCGTGTCGGTGGTTCGATTCCGCCTCCGGGCACCATTATACTTAAGGCCTACAAGAAATTGTGGGCCTTTTTGTTTTCTGATATTCAATAAAATTTAGTCTTTACAGACGGTGGGTCAGAATATGGGTGCCAGTGACTTAGCCAAGTGCTACTTTACATGAGGCGCTTAAAGCAAGTTTCACATTCATACTATCGAGGTAATAACCAAACTTAGTCGTATTTTCTATTAGTAACTGTGAGCCAAAAGGTGATTTACCCTTAGGTGAAAATTTTCGATTTACCGTTTTAATTTTGCTAAGCACCTAATTAAAAGGTGAAATTTGCTTAGCTTGGTGACTAAATAGTTGTTCAGCAAAGATTAGTCGTTATAATCTGATCCAGAATTTTGCTGGCGACGTTTTAACTACGTCAACTCTTATGGAGAGAATCGTGAAAATTAAAAGTTTGGTTTATATGTTTATTGGTTTGTCATTAGCCTTTACTGCACAATCTCAGGATGCGGCTAGCGATGATATTAAATCGCGTATTCAGCCATTAGGTAAAGTGCACATTGCAGGGGCTAAAGCTGAGACTGCGTCTACAGGGCCGCGTAGTGGTACACAAGTTTATAATAAAGCCTGTGTTGCCTGCCACAGTGTGGGTGTTTTAGGTGCGCCTAAACCCAATGATGCAGCGGCTTGGGCACCGCGTATCAGCCAAGGATTCGACACCATGTGGCAAAATGCAATTAAAGGATATAACGCCATGCCGCCAAAGGGCACATGTGGTGATTGTACTGATGATGAAATTAAAGCAGCAATAGAACATATGATTGAAGGTATTTAATTATAACCTGAGGCAGTTTATTGTTTAAATTAAGGCCACCTAGTGTGGCCTTTTTGATCTTTATAGTTTATTTTATGCTACTAATTTTTGCCAAAAAACTAACTATAAGTGCGTAAAAATCCATAGAATGGCTGATTCTAATATTACTGTAGAACTTTCTTTAGAAGAATTAAGAGAGCTGGTTCCGCAGTTACAACAGGTGACTGAAAAATATAAGCGTTCTGAAGCGATTCAGAAGGCCTTATTTGATATTTCAGAATTAGCTAGTTCAGTGAATGAACTTACCCGCTTATATCCAGCGATTCATGAAATTATCGCCGGTTTTATGCCGGCTAGAAATCTCTATGTTGCGTTTTATGAAGAAGAAAATGCCATTATAGATTTTGCCTATTTTGTTGATGAGTCTGAGGATTTAGTAGAACGGCAAGTACCCGCTGAAGAATTAAAAAACAGTTTAACTGGCTATGTTTTATCCAGTGGTCAGTATCTATTTTTAGTCAAAGAAAATTTTCAGCAACAAATTGATGATTTAAAAATTCAATATTTTGGCCCTCAACCAGTTGATTGGATTGGTATCCCATTAAAACGGGGAAATCAAATAATTGGTGCTTTAGTGGTGCAAAGCTATGACGAAGCAGTGCGTTATAAACAAGAAGATCTTGATGTACTCCTTTTTGTATCACAGCACATCGTAAACTGTTTGGATCGGGTTAAAAGTCGCGAACTCACTGAAAAAACGATTCGCCAGCGCACCAAGCAACTTCGTCAGATGAATGATGAGTTGCAAGAAGAAATTTCTGAGCGACAAAAAATTGAATCGCTGCAACAAGCCTTATTTGAAATCTCTGAATTATCAGCCTCGATCGAAAGTGATATGTCCTTATTTTATTCTGCCATTCACGATACGCTTTCACGTCTGATCGGTGCACCAAACTGCTATGTCGCTATTCTTGATAATCAGACTAACTTCTTAACTTTTCCTTATTTTAAAGATGAATTGAACACGCGAGCTAAACCACGACCTATGGGCTTGGGTTTAACCGAATATGTTATTCGTCAGGGGCGAGCCGCATTAATTGATTCGAGCAGAGTCAACCAGTTAACTGAAAACCATGAATTAGATCAAAAAGTCGCAACAGCTATGATTGCGTCAAATAATTCTTGGTTAGGCGCACCGCTGGTGATTGACGGCGATATATCTGGTGTGATTGCCGTGCAAAGTTACGGTGGTAGTCAAAAGTATTCGCTTAAAGATTTGGAATTTTTGCGTTTTGTATCACATCACATTGCTGTGGCACTGGGGCGTAAACGTTCTAGTGAAGCGATTCAAACCTATAATCAGCAACTGACCGAGAAGGTGAGGGAACGCACCGAAGAACTCAATCAAACCAATTTGTACCTGCAAAAGCAAATTGAACAAAGAAAACAAATCCAGCTTAAACTGGAGCATGACGCCCACCACGATGCGTTAACGGGGTTAGCCAATCGGGTGCTGTTTAATAATCGCTTAGAATTGGCCTTAGCGAATAAAATGCGTTATGCCCATAACAATTTTGCTGTGGTTTTTATTGATTTAGATCGCTTCAAACAAATTAATGATTCTCTTGGCCATCACGCTGGCGACTCCTTCTTAAAAGAGGTGTCACGACGGATTACTTCTTGTATTCGAGGACATGATTTACTTGCCCGCTTAGGCGGTGATGAGTTTGTTGTATTGTTTGATAATTTTGAATTGGCTAGTGATATAGAAGAAATATCTGCACGTATAATTAATGCCATTGCTGAGCCCTTTGTTATCGAGAAAAAAGAAGTCTATTCAGGTGCAAGTATTGGTATTGCTTATATTGAAAGCGGCTATCAAACCGCTGACGAAATTTTACGTGATGCCGATGCCGCAATGTATCAAGCGAAAAGTTCCGGACGGGGTTGTCACGTCATCTTTGATAAAACGATGCGTGAAAAACTGCTTGAAGAGCTTGAGATAGAAGCGGAGTTTAGACAAATGCTCAAAGCTGAGGCATTTGAATGTTACTCTCAACCTGCATTTAATTTATCTAGCGGTGAACGTATTTATGAAGAGTGTTACATCAGATGGGAGCATTCAAGTTTAGGTAAAATTAAACGCGAGCAGTATTGGCAAATCGCCGAACAAAGCGGCCTAACCGTGGAAATGGATAAATTCATGCTCGGTAAGGCCTGTCATATTCTTCAAGCTTGGGCCCAAAGTGAAACTGAGCAACAAAATTATCGATTAGCGATCAATTTGTCGATTCATCATCTGACTCAAACATCTCTTGCTAGCCAATTGGTTGATAAAATTAAAGATGCTGGCGTTGATCCAAAAAAATTGGTGATTGAATTTGATGAAAATGATCTTAATCGTCGTTCGCAATTTATGTTGCCGGCGATTAAGGTGCTGAAACGTGCAGGTATAACTTTAGTATTGGATAACTTTGGTAGTGGTTTGGCCTCCTTAAGTTATTTGTACTCGTATCCTTTTGACTTTGTCAAAGTTGACCATCGGTTTGTTAAAACCATTCCTCGCTCTGAACGTAATTTGAAATTAGTCCAGTCAGTCTTATCTATTTCTTCGCACCTGAAATTTCAATTAATAGCAGAAGGTATCGAAACTGAAGAACAATATCAGGCGCTAGTGGCAGTGGGCTGTGAATTTGGCCAAGGTAAGTATCTACATCCGGCTGCACCATTAGAGTTAGAGCAAAATTGTTCGTCTTTACCCTTTGGAAATGCCTCAGCTTAATCAAGAGGGAGGTATCATCGTTATTATTTTTTTGCCAACATATTGCGTAAATTAGCGATACCGACCTGGCCTTTCTGCTGACGCACGTCTGCACTGTCTTTGTTTTTCTTCTGTTCCCACAATACATCATCTTGTGGTAACTCATACAAAAAGCGACTGGGTTCAGGATTGATTAACTCGCCAAATTGACGACGTTCTTTGACTAGGGTAAAAAATAAATTACGCTGGGCTCGAGTTATGCCTACATATGCTAAACGTCTCTCTTCATCAATATTGTCTTCCTCTATGCTACTTTTATGTGGCAACAGGCCTTCTTCCATGCCCACCATAAAAACATAAGGAAATTCTAAGCCTTTGGAGGCGTGTAAAGTCATTAATTGCACTTGATCCGATTCATCTTGATCTTCGCCACGCTCCATCATATCCCGTAAAATAAGCCGATTAACCACCTCCTGCAAAGACATTGGCGGGTCAAGCTCTGTACCCTCGAGCATATCGCTTATCCAGCCGAAAAGAGTACTGATGTTGGCCATGGCCATTTCAGCGGCTTTAGGGCTCGTACTCGTTTCATACAGCCACTCTTCATAGCCCATGGTTTTAATCATGTCGCGCACAGTTGCAATGCCATCACCGCGATGAACCTGATCAGACAATTCGACTATCCAACGACTAAATTGCTCGATAGACACCAGTGCTTTGCCGCTCACATGTTCTTGTAATTGGGCGTCGAAAGCGGCGGCAAACATGGATAGTTTATTTTTATTGGCTAAATTACCCAGCTTTTCTAGGCTGACTCGTCCGATGCCACGAGTAGGCGTATTAATCACGCGCAGTAGAGCATTATCGTCGTCTTGGTTAACTAACAGACGTAAGTAGGCCATGATGTCTTTTACTTCGGTACGGCCAAAGAATGACATGCCTCCACTAATTTTATAGGGAATTCGGTTACTCATTAAAAACTTTTCAAAAACTCGAGATTGAAAGTTTCCTCGATACAAAATGGCGTAGTCTTTAAAGTGCGTCGCATTCATGAATTTGTGCGCTAACATTTCGGCTACCACTCGCTCTGCCTCATGTTCTTCATTTTTGGCAATGATGACTTTTAATGGCTCACCATAACTCAGTTCAGAAAAAAGCCGCTTTTCAAATACGTGGGGATTGTTTTGAATCAAGATATTAGCGCAGTGCAAAATTCTGCCTGAAGAGCGGTAGTTTTGTTCTAATTTAATGACTCTTAAACTTGGAAAGTCTTTTTGCAATAGTACTAAATTTTGTGGTCTGGCGCCGCGCCACGAATAGATAGATTGGTCATCGTCGCCTACCACAGTAAAACGCGCGCGTTCACCCGCTAATAAGCGCACTAGCTCGTATTGGCTAGTATTGGTATCTTGATATTCATCAACCAGCAAATAGCGGATCTTCATTTGCCATTTTTGTCTGACAGTTTCATTCGACTTTAATAATAAGGTGGGTAGTAAAATTAAATCATCAAAATCAAGGGCATTATAAGCCCGCAAGTTATTATGATAACGTTGATAAAACTCAGCAAATTCTCCATCACTGGCAGATAGACTGGTTTTTGCCAAATTTTCAGGAAGGATAAGATCGTTTTTCCAAGAAGAGATACGACTTTGCAATAAATTGAGTAGCTCTTTATCACCATCTAATTCAGTGGCGGTGAGATCTTTGAGTAAAGCTAAACTGTCCTTGTCATCAAACAGTGAAAACCCAGGTTTTATACCAAGGGTTTTTACTTCGGATTTAATAATATTCAAACCTAAAGTATGAAAAGTAGAAACTTTGAGCCCCCGCGCTTCTTTTTTACCGAGTGTTTGGCCCACCCGTTCTTTCATTTCACGGGCCGCTTTATTAGTAAATGTTACGGCAGCAATGTAGCGCGCAGGTACATCACATTGCCTGACTAAATAGGCAATTTTATTGGTAATAACGCGAGTCTTTCCGCTACCGGCACCTGCTAAGACTAAACAAGGCCCTGAAATGTAATTTACCGCCTCATTTTGGCCAGGATTGAGTTTCATGCTTGCTTGGCTCTTGCCTATTTACTTCTTGGGCTGGCGATTGTAAGAAATTATCATTGCCTTGACTATCAATACCCGAATTCTTTGCTCAATCAGCTGATCATAATGATGGTTTATACTTTCGCTTTGGTTACAATAAGTTTTTAACTAAAGGACAATACGCATGTTAAATCCCAAAAAATTGGAAGAAATAGCCAAGCAAATTTCTGATTCCGTCCCACAAGGTATGAAAGATATGGCGGAAGGCGCGGAAACACGAGTGAAACAAATTCTGCAAAGTCAAATTAGTCGGCTCGATTTTGTCAGCCGTGAAGAATTCGACGTGCAAACTCAAGTATTGATCCGCACCAGGGAAAAGCTAGCGGCGCTAGAAGCACGCATCGCCAGTTTAGAAAAGAGTTCTACTGGGGACTGAGCCAATATTGCAGCATTATTCCCAAAGCCATCACCAAGCCAAAATAATGATTATGTAAAAAGGCTGCAAAACAGGCTTCACGAACCCGATCTTTGATCAGGTATTGCTGGTATAAAAATAAGCCTAATCCGATGCTTAAAGCGGTGTAAACGGGCCAGTCAAAATGTAAATTGATACTGACCATCATCAATGCCGCTAGGGTGAGCAGCTGCAATATGAAAATAATAAGTTTGTCGAATTGACCAAACAGTATGGCGGTTGATTTAACCCCAATACGGATGTCATCATCGCGGTCGACTATGGCGTATTGGGTATCATAGGCGACGGTCCAACACAGGTTTGCCGCATACAGACACCAAGCAATCCAACTAACGTGGTGGGTTATTGCCATAAACGCCATAGGAATAGACCAACCAAATGCCGCGCCAAGTACCACTTGAGGAAGATGGGTATAACGCTTCATAAAGGGATAGAGAGTTGTTAAGGCCACGGCCCCCACAGATAATAAGATGGTTTGCCAATTCAGCCAAAGTACCAACAAAAAAGCGATAAACAACAATAGGAAGAAACAAGCTAATGCTTGTTTACCGCTAAGCTCCCCTGTCGCCAAGGGGCGCTGTGCAGTGCGCTTTACTGCGCCATCAACCTTCCTATCAGCAAAGTCGTTTATAACACAGCCAGCAGCCCGCATAACGACGACACCTAATACAAATACAAGTAATATGTCTAAGGGGGGAATACCTTCGGCTGCTATCCAAAGTGCCCAAATACAAGGCCACAGTAAAAGATAAATACCGATGGGCTTGTCCATTCGCATCAGGCGCCAATAGGCTGAAAACGACTTAATTTGCATTATGTGTACTCACTTGACTCAGTGCAGCATAGGCGGGTGATAAAGGTAAAAACAGTTCAGCTACTGACAATGCTAAACCGCCAAACTGAAATACAGAACGCCGCGCCCATAAGGAATGTTGACTAGGCAAGTTGAGGCTAGAGGTGATTGGATGGCTGGAACTAATTTGGGTGATTTGGAAGGGCATACGCTTAAAGCGCGGGTCATTAAAAATAAGTTTACCCAAGGGCTGGTTACCTAAACCGGCAAATTCTGCCCGACACATTTGTTCTGGAAGAATAGAACGGGCAAATACCCAAGGTTGATTGTTGCCCCATAACAATACTTCTCTGACCTGCCATTTTATATCCCTGCTGACAGCTGAAAAACGAGCTAACTGTTGGATTTCTTCAATACTGACTTCAGTTTGCCCTTGACCTAAGACTTGTACGCGAAAATCTCGACAATGTGACTGCAAACGTTCGGTGAGTGAGCCGGTATCTAGCAACCAGTTTTTCAGTTTTGCATCCGCTATGCCTTGCTTATCGGGCTCTTGCCAATTAGCCGCAAGTCCTATGGGAAATGAATTGCTCGTTTTCAAATTGCGTTCTTTTTAATATCTGTAACTTGCATAGTATCAAGTGCAAGGAAAAGACTAAATATAGTTTTATGTAAACTTAATAAGTTTGTTAAACTAGAATGCATATTTACCTAGGTAATTCAAAATCATATGTTTAAAAGTATGCCTAAAATCTGTTTATTGTTTGTGTTGTTACTTAGTGGACAAGGTCTGCTAAGCGCTCAACAAATGACTGGCAATAATTTTGCTTACTTCAGTCTTGAACCGGATATTGTTACCAATTATCTAGGCGCTAATGCGAGAAAATTAGGTTACGTGCGGGTAACGATAGAATTAATGTTAGAAGATGTTGAATATCTGGAAGCGGCTGAACATCATTCGCCCTTATTACGCGCCATCACCATCGAAATTATTGGACGTCAAACCGAAGAGCGAGTCAAGTCTTTGACAGGACGAGAAGATATTCGACGCGCATGCCTCGAAAATATGCGCCAAGTAATGAAAAAAGAAACTGGGCATGAAATGATAAAGGACGTTATTTTTACTAAATATCTTTATCAGGGCTAGGATTTTTTAACTGAAAACGGCTCAGTATTAACGCAAATAAACAGCCCGATATCAGCCCAGTAGTATGCGCAGTATTAGCCATATGCATGGGTAAAATGTCGGCAAAACCTACCACTAACCACAGCAATAAAAAAATAATAATGGGCTTAGGGAAACCGATGCCCCAATTTGGTTTTAACCACCCCAACCACCATACACAGCCCACAAGCCCATAAACCACACCAGAAAGCCCGCCAAAATTAGGTCCATCAATAATGAGTTGGGCAACATTTGAGGTAATGGCAGTAAACAAAAAGAGTAAGACTAAACTGCTTAAACCAAAGGTCTGTTCAATTTGCTTGCCCAACATCCACCACCACAATACATTAAAGACGATATGTAAGGTTGAAAAATGAATAAAAGCCGGCCCTAATAAGCGCCACCACTGGTGGTTATCAATTAGTGTTGGTAATGGCAAAATTCTTAGCCATTCATAAGGGCTTGAGATCCCTATCAAAGCTAAGGTGTAGGTCAGTAAACAGATGACTAGTACAAGTGATGTAAATGGTGATTGTCTAAGGGCATTAAAAATCACATCAACTGAAAACCAACTACTTGCTGGTAATGTGACCGTATTACCTGTTTGCCAAGCCGCTTCTTGATATTTTAGCGCTGTGGGATTGGCAATAAATTCATCCGCAATATTTTTAGCATTTTGCCAATGCTGGTATTCCAACAGTTCCACGCCATGGCGAGTACCTTCACTGACAACTATGTACTGGGCGTTAATTCCCTGACTTTGCAGATAATCCGCCAGTAATCTAGCGGGACGCTCTTTAGAAAAGGCGACTAATAGAGATGATTCTGAAATAGCTCTTTCCTTTCTAATTTATTAATTATTCAGCTTCACCTTGGGAGGTCGTTTGACTTAGGCTCCACGCGGCGAAGCCCCCATCTAAACTATACACTTCCTCAAAACCTTGATGGATCAGAAATTGAGCCGCTTGCTGGCTACTAATGCCATGATAACAACAAACAATCACGGGGGTAGAAAAATCCGTATCGGCGACAAATTGTTGCAGGGTGCCATTACTGAGGTGCTTGGCCTTGGGAATATGCGCTGTAACAAAAGAATGTTCATCGCGAATATCCACTACTTTAGCGGCGCCACTGTGTAATTTTTGCTGGGCATCTAGCACTGATATATGGGCGAACTGCTCCATCATAGTATGTTCCTACTCTGTCTTAGTCTGTAACTGATGGCATCGCCATCGCTCAACCTTACTATTGCCAATTGAGAATAACTTTACCTGATTGTCCCGACCCCATGGTTTCAAAACCTTGTTGAAACTCGTCTATTGAAAACTGGTGAGTAATAATCGGGCTTAAATCCAAACCACCTTGGATTAGGCTGGCCATTTTATACCAAGTTTCAAACATTTCACGACCATAAATGCCTTTTATTGTTAAACCTTTAAAAATAACTTGAGTCCAATCAATGGCTACATCGCTAGGAGGAATGCCTAACATTGCAATCTTACCGCCATTATTCATGTGGGCGAGCATATCCCGCAGAGCAGTGGGTACGCCAGACATTTCTAAGCCGACATCAAATCCCTCTGTCATACCGAGATCGCTCATTACTTCTTTTAAACTAGTGTGATTGATATTAATGGCTCGGGTGGCGCCCATCTTTTTTGCCAGTGCTAAGCGAAACTCATTGACATCAGTGATGACAACGTTACGCGCGCCAACATGTTTAGCAACGGCAGCTGCCATAATACCAATGGGACCAGCGCCAGTGATCAATACATCTTCGCCGACTAAATCAAAGGATAAGGCCGTATGCACAGCATTACCAAAGGGATCAAAAATGGCTGCTAAATCACTGGATATATTGTGTGGTATTTTAAAGGCGTTGAAGGCAGGAATCGCGAGGTATTCTGCAAAAGCGCCTTGGCGATTTACGCCAACACCAGTGGTGTTGCGACACAAATGTCTGCGTCCTGCTCTGCAGTTACGGCAATGCCCACAGGTTATATGACCTTCACCTGATACTCGGTCTCCGATGGTAAACCCCCTGACCTCTTGACCCAAAGCAACTACTTCTCCAACATATTCATGACCAACGACCATAGGCACGGGGATGGTCTTTTGCGACCATTCATCCCAATTATAAATATGCATATCAGTACCACAGATCGCGGTTTTATGGATTTTTATCAACAGGTCATTGTGGCCGACTTCGGGAATATCGCATTCGGTTAACCAAATGCCTTTTTCTTTATGTAATTTAGCTAAGGCCTTCATGCAATGACTCCTAATTCTTTGCCAACAGCAATAAATGCGTCTATCGCCTGGTCAACTTGTTCTAGACTATGGGCCGCCGACATTTGGGTACGAATTCGAGCTTGCTCTTTGGGGACCACTGGGAAGGAAAAACCCACCACATAAATGCCTCTTTGTAACATGCGCTCGGCCATCTCGCTAGCAAGTTTAGCATCGCCTAACATGACTGGAATGATTGCATGATCTTTCCCGGATAGACGAAAACCTGCATCACTCATGCGCTGTCTAAAATGGCTACTATTACGATTTAATTGAGCTCTCAAGGCTCGGCCATCACTCATCATATCAAAGACTTTGAGGGAGGCCGCGACAATAGGAGGTGCGACTGAATTAGAAAAAAGGTAGGGACGTGAACGCTGACGCAACCAACTGACGACTTCTTTTTTACCTGAAGTATAACCGCCAGAAGCGCCGCCTAATGCCTTACCTAGGGTGCCGGTTAATATATCAACTCGGCCCATGACATTACAATATTCGTGACTTCCTCGGCCATCTTCACCAACAAAGCCGGTAGCATGGCAGTCGTCGACCATAACCAGAGCTTGGTATTTGTCGGCTAGATCACATATCGCTTTTAAGTTGGCGATAACTCCATCCATAGAAAAAACACCATCAGTGGCGATAAGTTTAGTACGTGCACCGTCTGCGTCGGCCTGAATGAGCTGAGCTTCTAACTCTTGCATATTGTTATTGGCGTAACGGTAACGTTTGGCTTTAGACAAACGCACACCATCGATAATACTGGCGTGGTTTAATGCATCTGAAATTATGGCATCTTCGGCGTCTAAAATTGTTTCAAACAAGCCGCCATTGGCATCAAAACAAGAGGGGTACAAAATAGTATCTTCAGTGCCTAAAAAGTCACTAATTTTAGTTTCTAATTGTTTATGAATATCTTGGGTACCACAAATAAAGCGTACCGATGCCATACCAAAACCATGAGAGTCTAAGCCTTCTTTGGCAGCGGTAATTAAATCTGGATGATTAGCTAAACCCAAATAATTGTTAGCACAAAAATTAAGAACTTGTTGTGTGCCATTAACGGTAATGTCAGCTTGTTGACTAGAATTGATAACACGTTCAGTTTTATACAAACCTTGGGCTTTTGTATCCATGATCTGTTTTTGTAGTCGCTCAAAAAAATCTTGCTTCATCATGCTATCCGTCAAAGTGAAAGGGCAATATTCTACTGGTATTCGCCCAATATAAGCTAATCCAAGTTTAAAATTAATTCTTTAATTAAAAGCTCTACTGTCACTAGAATTTTACAAGGCATTGACTGATTCTATTTCGTTGTATTTGCATCAGTAAACCAAACTTCATGGTGTTGAGCATATCCAACTGTGCCTCGGTTTCTATGCAGTCTGCGATCAACTGCATACCGAGGTTATTTACCATGACGATAGTTGAGGAGCCGATTTTCATTTCAGCAACATTGTGCTACATCTTGCAAGTAAAACTGGCTAAAAGATAAATGAACCGCCACTTTTTGGCCGAGCATTGCAATCGAATCTAACTGTTCCAATATGATAACACCCTGTGCCAGTCCTCAGTATCCTGTGTTAATCGTACCTTATGGGTTTTCAATTACTGGATAAACTCACTGAGCGCAATGTTCTCGTTTTTGAGGCTAAGCCCCCTTCACAGTCGCAGGCAAGAGTTGCAGCCTAGTTAAGTACAAAAAACGAACTAAAAAATCCGCGTTTTTATCCATTTAAATGACACTCAAGTTTTTCGCATCAAGTCGTTCGACTTAAGCGATATAATCCAATAGTTATCCTGCGTTGAAATCTGTTAAAGTTTACCTTGGTTTCCTTGGCTCGCATTCATAGGTAAAGATTGATTAAATTAAGCATAAAAGAAGAACTTAGCCGCTATGTGTATTCATTTGTATGGCTATTATTATTGCCTGTTTTAGTCGTGAATGGGCTAATTAACTTTGCTAAATTTAACCGTGTGGTGGCTAAAGAATATTTGTCGCGTTTTGGTCTGGGTCATAAACACATCAAACAAGGTGGATTTTGGCTGCACTGTGCCTCGGTGGGTGAGGTCGTAGCAGCACAGCAATTGGTCGAGCGCTTGTTAGTCAGTCACCCTGAGGCTGCTATTACGATTAGCACCAATACGATGACAGGTCGTGAGCGGGTTAAACAATTATTTGGGCAAAAAGTGCAGCATCTTTATTTACCCTACGATTTTCCGCTATTCATCCACGTTTTATTAAAAAAAATACAACCCCGCATGATGCTTATTACTGAAATGGAACTGTGGCCCAATCTTTGTCATTATTGCTGGCGTAAACAAGTGCCTATCTTTTTGATCAATGGCCGCATGAGTGAAAAATCGACAAACTCCTATTTAAAACTTGCCTGGTTGATACAGCCCTTATTGCGCAAACTATCTGCAATTTGTGCCCAAGGCCAACGAGATCTAGACAACTACCTAAGGCTTGGGGCCAATGAAAAAAGCGTAATACTCACCAATAATATGAAGTTTGACTTGGCAATCAGCGCCAATGACCTTGCTGAAGCCACCAAGATCAGCAACAGGTTTCATCTGGAAAATCGTATACTTATTGTTGCTGGAAGTACCCACGAACCCGAAGAGCAACTAATGCTCGATGCCTTTCTGCCTTTAGCCAAACAGCAAGATAATTTATTATTAGTTATTGTTCCCCGTCACCCACAACGTTTCGCCGTCGTTAATGAAATGCTCGTAAAACAAAATATTGCTTTTGCTCGACTCAGTTCTGTAGCAGAGCTAGAGGGTGAAATGCCCCAAGTCCTATTGGCTGATCAAATGGGCGTTTTGCGCGCATTATACTCATTAGCTAAGATTGCTTTTGTGGGTGGTAGCATTGCCCCTCGTGGTGGACATAATGCTTTGGAGCCTGCGGCTTTAGGTGTGCCTGTATTAATGGGGCGGTCAATTTACAATAATCCACACATCTGTGAGACCCTGCAGCAAGCAGGGGCCTTAGTTTTGATCGACAATAGCAAAGAATTGCAAGAGCAATGTAAGCAGTGGCTGAATGATGAGTCTCAGCGTCAGCAGGCAGCTGAGGCTGGACAACGAGTAGTTAATCAAAATAAAGGCGCGATTGATAATACCCTAGCGATATTAGGTTTATTGTAGGGTACGAAAGTAATCAAGCAATCGTTGGGCCTCATGTTCAACCCCATATTGTTGTTCTACATTGCTTCTGCCATTGCGCCCAAGTTCTAACAACGTCTCAGGATCAGCCAGTAGTAGGTTCATTTTATCTATGACGGCTTGTGGGTCGTTAATCGGCACAATATAACCGTCAATGCCAGGACGAATAATATCTTCCCACGCACCTGCTTGAGTCGCTAATACTGCTGCGCCACTGCTCATGGCTTCTAATACGGTCAAGCCAAAACCTTCGTTATCACTTAATGCGCAAACCAGACTCAATGCACTGAATATTTTAGGGATTTCTTCAAAAGCAAGTTCATCGGTAAAGGTGATACGCTCGCTCAAACCAGCCGCCTCAATCTTAGTTTTCAGTTGGCTGACAAAGTCTTTATTGCTGCCAGAAATAGCCCCCACAATTACCGCATTATAATCGGGGTATTGTTTAAGCACAGCAATACAGCCCTCAACAAATAAATGGACCCCCTTTTGTTTACGCACTCGGCCCAGAATGCCTATACCGTATTTGCCACCAAAGCCGAGCGCTTGCCACGCCGCTAATTTATCATCAGCAGGCACGTAGTCGTTAATTTGCACACCATGGGGGTTGACCATGGCAGGGGGGTCTACTAAATAAGAGGCTGAGCGATTACTCACTGCAATAACGCCATCCATCTGACGTGTTAGCCACAAGGTTGAACCAGAGCGATGGCGTTGTGCTGCTGAGCTGAAAACCAGTTTTATTTTGGCTCTAAATAGATACTTAAGAATTACACCCTGAATCATTTCATCGACACGCCGCGCATGGAAAATTCGCCATTTTCCATTGCTCAGAGGTTTACGGCACATTAAGGCAGTTTGCCAAAAACTGATGGCCAAGGCCGGATCAGTTAAAAAATGCTTACCCATGACACGCAGCTTGATCATTTTGCGTTGATAAGACAAAACCTGCAGCATAGTGGAGGTAACACCTGAAAAGTTAGCATTCGAATTGCCAATAATTAATTCAACTTCGTCAGATGACGCTGCCCCGTGTTTTATTTCACTCATGTCGTATTATCCTGCTTATTGACCTAAGCCGAGTTCAGATGGTTTAAAATTTCCAGAAAATCGAGACTATTTTTGTCATTAATTTACAATAAGGCTCTTTTTATTGGGAATCTGCATAATAGCATGTCAAACATTGAGCAAAAAACTATTGGTGACAGTGTCTTACTGTTTGAACAAAATTTATTAACTAATGTTTCTATTGCTATGTTTAGTCCTCAATATTGGCAAGACCAACACAAAGTTATCGGTCAAGCTATGGGCCGCGGCGTAACAACATTTTTTCAAGAAAATGGCCGTGACTTTGTACTGCGCCATTATCGTCGTGGCGGTTTAATTGGCAAACTGTTAAGCAATCAATATCTCTACACCGGCTTGCATCACACCCGGGCTTGGCAAGAAATGCAACTTCTCAATACTATGTATAGTTGGGGCTTACCGGTACCTAGAGCGGCTGCAGCAAAGATAAACAAACGTGGGCTGGTGTATACAGCAGACATTATTTTAGAAAAAATTCCTGAGGCACAAGATGTCTTTAATGTGTTGAATGGCCAGCCACTGAGTTCAAGTATTTGGCAGCAGATTGGTGCTGTGATTAAACAACTGCACGACAAACAGGTTTTTCACCATGACCTGAACATTCACAATATTATGCTCGATAAATACAATAAGGTATGGTTAATCGATTTTGATAAATGCCAAATACAAGCTGGTGAGTCTTGGAAAGCGCAAAATTTGCAACGATTGCTGCGCTCTTTGCGTAAGGAAAAAAATAAAAACCCCAGTTTTTTTTGGCAGGAAACTCAATGGCAATGGTGTATGGAAGGGTATCATTCTATCAATCTGTAACAGAATTTTGGCAATTCAATTTAAATAAATTGGCTTAGTGGTAGGTCTTTAAGTTAGCCTAAAGGCTACTTATCGTTGTTAATAGTTTTTATATGCATACTAAAGCCATTTATCCAGGAACATTTGATCCCGTCACTAACGGCCACGCCGATTTAATTGAGCGTGCGGCCAATATGTTTACTCACGTCATTGTAGGTATTGCGGCTAATCCGAGTAAAAAACCTTTATTCACCCTTGATGAACGCGTTGCTCTGATTAAACAGGTTACTCATCACTTGCCTAATGTTGAAGTCATTGGCTTTAGAGGTTTATTGGCTGATTTTGCCGAAAACCAGGGTGCAACGGTTCTGATCAGAGGTTTACGCGCGGTATCTGATTTTGAATATGAGTTTCAATTAGCCAATATGAACCGCCGTTTAAATCCAAATTTGGAAAGTGTTTTTATGACTCCATCGGAGGAGAATTCTTTTATCTCGAGCACCCTAGTAAAAGAAGTGGCTCTGCATCGCGGCAAGGTTGAGCAATTTTGCCATCCTTGCGTTCAAGAGGCTTTGAGCAAAAAATTAAAAGGTTTACAGCAAAATATAGCTACAGACAATGTCACCTAAATCAGAGTAGTGATGTTTAAAAAGTGTGAATTGAGCTTTTGATGATTAAGGATTTAATACAAACTCATCTTTCCTAAAAAATAGGACATCACCAGAGGTGAATTGTTTGTGCAAAATATCAACAACATATTTTGACATGTGTTGGCAATCCATGGCGCTAGCATTCGACAGATTTAACTGATCTCGGAACTTGGTATTAATCGCACCAGGGCATAAACAATAAGCTTGGTAGTTATCATTTGCTAAACATTTAGTGAAGGTAATTACCGCCGCTTTTGACGCGCAATAGGCAGACCAGTCCGCATAAGCATTGAAGCCTGCTGTGGATGAAATGTTGATGATTATGGTTTTAGGATTGGCGTGTAGTGCCTGTTTCGATATTAAAAATGTACCGATAAGATTAACGTTTATATCATTAATCCATGCATCTATTTCAGCATCTAAAATCCGTTTAGGGTGAATACATCCGGCGTTATTAATCACTACGTCGAAATTTTTTCCCTTAAAAAAATGAGCCACACTTTGAGGATCGGTAACGTCAAGTTCCTGTCGACCCGCTGTGGTGATTGAGTATTCATGCCCGAAGTCTGTTTGAAAACTAGTTGCCCAGTCGCCTTGGCCCCCCGTAATTAGGATTTTAGTCATGTTTGATGACATCGGGGATAGAGTGTTTGTCAGATGAGCTAATTAATTCTTTATATTGTGTATAAATCTGTTTTTTAAGTTTGGTGCTACTCACACCTGAACCGTAAGGAAAATAAAATACTTTAACGCCCAACTCTCTCAAATAATCATATTTTCCTTTCCAATCATCGCCTATGACAAAAATATCTATATTAAGATCTTTGACTCTTTCCGTGTGCTCAAGTGAGCGTTGTGGGATAACTACATCCGGATATTTTAATGCCTCGATAATCGCTATACGCTCTTCAAAAGGGATAGAAGGAGGTTTTTTATACGAACAAACCAATTCATCGGTGCTTACTCCAACGATTAAAGTGTCGCCCAAGCCAGCACCATATTCGATCATTTTCAAATGATTTCTATGGAACAAATCAAAGGTTCCGGATACATATACAACAGTAGACATATAATTTTCCAACAAGAAACGATGCAGGTAAAAGAAAAGCGGTTTCTTTTTATTACAGCGTTAACACAACATGAGTTAATGAGTATTTAAAAATACGGCGAAAAACCCAGCCTTAACAATGAGTTTTTGGTTTATGAGCTCAACAGTAAACTACCATTTTCTTGTCTTTTGGCGCAAGGCAATAGTCAATTTGAGTCAGCGTCATTATTGTAGAACAACTGTGACACATGTAAATCTCTTGATATCAGCTTTATCTTTTTGCATGATGGCTTTCTGAACGACGAAGGAGCCTCGTTGCATTTATACGCCTCGTTATTTTAATGACTACGCTTTACTTTGACCTCCAGTTAACTTGCTTTAAGGAAATGCAGTGAATCATTATTTGTTTTACATTGGTCAAAACTATTCCTTTGAAATCCTTAGGCCGCTACAACAAGAAATTCGACAGCGAAATGGTAAAGTAGCTTGGTTTATAGAGGGCTCAGAAGTCGATAGTAGTAAATTTCACGCTGATGAAGTTTTACTATCTACAGTGCAAGAGGTCATTAATTTTGACCCTATCGCGGTATTTGTGCCCGGTAATACCGTTCCTCGCTTTATACCAGGGCTAAAAGTACAAGTTTTTCACGGCTTTGAATGGAAGAAAAAGGGCCACTACAAAATTCGAGATTGTTTTGATCTTTATTGTACGCAAGGGCCACAATTTACCGAAGAATTTAATAAAATCAGAGCGATAAGTAAAAATAAACATTACGAGATAAAGGAAACAGGTTGGCCTAAAATAGATGTACTGTTCAATGCGATAGCCTATCAATGGCCGTCGAAAAGACAAGTACCTACCTTGCTTTACGCCCCCACATTTTCGCCGGCTTTTACCTCTGCACCGGACTTATATGATGAAATTAAACGTTTGGCTAAAGAGACTAAGTGGCAATGGTTAATAAAATTCCACCCCAAAATGCCTCTCGAGTGGATAGAAAAATTCAGTGAGTTGAGCTCAGATAATATTCATATCGTCGATATAGAATCTCTTGCTTCGGTTTTGCAAGCGGCAGACGTGATTATTTCAGACACTTCATCGATTATTACTGAGTTTGCCTTACTTAACAGACCCGTTGTAACGTATAGGAACTCTGTTCCCGAAAACCACTTGATTGATATTCAGCAAGCGCACGATCTAGAAAAAGCAATTGAGCAAGCCTTAACACTCTCAGATGAACAGATGCAAAAAATTCAAGACAATGTGGCTAAGCTGCATCCTTATCGAGATGGCCGTTCAAGTGCGCGGTTGTTAGATGCAAGTTTGGAATTAATCGCTAAAGGCCTGTCGCATCTGGACCGCAAACCGACTAATTTTATTAGGGAGTTTAAAATGCGTATGAAGCTCTCATACTGGGGTTTTTAAGCTTTAAATACTGTGGATTTAAGACTGGCAGTGATCACAAAAGAAGGTATTACGCTGGCCAATGGTTACCGACTGAATGGGTTTTGTGCAATTAACGCAGGCTTGATTAAGGCGTCCATACACTTTAAGTTCTTGGGCAAAATAACCGGGCTTGCCATCTGCTTGGGCAAAATCTTTTAGGGTGGTACCGCCTTGCGCTATAGCATGTGCCAGTACTTGTTTGATGATTTGACCTAAGGCTAGATAGTCTTTTTTCTTGACTTTATCAGCACTTTTTCTAGGGTCGATACCCGCTATAAATAATGATTCATTAGCGTAAATATTACCCACGCCAACCACAATTTTATTGTCCATAATGAAGTTTTTCACTGCAACACTTTTACCTCTAGAGCGTTCATATAAGAGTGTGCCGTCAAAGTCGTCAGTAAGGGGTTCTGGCCCTAAGGTTTTAAACACACTCAAAGCAGGTTGACCAAGCCCTTGCCATAAACATGCGCCAAAACGTCGAGCGTCGTTGAGTCGTAGGCAGTAACCACTCGCTACCACAATATCTACGTGATCGTGCTTTTTAACCGGTGTATCACTGGGTAAAATATGCAATCTGCCCGACATGCCTAAATGAATAACAATGCTACCGAGTTCGGTATCGAGTAATAAATATTTGGCACGTCGGCGAATAGATTGAATAATCAAACCTTCAGCCAAATGAATATCCTGAGGAATGGGCCAGCGCAGTTGACGATGGCGCACGATAATTTTTTCAATCCGCTGATTTTCTAAATGAGGTGTAATGCCTAAGCGGCTAACTTCAACTTCAGGTAATTCAGGCATCGTTGTCACTATCAATAAATAAACGGCTAAAAGCAGTATTCGTAAGTTGATACAAACGTTGTTGGCTCAATACTAGGGTTTTATCCGCTACTTGAAATATTTCGAATTTAAGTGGGACTTGTTGCCCGACTAAATTAACTACAACACGGCGGCTATCTGTAGCCTGTGAAATACTGAGCTCAGTTTCTGCCGTATCTAACCTAGCGTCTATCCAAACCTGATTCAGCCTAATCAGTTGGTTTTCTGAAGCTTTAATTCCCAGAGCACGCCAACCTTGGCCAATACGTTCTACCTTAACATCATCAAACTCCAAACTTGCGATCACTCCACCTGTAGGAATTAAACCCTCTGGTTGTTCACTGTCTGCGCCACCAGTAAGAAAGTTTGATGTTGAGTTAAACAAAAAAATTAAAATCAACATACTGAATATGATGACGTTATTCCAGGCTTTACGTGACAATTTAACCATGATTTGGGGGTCTTAAGTGAATTTTACAGCGATTATGACATATTGCTAAAACGCAAAAAACCCAGCGATAGCTGGGTTTTTCAGGAGACAAAACCAGTAGAATTACTTAATTTTGGCTTCTTTGAACAAAACGTGCTGACGAATTTTAGGATCAAACTTTTTGATCTCCATTTTGCCAGGCATATTACGTTTGTTTTTATCGGTAGTGTAGTAGAACCCAGTACCTGCAGTAGAAACTAATTTAATTTTATCACGCATGATCTGATTCCTTAGATTTTAACGCCATTGGTACGCAGATCAGCCAAAACTGAATCAATACCTTTTTTATCAATAATACGCATACCTTTAGTAGATAAACGTAACTTCACGAAACGGTTTTCACTTTCAACCCAAAAACGGTGGGTTTGCAAGTTTGGCAAAAAGCGACGACGGGTCGCATTTTTAGCGTGCGAACGGTTGTTACCTACCGCTGGGCGCTTGCCAGTAACTACACATACTCTGGACATCGTATTGTCTCCAAACAATCTAAAATTTTAGCTCTGACAAGAAACAATAAGCAACATGCCAGCTAATTCACTATTAACAAGAGGGCGCATTTTATACAGCAATCCCCATATTAGATCAAGAATATTTGTAGAAAAACTAAACTTTTGCTATTCCATAGGGGGTTTTAGTGCACTTATTTAGTTTTGTTGCTTTTCTGATCAACAAATTGGCCTCTATCATAGTTTGTTCAACATATTCTCTGTTGTGGTCTAAATGTAAACAAATTGCTGAATATCTTATTTGCTTTGACCTTATGCCGAAGTTTTTAAGGCGCTCACCCAGCTCCCTATCTTCACCACCATATTGCATTCTTTCATCAAAACCGTTGACCGCAAAAATATCTTGGCGCCAACCCGAAGCATTGTGACCATTCCAAGTCGCTTTGGTCGGAGTTAATTGATTTAATAAAAATTGCTGCATGCCTCGCGCCTTTAATTTCATATTTTTGTGGCTTGATTTTAGGCCATGTTCTGCCAGCCAATTTATGTTAAAGGCATCGCCAGACGCAATATGCGAGGGTTTAATCGCCTGACTTGTTTTCATCGGCAGTTTAAAATAGCCACCTGAAAGAAATTTACCAAGCTCCCTATTTTTATGATGTACAGCGAGAAAGTCGCTACGAGGAATACAGTCCCCATCAGTAAACACTACATAGTCATATGCACATTGCGCGAGGGCCTTATTTAATATTTGGGTTTTTTGGAAGCCCTTATCCTCTTGCCAAATATGTTTAATGGGCATGCCTGTTTTTTTTGCAAAATGCTTAATGCAGGCGCGAGTTTCATCGCTGGAGCCGTCGTCAGCGATGATCAGTTCAAATTGGGTAAAGGTTTGGAAATAGAATCCCCATAGGACTTTTTCTAGCCACTGGGGAGAGTTATAGGTGGTGAATATCACTGACAATTTCATGGGGTAAAAATGCTCAATTCGATAGCTAGCATTAGTTTATCGCCCCAAAATTGACAAATTGATGACGTAAAAATGAACCTTTTACGGCATTAAATTAGCCCTCGTTGCGCGAAAGACACGGCTACACCATCACCGATCACAAAATGGTCGAGGACACGAATATCGACCAGTGCCATGGCATCTACAATACGCCGAGTGATATGTTGGTCAGCTTGACTGGGTTCCGCCACACCAGAAGGGTGGTTGTGCGCCAATATGACAGCAGCTGCGTTATCGTCTAAGGCTTGTTTCACTAAAACTCTCGGGTAGACACTGGCGCTGTCGATAGTGCCAAAAAACATCGGGCGATATTTAATCAAACGGTGTTGGCTATCGAGCATCAGCACGGCAAACACTTCTTGTTTTTGATCGCGTAATTTGGACAACAAAAAAGTTTGCGTTTGTTCGACCGAGTTTAGCGCATCGACTTTATCCATTTTTTCAGCAAGATAACGTTTAGACATTTCAATACTGGCTTGGAGTTGCACAAATTTAGCTTGACCTATTCCTTTGACTTGGCAAAACTCGGTTTGTGTTGCGCTAAGTAAACCGCGCAAACTACCAAAAGTGGATAATAAATTACGGGCTAAATCTACTGCGCTGCAGCCTTGAATACCGGTGCGTAAAAAGATGGCTAATAGTTCGGCATCAGATAAAGTTTCAGATCCTAGCTTGAGTAGTTTTTCTCGAGGTCTTTCATTAATGGGCCAATCGGTAATTTTCATGCATCCTTGCCTACTTGTTTGAATTGAGACTCAATTCACTATCTGGGTAAAATAAGCCTAGCAAAAGGTCACAGTTCCAGCCAATATTGTTAGCAGTTTTAGTGGTTAAACCAAGATAAGTTCCTTATGTCGATAAACAAGAAAAACATATTGCTTGGCGTTACCGGCGGTATTGCTGCCTATAAAGCGCCTGATTTAGTCAGAAAATTGGTAGCCTTAGGCGCCAACGTGCGGGTGGTATTGACAAAATCAGCCTTAGAGTTTGTCAGTCCCTTGGCCTTACAAGCTGTCTCGGGCCATCCCGTGTCTGACGATTTACTGGATAAAGACGCTGAAGCTGCAATGGGCCACATAGAACTAGCAAAATGGGCAGATATATTACTTATTGCCCCTGCCACGGCAAATTTCTTAGCTAAGCTCACACATGGTTTGGCTGATGACTTGTTGTCTACCTTGTGTCTGGCCACAGCCTCGCCTATCGTGGTTGCGCCAGCCATGAACCAGCAAATGTGGCATGCCCTTGCAACGCAACATAATTTGGCTGTTTTACAGCAGCGTAATATTCGATTTTTAGGGCCTGCTGCGGGTGAACAAGCTTGTGGTGATGTGGGACTGGGTAGAATGTTAGAGCCACAAGATATTGCTAACTCATTAGATGAAGTAATGCCGCAGCAGGTTTTGCAAGGTAAAAAAGTACTGATAACGGCAGGGCCAACGCAAGAAGCCATTGATCCGGTGCGTTATATTTCAAACCATAGTTCTGGCAAAATGGGTTATGCCCTCGCTAAAGCGGCTAAAGCCATGGGTGCCGAGGTTATTTTAGTCAGTGGCCCCACCAATCTTAAGCCACCTGCAAATGTCACGACACTCCCTGTGACAAGTGCGGCGCAAATGCACCAACAAGTTATGGCACAAGTCAGTACTTGCGATATATTTATCGCCTGCGCCGCGGTAGCTGACTATCGACCTGCACAGATTACACAGCAAAAAATTAAGAAAAATGACCAAGAGTTAACGCTTACTTTTGTGAAAAACCCTGATATCCTTAGCGATGTAGCACATTTGCAACATCCCCCTTTTACCTTAGGTTTTGCCGCAGAAACGCAAAATATAAGAGAGTATGCACTATCTAAGATGACGCGAAAGAAACTCAATATGATTGCCGCTAATGACGTGTCTGATAGCCGTATTGGCTTTAATAGCGAGCAAAATGCCTTAACGGTATTTTGGCCAGAGGGTGAAGTTAACTTGGCTATTGCCGATAAACAGCAACTGTCCATGCAATTATTGCAACTGGTGTCAGAACAACTTAAACCGTAAAACAACAGTCATGTAGTCAATGCGAGAGCTAATTAGGATCGAATAATGCCAGCAACAAAACGCCCAAATCGCCGAGCCCAAATACTTCAGGCCCTTGCCAGTATGTTACAAACTAACCCAGGGCAAAAAGTCACGACAGCCAAGCTGGCAGCACATGTGGGGGTTTCAGAAGCAGCCTTATATCGCCACTTTCCTAGTAAAGCGCGTATGTTTGAGGGACTCATTGAGTTTATTGAAGAAACCTTATTTTCTAGAATTAATAAAATACTGAATGAAGAAAAAGATACGGCGACCCGCTGCCAATTAATTTTGCATCTTATTTTAGGTTTTGCTGAAAAAAATCCTGGTATCACGCGCATTTTAAACGGCGACGCCTTAATGGGGGAGCAAGACAGGTTACGTGAACGTATCGCACAGTTATTTGAACGTCTTGAAACACAAATGAAACAGGTATTACGCGAGCGTAAATTGCGAGAAGGGAAAACATTGCCAGCCGACGAAGGCTTAATTGCTAATATGCTAATTTGTTATGCCGACGGCAGAATAAACCAGTTTATTCGCAGTGAGTTTACTCGGCGCCCTACCGAAGGTTTTGCAGAGCAGTGGGCGTTTATTAATAAGCAGTTTTTTAATTAGACGCTTTTTAATATACCTTCAGGCAAAAGCCCGCTAGTTCAGCGGGCTTTTTAATTTCAGCGCATAAAACAATTATTTAGAAAAAGTATCACCAAAAAAGTCATCTTTATTCCAGCTTGAGCGCTTCGCTTGATTCGCTAGGGTCAAACCAATTTGGTAATTTACTTCAGCAAATTTAGTCGCCGCCTTCCAATTAAAGGCCTGACTAAAGTCATCCCCAGGCTTGTGGTAATTGGTAGCAATAAATTTATTAAACTGCTCGCTACCATCAATATTTGGATCCGCAGACTGTAAACCCGGTACTAGGAACACAGAGGGAATCCCTTGTTTAACAAAACTATAGTGATCAGAGCGAGTAAATAAGGCTTGTTCTGGCCAAGGATCGGGGCTCAGGCTTAAACCGATATCTTGTGCAGCGCTAGCCACTGAAGCTTTTAAATCGCTGTGGTCTGCGCCAAAGGCAATAACATCGGCGAACTCGTAGGTGAGTATAGGCATATCTAGATTCACGTTGGCTACCAAAGAACTCAGTGGCACAGTCGGGTTTTGTGCAAAATAGTCAGAGCCCAATAAACCTTTTTCTTCCCCCGTGACAGCTACAAACAAAATAGACCGTTTAGGTTTGGTTTCAAGCTGGCTAAATAAACGCGCGGTTTCCAGTAATACTGATGTGCCGGTGGCGTTGTCCATTGCACCATTGTTTATTTTATCTTTTGCGACAGTTTTTGCAAAACCGATATGATCAGAGTGAGCTGAATAAACGATATACTGTTTTTTCAACTCTGGGTCAGAGCCCTCTAATATCGCTACAACATTGGGGCTTGAGATGGTTTTGTGCTCACTACGTGACTCAAGTTTTATGCTTAGAGGAATATTAAAACCCTTGGGCGATGCGTCTTCTTCCAATAAGGCATATATCTGTTCAAGATTTTGTGGGGCCTTAGCAAAAACCAATTCAGCCGCTTCCTTACTCAAGTAAGCGCTACCTTGTAGTTGTGGGAAAACACTGGCCGGTTGACCACTGGCATCTAACCAACGCACACTTGGGGTGTGCAAATAATTGAGTAAGTTTTGATAAGGTCGCACTTTTTCTGCTGTAGGAGTACTTACCGTGATAAAACCGATGGCACCGTGTTCAGTCGCGTGTTTTTGTTTTTCGAAACTAGAGCCAAAATGAGCGCCTTCTTCGCTGGGGAAAGACTTCGGTTTACCCGATAAAGCGACTACAACCTTACCTTCAACGTCTAAGCCTGAATAATCATCATGGCTCAGTTCAGGCGCGACAATACCGTAACCAACAAAGATGAGTTTACCTTCCAGTAATGCCTGTTCTGTAACCGGATTAGCCCCGCTTAAAAATTGTTTTGGATAAGATAATTCAATATCGCCTTCTTCACCGCTTAAGGTCAGGTGAATAGAAGATTGATCGACATGGGCCTGTCTAAAATTGATGCGTTGCATGTAGGTTCCGTCATCACCGCCCGGTTTCAAACCATACTTTTCAAATTCAGCAGCGATATACAAAGCAGCTATTTCATGGCCTCTAGAACCAGTATCGCGACCCTCTAATAAGTCGTCTGCTAAAAAGCGTAAATGGGATTTAATGCGCATTGGATCGGCATGTTGTTCGGTCTTTGGGATGTCAGCCTGACAGGCTGCTAGTATAATAGTGCCTGCTAATAGGCCCATATATCTGCGTAACGTCATCGTAGTACTCGCTATTATTATAGTTAAATTGATCGGGCTTACATTAAGTGAGTTTGGATCAAAATGCCATCTTGACAGAACAATTTACTCAGCTAACCTGTTGAGAACATTTGTTCTGAAATCAGATTTATTATGCCTCGTAAAGCGCAGTACGATGTGGATGCAGTATTAAGCCAAGCCATTGATGTTTTTCTTGAACATGGCTATCACGGTACGATCATGGATGAAATTATCGCTCGGGCTGAATTTAACCGCCGCGGCTTTTATCTTGAATTTGGCAGCAAGCAAAATTTTTTGTACCAAGTGCTGGCGCATTATCAGCAAACCTACCTTAAAACGATCATGCTGCATCTTGAAAGCAAGCAAGGTTTGGCGTCTATCACAGCCTTTTTTGCTGCCTATGTAAAACATGTTAAAGGTAAAGGCTGTTTATTAATTAACTGTGTGGCAGAGCTGGGCTTTGACGACCCTAAAATTCGAGAGATTGGGCGTCATTATCTGGACCGTTTACAAATTAATTTTATTGGCTGTTTAGAAAAAGCACAGAATCTTGAACAGTTACACCCACAAACCAATATTGAGTCCACTGCCTTGCAACTAACCAGTTATGTACAAGGTTTTGCTATTAACGCCATTTTGGCCGGTGATACCGATGAACTGCAGTTAGCCACAGAGGCCTTGTTAGGGCCCTTAGCAATCCATAATTCCATTTAATTCGTATATTTTGATTTTTTGTGAAGCTATTTTCATGTCTCGAATGTTTTTGGTTCTTGTATTAATTTGTTGCTGCGCTTGCACTGCTCAGCCAGTGCCATCCGAGGTCGACTTACCGGCACATCACAGCAAGACGGGTTTCACTAATCCATATATTGAGGAAGCTGACAAAAGTTTCTTTTCTTTTTTAACTATGCGTTTTTTTGGTGATGAGCAATGGGCTGACCATCAAGCCTTAGCCAATCAAGTACCAGTCCAGACGGTGCAACTTGAACGCATAGCTAGTCCGCAGAGTCAGTTGCAGCTTACCTGGCTCGGACATTCAATGTTTTTAATTCAATACCAAGGTAAAAATATCCTGACCGATCCGATTTTTTCTGATCGTGCTTCACCACTAAGCTTTGCCGGGCCGAAACGTTACATTCCCCATGTGATGGACTACAAAGATTTGCCGCCTATCGATGCAGTCGTTATCAGTCATAGCCATTATGATCATTTAGACCTAGAGGCGGTTGAGCAATTGGCTAAAAATAGTCATTTTTTTGTTCCGCTAAAATTAAAACAATGGTTTCTTGAGCAAGATATCAGCGCTGCAAAGGTGAGCGAATTGGATTGGTGGCAGTCGCAAGATTTTAATGGCATAAGCTTCCAAGCACTGCCATCACAACACTGGTCAGCGCGAGGCTTAGGTGACCGCTTTGCCACACTGTGGGCAAGCTGGTCGATTACTATCGGTGATAAACATCTGTGGTTTGCGGGTGATACGGGCTACAACCCAGTGCAATTTAGATTAATTGGTGAGCGGATTGCTGCCATTGACTTGGCTATGATACCTATTGGCGCGTATGCGCCTAGATGGTTTATGCAGCCGTATCACGTTAATCCACAAGAAGCGGTGCAAATTCATCAAGATGTCGGTGCCCGTAAAAGTATTGGTATGCATTGGGGTACATTCCCCTTAACCGCAGAAGAACCCGGTGAGCCACCTATCAAGTTGGAACAAGCCAAGCAGAGGAGTCAAATAGACCCGCAAGCATTTATAAGCATGGCAGTAGGTCAAACCTTAATTATTGACTGAATATAAATACTCTGGTGTTTAGCCCACTTATCGGTAAAATCCGCTGCCCTATCTATGTATCGAGAATGTTGTATGACCGCCAAAAAGCCGCTTTTTCGCATTCAGTTTATAAGTAACGGTGAGCGTTATGAACTTTTTGTGCGCGAGGTTTGCCAAGGCAATATGTTTGGTTTTATCGAAATAGGTGATTTTGTTTGGGATACCCACACAAGTTTAGTCCTTGACCCGAGTCACGAAAAACTCAAGACAGAATTTGCTGATGTGACAAGAACTTACGTGCCTATGCACAGTGTTTTGCGTATAGATGAAGTGCAAAAACAAGGCAGCTCTAAAATCAGCCAACTATCTGATAAAGTAATGGCCTTTCCTAGTCCAATTTACACCCCTAAACATACTCCAAAATAGCACGTGTTGATTTCATTACAGCAAAAAATCACTTATGCTTCGATGCAATTAAGTCGAAGTATTTAGGTTGTTTATGAAGTTTATTGTACCTCGCCTTGCTGTAGTTTTGGTTTTGCTCTGTTACGTTTTGAGCGCTATGGCCCGCTCAGCAGAACAAACGACAACTGCATTTAATGTTTTATTAGACGATATTTGGCAATATAAACTATCGGTGCAGCCTATTAGCGCCACGGGCTACGGTGTGCACGATTATGACGCTCAGCTAGCCGACATGTCGCCTCTTGGTCTGGCCGCTCAAGATCAACAATATCGTGTATTTTTATCTCGTTTAAGCCAACTAGATAGTCGCGAGCTAAATAGAAATGCTCAAATTACCCTGCAAATTCAGCAATATCACTTACAAAACGATATCGACCAGTACGCCTACCACGCTCATTATATGCCACTAACTTCAGAGTCAGGCTTTCATAGCGAATTGGCTTTTTTACCCGCTTCAATGCGTTTTAAAACCCTTGAAGATTATCAGCACTATTTGCAGCGTTTGAAGCAGTTTCCTCGCTATTTTACAGAGCAAATATACTGGATGAAACAGGGTATGAGTGCTGGAATAATGCAACCTAAAGCAGTGTTAATGGGTTTTGAAGAGTCTATTAAAGCGTTTATTAAGGCAAGCCCACAGGAAAGTCATTTTTATGAACCCTTTAGGCAACTTGGTGATAATCGTTTTACTACTGAAGAGAAGCAAGCGTTGCAACAACATGCTGCTGAAGTCATCGAAAGGCAGGTATTTCCGGCCTACCAACAATTTTATGATTTTTTTGTCAATGAATACCTGCCTAATAGCAAAAGCGATATCGCCGCTCAGTCCTGGCCAGATGGTAGAGCCTATTATCAAAATCGTAGTAACTATTACACCACTACCAATATGCCCGTGGATGATATTCATCAATTGGGTTTGAGCGAAGTAAAGCGCATTCGAAGTGAAATGCAAAAAGTGCTAGATGACTTAGATTATCAAGGTGATATCAATCAGTTTATTGCGTACTTACGCACTGACCCGCAGTTTTATGCTAAAACGCCAAATGAGTTACTCAAACAAGCCTCATTTATAGCTAAAAAAATGGACGCCCACTTACCACAATTATTTAATTTGTTACCCCGTATACCTTATGGTGTCGAGCCCGTTCCCGAATCGATTGCACCCAAGTACACAACGGGTCGTTATATTGCCCCCACGCGGGATGACCAGCCTGGTTATTTTTGGGTGAATACCTACGCCTTAGATAAACGTCCTTTGTATGCTTTGACTGCGTTAACATTACATGAAGCGGTGCCGGGTCATCATCTACAAATTTCTCTTGCTGCAGAGATGCAAGACTTACCTAACATCAGGCGTTATGGTTATCTATCGGCCTTTGGCGAAGGGTGGGGGCTATATGCTGAATTTCTGGGTAAAGAGGTCGGTATGTATAGTGACCCTTATGACGAATTTGGACGTTTAAGTTATGAAATGTGGCGAGCTTGTCGGTTAGTGGTTGATACAGGTATGCATGTTAAAGGCTGGTCAAGACAACAAGCCATAGACTATATGCTAGAGAATACCGCCTTGTCAGAGCACAATGTTAAAACCGAAATTGATCGTTATATTTCGTGGCCAGCTCAAGCTTTATCCTACAAAATAGGGGAGTTGAGTATTAAAAAGTTGCGGTTTAAAGCGCAAGATAAACTAGGCGAACGTTTTGATGTGCGCGCCTTTCATGATGCAGTATTAGCCTATGGCTCGATACCTTTATCTGTATTAGAAACCAATATTGAAGATTTTATAGCGAGTCAATTATGATGATGTTTGGAATTATAGGTTTGTTAGTTTTAGCCTTAATCTTTTTTGTAATGCGGGTGCAAAGCGTCCAGTTAGAGTTAAATAAAGTCAAGTTTGAACTCAAAACTTTACAAAAAAATACCAAGTTTTCCTTGGGCTCAATTATGTTGATGTCTAAACAATTAACCAACAGTTATCGCTTCAAGTTAGATGCAATGCGCCGCCATGGCACTCTGCATGGCGATGACTTGACTGTTGTACAGTTTCTTGTTGAAAACGTAGAGTTTGTTGTTATGCAATGCTGTGAAAAACAGGCCACAGTTGAAGAGGCAATTAAACAGGCCTTAGAAGGGTTTTCTATCGATATGGCTGCGGTACAACAATATATCGCTCGCCAACCCGTTGATGTCAGAGTGCCATGGAGCAAAAACACCCTAGATGGTTATTTAGCTGCGTGTAACAATCTACTAATGGCTAAGGGGAAAGTGACAGAGTCAGAACCAGTAGTCGAAGCAATAAGTCAGTAGAATGGTTAAATTGCAAAGTTCAACACTATTTGTTGGGTGAGTCTGCCAAGAGTTACTATTAATATCACTATTGATCTCAGTTTTTTACGCTCTGGGCCCAATAATAATGTTAACTAAGTTACCGTCATGAAATTCGAGAATTTTTATGAACTGACCTTTTTCGGGCACATAAGTGTAACGTTCAATATTGACATAACTATGATTGATTTTAGCTTGGCCGATATATTCCGCATCAAAGGGTTGGCCACATTTTAATTTTACTTCTATGCTAGTATCGCCTGTCCTAACCAGATCAGTTCCGCACCTCATGCTGTCAGCAAAAGTTGATCCAGAATATATCAGCATTAAGCCAGCTAAGGTTGAGCAGAGTTTAGCTTGCATGTGAGCCTCGTCAATATCGTGTAAATACCTTCAACATTGTCATAATCGTAGTGACATGGTCAAGCCAAGTTGCCTAAACTGGCCATTTTATTGGATACAAGTGTATTAGAAAAGGCGGGGTTGGTTTTTCACTCAGTGTCATCGCAAGCGTTTTGGGTTTTTGTCTGGCAAACCGCATGGATGACTGAAACCGATATAGCGGAATTAATGTCGGGCGATAAACGCTCAGCCGCCACCGATACGCTACTCCAGCCTTCACCGGTTTCGACCTGACCAATAATAAGGCTGAAGTAATCGTTATCATCTTCTCCGGTCTGTGCCGTGATCGCGCAGGCCTGTAATGCCTTCTTGATAGCGCCAAATTGGGCCTCGGTTTTTTTGAACGATGACCAAAAGCACTGGAAGCGAGCCTCGCTGACAATAGAATCGGGATCTTCTACCCGAGTAACGATAACCGAACAATTCGCCGCAGCTGCTAGTTGACGCTCGGTCATATACTCATCGCGGGTGTAATTAAAGCTCGTATTGTTCTGTAGCATCATCAGTTCGGGATCAGGCGGCAAGTTTTTTCGGGCACCTCTTAAATCGGCAAAATTTTTCTCGCTCGCTGCGATAGCATCTTTTAGGGTTAAGCAGTCTACGTCTTCAGCCTTAGCCCACGAAACGTTTAACAGTAATAAAGCAATGGTGATCTTGAGCTGAGATTTAAATATATTCATCGACGTCATTCTTGTATAGGACACATAGTTGTTATAGCACGGACGCGGCCAATTACGATAAGACATCCAATTAATTTTTGTTGATTAGGGAAAAATCAAAATTTGTTCTGACCCAAATAATATCTAAACCGATAACTGGTGTCATATCACTGACCACAGCATTTTTAAGCTTAGTGTGATCAATAGAAAGGCAAAGATCTTTTTTAATGTCGCTACAGGCAGATAATGAGATGCCCTTACCCCAAAAGGAGCGGTAAAAAAGCTTGATAAGGCAATCAATAAAAAAGCAGGTAGATAAACAAAACCTAAGGTGTACTCACTGCCTAGAGCAGCGCCCCAGCCATTGACTAAATAGCCGATTGTGCCAGCTAAAGAGATAGGTAAACCGATGGTGGCGGATGTTGCGATAGCATGTTTAATCGCCACATTTCTCGAGGTAAGATAGGGGACGGTTAATGCGCCGCCACCAATAGATACTAGCGCCGAGACAGCGCCAATACCAACAGCCGGGAGCAAGACACTACTAGTCGCTTCTGGTTTTGGTGTTGATTGTATTGTCGTTTTTTTGAGTAAGTTTAAAGCTGTTATCGACATAAATGTCGCAAAGAAAATCGCCAGATAAAATGAATTGAGGTAGGACGCAATAAAAGTCGAACAAAAAGTACCAATAATGATACCTACTGACATTTGTTTAACTAAATCCCAGCGAACAGCCCCTGTTTTGTTATGTGCGCGCATGCTTGAAATGGATGTCACTATTATGCAAGCCATGGAGGTGCCTAAGGCCAAATGCACCACATTATCAGGTGATACCCCCTGGAGTAAAAATAGCGATGTGAGGATAGGCACGAGTATTCCACCGCCCCCTACACCCAATAATCCAGCAATAAAGCCGACTATGCTGCCCAACACTAAAAAGGCTATTATCCATTCAAAACTGAGCATTTTTTGCCTCTAAAATGTAAAAACCATAGTATGCAAAATATCAACAACTAGCATATATACATAGTGATTATTTATATCGATTTTATACTAAATATGTGTGCTTCGAGAGTCATGCGACCAACTAAATATTGAGACAAACACTCTCTCCTCGCCGGTTTGAACAACAAGGTACGAATAAAATTGGGTTAGTAAGTTGATTGGAGAGCGGTTTTTCTTCGTTAGTTTTTGCAGTTGTTTGAAACAACTAACTGGCATGTCATTGACGACCAGTTATACCTGCAATGGATTGCGCTAGCGTAGCGATAATCTTGGGGGTCGCAGGGTATGCCTGTGAGGCAGATAATAAAAGCTTCGCGGCTAAAGCGGCTCCTACAAAAGATTATAGGTAATATTCAAACTTAGCCGTATTTTGTTTTACCTAGTTGCTGCTTTCAAAAGAATCAAAAACTCATTTTCGTTAACGGGCATTATCGATAAACGATGGCCCTTTTTCACTAAACCTATTTCGCTAATCGCTGGCATGTTTTTGATTTTTGTCAGTGGCAGTACTTTGCTAAATTTCTGCTTAAACTGCACATCTACCATCACCCAGCGCGGATTATCGGGGCTGGCTTTTGGATCAAAGTACTTCGATTCAGGATTAAATTGACTGTGGTCAGGGTAGGCTTCTTTTACCACTTCAGCAAGGCCGGCTATGCCAACCTCTTTGCAACTTGAATGGTAAAACAACACTTGGTCACCTTGTTTTACTTCATCGCGTAAATAGTTGCGAGCTTGATAGTTACGTATGCCGTCCCAGTGCTCAGTTTGTTTAGGTTTGGCGGCCAAGTCGTCGATGCTAAAGGCGTCGGGTTCAGATTTAAATAACCAGTATTGCATGAGCTTGTCAGAGTGGCTGAAATAGGTAATAGGAATTATGCGGGATTTTTAGCGGGATTTAAACGGTGAACGTATGTTAGATAAGCGCTTAAGAATACCCCTTTAGGGCGCTTTCTAGCTATTAGCATTTACTTTAACCAGCCTTGGGTTAAGTTGGCAATCACTCGGCCATTCACTAATTTAAAGTTTTGCTTGTCGCTGGGTATCAGGTTATGGCCGTCTTGCACTGCTGCGGATACTTCGCACCAGCGCTCTCACTTAATACTCAGTGTATTACTTGATGCACAACGTTTAAGTCAGATAACTCAAATCAAGTACGAAATTTCGCCATAAATTGCTCGTCGTTGGATTTATTGATAACTATTTATTTTTTAAGTAAATTATGGGAGCCTAGCTAAATAAAAATAACAAGGAAAGGGTATGGATGCTGATTTTTTTTCGTTTCTTTTTAACGCCTTTCTGTTTGTAGGCGTAGTTGTTGCCATCAAAGATCGGTCTCGCATCAATGGGTTACTGCTAAAACTAACGCACCTTCAAAAAGTCATTGATTTTCAAACCTCTCAAATTGAAAAGCTCAAAAAGGCTCTAAAAGAGTTGGCTCCGCCAGAAGAGTCTGTCAAGCAAAAAGCCCTGCTTGATGTTAGCGAAGCTGCCATTAAGGTTGATACGAATGAAACTAAACAAAATCCTAGTTTAGAAACAACGCAATTAAGTGAAATCTTTCAGCAAAATAGCGGTGAGCATACCGTTGAAAAGCCTGTTCAATCTTCGCAACACGCATTTAGTTTAGATTCATTATTGAAGGGCAATGGAATATTTTGGCTAGGAGGCCTTGTTTTAGCCATTGGTGGAGTGTTCTTAGCTAAATATTCAATAGAAGCAGGTTTATTACCGCCCAGCGTGAGAGTTATTTTAGGTGCTATTTTTGGTGTAACTTTGGTCGCCACTGCTGAAACGCTAAACCGCTTTAAAGATAAGTTTAAAATTAATACACCCTATATACCTGCTGCCTTAGCAAGTGGTGGCGTGATTACCTGTTTTGCAATGGCTTTGGTATCGTTTGATTTTTACCACTTCATTACTCCAAACCTCGCATTTATATTGTTGGCGTTAATATCGCTGGTAGCAACTTACTTAGCACTGAGGTTTGGGCCTGTGTTAGCTGGTATAGGTATAATTGGTTCTTATACTGTGCCAGCATTGGTTTCGACAGGGTCAAATAATGTAATGGCTTTGTTGCTGTATGTGTCATTTGTGTCTTTATCAGCCGTTTGGGTCGCTGAATATGTAAAACAAAAGTGGGTTTGGTGGTTGAGCTTTGCAGGTCATTTTATTTGGTTTGTAGGAGCAATTGTCATGGGTGGCAAAAGCGACTTTGCCGTCATAACACTTTTCACATTCGTATCGCTTTACCTCTATGTATTGGCAAGTCTATTGGGTTGGAAGCTCAATTTGGGCTTGCAGGTTGCTCTGTCAGTTAAAGAACTGTTGATGCCAAGAAAAGAGCAACTGGTGATCCTCTTATCATTGTGTTTGTTCGCTCTGTTTCTGACAATTTATCCTGAATTTATTCACCTTATCTGGGCTGCTTTGTTTATAGGGGTCTTGGCATTAGTGGTCTCGTATAGACACAGTGCATTAGATACTTGGCCTTTTCTAGCGTTGGCTTTTGTTTTATGTGCGTTTAGTTTGATGCCCGATAGCGTCGATTTTGCAAACAACCTTTTCCCTTTCAATGGTAAGTATCTTTTTGTTCAACTTGCAGTCGTTATTGGATCAGGGTTTAGTTTGTTTATGATCAAGCGTTTTGCAGATCGTGTGGCCTATTTGTTGCTGCTTGTGCTCACACCCCTAAGTTTATTTGGTATTAGTTACATTACTTCACCATCAGCAGCAGAGAATTTCTTATATCCCGTTTGGACATTTGAAATGTTGTTAATTGGAGCCGCTGCCTCATACGCCGCGATGAAATCTCAAATTGCTATTCAACAAGTTACCTTTTTGGTGTTGGCTAACTCAATGTTGACGCTGTGTTTTACCATGCTTCTCTCTGCCAGTACCCTTACATTAGCCATTGCAGCGCAGGTTGCTTCCATGAGTTATTTAAGTTGGAAGTTTAAGGTTAAAATCCCAGACTGGTTGTATAAAGTTGCGTTGCTAGTTGTTGTTACTCGCTTAACGCTGTCGCCTTGGTTAGCAGACTACAAAGATGAGTCAATCTTTGGCATGCACTGGACATTAGTCATTTACCCAGTGGTATTGGGCATCATTTGGTTTAGTTCCAAATTTAACCTATCGAAGATTTTGAATAGATGGTTTATGGGGGTATTCATCCACCTGATAGCTCTGCTGATAACAACCGAAACTAGCTATATTCTCGTTGGCGATTACCCAGATTTTTTTGACCTTTCATATAAAGAGGCAGTTTTGCTGTCGCTTAATTGGTTAATACTTTCTGTTGTGTATATGTGGCGCAGTAAATTGACATCAAGCTCCAAAAAAGTATACCAAATTGCAGGTATTGCCTTGCTGTTAGGCTTTGCCCTTATTCATCTTGATATATCTGTTGTGAATAATCCCTTTGTAGATAACCGTTTTGTAGGCCTAGGCTTTTTTAATTGGTTGTGGCTGCATTGGTTAATCCCAGCTGTTCTGTTTTACTTGTATATTGGATTTAAGTTATCTCGCGAAAAGTACCAAAATGCTATTTTTGCTGTCATTGCGTTATTTGGTTTGCTGTTTGTTAACGGTGAAATTCGTAACCTGTTTAACAATGGTTATATTTTCTGGGGCACGCCGTTAAAACAAGCAGAACTATATACGTACTCCATAGTGTGGCTCATCATTTCAACCACTGCCATTTTCTCAGCACAGCACTTTAACAACAGGCATTTGACCAATGTAGGGTTTATGGGTTTGTCTTTGGTGATATTAAAGGCATTTGTTATTGATATGTCCCATTTAGAAGGATTATTAAGAGCACTATCTTTTATTGGATTAGGAATATGTTTGGTTGGGATTGGTTGGTTGTTCCAGAAGATGCAAGGCAAACCAGCATTAAATGAAGCACAAAGTTAGGTTTAATTGCTTTACCAGACACAAGTAAGCAGTGACGATTTAAAAGTTAATAAAATCAAAGATTAGAGGCATTGGCTTGTTCAATTGGCAGGTTAAATATTGCTTTATTGAAAGCCGGAGTGAGTCTGTTTTGGTCGGCCATAACGTGAAAATTCTTTGACCTGGGTAGTACTAACTGCACCCGTTAATGCTTGTATCGTTAAACGCCAGCGAATGCTCCAAACTTCTAATTCAACTCCAATAAGTTGGCTTCCTGGTTTCTCATGTAGGCCTGATTCTCAGAGCGACTTAATCGAAGAGCCGCCATTCGCTGTTTGTTCACCTATCAACGTTGTACATAACAGATATTTTGCCAAACGATTTGCAAGGTCGATTTCCAACCCTGGTATAAATGACCTAAATTTCGTTTAGGCGTCTGGACTTAGCAATTTGGCTGTGGGCAAAACTTGCATCTGTCGCTAGTACAAATATACTGTATGTAAATACAGTATTTATTGTGCTTATGAACCCTATTCTTGAACATCTAAAAAATAAGAACCTTATTTGGCAAGCTAATCACACCAGTCAAATGGCGTGTGCCAATAGCACAGGTTTTAGAGAGTTAGATACACACTTACAAGGAGGTTTTCCACAAAGTGGCGTCATGGATATCGACAGTCCCATTGGCATTGGCGAGTTACGTTTACTGCTACCTGATTTGCTCACTAGGCAACAAAATGGCGATAGGCTGTTAGTGTTTATTGCGCCGCCAATGCATATAAATAGTGAAATGTTAGCGGAGTTTGGTTTTGAGTTGCAGCGGGTGTTAGTGCTGCAAGCAGCATCAAGTAAACAAGCGCTGTGGTGTGCTGAGCAATGCTTAGCCAGTGGTTGCTGCTATGGGGTGGTGTTGTGGCAGCAAGATATCGCGGTGAATCAGGTCAAACGCTTGCAACTTGCTGCGGATAAAGGGGATGCCTTACTGACTCTGTTACGTCAGCAAAAACAGGTACACATGGCTTTGCCTGTATCATTGGCGTTACGTTTACGGGCCTTACCTCAAGGTTTGCACATTGAAGTGACCAAACGTAAAGGTGGTTGGCCTAGCGCCGCTTTTACGGTGAACATGGGGGATAGTTGGCCTGAACTGAATAGCTTGCCTATGGCGGATAATATTTTGCATTTTCCTGCTCGACATTATCAAACCGCGTAAAGAGAGCAGAGATGTTGTGGTTGTATCTGCATTTTCCCAACCTACAGTTAGATGCTTTGCTTTCTCAGGCGCAAGGTGAGGAGATTGCTCCCTTGGTGATCCTCGATCAACATAGCCACAATATAGTGCAATTGAGTGCCAAAGCGGCGGCAACAGGCATTACTTTAAACATGGGCTTAGGTACCGCTGCCGCTCTTGCTCAAGACTTGCAAGTGGTGCCCTATGTGCCGCGTATTACCGAAGATAAATTGCATGAAATTGCTGAAGTATTATATCTAAGTACCAGCGATATTAGCTTTTTTGCGCCACAGGGCTTACTGCTTAGAATTCACAATATGTTAAGGCTTTACGGTGATTTAAGCTCCTACTGGCAGGTGCTTAAAAATCAATTAGCCCCGCTAAAACTTACCTATCACTATGCAACGGGGCACTCACCTTTAGCGGCCAATATATTGGCCAAAAAAGGCTGGAATACCATCAGTGATGATCTTGAGTTGTTACGGCGTACCATTGCGCAATGCCAACTGAGTGAAACGGATATTGCGCCAAAAACCCAACAACAATTAATGCGTGTCGGCGTGCGTAATGTACAAGATTTATTACGTATTTCATTTGCTGATATGGCCAAACGATTTGATATTAGTTTAGTCAATTACCTCGGTAGATTAAGCGGCGAATTTAAACATCCTATTGAATTTTATCATCCACCTGAGGTGTTCAAACGTTATATGGAATTATTGTTTGATGTTGATAATAGTCAGTTTTTACAAGGTCCTTTAGGCCATGTATTAAAGGTATTAGAGCAATTTTTAAAGCTACGCGATCGCTTAACTCAGAGCCTTATAATTCAATTTTATCAGCGTGATCATGAGCATATCGAATGGACGGTAGGCTCACAACAAGGCGAGTATTTAGCGAGTCGTTGGCATGCGTTAATTGCGATTAAACTAGAGCAGTTGAAATTAGATTCTGCCGTGTATGCCATTAGTTTAACCACCGGTAAAACTCAAATCAGAAGCCCTGACAAAGGTGATTTGTTCAGTGCTAAAAAAGGCAGCTTGTCACGTTTGCAATTGGTTTCTTTGCTGCAAGCTAAGTTAGGAGAGCAGGCAGTGGTGAGCCCTGCTATTAATAATGATTTTCGCCCTGAGCATGCTGCCAGTTACCATTCTCCGGCAGTGGCCAAAGAGTTAAATCACGACATGAGTCCTATGTTGCAGGCCATGCGACCGAGTTTTTTATTAAGTCCGCCACAACCTTTACGGGAAAAAGTCACTGTTTTATATGGGCCTGAGCGGCTCAATACCGGCTGGTGGGATAGTCGTCCGGTAATACGCGATTATTACATTGCACATAATGAGCAAGGGCAGTGGTATTGGGTGTTTAAAGGGCCAGATGGCGATTGGCATTTACACGGGGTTTTTAGTTAATGGGTTTGGCTGCTTATGCTGAACTTTTTTGCCAAAGTAATTTTTCTTTTTTGCAGGGCGCATCGCACCCACAAGAGCTAGTACAACGCGCTGATTTTCTGGCTTACCAAGCCATCGCCATTACTGATGAATGTTCAGTAGCTGGTGTAGTAAGAGCCTATACCGCGATTAAAGATCAGCAACTGAGTATTAAGTTAATCGTCGGTAGTCTATTTAAACTGAATGACGAGTTTAGTGTGATATTACTTTGTCCCAATCGCCAGGCCTACGCAGAGTTATGCCGGATCATCACGAATGCACGGCGACGTGCAGTGAAAGGTCAGTACCAGTTAGAAAGTTGGGATCTTAAAAGTAGTCAGCATTGTTTTGCCTTGTGGTTACCCAGCGGGCAAGTGGATAAGGACCACGCGGCGGCCAAGCAATTACAAGCTATTTTTAAACAGCGTTTATGGATCGGTGTGCAGCGGCAACTCACCGCCAATGAACATCGCTATATCCAGCATTGTCGTTACTTACAGCAGCAATACCAATTACCTATTACTGCTTGTGGTGGCGTACTGATGCATGATCCAGATCGCTTGATGTTACAGCATGCGCTAACCGCAATAGGGCAGGGTAAAAGCATTGCTAGTTTGGGGCGAGAGCTATTATCTAACAGCGAGCGTTCATTGCGTTGTTTAGAAAAAATTAATCGTTTATATCCACAACAGTGGTTGCAAGAGTCAGTGGAAATTGCACAGCGCTGTACCTTTGATATGAGCGAATTACGCTACGAATATCCGGCAGAACTGGTGCCACAAGGTAAAACGGCTACTCAGTATTTGCGAGAGTTGGTATTAGTGGGTATGCATAAGCGTTTTGCTGCGGACGGTAAACTGGCTTTTGCGATTAAGCGGATCATCGCCAAAGAGCTCAAACTTATCAGAGAAATGCAATACGAATACTTTTTTTTAACCATTTATGACATCGTCCAGTTTGCTAAATTACAACACATTCTCTACCAAGGTAGAGGCTCAGCTGCTAATTCTGTGGTGTGTTATTGCTTAGAAATTACCGCGGTTGATCCACGTCAGATAGATGTCTTGTTTGAACGTTTTATCTCTAAAGAACGCCAAGAAGAACCTGATATTGATGTTGACTTTGAACATCAGCGCCGAGAAGAAATTATTCAGTATATTTATCAAAAGTATGGACGGGAGCGTACCGCGATTGCTGCTACTGTGGTCACCTATCGGCAAAAAAGTGCGATTCGTGAAATAGGGAAAGCCATGGGAATTGATGAAAGTCAGTTGGCCTTTTTTATTAAAAACATTGACCGGCGTGATGTGCAAGTGGATTGGCAAGCGCAAATTGCGGAACTAGGCTTTGCCGCTGAATCACAACAAGGCAAACAATTTATTTATTTAGTGAATGAAATTAAGGGCTTTCCGCGGCATTTATCACAGCATGTGGGTGGCTTTATTATTTCTGCCGGGCCAATGTATCATCTTGTACCAATTGAGAATGCAGCGATGGCACAGCGCAGTATTATTCAATGGGATAAAGATGATCTTGGCAGTTTAGGTTTACTCAAAGTAGATATATTGGCGCTGGGGATGTTGAGCGCGATCCGCAAGGCTTTCGAGTTAGTTAATACTCACTATCAGCATGACTGGAGCATTGCCAAAATAACTAAGTTAGGTGATGACCCTCAGGTATTTAAGATGATCCAACAAGCCGACACCGTGGGCGTATTTCAAATCGAATCACGAGCACAAATGAGTATGTTGCCACGCCTTAAACCTAAGTGTTATTACGACTTGGTCGTGCAAATTGCCATTGTTAGGCCAGGGCCTATACAGGGTGATATGGTGCACCCTTATTTAAAAAGGCGTGATGGTGTTGAGAAGTTTGATCATCCTTCTAAAGCGGTTGAAGCGGTATTAAAACGCACTAATGGCGTACCGATTTTCCAAGAGCAAGTGATTAAAATGGCTATGGTAGCGGCAGGTTTTACCGGTGGCGAAGCGGATCAACTAAGGCGTGCCATGGCCTCATGGAAAAAAAATGGTGAGCTACTTAAATTCAGAGAAAAGCTTATCAACGGTATGCTGCAGCGAGGATATGAATTTGATTACGCCGAACGTATTTTTAATCAAATAAAAGGCTTTGGTGAATACGGATTTCCTGAGTCTCATTCAGCGTCGTTTGCGGTATTGGCTTATGTCTCTTCTTGGCTTAAATATTATTACCCGCAAGCATTTTATGTGGCCTTACTCAATAGCTGGCCCATGGGCTTTTATCCGCCCGCGCAATTAGTGCAAGATGCGCAACGCCACCAAATTCAGATATTGCCGGTGTGTATTAATGCTTCTGACTATGAGCATAAATTTGAATTTCATAACAATGACTGGGCTATTAGATTGGGTTTTAGTCTAGTTAAAGGACTAAAAGAAACGGCGTTAATCTCACTATTAAAGCATCGTCCTGAGCAGGGCTTTGAGCATGTCGCGCAAATCAAACAGCTTGGTTTAGCCCGTCATTATTTAGAAGCCTTAGCCAGCGCAAATGCTTTTAGTTGTATCAGTGACAATCGCTACGCTGCACGATGGTCTTTAATGGATAACGAAAGTGATCTCCCCTTATTTAGGCACTTAGCCGAACCAGCGGCAAACTATAGTGAGTCCTTAGTTGCCATTAAAAAACCGAGTGCCAGTGAGACCTTGATTGAGGATTATTCATCATTGAGTTTGACCCTGGGTAAACATCCTATTGCCTTGCTAAGAGAAGCAGGACTCTTACCTAAACATGTGCAAGCTAATCAATTGTATCAGCGAGAGCATCAAAAACCTTTAAGCGTAATTGGTGTCGTGGTTGGAAGGCAACGTCCTGGAACCTCAAAAGGGGTGACTTTTATTTCATTAGAAGATGATACGGGTTGTATGAATGTTATTGTTTGGCTGGCTACTGCTAGGGCGCAAAAACAAGCCTATTTAAAATCCAAAATATTAAAAGTAAATGGCATTCTGGAGCGAGGTGACGGCGGTGTCACCCATATCATTGCGGGTAAATTAGAAGATTTGAGTCATCTAATTAAACAACTTGATACTCGCTCCAGAGATTTTCACTGAATTTTATGTGTAGTGCGCACCTTAGTCATAAAAGGGCGAACGTATATCAGTCATATTTTTCAATTCTGCAGGCCTATTTAATTTCTGCCCACCATCGCGAGCAATAGGTACCCAAGGTATTTTACCTCTACCCTTCGCTGACTCAAGCACAAACAAATCGAAAGGAATTGATATATAAAACCCTTTGGTAAAACTACCTTCGCCATATTCTTCTGCGCTTACATTGGTAAAGGCTGCATAGGCACCCACGATAATGCCACTGTCAAAACGTTTGGCAAAATCGATATTGACCCCTTTATCCTTGGCTAAAAATTGCCCCACATTAAGAGTAAGTTGCGTATCTGGCATAAAGGAAGGACGCCAATATATGCTGGCATGACCGGTCAATACTTTATAATCCCTAAAGTCCCAGTCATTCTCAAATGAACGTTGTTGTACATAATTTAAGTCGACACCAAAGGCCACGTTACTATCTACTGGTTGATAAAGTATTTCAGCTCCAACACCGCCAAACATACCTTCCAAATAGCCCGCATAAGCTTGGGCATAGGTATTTTCAGCCACGCGATCAAACCAACTTAAATAAGCTGACTCCATAGTAATTTTGTTGCGTGTCACATATTCCCTAGCATAGGTTCTCACCCGAGGAAGTGGAGTTTGCTGGTTGTCCACCTTGTAATTAAATTTATCAAAATTCTCTACGATTGTGGCTTTAATGCTGCTTTGCATAGAAAAGTGACTATTAAAGGCATAGCCAGCTGTAATGAATAATCCACCTTGATATAAATAGAAATCTTCTGGGTTGCCAAAGGTTTGGATCCAAAAGCTCTCTGCCCCATAAAATAATCCAGAGGTAGTATTAGGTTGATAATTTGCAACGCTCTCTGCAGAGGGATCTCGGCGGGTATAACTTGCACCAATATCATTTTCTAATGATTCAAGACGTGCAGCAGCCTTAAAAGAATCAACATCAATCACTGTTTCAAGAACGGGGAGACTGCCCGCGTTTTCAACTATACGATACTCTTTAATATCATTAGGCAGTTCTGAAGCCGCAATTCGACCAACACGCTGAATAGCTTCATCTGTGTTGCGATAATTAAGCTGTGAGCCGTATAAGGTGATTTGCTCATCAGCTTGATAAGTGGATTTAAGAATAAAACCACCATCATTTAGCAAGTCATTATATAGTTTATTTCTATTCAATTCTTGCATTGAAGTGGCAGGTGTTGTGTTTAACAAAGAACGAGGAGGTCTATCAAATTTAACCTGCTTAGCTGTATGCATATTTAGCTTATAGGTCAGGCCAAAGCCAATAGTGTTACCTCGTTGATAGTTTAGGCTGAAATCAAAATCTTTCCATTGATAGACCGCACCTATATTCCAAAGACTGTCTTGGGCTAAGTTGCCTGCTCTGTCATTAATATAGTTCTTACCCTCATATTCGAGTTTGAGTCGCAAGCCTTCTATCGGCGTAACATATTCAACGCCACCAAATAAGGAGGTATTACCTTTGAAAAACTTACCAAATTCTACCGTGCCACCACGGCCGGAAAAACCGTCAGCGCGATCACAGAAGCGATCAGCAACCTCACAAAAAGGGTTTGGAAAATTATCTCCGGTTCCTAAATAACCCCAGCCTAAACCAAGGTGAAAGTCTAAGGGGCCAAAGGCTTTACTCGCAGTAATAAATTCACTATCGAAGAATCCTGTTCCACCGATATCCTTAAAACCAACCGTTACTTGTGGCAGGTAATAACTTTCTTGTAACAGACGAAATTTAACATCGATGCCCTTATCTTTAAGAGTTTGATTACCACTAAAATCAGGGTCAGAGCTATAAAGTCTTGTGCGCACATCGGTGTATCTTACGGTGGATTCCATCCACGGAAATAGTTGCAAGGTAGCAGACCAAAACCGATACTCTTCATTGTCAGTGTAACTAATACTTAAGTTGCCATCGGCGGCCATACGCGCCGTTGGTGTCTGCAATAATCCCACTCCACCTTGTACCATTTGTGAAGGTTGACTTAAGGTTGTTAACTCTTGAGCGCCAGCGAATAAACTAGCAGTAAATAATGCAAGACCGATGGACCCAATAATTGGCCTGGGCAAAAAGTAGATAGTACTGCTCATTACATTATCCTATTTAAGGCAAGCTCAACAATTTGTCGATTCAGTTCGCGATTATCACTGAAAAACTGGGATTCGTTTAAGGGGAGATATATTTGACTGCCGGGCATGATATCAACACAGCCCGTATTCCAGTATGCAATACCTATTTTATCTATCCGGCCATCAGCTGCGATAAGGTAAACAAAATCCTTATTTTCAAGCTGTGAAAACGCACTATTAATATAGTGATGGGCGCACATGTTGTCAGTTAAATCTATAACGACGGGCTGTCTAACAAGGCCAAATACAGTGAAGGAAGTGGGGCGTGTTACCAAGTCCAATTTATATTGCCCTTGCTCAAACTGGGGATTTAACTGTGGATTCGTTTGCGCTCGATCATAGTCAAGATTAATTAATATTCTGTCCGCTAATTGCCAACTATTAATCTGTTGTATTAGCTCATCTACTAATACTGCATTGTCATTATTCAGCGATAATTGCATAAATTTGAGTTTCGCAATAACCTTATTGCGAAGAGTAAGAATCTCATGGGTATCTGAGCGAAATAACCTAGCCGCTGGCCAGTACCAATTGTCTTGGTAAGCGATAGGAGACAATACTTCAGCAAGACGAGGAGAGGCGGTAAAATCAAATTTATGTTGATTTATCTGAATACTGACTTGTGCAGAACTAATGCTAGAGAACAGAATAAAACAGTAAAAAATGGTTGAACGCATCAAATCAAAACCCTTTGTTTGAAAAATAAACGTCATAGTCTGACGGCTCGACTGACATAAGTGAGATCAAAATAATAACCATCGGGTATTATTTTTTGCCTACTGCGCAATAATTTGCCCGTTTCTTTGTGTAACCAGAACTGATTAACCCAATGACTGTGCCCATATTCATGAGCCTCACTTGCAATTAAATCAACTTGCTCTTCAATTAACGTAGTCTCTATAATTTTATCTTGTATGGTCAGTGATTGATTAACTAATACGGTAAAAGTTGAGTTTAAGACAAGGCCATATTGGGCGGAGTTAAAGTCAATTTTTCTTTGCCAAGTCGTTGTATTGTCGATATTGCTGGGGGAAGCAAGAGGATCGCTAACATCAGAGGATATAAAATCTAAATTACTATCTAACGACAGTGTTTTGATAATTCGCCCGTCTTTTTCAATTAAGGCACCGTTATCAACAGATACCCACTTATATTGGCCACTTTCAATAAAAGCGAGGGCTAATACAACCGTGGCTAACTCATTTTTTTTCACATAAATTAAATCTGCCGGAGACTGTTTTATCTGCTCTGTTTCTAAGACTAAGCTTTGTGGTTCTGCTAAAGCGATACGCATACTTCTGATATATGCCTCATGGGTTGATGAGCACGCAGACAGAAAAGGTAACAAACCCACACATAAAATGAAGTAAAACCTACTGCTATGCATATTATTCAAACACCACAATGTGAAAAAAACAAATAAAAAAGCCGCCTAATGGCGGCTCTCAAATACGTTAGTAATTAACCAAAAAAATTAATTAACTACTGATGCTGGATAAGTAAACGTCACTGGAACAGTAATCGTTGTAGTACCTGTACCACTTGCAGTCACTGTTACTGTGGTAGCTGTACCGATACAAACGCCATCAACCGGTGGTTGATCACCTTCAGCACAAGTATAAACTGTCTCTATTGGAGTACACACGTTACCAACGAGTTCTTGGCCATCTGGACATTCGATAGGTCCTGGTGGACGTGTACCAACTTTACCATTACTGTTTGCTATAGCAGCTGCAGCGATTGCCGCTGCCGTCGCCGCAGCGGCGATTTGTGGTATTGTCATCTGGCCAATGCCATATTTAGATGAGTAAGTACCACCTGCATTTTCCTGAGCATAAAGATTACTAGAAATTAGCAATCCTGCTGTCAATATTGATATCGCGAATTTCTTCATAACTTTTTCCTTGAGATATAAACTAAGGCGCATTTTAATCGATGAGTAAACGGAATTCAATGAATTATTAGGTCATTATTAGAGTGAAAATAAAATACCTTAGTTTTGTTGAGTTATTGAGGCTAATTTTTTCAGGAAACGCCTTATTCCTTATTTAATATCGATACATTCACTTCTTTATTGTTCTTGTAAAGTTTCTAATCAGGGCTATAAACAAATTTTCATTTAACTAAATGAGCAATAGACTTTTTTGAGTACGACGAAACTCTCTAAATTTATTTGGTCGATGGAACCAACGATTAACATGATTCTGAGTAATTTTATTGGCATGATAGAGCCGTTTAAATTAAACAAACTCTTGTTTATACGGCAGTTAGTTAGGCGTTTTAAATTAATCCACCTGCTGTTATTTAATTTCAACTCAATTGCTTTAAGTTAAATCACTCTTAATTATGCCAATAATTGCTAAAAACTATGCTCATCAGATATGTGCGGCAAAGTCACTTGTGTTACATTTATTAAACAAGAAATTTCCAAAAATAATAATAAACTCAGGTAGTTACAATATTCTGAAATTGTTGTTGAAATAATACAATAGATACAACACTTTAGCTGAAAACCCTACAAACAGGATCACAATAATAATGACAGATTTTCGTCAACAAGCTCTCGATTATCATGCTTTGCCCGTACCCGGTAAGATTTGCATTGCACTTAGCAAACCTGCCGAGACTGTCACCGATCTAGCCTTGGCTTATAGTCCTGGTGTTGCTGAGCCAGTGCGTGAAATTGCCGCCAATCCTGACACTGTGTATAAATATACCGGCAAAGGTAATTTGGTGGCGGTCATTACCAATGGTACTGCCATTCTAGGTTTAGGTAATTTAGGCCCACTGGCATCTAAACCGGTAATGGAAGGTAAGGCTTTATTATTTAAACGATTTGCCGGCATAGACTCCATTGATATTGAGGTTAAACATCAGACCACTGAAGATTTTATTAACACAGTCGCTAACATTGCTGACACCTTTGGTGGGATCAATCTTGAAGATATCAAAGCGCCTGAATGTTTTGTTATCGAGAAAGAGTTAATTAAGCGCTGCAATATACCGGTATTTCACGATGACCAACATGGTACGGCAATAGTCACTGCTGCCGGTATGTTAAATGCGTTGGAAATCCAAGGAAAACTCATTAGCGAAGTAACTATTGTTTGCATGGGGGCAGGAGCCGCGGCCATTGCATGCATGCAATTGTTGATAAAATGTGGTGCTAAACGCGAGCGTATTTATATGCTGGATCGTCAAGGCGTTATTCATACCCGCCGTACTGATCTAACTGAATACAAGCAACTGTTTGCCAATAATACCGACAAGCGCACACTAGAGGATGCCTTAGACAATGCCGATGTATTTGTTGGAGTATCAGGGCCCGATGTTTTGCCCCCAGAAGCGCTTACACTAATGGCACCGAATCCGGTAATATTTGCTTGTTCCAACCCTGATCCTGAAATTAAGCCAGAGTTAGCCCATGGTGTTAGAAATGATTTAATTATGGCGACGGGTCGCTCTGATTATCCTAACCAAGTAAATAACGTATTGTGTTTTCCCTTTATTTTCAGAGGGGCCTTAGACGTTCGGGCTTCAAAAATTAATGATGAAATGAAGATAGCCGCGGTAAATGCCATTCGTAGTATCGCTAAAGAGCCTGTGCCAGCTTCAGTTCTTAAAGCCAGTAATGTGGACAGTCTGCACTTTGGCAAAGACTATATTATTCCTAAACCTATGGATCCTCGCTTACTTAAACGTGTGGCTAGAGCGGTTGCTTTGGCAGCGATTGAATCTGGCGTTGCTACCATCACGACCTTACCACCCGACTATATGTCTGAAGCATAATTGTTTACCTTGACTACCTTGCTGCAGAATTAGAGCAAGGTAGTTTGGTCATATCGGTTAAGTAAGTCCTTACAAACTAATCACTAATCCATTGTCACGAATGACAATGTCTTTAGGTTGAAGGCCAGGAAAAAGCTGGTTGATCTGCTTTACATCAAGCAAAAATATCATAGGTAGTTGCTGACCGATAACCTGTTTTAAAGAATCAATGGCGATTTCTGATTGCTCTATAGAATTATCCAATACCGTAAACTCAACTAAGCTCGGTTTGATGATTTCAATGACTTGCTGTTGTCTGTTGTAATAAACCTGTCCTTGCGCGCTGGCAATAGCCCGCAACTTTTGGCCATTTTGTTCAGCTAAGATAACACTCTTAAGCGCAATACTATTGGTGATGCTTATGAGGCTAACCTTGGGGTCTGAAAAAGTCAGATCAAAGCCCTGATAACTTTGTTTTACCGGAAAGCTGACGGCCAACATGCCATTGATTTGTTGTTCAGCTAAGGTAATTTCGAACGCTTTAACATTAAATCCGGTTAACGCGAGTATGCAAATTAAAGTGATGTGTTTAAGCAGTGCCATTGAGCCTCCAAGAATTAAGGCGCAATTCTACAGTCTTTATATCAAGTCCACATCGATATTTAATCGCTTGTTGCAATTAAATAAAAATCGGTTTTTTTATCAAAGAGTCATCAGTTAAGCGAACATTTAGCTCACTACTACTTATTAAAGCGAGCAAATATTCATAATTAAACTTATGTCATGATTTAGGTACGGCCATAACTACAAAGATGCGAATATTGGCTTAAATCAGATTTTAAAGTGGAATTATTATGAAAATTGCCTTAATGAACGAATTTAGCCAAGCGGGCAAAAATGCTGTGGTCTTACAACAACTGAACGATGTGGCGAGTGGTTTAGGTCACAGTGTTTTTAACGTCGGCATGAATGATGACAACGATCACCGTCTTACCTATATTCATCTGGGCATTATTGCCGCCCTGTTGTTGAATTCCAAAGCGGTAGATTTTGTGGTGGCGGGTTGCGGCACTGGGCAAGGTGCCTTGATGTCGCTTAATGCCTATCCGGGTGTGGCCTGCGGCTATTGTATCGATCCTGCAGATGCTTATTTATTTGCACAAATTAACAATGGTAATGCCCTATCTTTACCCTTTGCCAAAGGCTTTGGTTGGGGTGCAGAATTAAATGTGCGCTACATTTTTGAAAAAGCCTTTACCGGTGAAACAGGTATGGGTTATCCACCTGAGCGCCGCGAATCGCAAGTCACTAATGCTGGGATTTTAAGCAGTGTTAAAGTTGCCACCAGCAAACCCCTATTAGAAGGTTTAAGGGCATTGGATCCTGAGCTAATTAAAACCGCCGTAGGTGGAGAGCGCTTCCAAAGCTGTTTCTTTGAACACTGCCAAGACCAAGAATTAGCAGATTTTGTGAAGTCATTTACTGCTTAAATAACGTACTTAAAACTAAGCGGCAAAATCCAAAATAGGCCAGTTTTTTTGGCCTATTTTTTCAGCGCTTCAAAGCAAGAGATTATTAAGTAGAGTTACCCTTTATTGGCCTTTGATAAGCGACTCAAAATGTAAACCTTTCGCAGTACGTTTTGCAAAACCTGGCCAATAGCTATGTTCTGCTTTTGCTTTGCCTGCCTCATCCATGGCCCATACGCCATCATTAGAAGAGGGCACAAGCTCTAAATAGCGATTCATATTTGCATCATGTTTTAAATACTTATTTAGCCACACCGTAACAAAGTGCTGAGCAATATTATTCATACGGGTGTTGTCCCATACAGCATCAATATAATGTTCGCTAACATTAAAACCGAGTTCTTGACTAAAAACATAGGATTCTTGTGGTGCAGGCATCACTGCCCCCGCACTATGATTGGCATTGTCATAAGTGAGTAAAGAGCGATCGACGTTGCTAATACCTTGCCAAATTACTCGAACGCCATTCTCATAGCCAGATACATCATCTTGCGAACCTGCAATGAGTAGCATAGGAATACTGACATCTTGTAAGCTTTCAGCATTCCACATAGCGTAATTCATGCCCCAAGGTGCAAAGGCGATAACGGTTTTTAAGCGACTATCAACGGCCGGTTTTTTACCTGTTTGGTGCCGTGCTAAAGTGCCAAAAGGAGAGCCCAACCGGCTGTTGACGGCTTGCTCAGTCAAACCTGCACCGGCGTTAATGACAGCCCCATAACCGCCCATAGAATAACCAATTAAAGCACTGTTATTTGTATCAACTAGGTCATGTAAAAATGAGCTACTGTCTGCCGACATTTGCGCTATTTGCTCAAGAACAAATAACTGATCAACAGGGCGATTTACCAAGGTTGACGCAAACGCCGCTTTGCTGCGATAAGTTGAGTCGGTGTGATCAATAGAAACCACTACAAAACCTTTGGATGCAACATTTTCCCCTAAGTTTGCCAGTAAATAACGATTGCCTGGATAACCATGAGAAATGAGTACTAGGGGATAAGCCTGGGCACTGAGAGCTGGTTTTGCGTCACGCACTGCTTTGCCATGCAACTCAACCTGAGTTTTACCATCGCGTATGTAGGCATCTAAGGTTGTTTTGCCAGTACTCCCTTTGATAGCCGGATACCATACTTCCAAAGTGAGTGGTCGCTCGTAACGCGGCAAATTCGCGGGTTCATCTTTGCTAGGGTCAAGTTGTAGAATATCAATTTGTTGGGGGTTGCTTACATTAAGGGTTTTTACGCCAACGTCAAATGCACCGTAAGCAGCTAATTCAGGCGCATCAGGGCGTTGAGTATCAATACGATTTTCTGCGCCAGCATTGGACCAAACAAAAACAAGGGTAAAACAATACAAGGTAAAACGATGAGAAAACATAAACAACTCCACTATTAAAAACCACATTATGCACACAAATTTATGACATTCCGCTTAAAACTTAATTTGCGAATATCATCAATAGTGACATACCAATGGTGGGATTGATTTAGCTTAATGATGCAATGAGAGCATAGTAAAATCGAGGTAAAGGTAAAAAATCGATTGCTTTGTTAGCAAGTAATGACATTTTCGCAGAAATTAGAAGACCACTGCTTATGGGGCCCATAGTTGAGTGCTGGCAGTCATTCTCACGCACTGAGCGCTCACTTCGTATTTATTGCGGCAGCGGGTGAGCCTTAAAAAACGTCCAAATGAGTTCCGTGGCAACGATGTATTTATCGGTGGCGCCCAATCCATAACTTGCCAATTTGTCGGCTACTTTACTGCCCGGCCAGGTATGGCCGGCAGTGACTGATTGATAAAATACAACATCACCATAGTCCTGGCAATGGCTGTAAGTCAGCCGAGTGACTTGCTCTGCTAAATCAGTACTTTGTGCTTGTTTAGCACAATGGTTATTATCTAACCATCCCTTAATAGCGGGCTCGACTCCCATACGCCAATAAGGGGGTGAATTCTCACGTGCGACATAATGATTTACTCCGTCTTGTTTACCGTGGAAGGTAATGATGGGAACGGCTCTAGCTGGCTGGCAATCTTCTGGATAGCGCAGCCCAGCAACCGGACCAATGGCCGCAATCTGGTCGGATAAATCACAAGCCAGGCGACTACTCATTCTTGCACCACCGGAAAAACCCATGGCATAAATTCTCCTGTCGTCGATATTATATTGCTGTTTGAGCTGAGCAATCAGGCTTTTTACAAAAAATACATCGTCCACACCCAGGGGATCTTTGTCTACATTCCAAGTATTGGGCCCCTCAGGCTGACGGCGATAAACCGCAGCCGGCGACACCACAATAAAACCTTGTATTTCAGCCAATGTTTCAATGTCAGAAATTTCAACTTGTTGAGCGGGCGTACCTGAGGTGCCATGAAAGTTTAATACCAAGGGCATCGTTTTGCTTTTGTCATAGCCGGTGGGCACAAATAAACGATACTGTCTGTTTTGCTCACCTACAGTTATATCACTCAATTCAGTATTTTGTTGTGCGGCTATATGCCCGCTAAATGAAAACAAAATAATTATCATCAGGCCTAAGGCTAAGTTAACTAAAATAGCGGGTAACACTGGTTTCACGTCGTATCCTGAATTAAGGGGTTTGAATATTGTCATGCAGTAAAATGCATTTTTGTTAATTTAGCAACGCAAGGCCAATTTATCTTTTCTCTGCTTACATCCCTCCCACGGCATGATGAAACATCCCACAAGTTCAATCGTCGGTAGCACTTTCCTTTGTGTAACTTTGCAATCAAGTTTATTCATTGCCTTATGACTAGATGGCGCTTTCTTAGTGCAGTCTCGACCTTCTAGCTAAAGTCCTAGATATAGTTATTTTGTCGAGTAAAAAGTTTAAAATTGACAGTGTCAATATAAAATATATCATGTGGCCTTTCTATATTCGTTTGCGTGGTAGGGCTTATTAAAGCTGTGACTACAAACATACAGAGCCTCACAAAGAGTAAAATTATTTATGGATTCCCAGTTAAGCAGATATTGCGGCTTATATGCCTAAAATACTGACGCCAGAAGAAATATTGTGTTTCCGTAACCGCATGTGTGATCACGCCTTGACGTCTTTCGCCAAACACGGTGTCGAAGGTATATCGTTGCGCGGCCTCGCTGCAGATTTGAGCTGCAGCCGCACTACGCCTTATCGCTATTTTAAAAATAAGGCTGATATTTTAGCTGCCTTGCGACAGCGTGAGTTTGGGCGTATAGCGGATAAACTAGAAGGTGCCTTGCTGCAACAGTCAGATAGCAGTAAACAGTTACATGCCTTGTTCCGCGCCTATTTGCAGTTTGCCATTAGCTATCCAGATTCTTACCGGGTTATGTATAGCGTGGCTCAACCAGATTCGGACCACTATCCCGAACTCGAGGCAGCGATAGTGCGCAGTGGCGCGCCAATGCGTCAGGTTATCGTTGCACTAGTGGCCGCAGGTAAAATGTATGGTGAACCGGTTAAAATTTGTTATCTATTATGGGCCGGTTTACATGGTTTGATTTCATTACATTTGGCCCAATTGTTAGGCAATAAACACGAGTTAGAAGAATTGGCCGCGGTTATGGTGAGTTCACTGACAAGTGCAATAAGCACTGAGTCAGATTAGACAAGATCTGCGTAGTACATAATAAAATACCAATAAATAAACATGACAAATAAGGTAATAACGTGAGTAAAAGCATAGAAGCATTGTTTCGTTCATTCAGCCTCAAAGACTTATCACTGGCCAATCGAATTGTTATGGCACCGATGACTCGTCAGTTTTCGCCAGGCGGCGTGCCGACTGCAGAGGTGGCTGATTATTATCGTCGACGTGCAGAAGGTGGCACTGGCTTAATTATCACCGAAGGCACCACCATTAATGATCCGGTTGCCACGATGAGTGAACGCATTCCACAATTTCACGGCGAAACCGCACTGGCAGGTTGGCAAAATGTAGTTAAGGCAGTGCATGGTGCTGGTGGGAAGATCATGCCGCAACTATGGCATGTTGGTATGGCCCGTGTAGCCGCAAAAGCGCCGTTTCCAGAGTTGCCAAGTGTCGGCCCATCTGGCTTAGTTGCGCCAGGAAAACAAATCGCAGAACCAATGACTGCGGCGCAAATTGAAACCGTCATTAGTGGTTTTGCCAGTGCAGCGGCAGATGCTCAGCGAGTTGGTTTTGATGGCATTGAAATTCATGGTGCTCACGGTTATTTGATCGATCAGTTTTTTTGGAGCGCCACTAATCTGCGCACCGATGAATGGGGCGGCACTATGGCTAAACGTGGCCACTTAGCGGTAGAAATTATCAAACGGATCCGCGCTGCAACCACACCTGATTTCCCCATTATATTCCGCTTCTCACAGTGGAAACAGCAAGATTACAGCGCCAGATTGGCTGAAACCCCGCAATTACTTGAAGCGTTTTTAACGCCACTGAGTGAAGCGGGTGTGGATATTTTCCACTGTTCAACACGTCGCTACTGGGAAAGTGAGTTTGCAGATAATGGTTTGAATTTAGCCGGTTGGACTAAAAAGATCACAGGCAAACCCACTATCACAGTCGGTTCAGTGGGCCTTAATGAAGACTTTTTCACTGCCTTTGCCGGCAAAGGCTCGAGCACTCGTTCAATCGATGATTTGATTGAACGCATGGATAAAGGCGAGTTTGATTTAGTGGCGGTGGGTCGCGCCTTGTTGCAAGATCCAATCTGGGCAAATAAAATTCGCAACAGTAAGCTTGAAGAAATAGAGCAGTTCTCAGGAGAAGCGCTAGCGACGCTGTCGTAAGCCACAAGTTATGAGCCAATCCGACACTGCCAATGCTTCAGCCAAACGCATCTTATTGTTAGCAGCGGCAGCGATGGGATTTGCCCAAACCGTATTGTTTGCCATATTAGCCCCACTCGGACGGGAAGTGGGTTTGGTTGAAGTGCAAATTGGCGCCATCATATCTTCGTCGTCCTTAACTTTGTTTCTAGTTAGTCCGTTGTGGGGCCGTGCCAGTGACGTTTGGGGTAGAAGAAAGATCCTGTTAATTGGTTTATTCGGTTATTCTGCTGGTACGGTAATGTTCGCCGGTGTGTTTCAGGCAGCCTTACTCGGTTACCTTATTCCACTGACTGCCCTAATATTGTTAATTGTGACTCGAGTGGCCAACGCCACGGTAATGGCGGCAGTGGCACCCTCAGCCAATGCCTACATGGCTGATATTACCAGCTTACAAGATCGCGTTAAAGGGATGGGCGCTATAGGCGCAGCGGGTAATATTGGCTCCATAATGGGTCCTGCGGTCGGCGGTTTATTGGCGAGTATTAGTTTGCTCACTCCCTTATATTTCTCTGTCGTTTTAACCTTGGCAGCCGCCTTTTTGGCGGTGTTTGTTTTACCAGAGCTACCCAAACCTCAAGTCATTAAAAAGCCACAGAAACTGAAGTACACCGATCCACGGATTTTCCCCTTAGTGATTGCAGGTGTTCTATTGTTTATGGGGTTTGCCATCGTGCAACAAACTATCGCATTTCGTTTCCAAGATCAGTTAGGTTTGGATGGCACCCAAACGGCCAAAATTGTGGGCGTTAGTTTGATGTTTTCCGCCGCCGCAGCCCTTTTTGTGCAGTTGGTCGTGGTTCCGCGCCTCAAATTCAGGCCGTTTGCCCTCTTGCGAATATCTATGCCGATGATGATGGTTGCTTTTGCGATGATGGCCCTAGGCCATACTCAAGAAATGTATATATTAGCCATGTGTATATTAGGTTTAGGAATGGGATTAGCCGGGCCAGGCTTTATGGCCGGTGCGTCAGTTGCGGTGTCTTCTGAAGAGCAAGGTGCGGTAGCGGGATTAGCCGGCGCCTGTCCACCACTTGGTTTTACCGTCGGCCCCTTGTTAGGTACCTATTTATATTCAGTCGATGGCGCCTTACCATATTGGTTTGCCTTTGCGAGTTACTTCTTTTTGTTCCTCTTTACCCTTAGGTATAGAAGTACTAAATAATTTGAAGTCGGAACAAAAGCAACTTCAGTCAGACTGCCTTTGTTTCGACTATCAAAGTTTAGTCTAATGTTTACCAATACTCTGTGTAATGGTAAACCCAAGATTCACCTATTGACCAAAACGTTCAGCCGCAGCGGGTTTGTTTGCAACAATCGCTTCAATGCGTTCAATAACATCTGGCGTTAGCTTACCAACCACATCCATTGCGCTTAAGTTATCTTCTAACTGCGATAAACGCGACGCGCCTAAAATTACGGTACTGACATTAGGATTTTTTAAGCACCACGCAATGGATAAATGCGCCATTTTAATATCCAGCTCGTCTGCCAATTTGCTTAACTGGCGAATTTTTTCAAGTTTCTTTTTGCCGTCTTCACTGGTCCACAAATCACGTAACCATTCATAACCAGGTAGGGCTAAGCGGCTATCATCTGGAATACCAGCATTGTATTTACCGGTCAGCAAACCGCTGGCCAATGGCGACCAAATGGTGGTGCCCATGCCAAACTGCTCGTACAAGGAATTAAATTCTCCATCTACCTTATCGCGATGCAATAAATTATATTGGGGTTGCTCCATTGATGGCGCAGTTAAGTGCTCTTGCCTCGCAATAGCATGTGCTTGAGTAATTTGTTGAGCTGACCATTCTGACGTGCCCCAATACATGACCTTACCTTGCTGAATCAAGTTATGCATGGCGCGTACGGTCTCTTCAATCGGGGTATCAATATCTGGGCGATGACAAAAGTACAAATCTAAGTAATCAACCCGTAAGCGTTTTAATGCCGCATCACAAGCATCACGAACGTGCTTGGCACTGAGGCCTAACTGCATTTGTTTGTCTCCACCCCAAAACACTTTTGAAGACACGGCATAAGTATCGCGGGCTAAACCCAAAGCAGAAATGGCATCACCCATTATTTTTTCAGACTCGCCAGCTTCATAACCTTCAGCATTATCAAAAAAGTTAATACCGCCATCGTATGCGGTTTTTAATAATGTCTTGGCATCGTTCATATCAACTTGCTTACCAAACGTTACCCAAGACCCGAGTGACAATGCCGACACTTTGAGTCCGGCTTTACCTAAACGACGATATTCCATTTTTTTACCTCTATATAATCTGTTGACCAAGGCAGTAAATGCTGGCCTTGATCGGTGAATGATGAGCAACAGGATACAATGTAGTTTTGTTTCAGGCTTTATTTTCTGCCCGACTATTCGAAGGCTATTGATTCATTGCTCTTCAGAATGCGCCCCTTTAGGACTAAACCACAGTGTCATAGTTCAGAAAAAAAGTGAATGTCTATTGATGACGTGATGGCAAGGGTTTGACGAGCAGTAACTTTTCAGCAAAATCTGAATTAAGTCAATCCAGTTCGATTTCAGTGCTCACTAGGCTCGTCATTTTGCTTCAATGAGCTAGCACGATAATGGCTAACCCGGCGAGATTCGAATTCACGACCTCTGCCTCCGAAGTGATAAGAAAAACAATGTATATTAAATGTGTTTATACGCGTTAGGTCTTTCAGTATCCGTTAATACTTCAATTAACTAACTGTTTCATATGAGGATTAACAATCCCAGTTTTGTGCCATTTCATATCGTGTAGACAAGTCGCAATTTTGAAAGGTAAGGACTTTCACCCACAATTTTAAATCGTTAATCAGCATGTTTGTCACGGTGTGGTCATATAAATCTTAGCAAAACACAAATATTTGCAACCGCTAAATTCATTTTGGAGAAACACTTTCCGGTAAAATACGAGTGGTATGTTATGACTATTTAACGTTCTGATTTGCCGTAATCTGACCTCATGCATAGATAATATAATTAGCGTAGTTTGTCCAAACATTGGCGCGTTTGCTCCGCGATGGTAGTGCCAATTTGTTGATTAAACTCTTGCGGTGCAAGATTAAAGGTGTCGCTCAAAGCTTTTTCTGTTTTAGCAAGCAGGTGGTCAAATATAGACTGAATTGCATCCTCAGGTATACCTAGATACTTGCCATGAGCCAACCAATGACGCTTCTGAATATTATACCAATGATAGTGATGGTTTTTACTGTGGACTTTCATCGCCATTTTGATTTTTTTTTTCTGCAGACTTTTATGAAGTGGGCCTTGTCCAAAATAAGGGTAGGCACTCATTACATCGTAAAAGGGCGTTAGGCGATAACCATCCGCTTTTAAAAATAGACTGAATTTTTTTGCGTGGCCATCAACTGCCCCGAGCAGCCAAAAAACAATTTGGCTCATCAGGAAATTGTATCGGTCTTGTATTGCTGAGCTAGAAAATTTGAGTAAGTCCATGATAGCTAGTGCTCCCGGCCCGCCTTTTTCTTCATATTTACTGCCACTGACCCTACCTAATGCTTGGCACATATCTTCTTGAGGAAGTCTGACTATTTGGCTATCTGTAATACGTCTGTCAAAGCGTTCAACGACCAGCACTCTTTGATCTTCAAAGCTTTGAATAGCTACTTTTGCAACAGGCAATCCTAGATTAGCCAAAAAGGTCAGGCAGAACCATTCATTATCAACACTGCTAGATAGGTCTATATTCATTTGTTGATGGTGAAATATGGGGGGGGTTAAAAATGTGGGTCGTTGCCGTCTGACCTTGTGGCTTATGCCATTGACCTTTCCACAGAGTTAAGGCGGTTTTTTCTTGGGCACCGGCTAACGAAATACGAAAATCATCATCAATGTGCATGCCCAGTACATTGTCTACTCGAGTGTCTCGAATCGTCTGGGCAATATCTGCTTCGTTTATTGGTTTGAGTGAAATGGCTGGCAAGGCCTCAAGTGGTGGTTCGTTGGTTAAAGATATTGCGCCGATGCAATCACCGCCCACTGTCGCGAGTAAATCAAAGGGAGATGTACTTTGAGCTCCTAAGCGGTCAACCATGTGTTTACGGACAACATCATTGTCGGGTAGTAAATTATCAAAATAGGCATGAACTGCATCAGATTTAATTTCACTCGATTGCAGTGGGAGGCTGAGCGATAGCGCTCGGGTGCCTATGGCAGTTAACCATTGCGGATCATACTGAAAACTCATCCGGCCTTTATTCAGTTTAAGCGTTCCAACAAGAACATTATTCATAGAGCAATAAAGCTGTTTGGTATGAGATTTACGTCCCATCAGAAATCCAGCACCTTGCGCAGAGTTAGGTCACTTTTATTATTTGCTGTGGCTGACAATTTAATATCGAGCGCACTGCAAACGCTCAATAGGGTGATTAAACTGACCTTGTCAGGAGTTGTTTCAATACGAGAAATATCTTTTTGAAATAGTCCTACATTTTTTGCTAGCTTAGCCTGCGTCCAACCCTTAGCTTTGCGTGCATCACGTATTATCGGACTGATATCAGCAGGAGTGTTTACTTTCATAAGGTTACTCTCATACTCAAATTGGTATAATGCTAAAATATACCCTTTTTAGTATAAATAAATTTTATACTAAATATGGTTTAAAGTATCTGGAATAAGGTCGATAAGTTGACACTACTCCTATACCGCTTTGACAGGGTATGGGCGTGTTAACCGACCAAGCTTATCTTTTATATGTGATTTCAACACGCGTTTCATATCATCAGGGCATTGAGACGCATTGATGATATATTCATACGCAATTTTTACGTCATTACTAAGCTGTTTAATTATTTTTTTGGCTGCTGAATTAGACAGTCCAATTTGCTGACCAAATTTAATAAAGTCATAGCCAGTATAGTAACCGTATTGTTTGTATGCCTCAGAAAATTCAGCCTCCAATTCACTATTAAGTAAACTTAATGACAGGTCATCACCAAAATACATAGGGTAGGGGGCGACTGATAACACATCGTAAATAGGCGTAAAATTCGTCATGAAACGCGACTGTGAATTTGGTTGTCTAAATAAAGACAGGTTTTTTAGGTGTAAATCATTGTTGCCCACGATATAGGCGAATAATATTTGTTTAAAGCCATTCAATGTCACGCCTCGATTTTGACCACTAACGGTGAACAATGTATTGAGCGTATCTTCATAAGACAATGCATCACTGCCTTTATTGGCAGGGGCAACCAAACATAGACTGGCCGCATCTTCTATGAACAGGCGCTCTGAGTTTTTTAGTATGTCAAAGCGCTTGGTTAAATAAGCCAACTCACCATTTTCAAAGGGCACAAGCGCATTTTGCGCAACATCAAAGCCAACAGCTTTGGCAAGCTGCATAATACAATGTTCGTTTTCGGGCAGATGGGGAAATTTGTCTGGTGCAGGTTTGACAATGAATTGGCCGTTTTTCTTAACTGGTACTAAAAAGCCATTTACCAGAGACATTAATAATTTTTTTTGAGCACCGGACACCGAATTTCCTTCTGTGTATTCAGGCGCTAAATCATTAAATGTTTTTGAGTCACCTTTCACTCGAAGGCCATTCTTAGGAAGCTGGCTAATACCAAACATGCTTTTTAGGAAGTAACTACTATATGGCGACTCATTTCCTTTTGGGCTTAAAGATATTGTACCCAGTCGCTGACTCATTCCTTAATATCCTTGTTTTCAGGTTGGACTGATATTGCGCCAATTAAATCGCCACCGTTGGCCAGTAGCAATCCAAAATCATCGCGTTTATCTAATCTTGCTTTGCTTGCTTGGAAGACTCTTACCCAGCCCTCAGAGGCTAGGTTGGTGAAAAATGGGTGTAGCACATCATACAAATAAGGTTCAGCCTTTAATGGGAAGTGATAGCCTATAGGCGTACCCCCCTGAATGATGTAATCACGGTCATACTCAAACGAATACATCTGTGCGCCGGTTGTTTCTTTGTATTCAGTTAACAGACCTGCCAGCTTACCATTGGTATATACACGACCTTGACGGCTTATTTCACTCATCAGTAGATTTACGTGAAATAGTCAACGTCATACCCATAGCATCTAGTAGTGCAAGCACAGTGGACACCTTTGAGTTAGTTGGGTCGCTGGTCATGGTTGATATCGTATTGGAAGTTACGCCACTAAGTAAGGCTAGCGTCTCATTGCTCGATTTATTAGTTTGTTTGTATTGTTTAACTATTTTACCGAACTGGTGGATATCACCTAAGGTATCACGCTGCTCCATTGCTAAAATTAGCTTACGCTGAAGCTCATACAAGGCGCTAATGGTTCGCGCCTCATGGTTTTTTAGCAAGACTTCAACATTGTTATCGGTTGACATAATTCACCCTGCGCTTGGTAAAAATATTTTAAAAGATAATAATAACCAAATATATTGGGTCTTACAATAGTTAAAAGCAAGTGCGTTTGTTAATTGTTGTACATTGTCCTGCAAAAACAACCTGTGCTTGGTTGTTGGGCGCTTCAAACGCTATTCTTCGGTGTTACTTTCTTTGCTCGGAGCCTTAGCGTTGTGCTTTAGGCCTTTTAGTTTGTATAAATATAGACTCGATACAAATTATCCCTTACATAACTCGATCTGGTGGCCAGAAGAAAAGCCATTAGGCTAAATGGAAGTGTAATCAGGGGGAATTTTGCTACATAACCTGAAATCGTTTGGTCACAATCAGGTCACAGAGTGATTGTTTGTTAGTAATTACTATCGGCATATGTCATGCGTAGATGGCGCACCCGGCGAGATTCGAACTCACGACCTCTGCCTCCGGAGGGCAGCGCTCTATCCGGCTGAGCTACGGGTGCATTTTGATTTTCGGCTTAAATCACTGGGGATTTGAGCGAGGGCTGATTCTAAAGAAATATGTCACATTTTCCAGTGTTATTTGGTTTTATTCTTGTAGATTCTTTTTTGTTTGTCGTTTTAGGTCTTTCCTGTTAGATAAGTCCGCCATCTGCGTGTCATGTTTACCTGCTATTTTTGATGCGGTTGAGCAGCACGTGTCGGGCATTGACTGTATTACGTTGACCGCTGATCGAACTTTTCGTCATGTGATATTGTCGCATTTACCGACTTAGATATTATTTCACAATACCTTAATTCACTAGGATAGCTTATGGTTACCAGAAGACAGTTTACGCTTGGGGCGAGCGCGTTGGCGTTTGGTGGTTTAACAGCAAGTTTTTTTGGTAAGGTGAATGCTACTGCATTTCAGCAAGCTATTGAGGCTTATGGCCCTTTACTGGCCGATGCAAACAAGCTGTTAGATTTACCGGCAGGATTTAGCTACCAGATTATTTCTCAGTTAGGGGATGAGATGGCTGATGGCTTTTCAGTGCCAGATAATGCTGATGGCATGGGTTGTTTTGCTCTGGATGATGAGCGTGTGGTGCTTATGCGCAATCATGAGTTAGTGCCGAAATATTTAGATGAGGCCGCTGCTAGTATCAAACAACATAAAAGCGTCTTGGCCTATGATCATACAAGTGCAGGAGTTGCTCTGCCTGGTGGCACCAGTAAGTTGGTTTACAACCTTAATACACAACAACTTGAAACGCAGTTTTTAACCTTAGTCGGCACTATTCGTAATTGTGCGGGCGGGACTACGCCTTGGAATTCGTGGTTAAGTTGTGAGGAGTCTGTACTAACGCCCAGTTCTGACTTAACTAAATCACACGGTTATATTTTTGAAGTGCCTGCCTCAGCGACTGGTTTAGTTGAGCCTTTGCCGTTAACCGCGATGGGGCGCTTTAATCATGAGGCGGCGGCGGTTGACCCGCGCACCGGCATTGTCTATCTCACAGAAGATCGCGGTGATAGTTTGTTTTACCGTTTTATTCCTCATGAACAGGGCAAATTGCATAAAGGCGGAAGGTTACAAGCCTTAGTAGTGAAAGCTCAAACCCGTTTTGATACACGCAATTGGGGAGAGGGTAAAATGCCCGTGCAACAGTGGCTTGAAACTGAGTGGATTGATTTAAGCGATCCCCAAAGCCCTGAAGATGATTTACGTCAACGGGGTTATAAAGATGGCGCAGCGCTGTTTGCTCGAGGTGAGGGTATACACTGGGGCGAAAACGAGCTGTATTTTTGTTGTACCAATGGTGGTGCTAAGCAGCTTGGCCAAGTCATGCGCTATCAGCCTTCAATTTATGAAGGTCAAGTAGGCGAGAGTAGTGCACCAGGGCGACTACAGTTATTTTTGGAAAGCGCTGACCCAAGCTTATTTAACCTTGGTGACAATTTAACCGTTACGCCTTTTGGTCATCTCATGGTGTGCGAAGATCAATATACTAAAGTGGTGGATAATCATCTGCGTGGCGTAACACCACAAGGACAGCCTTACAACTTCGCGCGTTTACATCTGCAAACAGAATTAGCTGGCGCTTGTTTTTCACCGGATGGCTCAACTTTGTTTGTGAATATTTACTCACCCGCAAAGACCATTGCCATAATTGGGCCATGGGGTAAGTTTAAAGCGTAGTGTGATTTGAAGTTGAATCAAGGCGGGCTTGGTATATGCCATCCCGCCTTTTTTTGTTGAAATAGTTAAAACAGCAGCCTTTGTCCCTGCTGGGGAATAATAATTTGCACACCAAGATCATTGGCTGCATTTAGTTGCTGTTTGATTATAGCTCTTGGATCACTGCCTGTGGCCATAGTGTATTTAATATGGCTGATCACGACTTTTAAGTCTTTTAATGGTGCTTGGCCACCAAGCTTTGTAGCGAAATTGTGTAATTCTTGCATTAAATAATTAGGTGTAAGGTGACCGAACAATAAGTGGTCGGGGCGTTCGTTTTCAAAAGATGTTTCTATGATGATGCCGCGTAATGTTTTGTATTTAAGTTGCATGGCCAAGGCAGTCCAAATCTTATCTAGTTTGCCTTGTTTTTCAACACTATCTGGGCCAGTGTCTCCAAAATACAAAAACAAGTCATTACCATGTTCGATCACAAATGCGCTAGATTCAACGGGGTGGCTTAAGCTAAAAGCGCTGACACTCAGCTCGGTTTTATCGAGTGTTATGTTTTGTCCTAGGGGTAAATCGACCATATGATATTGATTTAAGCGGGGTGCAATACCACGATCGCTAAAATTGGCCCAGGCTTTACCGTTAAAATAGGTGTCGCCAATCATCGTATTGACTGAGGCTAAAGCATAAATATTTTTTGTGCTGTCTTCAGGTGAGGCAACCAGCATACCGTTTACATGATCAAGGTGGGCATGACTGAGCAAATAGCCTTTAATATGATGACGTAAAATCGTGCCAGCTAGGCCCCATTTATCATCTGTCACTAAGGGCAAATTATCAAAAGCGCCATATTGAATACCCTGATTAATGCCGTTTACCACAGTGCCTGCATCTAAGGCGATATAATTGGCTTCTTGCAAGGAACGCAGTAAAAAAGCACTTAAGTTGCCGTCTTCAATGCCGCCACTATCACCGAGAACGACAAGCTCAAATACCGGCTCTGTAATTGCGTTACTTTGATTATCTGCTTGATTGGCTAAGGCTTGTATCGAAAAAACCAGCGAGATGACTAATAGCCAACTCGCTTTTTGTACTATCTGTGGCATAACAATTCGCTTTTAATTATTGGCCAGGTTGCGCCATGCTTTGCTTAAACAGCGCTAAGGCTTGTAAATTATCTTGTTGAGATTCTTTGAGGCTTGCCAATAAACGCAAATCTTGTTGCCTATTGCCCAGTTTGATGGCTTTGCCCAGGGCTTTCTCAGCCAGAATTAGATCATTCGCGTTGTAAGCTAAGTGCCCTAGGGTTGACAGCAATTCAACGTTGTTTTCATCATTTTTAAGCCAGCCTTCAAGTTTTTTAAGCGCTGCACTCGGATTGGGTAATTTAATTTGTTTAAACAAGGGAATAAGTAAAGGCTCTGGGGCAGTTCTTTGATGTTCGACCAAGGCTTGTTCTGCATCGCTGTGCATGCCTTGGTTGATAAGTTGTTGAATGTACGCTGCCTGTTGCCCAGGATCTTTACGCACTGAACGAGGCGATGCCAGCCAACTTTCAATCAGTTTGGCACCGCCTTCTTTGCTGGCGATTTCAGCAAAGTTCCCTTTGCTCGCCTGTTGCATCATGCTGTCGTAATCAGGCCCTAAGGTTTTTTTCCAAGTGGGCAATTTGTCTTTTAATTCCTGCCATCTTCCTGCGTCAGCTAATGCTTGTGCCCATAGTTTAATGATAAGTGCTTGTTTGCTTTGTTTGTCGTTCAAGCCATTAATTAATTCAAGGGCCTTGTCAGCTTGACCTTCTAGCAGAGTATGACGGATAAGGCATAAATTGGCGGCTAATGATGAGCTTTCTATGGCGCTCGCTTTGCGCCATAATACTTTGGCTTTTTGCGGCTCACCCAGTTGGATTTCTACTTTTGCTGCGGCAAGCAAATTGATGCCATCAAAATCTTGGTCTTCTATTTTCGCCAAAGATTCTTTCGCGGCTAAATAGTTATTCTCGGCTAAGGCGAGTAAACCTGCAGTAAAGGCTTTTTGTTTTTTACGTGAACCAAAACTACCAAACCAAGCTCGAGAGCCAGATGTGGCACTAAAGCTCAAGTTAAGTAGCCAATTGAATACTAATAAAGCAATAAAAATGAGGATAAACGAAACGGCTAGAGACATCACATTCATCTCAATGGCATAACCAATGAATTCAATAAAGACGTAGCCTCGATCCTCAAAAATCATCGCGCTGACTACAAGTAAAATTAGCAAAATAACAAAAACCATACAGATTCTAATAAAACTCTTCATATCAGTTATTCCCGTTGCTAAAACGGTTGCCTAGACGGCTAGCTATGGCATCTTGCATGGCATTGCTGGCGGCAAACTGCTGAGGGTAGTTTGTTTCGATGTCACTATTTAGCAGAGTTTGTAGGCTAGTAATAAATTGACTTACGTTTAGGGATTGTCCGTCAAAATGGGTATTAACCAGCACTAAGGCATTGTTAATCGCATCCATGAACACTGGCCATTGTTCTTGTAATGCCGCAGTTTGTGCACTGAGCAGAGAGAATTTAAGTTGTTCTTTGACTAACCATTGTTGTTGCTCTGACATAAAAGGCTTAATGTCAGTGGTAATTTTTTTAACACTAAAAAAGCCTGCTAATACATGGTTAATGCTATTGACTAAATTGTCATACCAGTCAGCGTCATCGGTGGATAATGTCATTTCAGAGTCACTGGTTTCAGGCTTTTTGAAAAAAGTCAGTGGCAAGTTGTCGACTTGTTTGCTCAAGCCGCTGATATCCAGTGCAATTGCCGTGGTAGAAAGAGGATTAAGTTGTTGCAAGGTCGAAATGTCGCTTGCCAATTTTTCACGTACCACTAACAAGCTAGGTTCGGCCATGTCTTGCAAGCGACTATCAGCGGCTTGCAACATCAATATCGCAGTATCAACATCATGCTCTAACCACAATTTACGCCCAGCGATATTCAGTAAATAATTGGCTTCTGCTAGCAACCAATCGGCTGGCCGGCGGCCGGCAATTTCACTTACTTTGCTCAGATTACTGGCGATTTGCTGGTTGTTTTGTTGGATTGCGGCGCTTAAAACCTCTAGGCGTTCTTGTTCGGCTAGGCTTTGTTGCTGCCAATCTTCTTTTACCAGTTGATTAGCCGCTATTGAATTAGCCAAGTCAGCTTGTTGTTTGGCAGCACTTGCCAGTTGCGTTGCTAAGACAGACTCTTGTTGCGCAAAGAAACTTGTTTGTTGCTGTTGTTGGTTTTGCCAAAGCATCCAGCCCCAGTAAGCGCCAGCGATAACAGCCCCCAGCAATAACAAATTGATTACGGTAAAAAACCACAAAAAGCCGGTTTTTGCTTTGCCTGCATGGCGCGCGGGCTCGATTTTATTGGGTTTGGCACTAGTTGATTTTGGCATGTCTTTGTTGCCCATGGTCTTTTCTTGCGCGCCTGAATCAGCGGCTTTGCTGGCAGATCCCGTCGCCCCTGATGGAGCATTCTTGTGAGCCGACTGAGTAAGTTGATTTTCCATGTCTTCCAACATTTTCTGATCTTTTGCACTCAGTTTATCTTGATTATCTGCCATTTATTACTCCAAAAAATTCAGCCACAGCTTAAAAGCCTTCTAATGTCCGTTTTGCACTATGGATAAGCGCTTGATCGCTGGCGTTATCGCTAATGTGTATTTGCGTTATGCCATGTTGTTGTGCAATTTCGGCAGTACGTTGACTGACTACTATCCAAAGTTTAGTCTTTAGCCAGTTAGCTGCATAGTGTTTAAATGCGGCGTCTATTACTTCACCACTCGTGGCGATAATGCATTGTATTTGTTCAGTATGCCATTGGCGAGTACAAAAGGGGTTCGGCAAGCTAACTCTTTTGTACAAAGCCCATTCCCTGACTATGGCTCCGCGCTCGCTTAGTGTTTCAGCCAGTAACTCGCGCCCACCGTAGCCTTTTACAATAATAATCTGTTTGTTTGTTACTTTAGTCAGCTGGGGTAAACTTAGCAGCCCTTCCGAACGCGCCTCACTGGGTACGATGACAGTAAGGCCAGCGTGAGTAAGAATATCAGCGGTGCTTTGTCCAACAGCAAAAAATTGTATCTGCGTTGGCCACAATGCTTGGTAAAGCACACATTGTTCAGCGGCCACAGTGCTGGTTACAATAATTAGGGTCTCAGCCACTACTTGGCTAATTTTCTGCGGTAGTGCTTGTATGGCGAGCTGATCGAGTTGGGTATCAATTAGGCCGCACGCAATAGCATCTATACCAGCTTTTTCAAAGGCTTGAACACTGGCAAGACATTTAGCCTGCGGCCGAAAAATCAAAAAGCTCATATTTAATCTGGTTGATGCAGGGCGTTTAAAATCTCAGCAGCACCTTGATCTAACAAGTGTTGGGCAATCTGATGTCCCAAACTTACCGCATCGCTTAAAGGCCCACTGGCACTGGCTTGTAACATGGTCACACCATCGGCAGAGCCGACTAATCCACGCAGATGCAAAGTATTGTTGATGATTTCAGCAAAACTACCAATCGGCACTTGGCAACCACCATTAAGTTTTGCATTCATCGCTCGCTCAGCCGATACGCGCGTAGCGGTTTCACTGTGATTCAGTGGGGCAAGCAGCGCAATCAATTCATGATCATCATTACGACATTCGATGCCAACGGCACCTTGACCTACCGCCGGTAAACTGATTTCAGCAGGTATCTGTTGTTTGATACGTGCTTGCATATCGAGTCGAATCAAACCCGCCGCGGCTAAAATAATGGCGTCATAGCCACCGGTATCTAATTTGGCCAAACGGGTATTCACATTACCGCGTAAGTCCTTAATAACCAGATCAGGGCGTAATTTACGCAGTTGACATTGGCGGCGTAAACTCGAGGTACCGACAACAGCATTAAGCGGCAGGTCAGCTAGTTGAGCAAAGTGATTGGATACAAAGGCATCAAAGGGATTTTCCCGTTCGCAAATAGCATGTAAGCCAAAACCATCCGGAAATTCAACCGGTACGTCTTTCATTGAATGCACCGCGATATCGGCTCTACCTTCAGCCATGGCAATTTCAAGCTCTTTGATAAATAAGCCTTTCCCACCAATTTTAGCTAGGGGGGTATCCAAAATCCTGTCGCCTTGGGTGCTCATGGGGACTAACTCAATTAGAATTCCACTGTGAGCGGCTTCTAGCTGTGCTTTTACAAACTCAGCTTGCCATAAGGCGAGGGCGCTTTTGCGAGTAGCAATGCGGATAACGCGTTGTGTCATGATTGTCCTTGTTAGCGGTGATAATTAGAGCGACCGCTTTGTCTAGCGCTAAGGCTAATTAAAACTATGCTGTGAAGTTTACCAAAAGCTAGTGCAAAGTTAAGGCTAATTTAGTGTTAGTCGAAATAAGAATTAGCCTACTCGCTTGCTTGTAGCACAGGTTGTTCAATTGGGATGTGAAATTTGTGCAGGCTTGCCTCTAAAAACGCCTTATTTTGGGCTAACCATTGATTGAATTGTTGAATAATTTTGGGATATTTGATGGTGGATAGCTGGTGGCTATATATTTCTTGGGGCAAAGTGTTGCTGTAAGCAAGTTGCTGCTTAATGCCTAAGCTTTCTAGATAATACTTAGCTACGGCGATATCAATATCCACGCCGTCTACTAAACCGTTTACCAAGTGTTTAATCAGGACTTTAGTACTAGAGTCATCCAGAATATTAACTTCACCACTTGCAATCTCAGCTTTCCACAAGGTGGGGTCAAAACCACTTATCATGCCTAAACTTTTAAAAAACGCTTTAGGTCGGTCTTTGTCCTGTAACAGCACCACTGTGCCTGCCCGCAGATAAAATATAGCATCGCTAAAGGACTCGGCTTTGTGGTCTTTGGTTGCGGGATGCCAGCGCTTGTTATCCGGATATTTAAAATCGATATCGTTTTCGTATAACCATTTTGAAAATTGTTTAATGGGAAGGGCAACATAACTAATTGTATAACCTTGGTCAGCGGCAAATCTATCCAGAATAGCTTTACTCAATGAGGCTTCATTGCGGGTGTAATCGAAGTAGGGATAATAAGCGATGTCTTCTACCCCAATCACCAAATGTTTAGTTTGTAGGGCTGTTGCATTTGGCACACCGGCAGCGCTGATCAATAAAAGGCAACACAACCTGCATAAAAACGAGCTAAAATTTTGCAACACATCCCTCCGCAACTTTTATTATTGTTATATGTCTTTACTGTTTAGTGTTTTGAATCACAGCCCATAGTTATAGAACGCTTTGACGAAAAAGTCTGTGTTATTGCAAAGACAAATGAAAAATTGGCAAAAAACGCCCTGAAATACTTCCTGAAGCGCTATTTTTTACCCACTTCGCCTTATGTTTTAAGTAAAATGATTCTGCGTTTGGTTCGCCCTGAATAACCATTGTTGTATAAGCTTGTTGAGACGCTTTCTCACAAGCCGCTTTAAGCAGTAAACTGCCAAAACCATAACCAATAAAACTAGGTTCAATAAATAAGGCTTCAAGCTCTACATATTCAGTTTGAGAATAAGCCAAGGCATAAAAACCGACAATCTGATGCTTGTTTACATCGACTGCTTTAGCAAAAAAATAGTCTTTTGATACCAGTTGTTGAGGTGTGTAGGTGAGTTCGGCTTGGCATTGTTGTAAAAAATCTTGGTCATAGCCCCAGTAGCCTTTTGACCTTAAGGCCAATTGACTTAAACCCTCTGCGTCATCAGCTTGAGCGATTTTAATAACTACCTCAGGAACCATGCCTTAGGGCTCTTGGGTAACTGTAAATTCAGAGCTAAGTAGTAATTTATCTTCTTGCCAAACTTGAACTTGCCACGTGCCTGACCAATAACTTGGGATCATTTTACTGGAATAGGTGCGCCAGTTATCACTACCAATATTCAAGGTCACAACGGCTTTTTCTTGGCCTTGATAGAACCAACGATGGGTAATTTGGGTATTCGCTAAGTCAGTGATTTGGGTAAAGAAAAAAACTTTTTTAAGTTCCCCTGCTTTAACCGTAACGTTAGCGGCATAGTCGCCAATAGGTTCACGTTGCTCAATAGATTGGGCTAATTGATGACGCACCACCTTTGCCACACTGTTACTTGAAAAGAGCAAGATGTTGAGTAATAAACCTAATACGATTATCTTTTTCATTTGTCAGTCCTAATGTTGAAGTGGCAACCTTGTGGAAAAATTAAGCACAATACTTTGCGCTATTTTAAAGCATAAAAAAAGCCTAGTTTACTAGGCTTTTTGTAGCACAAATGAAAAAATATTGTTTGAGCTGGATCGACAGCTACTTATCGCCATATTTTTTAATATCAGTTGTTAGTGGATAATAGTAGTCGGCCTGTTGAACATAATTTACTTTATCGGCTAGCCAATCTTGTTGCACACTCTGGCTATAATTTAGATAAAGTTTACCAGAATCAATTTGCCATGCCTCGGGATCAATTCTCACTGTGCGACCTTCATCAGCCATAGCGTATGCGCACCAACCGCCATATTGCGGTGCATATTGTTGCGGATTAGCTTTAAAAAGTACTAAGTTTTCTTCATTGGAAAAACGCCAGTTTGCAGCATGCCAGGTAAATTGAAATTGTTTTTGGCCTTTCATTGGCTTGCCTTGGGTAAAGTAGGCAACGCTATCATAACCATCAATTGCGGTATCATTAAAGCGTCCGGTATTCACTGCATCATCAAGGGCAAATACCGGAAAAGCAAAGAGAAATAGTAGTAGGGAACTCAAAAAACGCATCAAGTAGGGGCGGGTTAGCATAGTCATTCCTATAGACTCAAGTAGATTCGTTTATATAAACCGTCTAAGCCGCCACAAACTTTCAATTTTTAGGGTTTATTAAGCTAAACAGCGTTGTAACCAGGCAGATATATCCTTGAGTTCTTGCACACAAACATTGTGCTGCATTGGATAGTCATGCCATTCAACGGGGTAGTGGTTACTTTGCAATACTTGGCGCGCAGCATTGCCCATGATTACTGGGACCACATCATCTTGTTGGCCATGAGCAACAAATACAGGTGTGTTTTTATTTGCATCGTGGGCTTCATTTATTAGCTTTTCAGGTTCACTCATGTAACTTGATAGCGACATAATACCGGCTAATTTACGTGCTATGCGCGTACCTAGATGTAAGGCGATAACTCCACCTTGTGAAAATCCGGCGAGTATTATTTTTTCAGCTGGAATACCCTTCGCTATTTCACTTTCAATAAGCTGCTCAACCATGGCTGCAGATTCTAAAACCCCCTTACTATCAGCACGATTATTAAAGTCTAAGCTGGTAATGTCGTACCAAGCCCGCATTTTCATACCGTTATTGATGGTAACGGGTCGCACAGGGGCATGAGGGAAAATAAATCGAATAGCAAGTTCTTCAGGCAGTTTGAGTTCGGGCACAATGGGTGCAAAACCATTGCCTGAGTCACCTAAACCATGCAGCCAAATGACCACCGCTTTGGGCGTGGTTAACGGATTAACTTCGACAAAAGGTAAGGCAGGTAAATTCATCTACAGGTCTCGCTATACTTTGCTAAATGTGACGGTTTGACCCGCTTGTTTACTGGCTGCATCGTTTAAAAATGACCAAAACTCAACACCGGTACGTTCATCAATCCATAGACCATCTTTGAAGTTAAAATGATGACCGTTAAATTTTGTTGCAACCCATAGTTGCAGCAAAGGCGGCTGTTTATTAATAATAATCTTACTGCCATTGGTGAAAATCATCGTCAGAATACTGCTGGCCGATTCATAATCGATATCTGCCCCACAGTCATCTAGCATTTCTTCAATGTCGATCAACAGATCGTCAACCATCTGATGATATTGGCTTTCGTTCATAAGGCTTCCTAGTATTTATAAGAGCGATTGCAGTCCATCAAATGGCTTCAGTCGCTAGGGATTTAACCACATTATGCTAACATTGCTGTTAATCGCCGACACTTATTTATTGAAACTAAAATATTATGGCTCATACCTTAGGTAATTTATTTATTTTGGCTGCCCCTTCTGGCGCAGGAAAATCGAGTTTAATCAAAGCCTTGTTGCAAAAGCATAGCGAAACAGGCTTGCATAATAATGCCATGCAAGTATCGGTTTCACATACTACGCGGGCGCCTAGGCCAGGAGAAGTTAATGGCATCCATTATCATTTTGTCAGCCGCGAGGAATTTCAAGCGCTGATCAAACAGGATGCTTTTTTTGAATGGGCTGAAGTATTCAGTAATTATTATGGCACCTCCAAAATAGTCATCGAACAAACCTTGCGCCAAGGTATAGATGTTTTTTTAGACATTGATTGGCAAGGTGCCCGGCAAGTAAAGGCACAAATTCCTGATACCGCGACGATTTTTGTTGCTCCCCCTTCACAAGAAGAATTGTTGCGCCGCTTAACTGAGCGTGGGCAAGATTCGACAGAAGTAATTACTAAACGCATGAAACAGGCGGTGGCAGAGATTTCTCACTACCATGAATTTGATTATATTGTGGTTAATGATGAGTTTGAAGCTGCCTTAGCTGAGCTTGATAGCATTGTTACGTCGCGTCGTTTACGTAAAGAAAAGCAGATTATTCGCCATCAGCAGCTTTTTATTGATCTTTTACGGGAATAATTGCCCAACAATGATCAAATGACTATTAATGTTTGCCGGAAAAAAGTACACTATGCGACCTTTTTTTCAATCAACACTTAACGGAAATCATCATGGCTCGCGTAACAGTTGAAGATGCTGTAAATAAAATTGGCAATCGATTTGATTTGGTTTTGGTAGCAGCTCGTCGTGCTCGTCAAATCGCAATTGAAGGAAAAGAACCTTTAGTGCCCAGAGGTACTGACAAGCCAACAGTGGTAGCCTTGCGTGAAATCGAACAAGGTTTAGTTAACGCTCAAACGCTTGCAGAGCAGAGTGTACGTGACCAACATGAACAAGACCGTGTAGAATTTGCATCGGTTGCAAACATCCTTTCTGAACATTAATTCAATTTTATTATAGCTAGGCTAAACATCTTCTGTGTTTAGCCGTTGGCTTGTCGACAAAATCCCCGTATTCTTGGTGTATTCGTTACTGACTAAAAGCCTAATCTGTGTATCTGTTTGAGGGTTTAAAACAAAAACTTGAAGCTTATCTGCCTGCTGAGAAAGTGGCGGATATTCAGCGAGCGTTTTTACTAGCCAGAGACGCCCATAGCGGCCAAATGCGCTCTAGTGGCGATCCTTACATTACGCATCCCGTTGCAGTCGCCGGTATTTTGGCAGATATGCGCCTTGATTACGAAACCATCATGGCGGCCTTATTACATGATGTCATCGAAGATACTCATCATAATAAAGATGATTTGAGTGCCCAGTTTGGTCAAACGGTGGGTGAATTAGTCGAGGGTGTCAGTAAACTCGATAAAATTCATTTTAGCAGCACCAAAGAAGCCCAAGCGGAAAACTTTCGCAAAATGATCATGGCTATGGTGCAAGATATACGGGTTATTCTGATTAAATTGGCTGACCGTACCCATAACATGCGCACATTGGGTGCTTTACGTCCTGACAAACGTCGCCGAATTGCGCGCGAAACCCTCGAAATTTATGCACCCATTGCCCATCGACTGGGCATTCACGATATAAAAAATGAGTTAGAAGATTTAGGTTTTGAGGCGATGTACCCCATGCGTTATCGTGCCTTAAAAGGGGCAGTGAAACAGGCTCGTGGTAATCGTAAAGAAGTGATTGAAAATACTCGCAAAGAAGTTGAAACACGACTGGCCGCTGCCGGTTTTGCCGCCAGTGTTAGCGGGCGAGAAAAACATTTGTACTCCATCTACCGAAAGATGAAGAACAAAGAGTTAATGTTTAATGAAGTGATGGATATCTACGCTTTTAGGGTAGTCGTCGACACGGTTGATCATTGTTACCGGGCTCTTGGCGCTATGCATGGTTTGTACAAACCAATTGAAAGTCGCTTTAAAGATTATATTGCGATCCCGCGCACCAATGGTTATCAATCTTTACATACCTCGCTAATTGGTCCTCATGGTATTCCGGTGGAAATTCAAATTCGAACCCGTGCCATGGATCAAATGGCTGATATTGGCGTAGCGGCCCATTGGTTATATAAAGATTCGGATGATGTAAATGATACTACTGCTCAAGTGCGAGCCCGTAAGTGGATGCAATCGTTAATAGAGCTGCAACAAAGTGCCAGTTCGTCTTTTGAATTTATTGAAAACGTTAAAACCGACCTTTTTCCCGATGAGATTTATGTGTTCACGCCAGATGGTCGTATTATTGAGCTCCCCATGGGCGCTACAGCCGTTGACTTCGCTTACGCGGTGCACACTGATGTGGGTAATTCTTGTGTAGGGGTTAAAGTTGAACGGCGCACTTTCTCTTTGAGCAAACCGCTGGAAACAGGCCAAACCGTAGAAATAATTACCTCACCTAGAGCGAAGCCTAATGCTAATTGGCTTAATTTTGTGGTCAGCGCCAGAGCTCGCTCGCATATTCGTCAATATCTTAAGAGCCAGCGTTCAGAAGAAGCACTCGTCATGGGCAATCGTTTATTACGTCATGCCTTGGGCATGGTTAAATTAGACGAAATTCCACAAGCCGACATTGATCGTGTGGTCACCGAAACTAAACACAAAGATTTTGATGCCTTATTAGCTGATATTGGTCTAGGTAATGAGTTAAGCGCCATTGTAGCGCGTCGTTTACTAGGGGATTCCCCGCAGTTATCTGATAAACAACTCAAAGTTGCGATTAGAGGCACTGAAGGTTTATTGGTGTCGTATTCTCGTTGTTGTCATCCTATCCCAGGCGATCAAATTGTCGCCATATTGAGTCCTGGTCGGGGCATGGTTATTCATCAACATGGTTGCAGTAATATTCGCAAGTTAAGTAGAGAGGAGCCTCATCGAGTATTGGTGATGCAATGGGATAGTAATGTAAATGGCGAGTTTAATGCAGCTTTACGCATTGAACTGGTTAATCATCAAGGCACACTTGCAACACTGACCAACACAGTGGCAAGTTGTGGTTCCAATATTGTCGGTTTACAAACCGAAGAAAAAGAAAGCAATATCTATTACATTGATATTGAGCTAACAATCAAAAACCGAGTGCAATTGGCCAATGTCATGCGCAAAATTCGGATCATGCCAGAAGTTCAACGCGTTTCGCGGCATAGTCAAAGTAGACAAAATAAGTCGACGAACGTTTAATTAAATAAGGGTTAACATGTCTAAGTCTGTAATTCATACTGATCAGGCGCCACAAGCTATTGGCACCTACAGTCAAGCGATTAAAAGTGGTACTACCGTGTATTTATCCGGTCAGATTCCTTTGGTACCAGAAACAATGGAGATGGTGTCAGAAGATTTCGCTGAGCAAGCTCACCAAGTGTTTAAGAATATTAAAGCGGTGTGTGTCGCCGCTGGTGGCTCTACAGCTGATCTTGCCAAGGTCAATATTTTCCTTACCGATTTAAGTAAATTTGCCACGGTAAACGAAATTATGAGCCAGTATATTAAGCAGCCATACCCAGCACGTGCTGCTGTGCAAGTGAGTGCTTTACCACGTGGTGCACAAATTGAAATAGATGGTGTAATGGAGTTACCTGAGTAACTATCCATGTCTATCCGTTCTAAAAGGAACGAAGCGGCCTACACCACGATGTCAGCCGAACGTTACCAGCGCATCTCTACTTTTGCAGACCTGCGCCAAGCAGACTTAACTGTTTGTTTAGAGCAAGTACACAAACCCCACAATGTCTCTGCGGTATTACGCAGTTGCGACGCAGTGGGTATTCATACTGTGCATGCTGTTTCACGGGATGAGCATCTTATGCGCAAAGATACGGCCATGGGTGCTGAAGATTGGGTGTTTACCCAAAGACATTCTTCGATTGAAAATGCTGTGGCATATTTTCATCAGCAAAATATGCAAGTACTCGTTACGCATTTAGCCGACGATGCTGTTGATTTTCGTGAAATTGATTATACCAAACCCACTGCCATACTGTTGGGTCAAGAAAAGTTTGGTGCCACGCCCAAAGCGCTTGCTCTAGCCGACAAAAAAGTCATTATTCCTATGGTTGGCATGGTGCAATCCCTCAATGTATCTGTGGCTGCTGCTTTAATACTGTATGAGGCCCAGCGCCAACGTCAGCAAGCTGGGCTGTATGATACTCGGCAACTAAGCCACGAACAGCGTCAGTTATTATTATTCAAAGGTGGCTTCCCGCGGCTATATGCTTTGTGTGAACGTAAGGGAATTAGCAACCCTCCTATTGATGTTGACGGTAAAATAGTGGCTGACGAAAGTTGGTGGCAAAAGGTCCAGTTTACCTCTCAATAATTCAGTCTGCGTGTATAAATAACTTGCCAATAAACGTTTAATAAAGGCGCTAAACTTTTTAAGTCTGGCCTTCGTATAGTGCAACATTGTTTTTTTGGTTCTCTTTTTCTTGATATTTAAGTGGTTGATTTTAATGGATTATTATTTATTTATTTTATGATCAAAGAGTCGTTTTCACCGGTATTAACTAAGGTGCCAATAAATGTAGTTACCACATCGCTTGGATGGGGTAGCGTGCATATCAACGAATTAAATTAAGCTGAATAAATAAGGAATATTATGAAAAATACACTCGTTAAACTTGTATCTGCCGGAGTTATGTCACTGTCATTACTGGCTGCACCAGTATTCGCTAATCATCATGGTGAAGCGAAAATGGACATTGTTGAAACCGCGGCCAGCAACCCAGCTTTTAGTACGCTAGTTGCGGCAGTAAAAGCGGCAGGGTTAGTAGAAACATTGCAAAGCAAAGGGCCATTTACTGTATTTGCACCGACCAACGATGCTTTTGCCAAGTTACCTGCCGGCACAGTAGAGAGCCTATTGAAGCCAGAAAATAAAGACAAATTAGTGGCGATTTTGACTTATCACGTTGTGGCCGGTGAAGTGTATGCCAAAGATGTGGTGAAACTCACTGAAGCTAAATCAGTAGAAGGCAGCAGCATTATGATTAAAGTCACAGATGGCAAGGTCATGGTAAATAATGCCAATGTGGTACAAACAGATTTAAAAACCAAAAATGGCGTCATTCACGTCATAGACACGGTTATAATGCCGAATTAATAGCGCCACAGATTTTAGATTGCAAGAAGGGCTGTCAGCTGTGACAGCCCTTTTTTTAATTTACGCTTAGTGGTTTTGGTTGAATACGCATCAAATACCCTAAGCTAGACAAATTTGAAAGTATTAAACCCAAGCAAAGGTCTAGACTACTGAATTAATTTATCACTGAGAGAAACGTATGAAACAACTATTACTACCCATTTTTATTTTTGTGAGCTTAGGTCTTGTCTCACCGGCCTCTGTAGCCTTTGATCGCACTCAGGTTGTTGATGATGCAGCCAATGTTAGTCCCTTACTTATTGGCCAAAATGCACCTAATACAACCTTACAAACTGTTGATGGCGCGCCCGTAAGTTTTAAAGCATTGACCTTGGAAAAACCAACGGTGGTGATTTTTTATCGCGGTGGCTGGTGCCCTTATTGCAATCGTCAATTGGCAGGCCTGAAAGATATCGAAGGCCAACTAGATGCCTTAGGTTATCAAATACTGGCGATTTCGCCTGAAACACCCGCGCAGTTGCAGGCGCAAAAATTACAAGAAAAATTCACAGTGCGTTTGTTGTCAGATTCAGCTCTAGACACAATCAAAGGTTTTGGCATTGCTTTTTATGTGGATGAGCAAACGACCAGTAAATATAAAACCAGCTGGGACATCGATTTAAATCAACAAGATACCAGTGGTAAAGCGGTGTTACCGGCGCCGGCGGTATTTATATTGGATACCAAGGGTAAAGTGAAATTTAGTTTTGTGAATCCTGATTTTAAAGAACGTTTGTCACCCGAGTTGCTCTTGTCTGCAGCCAAGCTAGTCTTGTAGTCGCTCAATGGTATTACTTGCTTCATAGTCTTATTTCTCTGACTATAGGCTCTCAGATTATCTGAGCTATAGTTGGAGAGTGTGATGAAATTCCTATCTATTAAATTCCTGTTTTTATTTTCTTTGTGTTGCATGGCTGCAAATGCTAAAAACGCAGTAACTGAAAGCATGATCGCCTCATCGGCTGAGCAAGTTAGGCCATTGATGAATGGCCAATTTATACCTGATGTCATATTGCAAACCGATTATGGCAAAGACATTAGTTTGCGCGCTTTGATCGAAAGTAAACCCAGCATCGTGATTTTTTATCGTGGAGGTTGGTGCCCCTATTGTAATCGGCAAATGCAGGGTTTGATTGAAGTTGAACAGCGTATTCGTGACTTAGGTTATCAAATCATTGCTATATCACCCGATACCCCTCAACGTTTACAAGCACAGCGCACTAGCAGTGAATTTGAAGTAATTCGTTTGGCTGATAATACACTGCAGGCTATTAGTGCCTTTGGTTTAGGCTATTTTTTAAGTGATGATGTTGCCAATGACTATCGAGATAAATTGGGAGCCAATTTAACCACTTTGCAGGGCACCAACAAAGTAGTGCTGCCCGTACCCGCTGCCTATGTGTTCGATACCAGTGGTTTGGTACAATTTCAGTATGTTAATCCTAATTTTCGGGTAAGAGTTTCGCCGCAATTGTTGTATTATGCCTCTCAAATTGCTAAATGATCGCTTTTAATAGTGTGTTAATTTTATAAGGAATTCATGCGCGGCCTAGCCTTTACACTGGTATCTGAGCTTAAAGGGGTCGGAGCCAAAGTAGCAGAAAATTTAGCTAAGCTAGGGATAGTGAATGTGCAGGATTTGCTGTTTCATTTGCCGCATCGCTACGAAGACCGCACGCGTATTTATCCTATCGCTGACTTACAGCCCCATTTATCGACCAATGTACAGGGCGAGATCATGTCTTGTGAGGTGCAGTTTGGGCGAAAGCGCATGTTAATTGTACGAGTGAGTGACGGCACGGCTACCTTAACGTTACGGTTTTTTCATTTTAGTGCAGCGCAAAAAAATAACTTAGAAGTAGGCAAGACCCTACGCTGTTTCGGTGAAGTCAAAGCTGGCAAGTTTGGTTTTGAAATCATGCATCCGGAATATAAGCTGGTTAATTTGGATTGTCCTAGCCCTGTGCAAGAATCTCTCACACCAGTTTACCCAGCAACCGATGGCATTAAACAAATCACCTTACGTAATCTTACTGAGCAAGCTTTAAATTTACTGCATAAAGGTGGTCTGGCAGAATTATTTCCTGAGGGTTTGTACGATCAGCAAATCAGCCTAGTGGATGCCCTTCAGTTAGTCCATCGTCCGCCGCCTGATGTCACATTAACTTTACTCGACGAGGGTAAACATCCGGCGCAACAGCGCTTATTGATTGAAGAATTGCTCGCTCATCATCTCAGTGTGTTACAAGTGCGCGCGCAAAGTCAGCAACATCAAAGTTTTGTGATTAAGCCCGGCAAAGCCCTGCTTAAAAAATTCTTGGCCAATTTGCCCTTTACCCCAACGGGGGCGCAAAGTCGGGTATTAAAAGAAATTCAACAAGATATGCAGGTTAATCGCCCAATGATGCGTTTAGTGCAAGGCGATGTTGGCTCAGGTAAAACCTTAGTGGCGGTAATGGCGGCATTATCGGCCATTGATGCAGGTTTTCAGGTGGCGTTAATGGCGCCGACTGAATTGTTGGCTGAACAACATGCCAATAATTTTCGTCAATGGCTCGCACCTTTAGGCATTAAAGTGGGCTGGCTAGCTGGAAAAATGAAGGCAAAAGTACGGGAGCAAGCACTCACTGCCTTGCAATCTGGCGAGATTCAAATGTTAGTCGGCACCCATGCTATTTTTCAAGAAAAGGTTAATTTTGCTAATCTGGCTTTGGTCATCGTGGATGAACAACATCGCTTTGGTGTTCAGCAACGTTTAGCCTTGCGCGAAAAAGGTGAGTCACAGGGGCGTTTTCCGCATCAACTGATTATGACAGCAACTCCTATTCCGCGTACCTTAGCTATGACTGCCTATGCCGACTTAGATACCTCAATTATTGATGAATTACCGCCCGGTCGTACTCCAGTTAAAACCGTAGTGCTACCTGATACCCGTCGTGATGAAGTCATGCTAAGGGTACGTAATGCGGTAGTAGAGCAGAATCGGCAGACCTATTGGGTATGTACCTTAATTGAAGAGTCAGAATTTTTACAAAGTCAGGCGGCAGAAGATACCGCGGTGATCCTAACCACGGCCTTGCCTGAACTCAAGGTAGGCTTAGTGCACGGCCGCTTAAAAGCGGCCGAAAAACAGCAGATTATGGCTGAGTTTAAAGCCGGCAATTTAGACTTATTAGTAGCCACTACGGTTATCGAAGTGGGTGTCGATGTACCAAACGCCAGTTTAATGATCATCGAAAACCCAGAACGTTTAGGCTTAGCCCAGTTACACCAATTGCGCGGCCGCGTGGGACGGGGCTCAGTAGAGAGTCATTGTGTATTAATGTATCAAAGTCCTTTGTCTAAAACGGCCAGTAAACGCTTAGCGGTGCTTCGAGAGTCTAACGACGGCTTTTATATTGCTCAGCAAGACTTAGAAATTCGTGGGCCCGGAGAGTTACTTGGTACCAAACAAACAGGCTTAGCCGATTTGAAAATTGCCGATCTCATTCGCGACGCTGAATTGATCCCGCAAGTGCAATCTATGGCTCAGCACCTTGTACAAAACTATCCCGCTAACGCCCAAGGTATTATTAATCGTTGGTTAGCACACAAAGAACATTATGGTCATGCTTGATTTACCACAATCACCTTATGCTATTCCTCTTACTGTGCCGCCTAATGCCAGTGAAGCCCTGCGCGAAAAGGCAAAACACACTGCTCAGCTATGGGGTTTACCTTTTGTTGAAAGTACTCGCCAAGGTTTAGTGCTGTTACGAAGTGAACAGCACTTGGCCCTAAAACAATTAGATGAGCCGAAAGTGGGCGAAGTCTGTGTCGACTTTGCCTCAGAAGCACTGACATTTCGGCGTTTACATGGTGGTGGTAAAAAAGAAGCCATTGCTAAAGCAGTAGGCTTAAAAGGTCAAACGTCATTGCGCATAGTAGATGCGACAGCAGGCTTAGGTCGTGATGCCTTTGTATTGGCAAGCCTAGGATGCCAAATGCAGCTTATTGAACGCTCACCTGTAGTGGCTGCTCTGCTCGCAGACGGTTTGCAAAGAGCCTCATTCAACCCTGAACTCGCTTCGTGGCTACCACAACGTATGGTTTTAATGCACGGCATTGCTGTTGAAATCATGAGCAATTGGCAAGCTGAACGTCCTGATGTGGTTTACCTCGATCCGATGTTTCCACATCGCAAAAAGTCGGCTGCAGTCAAAAAAGAAATGCGTTTATTTCAGCAATTGCTCGGCCCGGACGAAGATGCCGATGCCCTACTGGCTCCCGCATTAGCATTAGCTGTTAAGCGAGTAGTGGTTAAACGCCCCGCAGGCGCGCCTTATTTAGCCGACCGAAAACCGCAAATTGAAATGCAGGGCAAAGCCAACCGCTTTGATGTCTATCTCACGGCGATTTAACCACAAGGAAAAGCCAATGATGATTAGTAATGTGAGCTTACTGGTTAGCGATTATGACCGTGCTATCGACTTTTATGTCAATAAGTTAGGTTTTATCCTGCTATGTGATGTACCTGTTACTGCGGAGCAACGTTGGATACGTATTGCCCCTAAGGCAACAGTAGAGGGTGCCGTCGCATCGGGTGCCGTCGCATCGGCGAGCGCATTAGTCTTAACCAAGGCGACTGAACAACAAAAAATGTTTGTGGGTCAACAAGCAGGTGAAGGTGTGTTTCTTTTTTTACAAAGCGATGATTTTTGGCAAGATTATCAAAGGATGAAAACCCTAGGGGTAGATTTTTTAGAAGAACCTAGGGAAGAAGTCTATGCAACGGTAGTCATTTTTCGTGATTGCGAAGGCAACAAGTGGGATTTATTACAACCAAAATCAGTGGCCTAGCCACTTAATTATTGATGGAGAATACTATGCTTAAAGTCGGTGATACCTTACCTGAAGTGACCTTCAGTTTGCGCAAAGATGGCATTAGCTCTAACCCCAGTACGGCAGATATTTTTGCGGGTAAAAAAATAGTGTTATTTGCTGTGCCTGGCGCTTTTACCCCAACTTGCTCAGAATCTCATTTACCCGGCTATGTCACTTTGGTGGATAAGTTTAAAGCCAAGGGTGTAGACGCCATTGTATGTACTTCGGTGAATGATGCTTTTGTGATGAGTGCTTGGGGTGATGCACATAATGCAGAGCATTTGGTTATGTTGGCAGACGGCGGTGCTGATTTTGCTAAGGCCACAGGCATGGCAAAAGAAACCGCTACTTTTGGTGGCACGCGTTCTGTTCGTTATGCCATGTTGGTTGATGATGGCGTGGTTAAAGTATTAAATGTAGAAGCACCAGGTAAGTTTGCAGTCAGTGATGCAGAAACCATGTTGGCAGTGTGTTAAACACAAAAACACTTACGTAGTTTGTTAAAGGGCGAGTGTTAACTCCAACACTCGCCTTTATTATTTATTTATTCTTGGTTTGAATCACGCTGGCTTTTTTCCAGTAACCTTGTTCACCGAGTTTTTGCCACGCCCATTTAATCCAATTGATTAAAGCAAAACTTAACCAAATGACCCACACAAACATGAGCGCTTTGTAAATCCAAAGTGGCACACTGAATACGGAAATGTCGGGCAGCACACCTTGGCTCTGATCAGCAAACCACCTGAGGTCATAGTCAGAAGAATAATTACCTTCTATGCCCATACTCGGAGAGCCAAGTAAACTCATTGGTACGATGGCAATCAGCGATATAACGGTGATGATAGACCACGTATAAAGTCCGACTTGGATTAAATTATAGTTGCCAACGCTCATCTTACTACTGCGATATTGACTGGCGGTAATTGCCGCAAACCATACCACCATCATCATTAAAATTGTCCAGTTATTTAAACTTAAACCAAGGCCTAATATGATCCAGCTAACAGCGCTTAAAGGTGAAAAGGTGAGGCGCGACAACATCAAGGCAACTAAAATAAACGTGAATAACTCGCCCCAATACAATACAGCGGGACCGAGGGTAGGGCCACTTGTCCATAGTACCCAGCGTTGCCTGTCGACATTGATATTGGTCGTTATATTGCTGACTGGCGCATTTAACTCAAATACAGGAGAGTGCATATAACTTGTTGTCTCAGCATTAGCACGCATCGCTAGCCTGATATTATGCAGACCCGGATAAATGGGTATGCTCAAGGTATTTGCTGAAGGGGTTAAGTTAATCACTTTATTATCAATCATCACTTCATTAAGTTGAAAATCAGCTGGCAGGGTAATTTGATGTTCGCCACCTCGTGTGCTGCGATATTGCATATCAAGTTGCACTGTAGAAGTTCGACTACCTTGTTCAATATTTAATTCTACCCGATCAAAGGCAATCACTTGCCCTTCAGCTGCGGTTGGCCGTTCCAGTTCCACTTGCAAGGTTTCACCAGGATAGGGGTAAAAGTGAAAGGCATAATAATCATCAGCCGATTGTTGCTCCAATACTAGGGGCACACCTTGCATAGTGGCATGCCAAGCTGGGCTGACAGTTAACGACCAATGTTCAATGATAGGAGGCTCGTCACTGGCTTGCATATTTAAAGAGGCACTTCGTTGTAACGTTGAGCGCCATTGCATGCTTTGCTCACCAGCAGGAATGGTTACCTGAACGCTATTATCTTTAACGTTTATGGCTGAACTGATAATTGCCTCACCTGGTAGGGTGGGTATCGACAAAGAAATAGAACCTTGCGCGGGAGCGATACGCTCAACTAAGGTGGTAATCCGCCAGCTCTGGTCAAAAGAAATCTCTCTGAATACCTTGACTAGAGGTTGTTGGTTATAACGAGACCTTGCCTGACTTTCTTCTTCTGGCTGTATTTGCGTATTCAAAAAAGTGAGGGCATTGCCACTTAATTGATTACCTTGTAGACCTATTACTTGCCAATCTTCATTAGGCGATACCTCGACATATTTAGGGAGCTCTTTAAATTCTAGCTGGAGTTCATCTGCCCCAATAAGCTGCCCGATAACACTCAGTTCAGAGACGCCTTTTTCAATGGGTACGTATATCCAATTATCGACTTTAAATAAACCTGGTAAGGCTTTCTCGTTTAGTTGAATCTTTTCCGCCCGCCAAAACTCAGAGCGAGGTAAAGCTACTGCGGTGGCGCTGACAGCATGCAGGGTGAAGGTTAATTCGAGTTTGTTATTGGCCGCTATTACGTTTAAACGACTAATAGTGGCACATTGTGGGGCACAATCAGGCGCCTTTAACATTCTATTACTGAGTTCTTTCAACAAAGATTGATCGGGAAAGTCGGCTGCGTGTAAATCCGGTGTATAACTTGGTGTCAGTAATACAGCGGCTAAGATGGCAAGCACAGTGCGCGTAGGAATTTGTCCTATCAAGCTTTTAACGGTAGTGCTGAGTAATACATAAAGCCAAAGTAAGGTTAATACGATACCGACACTCTTAAATATTCGGTTAGTGGTTTTGTTTAATATCCACAAATCAAATTGTTGTCCTTTAGCCACCGGGCTCTGCCAATTAAGGGTGTAAGATTTCCAGTGCCAAGTGGGGATGCCAGAGCCAGCTTGCATCAATGCATCTGTTTGATAACGCTCAATAAAGAGGTCTTTTTCACGCACTTTAGCACCGGTCACGGTAATCATGTCTACAGTCCTGTTCTTTACCAAACTTTGGCTACTATAGTACTCAGTATCTTCTACCGCACTTTCCTCTGGTACGGCTAAGTAACTATCTTCATTCATCATTTGTTGGTTAAAAGTCTCGACAGCATTCTGTGCATAATTTCCTTCTAATTGGGGGTAAATAACTGTTCGCAGTTGGCTGACCGCAAAAAATAGCACTGCGCCAAGCGCTAGGGTGACACTCAGGCCCCAATACACACCTACTAGGGTTTTTAATGCGGCAAAATTTAAATGTTTACGCACAGCAAAAGCGACGAGTAGATTCAACATAATAACCACGGGTGCGCCACTTTGTTGGTAGACAAACAGTAGGGTAAAAGCCGTTATTGTTCCTGCCATTATGCCGATTAGGCGTGTGGTGGCTATAGTGGCTAATAACACAATGAAGCTCGACCAAATTGACCAGTTACTCCACCAACTACTTGATACAGAGTCAGCACCAAATACGGCAAAAAGATCATGGCCTGGGGGCAAGTTCACGGTGGTAAATACGTTGTCGAAATCATGGTCGTAACCACTAACCGGCAAGGTTGTTGAACTTGCTATTGAGCCTCTGGTTTCAATTTTAACGCCTGAGTATCGAGTTTCTAGACCTCTTTCATCGTCTTTCATGCTTGTAATCAGGACAGCACCATCAGCGTCTTCTGCAGACTCTAAAATAAACGGGGGAGTCATACTAATTCGCCAGTCTTTGTTCATGGTTCCGCTAATTTGGTCGACAAAATTGAGATTTTTTTGATCGAAAGCCAACCATAGTTGGCGTTCTAAACGAAGGCGATTTTCCAACTGCAAAGGCATACCTCTATGATTAATCTCATAACTGAGGCTGTCATTTGGCTTAAGCAGATAGCTGGGCAAGGCATACCAAGATTCGGGCATTGTGGCCTGTGAACTGTCAATGGATGTACCACCATTTACTTTGCCGCTTCGCAGCTTTTCATCATTAGCCATAACCCAAATTTCGTCGCTAGGCCAAAGATGACTGACTTCAGGCCGTTGCCAAATTAATAAGGTCGGCAAGGCAGAGGCAGTTATATTGATATCCCAATCCCCTGGTTTAAGTTTTACGTAAAGTATGCCATCAGCATCCAAAAATGCGGGTAGTTGCGATTGAATACCGATTAATGAAAATCCCTCGGGTAGTACCTTGCCCAAGGCTACTTCACGCATTTTTCCTGCCACACTGAGGCTGATAAATGTATCTAGCTTTAAGTAGGCTTCGTCACTAATTTTTCGGGCAACACTGAGCTCGACTTCGTCATGTTGGGTCTGAATAATTTGATTTTGTTGTAGCCACAATTCATCTGCTTCGATTTTTGGGTAATTTATTTTTTGTTGATTAACATTCAGGTTAATAAGCGCAGTTTGTGGAGGCAAATGAATATTGCTGGGTATTTGTGACCACAAAAATTGGCCTTGTATTTTGTATTCACCGGCTTCGACTTCTATGACAGGTTGCCCTTGAAGTTCAACCACTGCTATCACTTTTTGATTAAGCAAAACGTTTTGTGGCCAACTTAATTTGTCACCAGGCAAGGGAATAAAAGTAGGACTTAATACATGCCACTTTTGTTCAAACGAAGCACCGCTCTCATTTGCATTAATAGTAAGTTCGCCTGCCCAAGCACACACATGGTTTTTAGGGTTAAGGAAGTCACTCTGATTAATAAACGGGCATTGAAGATGTTCATTACCGCTCAGTACCCAAGGAACCCAAGCTTGTAATGAGTCAGGTATAGCTTGTTTGGCTAAGACAGAATGAGGTAAAAGAATAAACAAAAATATCAGAGCAAAAATGTGTCGAGTTATTTTCATGGTCACGCTGCTTCCTTGTGAACTAAGTAATTAGTGTGCACTGAAAGTCAAAAAACTCAATAGTGAATTAATTATTAACTCGACCCTACATTCTGTTTGTCAGTTAGCGTTGTTAAATTTATCTATTGAGCACGATTAAATAAGTAAACGCCCGCTGTTTAGTAAACCAATGATTAAGCCAGCAAACCCTGTGCTCATGCCCAGTACCAATCCCCAAAAGCCACAAAAACTTTGAATTTTTCTACTGCGTAATTCTTTAGGATCTGCACTTGGAATCGAAAATATTTCTATTTCAATTAATTTATGCATTCTTCTGACTAAAACAATAACCCCAAAGGCAAACAGTGAATAAGCACAAACGGGGCCCCACCAACCTGTCGTTAGCTCATAGGCGCAGGTGAGTAATATGCCGCCAAACACAAGCCAGATAGTCATGTGTTTGCGGTAATTCAGCACTTGTTGTCTGGCTTCTTCACGGCTTATTTTTTTGAGTAATAATACTGTGCTCAGACGTACGGCTATAATACCAAAAAGTGCCCCTAGCATTGAGCCACCAAGCAAGGCTGCAAATTTAGTAAAAAAGCCTGATTTGCCGCTGGCCGCGCTACTGGCAAGAGTGGCAGCAGCCACCGGACTGCTGGTGGTCAGTGCACCTAAGACTAAGCTGCTAAAACCAAGGGCTGGAGCGGTAGACAACAATAAGCGCCCATGTTTTGCCAATATTTGTTCTTGCAGTAATTTTCTAACTCGCGACAGCTTCTGGCGAATATTTGCTTCGCTTTGCTCCAATAATCGCGCGACTTGCTGGCTAGATTGGTCTTCACGGTAATATAACAAGACAATCTCGCGACTCTCTTGCGGTAGTTGCTGAATAAAATCGCCAATGATCACACTTTGTTGTTGGCGCTCAAGCACAATATCGACGTCTTCTTTAGGATCGCAAAACTGTGATAGCAGTAGATCAGCTTGTTCACCATCCAGTTTTTGTTTTACTTTGTTGTCACGTAAAAAATTTAAGGCTTTGTAGCGTGTCATTTGGCGCAGCCAAGGCAAAATACTGGCGCTGTTTTGCAAACTAGCAAGTTGTTGCCACGCGCCAATGTATACTTGTTGCGCCACATCTTCACTACTGTCTAAATCTTTCACTATTGATAAGGCAATGCTGCTGACCATCTTACTGGTTTGTTGAATCAGTCGAGTAAAGGCGTGTGTGTCACCTTGTTGGGCTAATTCAACATCGGCAAACAGCGTATCGTTTATGTTGTCAGCGATATTCATAATGATGCCTCTAAAAACGCAATAACTTGCTTATTAAGCCATTGTGGATCATCAAACATAATAAAGTGACGTGATTGGGTATTCATTTTAAGCTTGGCGCTTGGCAGTGCGACTAATTGGCCTTGATAAAGTCGCTCTGCCGCTGCGTGTTGCGCCAAATCATCAAAACCACCAGAGGCACCCAGCAGTAAAGTAGGCGCTTTAATATTCGCAATGTCTTGGCGCAAGTCATTACTGAGTAGGGTATACAATGCTTGGCCTACGGTCGCAGGATCAGAGTGTTCAATCATGGTCATGACGGCGTTTTGCGCTTCCGTACTTGTTGCTTGACGAGACAAGCCATAACGACCTTGCATGCTGAGTTGTTGTTGGGTCATCGCCTGATACATACCTTTTATTTGCATTGCTTGTGCGGCCAAACTCTCTACCGTCGATTCATTTGATTGAGTGAATATTGGGCCAATAAAGGGTAAGCCGTCAACGGATATGACAGCACCAATTGAGTCTGGCGCGCTAGATGCCAGCCAAAATGCCATAAAACCGCCTAAACTATGGCCAATTACAACGGGCTTATCCAATTGATTTTCTTCAATATAGGCCAGCAGTTGTTGTTTTACTGCATCCAGTGATGGCTCAGTAATAGCAGGTGTATCAGCAAAGCCGGCGAGGTTGATAAGATGCAATTGATATTTTGAGCTTAGTTCAGCGCTAAGTGCATGCCAAACCCGTTGATCAGACATCAAACCTGGGATAAGGATTACAGGTTTGCCTTGGCCTTTAAGGGTAACGGTGAATTGAGCAGGTTCTTGCGCATCGTTATTATCTTCTGCGAAGACCAGGCCATTGGCCAATGCTTGAAAAATTAGTGTGACGATAAAAACCGCCATAAAAGTAAGTTTGAATTTCAGTGACCGTTGCACGCATATTGTCTTGATTAGTGCTTTCATTTTTCTGCTTCCTGTAAAGTTGTAGTGTGATGTACAACTTAAAGGCACGGCCAGGTTAGAAAGTGTGACAAGGTTTATGAAAGAAAGTAGATAGTTTTGAGCGACGAGCAAAAACAAAAGCAAAAAGCAAAAAGCGATCTGACCACAGAGGGCACAGAGTTCACGGAGGTTTCTTTTGTAGGAGCTCCTTTAGGGGCGAAGGATGAGTAGATAGTTGCTAGTAAATAGTAGATAGAAAAGGCAACTGCAAAAGCCAAAGCCAAAGCAAATGCAAAAGCAATCTCACCACAGAGCCTGTCGGGAACCGAGCAAAGAGTTCACGGAGGAAAAACAAAGCAGTTAGACTGTTGTAGGAGCTGCTTTAGCTGCGAACATTAAGTGTATAGATTTAGTATGCACAATAATACGAGCAAAAATCAAAGCAAAAGCAATCTCACCACAGAGCCTGTCGGGAACCGGGCACAGAATTCACGAAGGAAAAACAAAGCAGTTAGACTGTTGTAGGAGCTGCTTTAGCTGCGAACATTAAGTGTATAGATTTAGTATGTCACAATAATACGAGCAAAAATCAAAACAAAAGCAATCTCACCACAGAGGACACAGAGAAAGTCAAAGCACTATCACCCTTGGGCCAAAAGCTCTATTTGTAAGAGTCGCTGGTAACCGGGGTCATTTAGATGCGACAAAGCCGAAGAGAATTTAACCACAGAGCGCTGCGCTGCACAGCGGACACGGAGAAAATCAAAGCACTACCAACTTATTCTTTATATACCGGTAGGCGCTTTTATTCTGCTGACGATAATATTGCCAATTATGGGTAACTAACTTAGTGATATAAACATTCAGAAAAAGAACAATAAACGCTAAGATAGCTAGCAGCTTTAATCACAAACTTACCAAGTAAATATTTAACAGCATGCAATAGTTGACTTCGCTGCTCGAATTTAGCCAAGCAATACTTGGTTTTTTATTTGAGCTTTAGATGCGGGTATCGGCCCAGTGTTGTTGATTACTGCGAGAAGAGGTTTTATGAAAAATATATTCACAAAAATATTTTGGCCAATACTGAGGTTTTTCGAAACAGGCGAAGATTCAGTTAATTATAAAAAGTCTCACAGAGTCGCGCTAAATATTGTAGGGGCTTTATTTATATTCCTATCATTTGTCTCCGGCGCAGCGGCCAATTCGGTGGGTGGCATAAGCTCACTAATACCTGTGATAATTTTTTTGTGTGTGGGTATCGTTGCGGTTGTTATTGGATGGCTTGGTTCAAACGGAGCTGTCTCAAAAATATGGGGGACTAAATAGTATCGCCATAAATTAATTTTTTATTCTAGGTACTTGTGCATTTCATCACCCAACACCATATCGGCGCCATTAACGGAGGATAATTTATGTTTCGCATATTTATGTTTTTAGCCACCAATATTGCGGTGATGGCTTTGATCAGTTTGGTGTTTAGTTTATTTGGCTTTCAAGGTTTGTTAGCGCAAAACGGGGTTGATTTAGACTTGCAAGCCCTGCTGGTTTATTCAGCGGTGATTGGCTTCAGTGGCTCAATTATTTCTTTGCTGCTGTCTAAGTTTATGGCTAAGCGCACTATGGGCGTGCATGTCATTAAACAAGCCAGCAATGAAATGGAGCGCTGGTTAGTGCAAACCGTCACATTGCAAGCCGAACGTGCCAATATCGGCATGCCTGAAGTGGGGATTTTTGAGCATCCCAGTCCCAATGCCTTTGCAACGGGTTGGAATAAAAACGATGCATTGGTAGCGGTAAGTACCGGCCTTTTGCAAAGCATGACAAAAAACGAAATTGAAGCGGTGTTGGCCCATGAAGTCAGTCACGTGTCTAACGGCGATATGGTGACTTTGACCCTGATCCAAGGCGTAGTAAATACCTTTGTGGTGTTTTTGTCGCGCGTGATAGGTCATGTGGTTGACCGAGTGGTGTTTAAGGTCGAACGCGGCCATGGTCCGGCATTTTGGATTGTGTCGATCATCGCGCAGATAATCTTGGGCATTTTTGCCTCTATGATTGTGATGTGGTTTTCTCGCTACCGAGAATTTAAGGCTGATGCAGGCGGGGCAAAACTCGCTGGGCGCAACAATATGATTGCCGCATTAAAGCGTTTAAAACAAATGCAAGATGCACCGCCCATGCCTGATGAAATGGCCGCTTTTGCTATCAGCGCGGGTAAGGTACAAAAACTGTTTTCAAGCCACCCACCTTTAGATGCGCGGATTAAGCAGTTACAAGATTATTAAAAATTTACACTGCTTTTAAATAATTGATTAAGGGCGTCAAAACTATCAAGACGCCCTTTTATTTTTGCCGAATTTTGCTCTTACAGTATTAATCCTATTGTTTTTTCCCTTTAGCAATCTATGCACTTTCCATTTTTAAAGGACGGCCTTTAGGGTAAAAACTAACCGAAAGATCATTGATTTCAGTAAACGAATTATCCTAGCAAACTAAACTCTTAGCGTCGTGACTTCGCTCATGGCCCTATTTAAATTCATGACATTTGTCATCCCACATTGATGACACTTGTTTCTAACTTAATTTGAAAATTAATACCATGATAGTGCTATCAGCAGTCATCAAGGACACTATGATGTTAGCCCAATCAACTATTCAACCTTTAACTGAAGCCGGGCCGGTTAGCTCAGTAGTGGCAAGCGTTAATAATGTACATAAGGCATTTAAAGGCAAAGCAGCACTTAAAGCGGTAAATTTAGATATTATGGCTGGTCAAGTGGTGGCTATATTAGGTGCCAATGGTGCCGGTAAAACCACCTTAATCAATATTTTGCTGGGGCGCTTAGCTTTTGACCAAGGTGAGGTAAGTGTTTTTGGCCAGTCGCCTGGCAGTTTGGCGGTTAAGCGTCAAACTGGTGTTATGTTGCAGGTGGCAAACTTACCAGAAACCCTCAAAATAAAAGAGCATATCAAGCTATTTCAAAGCTATTACCCTGCGGCCATGGATTATCAGCAAGTGCTCAATTATGCCGGTCTTAACGGCATGCAAAATCGCTATTCGCGTAAATTGTCGGGGGGTGAAAAACAGCGTTTATTATTTGCCTTAAGTATTTGCGGTAACCCAAAATTACTGTTTTTAGACGAACCTAGCGTGGGCATGGATGTTGAGGCCCGCCACGGTCTGTGGCAAGCCATTCGCGATCTAAAAGCGCAAGGTACGGCCATTGTATTGACCACGCATTATTTGCCCGAAGCAGAAAGTTTGGCTGATCAAATTGTTTTCCTCAAACAGGGTAAAATATTAAAACAGGGTAATAGCGATGAGTTTAAAGCGAGCGTGAGTAATAAGTTAGTGCGTTTTTGTAGTCCTCATTTTCAACCGGAGTTTCTTGCCTTACCGGCTGTTGTTTCAGTCAAACAAAGTGGTAAATACACCTGTATGCAAAGCAATAATGTCAATAACACCTTGCAGGCCTTGCTGAGTCGATTCCCACAGATTGAAGATTTAAGCGTAACAGGTGCCGGACTTGAAGAAGCCTTTTTACAGCTTAACCATCAAATTACTGGCGATAGTGACAACAAGGAGGCAAGTGATGAAAACGCTTAATCTTGCAGACACTTTTAAACAGGTATCTAGCCATCGTTTGAATATAGGCCAACTGTTAAAAATTTATCGCGTTGAAGCCTATTACGAATGGTTAAAAACCGTCCGTAATCCGTCGTTCTCTTTACCGGCTATTCTATTTCCGGTGGTGTTTTACATCTTTTTTGGCGTACTGCTTAATCACGGCAATGCGCAAGCCGCGAGTTATTTATTGTGTACTTACGGCGTGTTTGGGGTGATGGGGCCAGCACTGTTCTCATTTGGCGCGGGTCTTGCCATTGAGCGTGGCCAGGGTTGGTTAGATATAAAACAAGCGTCGCCAATGCCTGCAGGGGCGCAAATTTTTGCGCGACTTTGGTTGGCCATGTCTTTTTCAGTCTTGATTGTATTGAGTCTTTCGCTGGTGGCTGTGAGTCTTGCTGGGGTAAGCTTAAGCCTTTTACAGTGGTTAAGCTTAATAGTGATTTGGGTGCTTGGCGGCATTCCGTTTTGTTTACTGGGCTTATCGCTAGGCTTAGTACTCAAAGCCCAGAGTGCTCCAGCGGTAATTAACTTGGTGTACTTGCCCTTAGCGTTTATGTCAGGTTTGTGGATGCCAATTACGATTTTACCCAGTTTTTTGCAAGATTTTGCGCAATTTTTACCGCCTTATCACCTAGCACAACTTGCCTTAAAAGTGGTTGAACTGGACCAAGGTCAAGCACTTTGGCAGCATGTGATTGTATTACTGGTTTATACGTTTTTGTTTGCACTACTGAGTTTGATGGCACATCGTCGTCGCCATGATTAAACCTTTATCTTAGTTGGATCAATGATGAACTTAGCCTTATTAAAAAGAATTGACTTCTATTTGTTGCCGCGTAATTTGAGCGAGCCTTTTTCGCCTTATGTGTGGTTGATATATTTACCTTTCTTTTTTGTGCCCGTTATTTTATTTCACGAGAGTATGGCCCAACTTGGCTGGATGATACTCATCTGTCTGGCCTTTTTATTCCTGTATTTTGCTAGCTATTGGCTGAATGCCCAGCAGGTAATTTGGACAATCGCCGGCATGGTTTTATTGTCTATAGGAGGAGGATTTTTAACGCCAAGCGCCAGTACGATTATGGTTTATGCGGCTGCGATGTGCTGTCTTCTAAAAAGTCGTCAACACAGCTTTATTGGTTTAGGCAGTGTATTAACTATAACGATTATCGCCAGTTGGTTACTTGGCTTTGGTTTTTCTTTTTATATGCCGGCCTTGGTTTTTTCGTTGATTATTGGTTTATTAACGATCTATCAACATGCCTTACAAGAAAAAAAACAAGAGTTGATACTTTCTCGCCAAGAAACCCAGCGGCTGACCAAAGTCGCAGAGCGCGAGCGGATTGCCCGCGATTTACACGACTTAATTGGCCATACTTTTTCAGTGATCACCTTAAAAGCCGATTTAGCCGGCAGATTACTGGATAAGGGCACAGATAAAGACTTAGCTAAAGCGCGACAAGAAATCAAACAGCTTGAAACTATCTCCCGAGATGCCCTAAGCCAAGTGCGCGAGGTAGTATCGGGCTATCGCAGTAGCGATTTGTTAAGTGAGTTAGCCAATGCTAAAAACGTATTTTCGAGTTTAAACATTGAGTTTGACTATCAATTGCAGGAACTCACTGAAGTAGAATTAGAAAGCGCCCTGACTATCAACAAAGAGCTAGCCATAGTATTGCGTGAATTAGTCACTAATATTATTAAACACGCTAAGGCCAGCAAGGTCAGTGTGATAGTCAAAAAGCACCAACAGGGCTTGGTGTTATTGGTGCAAGACGATGGCCAAGGTATGGCAAGTGAACAAACCGCTGTAATGGGTTTTGGCCTACTCGGAATACATGAACGCATCAACAAACTAAAAGGTTGGGTAAAATTAACCAAACCCGAAGGTACTAAGGGTACACTCAGTGAAATTTATGTGCCCTTAAACCCCATAAGTATATGAAGGTAAAATATGGCCTGTATTAATATTCTCATCGCTGAAGACCAAACCATGTTGCTCGACGCACTGGCCACCATTCTTGAGCTTGAAGACAATTTCCATGTTGTAGCTCGATGTGCAAACGGTAAGCAGGCGCTTACTTACTTAATGGCTCAAGGCAGTGAAAGAGTCGATGTAGTACTCACTGATATCGAAATGCCGGATTTAACTGGACTTGAATTAGCCCAAACGATATTCGATAGCAAATTAGCCAGTAAAACCATAATCCTCACCACCTTTGCACGCAGCGGTTATTTGCGCCGTGCGATGGATGCTGGGGTCAAAGGCTATTTACTTAAAGATTCACCATCAGATGAACTAATAAAAGCCATTCAAAAGGTGTATGACGGAGGTACGGCAATTGCGCCTGAGCTCATGGTTGAATCATGGATGGAAAAAGATCCACTGAGTGATAAAGAACGTGCAGCCCTGCGCCTAGCCAAAGAAGGGCTCAGTACTGAACAAATCAGTGAAAAGTTATTTTTATCACCGGGCACAGTACGTAACTATTTATCGTCAGCCGCCAGTAAACTCAATGCCAAAAATCGCGTAGAAGCTGCTAGAATTGCTCATCAAAATGGTTGGCTGTAAAAACTTAGTAAATTGCTGAAGAAAGAGAGTAGATTCTGAAAAAACAACTTGATGTGATTGTAATTGGTGCGGGTGCAGCTGGTTTATTTTGTGCGGCGCAAGCGGCTAAGCGCGGGCGTTCGGTAGCGGTGCTTGATCACGCCAAACGCATTGGCGGTAAGATTCTAATGTCGGGCGGCGGGCGCTGTAATTTCACCAACATGTATGCCACCCATGAAAATTTTTTGTCGAGTAACAAACACTTTTGTAAATCAGCTTTAAGTCGTTACACCCAGTGGGATTTTATCGGTTTGGTCGCTGAGTATGGCATTGCCTACCATGAGAAAACCCTAGGCCAATTGTTTTGCGACGACAGCGCTAAAGATATTCTCAATATGTTATTTGCCGAATGCGAAAAAGCCGGTGCGAGCGTGACCAGTCAATGCGAAATACTCAGCATCGAAAAAACTGAAGCGGGGTTTGCACTTGAGACCAGCCAAGGACAATATCAGTGTGAGTCTTTAGTTATTGCGACAGGTGGCTTGTCTATGCCCAAACTGGGGGCCAGCCCATTTGGTTACAAGGTTGCTGAGCAATTTGGTTTAAAAGTCTTGCCCACGCGCGCTGGATTAGTACCTTTTACCCTGCACGAGCAAGACAAAGTTGTTCTAGCCGAGCTCAGCGGGATATCGCTAGATGCTCGCGCCAGTTGCAACGACACCAGCTTTAACGAAAGTATATTGTTTACCCACCGTGGTTTAAGTGGCCCAGCAGTGCTGCAGATATCGTCTTTTTGGCAGCCAGGGGAAGCGGTAGAGTTTGACTTATTCCCGCATGGTGATTTACACAGCGAGCTTATAAAACAGCAACAACAGCAACCCGACATATTGCTCAGTACCGCCTTAGCAGCACAGTATGCTAAGCGCTATGTGCAAACTGTTTTGCCCTATTTAGGCTTGGATAACAAACCCCTCAAACAATACCAAGGCAAACAACTGCAACAAGTGGCAGAGGCCTTTCATCAGTGGCAACTTAAACCCAATGGCACCGAAGGCTATCGTACCGCAGAAGTGACATTAGGAGGCGTAGACACCGACGAACTTTCCTCAAAAACCATGGAAGCCAAAAAGGTCAAAGGTTTGTATTTTGTCGGTGAAGTGATGGATGTGACTGGTTGGCTCGGGGGCTACAATTTTCAGTGGGCGTGGAGCTCTGGCTGGGTGGCGGGGCAGGTTTGTTAGTTCTCGGCAACCAACTCACTTGGCACCTGTTTAAATAAGGCTTCAAAAATAGGGTCTTTTAAGGTGGTATGTACATCCCGCATTATACATTGGCGCTCAGAATCGCTCCATCCTTCTACCTTGCTTATGGTGGACATCAAGGCGTGCCCCTCTATACTACTAATAATTTTGCTAATATCGATCTGCTGATACAACTCCACCAACATATGCTTTTTGACCTGTGAAGATGCGTTATCTTCATATGCATTCGCCACACTACTTAAAAAAATAAAAGCAACGAACCATTTTGTTTGTTTCATTTATTCATCTCCAGTTTTTTTAATATCGCCTTCAAACCAATTGCCACTTAACGCCGCAAGAAAAGGCGAGCGATAGCGAATCCATCCCACGCCTTTTGTGGACGGTTTTGATGGTCTTTTTGAACGAAGCCGCTAAGCGGCAGAAAAAGCAAATTTCGTCTGTACTTCTTATGCCCTTCAATGTTGAAGGCCGCTGAGCCTATAACTAAAAGCGATCCGCTCGTTTTATTGAATTATAATCCGCTTCAAAAACTTATAAAACTTGCCAGTTGTTCAACTCCCATTGATTCAAACGGGCCACTCTTCAATTCAACACCCTTAGCCATTAAATGTGTTCGATTAGGTTAATCGGAGTAGAACTGCGATTAACTAAAAATACTTTGATGCTTTAAGGTTTAAGGCGATCAATAAATATTACATGGGGTGTTCTGGTTCGTGCGCATAGACGGGGTGCAGGGTAAAATCGGTTTTAGGCTATCAATTAATAGCATGGCTTGCTTAGCAGTGCTGATATTCAAGATCATTTCCAGTTCGGTGTCATTTTTTACGGTGAGCGTAATATTCTTGCTGTTGGCTTGTTTAATTAGTTTAGTATCATTGCCTATATACGCTGCCTCTGATCCTTTTTTAGCACCGTAGTCAAATGACCAATTCATAGGTGCAATTTTAAATTCCCAAGTGCCTTGCTTAAGTTGGATTTTTGCAACGTAGTGGCCATTCCCTCGATAATCAAACTTTGGTGTATCGCTCCAGTTTTTCCCCCAATTATTCATACTGCCAAACAGATATAATGGCGTATTGTCAGTAATTTTATCGATGTTTTCTTCAATATTTACTGTTGTGGGATCGGCACCATTCGCTATCGCCATTGCCATTTCCATTGCTGCATTAGCTGGCACCGCAATATCAGGCGCGATGCCTTTGCCTTCTATTCGTCCGACACGAGTTGAGTAGTAATCGGCTATTGGTAACGAAAGTAGCAAACTACCTGTCACATCAAACATCTTTTGTGACAACATTTTACCTGCACTGCGTTCGCCAATGATCGTTACCTGCGGCAGGTTTGCTAAGGCATCAATAGCAAATTCGGTGGCACTGGCCGATTTTTGACTAGTTAATAAATAAACTGGCCCACCAAAGTGAGGCGCCATTGGTACAAATTGAATACGAGTAAGAGGTACGGCTTGCACATCTCGCCAAAAAGATTTGATTGACCAACCCGACCAGGGTTTCAACGCCAATATATCCTGCTTAGTGGGCGGTTTTTGATGCGCGCTATTCCATTGTCGTGAGACAAACATGCCCGAATCAAGGGCTTGAGTTAGCAGATGGCTAACTAGAGGCACTATCGCAAATGCGCCCCCCTCATTTTGGCGTAAATCTATAATGAGTGCCTTTGCCCCTTTACTCGCAATATCACGGTATGCCATCGCTATTTCTTCTATGGTATCTGAGCCCATCATCGTATTGACTGTTAATACTGCAATATCTGCTTGCCAAGTTAGTTTTGCACCACCTCCACCAATCTTAAAGGAGTCATAAAAGTCAGCTGTCGCTGCAGCATTACGTTCTGACACTGCTAAATTAACATGGGAAAAAGGGCCTTCTTTCCACAGAGTGTTAAAATTCGAAATAAACTCATTTTGTGACTGAGCAGCCCTTGCAGCATGTTTTACATCTTCTTGTAATTGCAAGTATTGAGGCCCTAAAAGCTCGGTCGGATTGTAATGATTACTCGCAATAATTTGTGAAATATCGTCAGCGACCCTAACTAAATCAGTTTGAGTTTGATTATTCGCTAAACAAGCGAAACTAGCTGATAGTATTGCCAGTAATAGCAGAAGATGTGCGGGTAAATTGTAGCGATAGTAAGCTTGCATGGAGTCAATCTCTAAAGTTGAAGTGAGCCACACAATAATTAAAAAAAGCTCGCGAAGAGACCTCATACGCGATTTTGAACGTCCTATATCGCGATTTTGGACCTTGGAAACTTTAGTTTGTGTATTAAGCCTACTATTTATGTTTTAACCTTTCGGCCCATCAATATATTTAGCTTTGTACTTTTAGTATGTTGCGTTTAGCATAATTAGGCTTATTCCAAAATGCATCGGCAATAAAAAGGAAGTAAATACAGTGTCATTAATTTTGCCTATATTGCAGGCCTTTATCAGTTTTCAGTGTCTGTTTGCCATCATGTATCTCGTTGCCAGTAAAAAACTGGATAGGATGCCGAATAAACTCGTTTTGACCTTATTTATTGTTTTGGCCGTGCAAATGTCGTTTAACCTCGGCAATCAGTTTTTTTGGCCCGATAGCTTACCGCCATTTTCTTTTGGCTTAGCCTTGTTTTATGGCCCGGTATTTTATCTTTATTTATTAAGTTTAATTTACCAAGATTTTCAATGGACGCAGCGCTGTTGGTGGCACTTAGCACCAGGTATAGCTTGCACACTGTCGATAGCCGTATATAAGCCTGATGCTTTGGCCAATGCATTGGCAATCCTGTCCAGTCTGTCTATTTATACGGCATTATCGTTTCAACGCATGCTTCGCTATCAACAGGTTATTAGAGCAACTCAGTCTGAATTTGATCGCATTGCATTAGGATGGGTAATGTATCTGCTAGTGGTAATGACGATTGCATTGGTATTCAATATCGCAACAGTAGTCTTGTCTTTTTACTACGTTAATCAAAAGCTGGCTATTCTATCTGAAGCCAGTGTGTTGTTTACCTTGCTGATCATGGTCAATTCATTTTTGCTAAAGGGGCTTTTACATCCAGAAATATTTGCTGGAATTAACCATGAAGATGAAACATTAGTTGATGATCAGGCGACTAAATATCAAGCATCAGCATTGGACGTAAAGCGTCAGCAAGTCTTGCAAAAGCGACTACTCGAACATATGGATTTGGTGCAACCTTATTTGAACCCCATGTTCAACATTAAGCTATTGAGTCGGCAACTTGGAGAGCCTGTTCGCCATGTATCTCAAGTAATTAATACTTGTCTGAACGAGAACTTTTCAGACTTTGTTAGCCGTTATCGCATTGAGCATATAAAAACCAGATTACTCGACCAAGATGAAACCCGCTCAATCACTGACCTTTATCAAGACTTTGGTTTTAGTACCAAATCTAACTTTAATCGCGCGTTTAAAAAACATACGGGTGTTACACCAAGTGATTTTCGCAAAAGCTAGAAAATCAATGACCCAACTTCTGCATGCTCTTGCTTTGTTATCCTGTAAGTTGTTTTGGGAAGAGAAAAAATAAACCAGTTTTATGCAACAGGCTGCTAGCCTGTGATGAAAACATTAAATTAATATACATATAAACTGCGCCAGTCTCTCGGTTCTGTAGTGCACAATTGTCGCTTTTTTGCTGCACTTGTGAAGTTAAAATTCCTCAACTACACTGCATCATCTTTCACTCATACCTGTCGGCCGACAGGAGTTCATTATGCCAGATAAAAAAACTGGTGTAGTAACGCGATCAAGCAGTTCACGTATATCAAAAACCAGCAAAATTAAAGTTGTCCTATCTAAACCTGATGCAGCAAAACCGGCGACGGTTGTGCCTGCAACAAAGCCTGTAAAAGTTAAGGTTTCGCGGTCAAGCAAGGCAAGTACAAACAGTGCTAACCAACCTACCAAGACCGATAAAGTTGTTGCCGGTACTACCGAAAAAACGGCAGTATCTGCGGCCAGTGATAATTCGCTGGCAGCAAGCATTGTAGATATACGCTATTTACTCAGTCGTTTTGCTGGTAATACCCAATCTATATTTAAGCTGCAAGCTAGACGGCCAGACGATTTACTGTTGTTTGAATTACTTGGCAGCAATTTAAAAATAGCGCCTAGCGGCTCACCACGCCTAGTGCGTATTGTGAGTAACAAACCCAGCGGTATAATCATCAAATTGCCAGCTCAACATTTTGGTGAGCAAGCATTTTTAGATGCCACAGGGCCAGAAGTGGTGGCCGGACAAGAAGATGTTGATTTTCCCGAGTCATCCGAAGTAAAAAAAAATCACGCTACGTCTAATGCAGAAACTTACGGTAACCTGCCAGCCAGTAAAATACGCATGGCGGGCCCCAGTCGTTTAGCGTTTTTAATGCCCACTAATGTCAGCTCGTTACCCTTAACCTATGACGCTGTTTTGGAAGCGTGTCAAAATTGGCCGCCGCGTCTCAGTCCACTAGCCGTGCCAGTGCCCGATGATTTTACCTTTGGTACGGTACAAGATTCTTCGGTAATGGACGTTATACAATCTGAAGGTTGGCAAACTACACTGAACCTAACTGAGCAAGCATTCAGTTCAGTGATTTCGCCAACGGCAACCACTGCGCTGAAAAATGCGGCCACTAGCATCGCTAAGCAATTAAGCACAAACTATACGGGAGGTTTGACCAGTCGTAGTCGAGTTCAAATTCAAAACTTGTTCAAGACTGAATTAAGTAGCCTGCAACGTCGCTTTACTGCTTTAAAACAAGCGGAGAACAGTGATTTAGCAAAAGCCTTGTTGGCAATGCACAGCACAGAGATTGTTGTGCAAGCCAAGCCAGAACTTGCAGCTTTGTTAGTGGAAATCGTCACCGGCATGTTTGCAATTATGCAGCCCCATGCCCCGCACTGGGCGAACACCGCAATTGAACTACCGTATCGCTTAATTATCAGCCCGCTAGAAAATTCTCGCTGGCGACACCTAACTCAACCGAGCGTACATCATCAGCATACTGAATTGTGGCATACCCGTTTAACTCGGAAGATCAACCTAGGTAAAAACAAGGCCAGCCCAATTCGCGCCATTTGGTCGCCAGACTATAAATTGCCAGACATACTCGCTGCCGCTAACAATAATCCGCCTTTACCCTTCCGTATGAGTTTGGACGGTATTGACCGAGAAATGTTAGTAAAGTTAATGGCGGGTTTTACCGAAAAACAAGCCTCAGACAAGGCCAATCCACCAGATTATAAACCCACACCGAGCTCTGCTGAACGTTTAATTTTATCCTCTATGGGCGGTTTGTTAGATGCCGAAGGTAATTGGGACTACCGGACGTTACCGGCGGCAGTGGGCTTAGAGCAATGGCGTTATTTGACCTCACTGGGGCGTGATCAATATGTCAGAGTGGTTTACCGCGGCTATTTGTACCCCTTTGGCCACTCGGCTTCTTTGATTAAGGTGACCGAACGTAAATTTGAAAGTTATCAAAATGACCTTAATAAAAGGGTCGCAGTACTACGTCAGCGTTTTTTTATTGTGGTGCGTGAATCGGTACGCGAATTTAACGGTCATGGACATACATTTAAGGGGCGCAACTTCCCCTTTACTGCCATTCATATTAAAACCCGAACCACGCCAAACTTGCGTGCCCCAGAACAAAGTGCAGCAGTACCAGGCCCTTACCCATTAGAAAAACTATTCACCGACCCCGAAAATCCAGTACCTAAACGTGCCTGTTTTTGGCCAATGCTCAGTGCCAATAGCGATTTTGAATTTGATTGTCGTGGTGTAGATTTGGCCGGTCGGATGAGTAGCTTTTCTATGCCCTTGTTGTTTGTAGGCTTGGAAGCCAATCAACTCAAACCTGATCATGTGCGCAGTGCCTATAACAACACGACAGAAAATCGCCGAAATACCGATTTTTCTGGTAGCGCTATTTGTTATGCGCCGTTGTCGAGTAAGCCTGAAGTACAAGGCGATCCGCGCTTACCAACCACCATAATGGTGTTTCGTGCCGCCAGCAATGCTGCCGCGACCATTATTGAACCCCATGTTTATCCAGAAATGGTTAAAGCGGATATTGGTATTCGCTCGGTGCAGCGCATTTTAAATGATCCTAGTGCTACTCTAACGGTCAAGTATCCACAGATTTACAAAGAGCATGGATTTCCAACCGCAGATAACGGCCCCAATAGCGGTGAATTATTTCTGGAAGCGCTAACGCCTTTTAGTATGTTATTTTCGGAAGGTAAAAAGAAAACCGACGCCCTTGGCGCAATTGCCTCGCCATCGATGGAAATTGGCGGTTTATCGCGCATTATTGGTACTGCGGCAGACGTGCAAAAAGTAGCCAATCAGGCCTTTGACCCTCTCGCGTTTTTTAAAGATGCCAAGATCCTTGGTGGTATCAGTATTGCTGATTTACTCGACCCAATATGTGCCTTGGTTGACGCACCCAAGATGCTAAGCAAGGAGCTGCCGGATAAATTGCAGGCCAATTTTGATTGGCAAATGACGATTAAAAAGTCTGATCCCGCTGGTATTTTTGTGCATACCCCTAAAGAGGGTAGTGCCACATTGTTTAGTATGCAGGCCACGGTAACTGCGCCGATTAATCAAGCCAATGCGACCAGTACCGATGTACTAGCGAGTATTGAACATTTTAAAATCAACCTCTTTGGCTTCATTACCATTTGGTTTGACCGCCTGCAATTTGCCGCAAAGTCTGGTTCTAAGCCCGATGTGATGGTGGAACTTCACCCCTTATCTGAACACGAAGCACCAGTGGAATTTGGTGGCCCACTAGAATTTATCAATCAATTAAGTGACATTATTCCAATGGACGGATTTAGCGACCCGCCCAACATTGAGGTGTCTCCCAGCGGTATTAGCGCCAGTTACTCTTTGGCCATTCCAAATGTGCAAGTGGGTATTTTTGCTCTAACTAATCTGTCCATCGGAGCGGGATTCTCGCTGCCTTTTAACAATGAACCAATGCAAGTGCGTTTTAATTTTTCTGAACGCGAAAATCCCTTCAGTTTGACTGTATCTCTGTTTGGCGGTGGTGGCTTTTTTGCGTTAGGAATTGGTAGCGAAGGGGTTAATGAAATTGAGGCCGCTTTGGAATTTGGTGCAGCAATTCAAATTGATCTTGGCGTGGCCAGTGGCGGCATCGAAGTGAAAGGTGGGGTCTATTTTCACTGGTTACAGGAGTCGGTTGAATTATCGGGTTATGTGCGACTGCACGGCGAATTGTCAATTCTAGGCCTTATATCCGCATCGTTAACCTTCAACCTCAGTTTGTCATACTTAAAAGATAATGGTGGCTCAATTGTGTGGGGTGAAGCCAGCCTAATCATTGAAGTGGACGTACTGTTGTTCAGTGGCAGTGTAGAAGTACATTGTCGAAGAGAATTTGCTGGTTCTGAGTCAGACCCTACATTCCTGGATTTGATGCCAGAAGCCAATAATTGGACGGATTACTGCGCCGCATTTGCGATTGAGGAGGCTGCCTAATGGCCACACAAAGTTTACTCTGGACTGCCATGCCCAATGGTTTGAATCAAAATAAAGAGTTAAAAGTGTCAGTGTTGCTCTCGCCTCGATTGGATGCAGAATCGGCCACCCAAGTATTGAGCAGCTTTCCTGATTTTGTTGATTGGCCACAAACCTTAGCTGCGTGTAAATTCACCCTACATTTTGCAAGTAACAGTGTCAGTATCAAAGGTGACCAATTGGTAGGACTTAATCGGGTTGATAACAGTATTGGCCTAGCAGACAGTCAAATTTGGGCTCAGATGTTGCCGGCCAATACAAAAGTAAAAGGTTTTGCGTTTAAGGATATGACAGCTAAAAAAGTCCTGTCTTATTCAACGGTAAAAATGGCCTTAAGACAGGCACTGTTATATCGCAGCCTAGCAATTAAGGCCGATGATCAACTTCCGCAAATTGCTTCATTATTAAGTGAACCTACATGGGCAAAATTGATTGAGGATGTCGCCAGTCTCGACCGTGCTTTTGGCAGTGACAACAACAAAAAATTAGGGCGAGATATTTCACGTCAATTTAGCGAATTTCGCGATGACTTTAAATCAAGCGGTCTGAAACAAGATCAACTTGAACTGGCTTATTTTCAGCTGTTTCACACACCACTTGGTGCACAGACTACGCAAGATTATCAGGGCTTAAGTGATAAACCAGAAAAAAGTAAAACCCAGTGGCGTGCCACTAAACGTCATCCTCTACCCACACAGCTGGAATTAGCGACCTTATACGATTTTCATGAGGTAGTGGCGTCGATGAACCAGTACCCAAGTTTGTTGCGACGAATGGGCTTAGTGATTGATTTTGTGATTGAAGCTAATAAGTTTAGTCAAAGCCTAGATAGTATTTTGCATGTTGAGGTTGAACTACCGGTCTCTAAAAGTCGTAAAGCGGTCACTCGTCAAAATAGTGTGTCGCCCAAAGTGCATTGTGTTTATCAAGCAAAGGATTTTTATATCTTGTCTAGCCAACAAGCGCAACTGCATCAAGTGTTTATCAAACAGGGTTTGCTGGAAATTAATACCGAGCATTTTGCGCTTTTACAACATGATGTAGACGGGACTGGCCTTAAAGTTATGAATACCGCGCGCACCTTAGCACGGCAAAAACTCGACAAAGTGCGGCTCGATCCCACCTCGCGTCGCGAGCGCAATATGGGTCTACCTGCTATGCGCAATGCAGGCTTAATACTAGTGCAAAAAGACCGGGCACACGATCTTGAGCAACGTTTTAAACATGCACAGACACTTAACAACCATTTTATCAGCGCCCAACATGCCCCCCTCTCGCAAAAACTAAATAAACTGCCCCATGCTTATTCTGAAGATCTGTGTCGTGGTTTTCGTTTCGACATTTGGGACGATCAGAGTAAAATATGGCATTCACTTTGTCGTCGCAGTAGCGAATTTTTGCTTGGTGGGCAAATTAATATCAACGTCGCAGATGAAGAAGGGGTGGTGCGCATGGCCGCTACCCAGTCTGCCGATAGGCTTACTAATCCTAACATTGTGAGCTTACACGAGATGTTACTCGCGTGGACAGGCTGGAGTCTGTGCGCCCCTATGCCGGGCAAAATTGTTGACATCAAAGACCAAGTGAACGAACAACCAGCGACTGTGCCAGATGGCTTGCCACTTAAATCCACATTTAAAGTTGTACCAGGCTCGTTGCCCCGTTTGCGTTTTGGTCGCCGATATTGGTTGCGAGCTCGTGCGGTTGATCTCGCTTGCAATTCGTTGGCACCAAAGGCAGCAGATTATGCAGCCGAAAACGCCGCACAAAATGCTAAGCGCTATTTGCGTTTTGAGCCAATCAAGGCGCCAGTATTAGCATTATTTTTACCTAAGGCTGGGCAAGTGGAAGGGCCGCTAGAGGGTGAGTCAATGCAGCGCTTGGCAATTCGTACCTTTAACCAAACACCAGATTTAAACAAAGTAGATACGCAATTTCGCACTCGACGTTATGTCTTACCCGCAGGCAGTTCAGTTAAAGATGCTGAGGTACATGGCATGTTGGACAAGTTGGGCAGCATGGAGCCTTCTAACTATGCAATGTTAGTTGAACAGGATAAACCCTTAGAGGAAGTAAAAATCCCCTCAATTGCTGCTGCCATTCCTGATCCTTTGCGTCCACTGGGTGAGACCGCATACGCACAATTGAGTGAGGGTAGTAAATTACCTTATTTGCCTGACCCTCTCTGTGTCAATCTAGCAGCGCGCTTATTCGAACACCCTGACATCAGCGATGCACTTATTATCCCCATAGCCCTTTACCTTAAAAATATTAGTTGGCCCCACGCCCTGCCATTTAAAATTGAGTTATTTGAGGAAAAAGGCAAATTACCTTACTTTGACGCTGATTTACGCACCTTGTATGTGCCCTTGGCTAAAGGTCATCGGGCGACATTGCGCCTCAGTGTTAAACCCACTCCAGAGTCTTTGGATTTGTTAGGTTTGTGGCATTGGTTAACTACCCTCGAAAAGCGCAAAGTTAAAAAACGTGTTTTCGATGGTCAACATTGGATGTTTACGCCTTGGATTGAAATTGAGTTAGTCCATGCTGTGCAAAAGCCCCTGATAACCCCACAACTGAGCTTGCAACTTTATCGCGAGGCCAAACGCACTTGGGCATTACCGCAGTTTAGTTCACCGATGAGTTTAAAAACTACCAACCATGCAGACCTGATGTCACGCTGGAATGAGCCTTCTTTGCTGCATAAAAATGCGCCAGAAAACCTGACAAAAACCGATCGAGCGTTTTCAATTAAGATCAGTGAAGCAGACAAATATTTAGGTAAACCAGAGCACGAAATACTTAAACCAGATCTTATCCGCGCTGGCAGCCAAGGCTTAAAAGAACTGGTAGACAAAGTACATGAATTTGAAGACACCCGTTATCGACGCATTGAATATTGGCTGGAGGCGACCACGCGTTTTCGCGAATATATGCCTGCCGAAATTCTTACTGAAATGGTTAACAATAAACGGCAACTGACTGACAAAAATATCAAAGTGCAAAGTGATCCCGTGGTTAATTGGGTGCCAAGCTCAGCACCTCCGCCAGCTCCCGAGGTATTGTATACTGTACCTACGTTTAGGTGGGTGCGATCTCATACGGTAACTAAGCAACAAAGTTTGCGCCGCGGTTGGGGTTTACGTGTGTATTTGGATGGCCCTTGGAACAGCACTGGCTATGGTGAAATGCTCGCCGTGGTCTTACCAAGTGATGCCGCCGTCAATGATGATCCGAATAAAAGTCCTAGCTCCCAACCTTTAAAGAATTTTGTCACGCAGTGGGGTAACGATCCCATTTGGTTAAGTGCTTTTGTGCCTGGCCCCAGCCCCAAAACCACTGATTTTCCTTATGCACGACTTTCAGACGATCCTACTGGTGCTTGGTTGCCCAATTTTGCACCGGCTACTGAAGCAGACCAACCCAAAGGAAATTTTGTCATTAAAAACCTGCGTCACCCCCAAATTAGAGATCCTCAAGGTAGCAGCGCTAGCAGCCAGCTGAAGAAATTAGTTAATATTGCTCCCCACGATGTGTTTTTTGATGCTGAGCGTAAATTGTGGTTTTGCGATATCGATTTTGCGCCAAAGCCAGCCTATTACCCTTTTGTAAGATTAGCGCTAGCCCGCTATCAACCGGTATCTGTGATGGATAATCATTTATCCAATATTGTACTGGCCGATTTTATGACTTTGGCTAACGATCGTTCGCTTACGGTTACCAAAGACAGCAGCCACTCATTGCAGCGCAACATCGAAGTCTTTGGCCTAAGTTACAGTGACTCTAGTGGTCATCAAGAAGCCTTACATGCGCCACAATTCACTATTACTACGCCCGATGGCACACGCATTGTGAAAGCGGCTGATGTTGCGGCTAATACCGTGATCGAAGTGTGGGTTGAAAAACTCGACGACAAACTTGGCGAGGATTTCGGTTGGCAAATAGATAGTACAGCCAAGATTAACCAAAGACTAAACATTTCAGTAACGGCATCAGTACTCACTGCCAGTGCTAAAGTTAAATTGCGCAGCGATACCAAACGTGCTTTGCAATTGCAGGAAAGCAATGATTATCAAGCCTTGCTGCAAGAAAATCTCTTGGAATATGTGATGGAAGCCACCAGTTTATGGAAGGGCAGTATTACCCTGCCACGAGCAGCTACAAACAGTAATCAACGTCGTCGTTTGGTGGTAGCGGAATACGAAGAGTATTTTATCGACGATGATGCCCCGTATAATAATATACCCACGAAGAAAGGTCGGAGAATGGTCTTTGTTGAACATATTGCACTTTAAAAAAGCATTGCAAAGTTAGATTTGGTGGAATACTAATGTACTAAATTATCTAAGAGAAACAATGGCCATGCATATATCGCCTAGGATTATTTTGAACCCAGTGCGCTAAAAAAGCCGTTTACCCGTTATGGCAATATAAAGTGCAACGGCTCCGACCAAAGAATAGACAACTTCAAATGCACTAATACCCGCTATGCCTTCACGCATAAAAGTTAATACAAGCATATAAGCCAGCACTATTGAGGGGATGCCTGCTATACCCACTAGAATTCGAATAGTTAAGGGCAGTTTTGCTTTGTTTTCAGAGCTATGCATTCATCGTTTCCGTTTTTTTCAACCATTAAAAAGTAAGGTGCTACTCGCTTACAACATAAAAAAGACTCATTTTTGTTGCTGATTAATCAGATCCCGTAGCAAAATCTGGCCAAATTGATTATCGATATTACTTTGATAATCTTCAGACAAACGCTCTAAAGACGGGGCAAAATTGAGCTTCTTGTAAAGATGAGATTGATCATGTCTTAAAGCATTGAGTATATCGGCTACGGTTATCTGGTCTGTGGATTTTCCGGGTACAAGGCAGTCGGAATCGGCGCCAGCAACGATAACTAAGCCCGCTTCCAAGAGTTTATTAATAACTTGCCGAGTTAAGGCCGGAGGAAGGAATTTTCTTTGCTCTAATCTTGTTTGGGAAATGGGTCCTGCGCCTTGTTCAAAACACTCTGCCACTCGCACCATAACCTCGAGCCCAACTTTTTCCAACAGCACCGGTGAGGCCTCGAAATTAGCGTTTCTGGTAATGTTATTGCCATGTTGATGATAAAAGGCAATGCTTGAACCCATCAATAGGATCAGCCAGTTCATGTACAACCAAATCAGTAATAAAATCCCCACGGCAAAGCCAGAATAAATGGCGTCATAGTTGGTGGAATTCACCACGAAAGCAGTAAAAATTAGACTACTGGCCTGCCAAGCGCTGCCTCCTACAATTCCACCCCAAAGTGCGCTGGTAAACTTTACTTTGGTATTAGGCATCATGGCGTAGAAAAAGGTAAAGGCGATAATAATCATTAGAAAGGGCATAAGCTTGGTTAGCATTATGATCAAGCTACCGAATGGTTCAATTTCAGCCAGTGTTTGAATCAATGACGAATTCATCGTTGAAGCCGTAACGCTTATTGCCGCCACAATTAATACTGGTCCAACCAAAATAACACTTAAATACTGGCTAAAACGATTACCAATTGACCGAAGTTGCGGCGCTAACCAGATGGTATTAAAAGCACGTTCAATTTTCTGTACAAGAGAAATTGCGGTATAAAATAACAGTACAAAGCCGACTATGCCCAGCACCCCAACCTTCACATTGTCTACAAAGCTCAGTATGTTTAGCTGAATCTCTAAGCCCTTTTCCCCCATAGGTTCGAGAAAGCTGGCCAGCATTGGGGTAAATTTATCTTGAACATTAAATGCTTTTAAAACAGAAAAACTTAATGCCAGTAAGGGAACGATAGACAGGATAGTTGTATAAACTAGGCTCATTGCATGCAAGGATATTTGGCCATTGGCCAAATCGCGCACAACCGCATACATAATGCGCAGAATACGACGAGAAATGAGCTCTGGTTTTGATAGTGCCTTCAGGGGAGGGTCTAATAACCAAGACTCAAATTTTGACCAACTATCTTGTAATTTTTGCAAACCCTGACTCCAGTTATTTATGATCTGTGTATCAAGTGATACGAACTACCCTGACCCCAGTTTATACTATATCTGTTTTTACAATTACAAGAATTAACAAGACAGTTATCTTAACGAACTTACCTGATGTTCTTTAAATTCCTGCTGAGTCTGCAGATGGCTTATGCCATTGGCATAGAGCATTAACGTTAACCGATAAGGCTTTTATCTATCGTTTTTAAGGGGCCGCTCAAGGTTAAAAATACCTTTATGGTGCAGGATTAAACAATTAACACTCATTTCGACATTACAATTAAGCTTGGCAATTAATCAATAATCACTGCATCAGGAGTCGGGTGTATTCAGCTGTTTTTTCAAACTTGCGAGCAGCTTGTTGTAAGCGATTAACTATCGCTACATCTGTTGCTTTGCTGATTGCTATATAGCTACTACGCTCGTTTTCTGGCCCTATTTCTTTGTACCTGATAGCGACCTTTGTCTCACCACGTTTATTTAGGATATTTTGAATATTCACGGGGTCACCGTACACTAAGTCCACTCGACCATTTTCTAGTAAAGTAACCATCAGTTCCCCGTCAGAGACGACATACAAGTTCTTTTTCTCTGAGAAACCTTGTTCGGTAAGTTCGCTGTAACCTGCAGAGCCTATAACTACAGCAGTCAACTTTTGCTTCGCTTGCTGCAGATTGTCTACATAATTTTCTGGCTTGTTTTCTAAAGAGATAAATACTCTGGCTAGATTACTGACTTTAATAAGCCAATGAAAATCCGATTCACGTTCAGGCGTTTTTATCATGCTTAAAATCAAGGTGTTTGGTTTGTTGCTCGCGATTGAAAAAGCGCGTACCCATGGCATAAACTCAACTTTGGCATCAAGTTGAGCTTCTTTTAGAATGGCTTGTAAAATCTCAATCGAAGGACCTTTGTTTTCACCATTTTCATAATATTGCAGTAGCTGGTTGTTATTGGCTACAGCCAGTAAATTAGCCTCTATGCCTTCCTTTGCAAAAGTGCAAATAGATAGGCTAATACATAACAAGAATATGAGTGAATGAATGATTAAACGCATCAAAATCGCCTTTTGTGAATGCCTAGGAGCTTAAACGCTATGCTTGATCTAATCAACGTATGGCAGGCAGACTTGCACTGCATTTATGATAACAAACCAAAGTATCAATTTTTTACAGGTAATACTGTTAACTATTGGACTAAAGTTTACTCTACTCGCAGATTTATTATCTGAACAGGTCGAATAGGTCAATTGATGAATCGTCAACCCAGCCACAGTTTGCATCGACTCTTTCTTGGAGTAATTTTTTCATTTTTGCTACGGTTTGATTTTGTTGCATGATGCTTTTCTGTTCGCGATATTCGCGTTTAAGGGCCGAAATATGGGCGTTAAAGTTTTGTTCTGTCTGCTTATTACTGCGTTCAAAAAATTTACGCCATACCAAAGTAGACACATCGCTGTTCGACTTTTCAGCATGTAGTTCATCATCTAAACGGTGTGATTTTGCCCTGAGTAGGGTGAGCATTGGCGTCAGTGTATCGGTATCGAAGAGAAATGCACCGTCATTAATATGAGTCTGGTAAAGTTGAATCAGGGTGAAAGCATCTTTATTTTTACGGGCTGCTGATAGGGTTTGCATGATGACATGTTTCTGTGCTTTTTTTACTGGGTCTTGCTCTTTATCAGGGTGTAACAGCGAGGCTAAGCGTTTGTATATTTTGTTTAGCTGGCCACCTTTAAACAGTTTATCTAAGTCTCTTTGCCTCTCATCCTGTGGTGCATGATACTGATCATCCTCGTTTTCTGTTTGCTGACCAAATAGATCTTCGAAAGGTTTATGTTGGTCGGTTTTGTCTTCTGATTGCTGCTCTTCATCCACGTTTTGTTGCATTTGTTCAATATAGATATCGATTAGACTAGGGTCTTTAATCAGTGCAACAATTTCATCGTCGGTAAGTTGCATTTTTCCGCAGAAAATAGTTTCAAGGCTGTAGCGTACCCGTTCAATTTCGTCTGGGTCGATGTCAGCGGACTCAGATTGGCTAAATTCTGAAAGGGCTTCATTAAACTTATTTTGTAAGGCATCAAGGTTAACCTCACCTACAAAAGGATGTGTGCGCAGGTATTCTAGGTCGTTGGCAATCCATTCAAGTAACTCTTCGTGCTGGTAATCTGAAAAGGACTTACGGCCAACGAAGCTTATTAAAAATTCAATAAATTCATAAGCTTGTCTAGTGTTTTGATGCTCTAAAGGTAATACCTTTGTTTTGAACTCTGCAAATATCTTTTCTTTTTTGTCTAAAAAGGTTTGATTACGCTTTTGTTGTTTCTCGATTTTTGACCAAATATTGATTAGAGATTGTTGCAAAGGATCACTGTGAGTGTCTGATGCTGTGCTATTGAAAAGTGGCTTTAACGCTGTCATTTAAATAAACCAAAATTGCAGATAAACGAAAAACTATAAGGATATAATAAAGCCTCTTTGGTAGTAATCAATTTAAAAAAGCCCAGTTACAAAAACACCCACAAAAGGGTGGGTGTTTGTTTTTAAGCTTTACTTAGTTTTCGACGGGCGATACCACAAACAGTAAGTCGCCCTGTGAAACCTGCTGGCCGTTACTGTTAAGGATACGCTCAATGCGGTATTTTTGGTCTTCAGGATACAACACACCTGTTTGACGATTAAAGCCCGCTAAAGTGACTTGCGAGAACATTTTCATGGCTTCCATCAAGGCCAATGTTTGTTCAACAGTGACGATGTCGCCTTCTTTCACAAACTCTGCTTCACCTTGAGCTGGTGTGGTATAGAAAATTCCCGCCCCTTGCGCGAGTACTTTCAATTCGTTACTTTCACCTACTCGCAATGATTCAGTGTCGACTTCCATTGCTTCTGCGGCTGCTTCCATTTCGGCTATCAAAGCAACGGGGTCTAATTCGGCCATCAACCGCGGTAAGTAGTTGGTATCATATACACCGTTTTTGAAGGTTTCATCGTTAAGGATACGCTTCAATAAAGGAATGTTGGTGGCAATGCCTTTAATTACAACACTATCAAGGTAGGCATACATTTTAGCTACAACGTCAGCCCGGTCTTTACCTCGAATGATCAACTGAGCAATTAAACTGTCGTAGTAAGGAGATATTTCTTTACCGGCCTGTGCAATGGATATTATTTCTACATCATCCCGTTGCGGCATTGTGCATTCAATGATCTTACCTGGATTAGGGATAAGTTGCAGAATGCCATGGCTATCAAGTGCGGCTTTTTCGGCAGTGACGCGCACTTCCATGGCGTAACCTTGGTCGACCGGCTCGAGTTTTTCAATGGAACGGCCTGCGGCAATGTCAAATTGCGCGCTCACGATATCGATACCTGATGTTGCTTCAGTAACCGGATGCTCAACTTGTAAACGTGTATTCATTTCCATGAAATACACTTCATTAGCATCGAGGTTGTAGATAAATTCTACGGTACCTGCACCCATGTAATCGGTAGCTTCACCTAAGGCACGGGTATACTCCATAACCCGTTGTTTAAGCTCTTCGGGCAACATGGTTGAACCTGATTCTTCAATGACCTTTTGATTGTTACGCTGCACGGAACAGTCACGAATACCCAATACTTTGGTATTACCAAACTTGTCACGTAACAATTGCACTTCAATGTGACGTAGTGAAGTGACATATTTTTCTAAGTATAAATCACCATTACCAAAAGCAGCAGCCGCTTCTTGGGCGGTTTTTTGGAATAAACCAATCATGTCTTCCGCACGTTTAACGACTTGGATGCCCTTACCACCACCGCCTTGTACTGCTTTTAGTAGTACCGGGTAACCAATCTCTATGGCCACATTCACAGCTTGTTCGGCGTTAGTTAAAATCCCATGGCTGCCTGGTACAACAGGCACATTTTGCGCCTGAGAGGTGTGGATTGCATTGGATTTATTACCCATAGTTGTCATTGAGTGAACGCTTGGACCAACAAAGTTAACCCCATTGTTGACACACAATGCCGCAAATTGAGGGCTTTCTGACAAAAATCCAATACCAGGATGCAGGGCATCGACTTTTTCGTATTCAGCTACTTTTAATACCGAATAGGCGTTTAAGTAACTTTCGTCAGAGGTATTACCACCAATACACACTAATTTATCTGTGCTTCTAAGCATCTCTGCAGGTACTGAATTCATATCAGGATCTGATGCCACTAAAACAACATTAATGTTGTTATCATGGGCTTTACGGATCAATTTCACTGCGGTACAGCCGCGAGCATGCACCAATACTTTTTCAATGGGTTTCATTAATGCTCGAGGATCGTCTTGAACAATAACCTCTTCTAATTCAACTACTTCAGGTACAAGAGTAGGTAAGGCTTTGCTGATCACATCTTCAATCTTCATGTTAGGCATAGGCATGATTGGGTCGATGTCAGACAGTTGAATATCTAGGGTGTCACTAAAGGGGTTATACACTAAGCCTGCCATGGCTCCTGGTACTTTAGACAGGTAGTTCGACAAGGTCGATGTTGAAGGTAAATAAGCGGGTACCACCATTTGGCCGGCAAAAGGCATATTGGTGCCAGACAAATAGTAAGTTTGTGCCAGTGGGTGGGTAACCAAACTCGCTTGTGCGCCGCCGGTACAGTCACCAAAACCAAACATCAGAATGGGTAGTTCGTTATCACGAATAAAACGTGTCATGCGGTCATTAACCACCGCCATGGAAAACAAGGCTGCTGCGCCTTCTTTGGTTTGCATACCACCAGAGCTAATAAAACAAATAACGGGTAGTCGGCGTTTGGCGCACTCGATTAATAGCGCACAGAATTTTTCTGCACTGGCCATATCAAACGCACCTGCTTGGAATGCAGTATTTGATACTGCTACGCCTACGCGTATCTTGCTGCCATTATTATTGAAGTCAGCTAAACCGGTAATTAAGCCACAAGGGCGGATTTTCTTTTCAATGGCATCTTCGATAGATAAACGGAAACCAGGAAAGTTAAGCAAATTAGCTGACATCTTGTCGGCACCAATTTCGCTAAACTTGGTGAAAAATTGCTTAATGACATTTTCCCAACCCATCTTGCCGTGTTTTTTCTCTTCACGCAGCACTCTCTGGATGAGTAAGTCTTGGTAACCCATGGTTAAGCGGTTCCAAAAATCCTTGCGACGACCAATACGCACGGGGTTAATGGTACCTGTGTATTTCTCGTGAGCGTCTTCACTGTCAAAATACTCTGGTAATAAGCTTTCAAAGAAATAGGTCAAAATAACAAAAAGTGAATCATTTAATTGTGGGAAGCCGACACTTTTCCATTGTTCTACGCGAGTCAGTAACTGAGCTCGGTTTGACTGAGCCATAAAGTATTTTAACCATTTATAAAACTTGGTTTTTTCGTTTATTTTGTCATTGGTTGACAGGGCATTATCTATGGATTTATGTAAGAGCTTATCAACGGATGCCCGCGACAAACTTTTTGCCATCATGGCTTCTTTGGCAATAGACGCCAAACTGCCGACTACATTGTCGTACAGAGCGTTAAAAATCAGTATGTTGTGGCATTGCCAAATAAACTCTTCTCGCAATTCGTCATTGACCACTATATCAAGCACGGTCAACTGATTCAGTTCTGGCCACGGTGCCTCGGTTACTGATTTGGGCAGTGATTCTAAATGCGTAATCAATCCGGCAAAATTGTTGGCTGCATTGCTTTTCCAGCGATGGTAAAGCGACCAACTAATGTTAAATAGTAGGGCTTTACTGGCTTTTCTGTAATTCTTCTTAGGTTCGCCCAAAATAAGACGGGTTATGACGTTACGCTCGGCAGAAATTACACTGCGTTTGGCAATAAACGTGCCCCATAACTTGTTCAACTCTTCGTCATAAACGAGTTTGTCTGGGTTAGTTAACCAGGCTTGGAAAACGCGCTCTTGTTCTTGCTTTATGCGTTTTAATAAATCGCCCTTGGGTACGCTAACTTTTGACAGTAAGCCATATTGCTCTTGTGAAATAGATTGAATACGGCTGCGCAAGGTCAAATAACGTAAGTATCGATAAGCGCTGCCAAAAATATTGTGGTGCATAGTGGGGTTATTGGCGACCGATAAGCGGGTATTGTTTTCTAAGGCCAACAAGTTTGTCGAAGGTGACAAAAACCGCTGTAAGCTTCTGTCATAATGTTCTTTTATATCAGCTGAATCACGAACAAAATTTAACGCTGCATTTTCAACGGCTTCAATTGCACTGACGATAGCGCGACGTAAATTATGCTGTCGTTCATCTTTATCTGAGGGCGTAAAATCAATAATGCCATCAATACAACCAGCGGTATAAAGCTCTTCTGGCGATACACCCACTGATTTTGCACATTCCTGCCACGACAAGTTATATTTGCGCGCAATACTTTGCAAACCTTGGGGTTGAATAGTGTTAAAAATACCATCCCTCAAAGAAAGCAGTATATTGGCAGCGGCCAAGGGAATAGCACCACCTGAGTAGCCAGCACCTATGACAATACCGACGGTCGGCATATCAACATTAGCACTTTCAGCAATGGCTTTAGAGATTGTATGGGCTTGGTTTTGGCTATTAGCTACTTCACCTGCATCAGCGCCAGGGGTGTCAATTAAGTACACGATTGGCATAGACAATTCAGCAAAATGACGGATTGCTTTACATGCCGCTAGATGATGTTCTGGCATCCAGGCACCGTTTGCGGTGGTGCGTTCTTGGGCTATAAAACCAATGCGACGGGTGCGAGCACCAAACTTCAGTTCTACTTCAGCACGATAAAAAGGTCCTATGTGTACCTCAGCAATAATTCTACCCTTTAAATCAGCAATAATACGCTTGGCTCCGGGGCGATTTTTGTCTTGGGTAGGCAGGATCACTTTATTGATATAACCATCAACATCTAAAGAGGCTAAATTTTTCAAGTTTGCTTGAATAACATCTTCGCTTAGTAGGCCTTTGACTTCTCCAGCTAGCGTTTGCTTGCTATGGGCGGGGAATAATGAAAAGTCTTTAGCTAGGTGTTCAGCTTGTAAAAAAAGTGGATCAGCTGAAAGTACTCGAGTTTTAGTAGCGGGCCGCTCTTTGGTAGCCATTGATAGTTCCTCTGCATATAAAGGCATTGAAGTTTTTAGCCGGCAAATATACCGTTGTTAATGTCTACATTACCAACTAAACTAGCTAGGACGCTTTGTTCCATATTTGAGACAGTGAGGTTTGAGTGGCAGATTTGAACGGTATGATGCTATTTGCAGCGGTAGTGAGGGCTAATGGTTTCTCTCAAGCTGCGCGAGAAATAGGCCAACCTAAATCGACCATTAGTCGTAAAATTGCCCAATTGGAAGAGCAACTTGGTGTGCGTTTATTACAACGAGATACACGTAATGTGAGCCTCACCCAAGTTGGCGCTTTATTTTTTCAGCACTGTGATTCAATCAGTCATGAAATTGACGCAGCCAAAGCAGTAATTGAAAGTACCCACAATGATATTTCGGGCTCGCTCAGGGTTGCCATACCGGTGTCATTTTCACAAGAAGTGATGGGCCACCTCTGCTCAAGCTTTATGCGCCTTTACCCCAATATAGAATTGGACATCCAGTTCACTGATAGTGAAGTGGGCTTAGTGGGTGAGGGTTATGATATTGCGATTAAGTTTGGTCCTTTGCAGTCTTCAGACTTAGTCGCGCGTTTACTATTTGAACGCCAACCAATGTTACTCGCCAGCCCAGGCTACATAAAAAAATTTAGCAGCCCAGCGACTCCCCAAGATTTAGTCAATCATAGAGGGATTTTATTAGGCACAACTTTGTCCGCTCCAATTTGGGCACTAGGCAAAGGGAATCGTAAGATTATGGCAACCTTTAAGCGTAAAGTGAGGGTAAATAGTAGCAACATGGTTAAGCGCCTTGCCTTAGATGACTATGGTATTGCCATGTTAACTAATACCAGTTGCAAACAGGAAGTGGCTGCTGGCCGTTTAGTGCCAATTTTACCCGAGTGGCCAATAGAGCCATTTAACGTTTATGGGGTGTATTCAAGTCGACGCCAGTTGGCCAGCAATATCGTGGCTTTTTTAGACTTCTTCACCAAACGCTATACCAGTCAAGAATCATTACATTCTATGATGAGTTAACCGAACAAAAGGGTGATCAGCGATACAGTTCATTTAAGCAATAATGTGGAGAGGCCTGTCACAGTGAGCTTATTTTTTTTCTTTTAACCAAGGCGGTTTACGAGCATATTAAAGTTTGAAACTCCCACATCTATGTTAAACCGGTTTTGGTCGGGTATGTGCCAAATATAGTCGTTTCGCTCTTTTGATGGTAACTTCGACTTGCGACCTTAAGCGGATATCTTGGATTATTTCAATGAACCAGACCCGCAGGTCTGCGAACCTAATTTGACGCAAATCAATACTAAGTGTAGCTAATCACCTAGAATGAGTGTTGTTTTAGTCAGTTCACATTGGAGAGACCGTATGAATAATAACAAAGAGCAACTACTTGTTTTACAAAAAGAGTTGAACAATCGTATCGTTAAAATTGATAAGGATTTGCATAGTCGCCTAACTAGCGCGAAATTCTCTGAACAGGTGGTTGAACACCAAAATGATGATGTACTTTTGAATTTAAAAAATGAAGCACAGAAAGAATTAGAACAGATAAACCATGCGTTGTTGAAAATAGAACGGGACGTCTACGGCACCTGTGAAAAATGCTATAGTGCAATCAGTACTGAACGTTTGGATGCTATCCCATTTACCGCATACTGCAAAAACTGTGCGCCTTAAGTGCTCGTCCCCAGTCAGCGCATGCTTTATTTCTTTATAAAAAAAAGAATACGCTGCGCGCCATCGTCCTGATGGTTTTGTCTCTGGCCCTGAGGGGCAGAGCTTAGTAAATATTAATCGGACCTGAAACAATCAATTAAAATTAAAATCAGAGAATGGCGTCTGATGCTCAAAACCGAATTTCGAGCATGTGCAAAAAGCGGACAGTGAAAGGATCGTCTGGGGTATTATAAACAATGTTTTGCCAATACGGTTTTTACCTACCAAACACA